>NZ_JBFBCC010000028.1:0-87180 GCF_040682955.1 Amycolatopsis sp. NPDC051045
GCATCGACCTGTTCGTCCGCAGCAACGCCGACCAACTGGCCGACCTGGTGGCACTCGTCGACGGTGGCGAGCTGCGCGTCGAGGTCACCGAACGAATGCCGCTGCCCGAACTGGCCACCCTGCACACCCGCGCCACCGACGGCACCCTGCACGGCAAGGTCATCGTCCTCCCCGCCTGACACCCCACCCGATCCCGGAAGGCAAGACCATGGCCCTCAGCTTGGACCCCGAAATCGCCGAAGCACTGGCCCCGATGGCCGGGGCGATGGCCGAAACCACCCCACCGGCCGTCGGGGACATCGCGGCGCGCCGCGCCCTGTGGGAACCGATCATCGGCGCCGCCGGGGCGGCCCAGCCGATCCCGGCCGATGTGACGACCAGCGAGTACCGCGCCACCGCCGACGACGGCGCGCAGATCACCATGCGCTGGTACGTCAAGGAAGGTGCGACACCCGGCCCGGCCGTGCTGTTCTTCCACGGCGGCGGCTACATCTTCGGCCACATCGACCTGTTCGACGGGCCCGTCGCCCGCTACGTCTCCGCCAGCGGCGTGCCGATGCTCTCGGTCGAATACCGCCGCGCCCCCGAGCACCCCTTCCCCACACCGCTCGAAGACGCCTACACCGCACTGCGCTGGCTCCACGACCACGCCACCGAACTGGGCGTCGACCCCACGCGCATCGGGGTGATGGGCGACAGCGCCGGCGGCGGCCTGGCCGCGGCGCTGACCATCCTCGCCCGCGAACGCGGCGGCCCGCGGATCGCCCGGCAGATCCTCATCATGCCGATGCTCGACGACCGCACCACCACCCCCGACCCGCACATCGCGCCCTACGTGCTGTGGTCCTACGACGACAGCCGCACCGCGTGGCCGGCACTACTCGGTGAGGCCGCCGGCGGCCCCGACGTCCCCGCCACCGCGGCACCGGCCCGCCTCGATGACGCCACCGGCCTCCCGTCCGCCTACATCGAAGTCGGCCAGCTCGACGTCTTCCGCGACGAAGACACCGCCTACGCCACCAAACTCAGCCGCGCCGGCGTGCCGGTCGAGTTCCACCTCCACCCCGGCGCACCCCACGAGTTCGACTCCATCGCCTTCGAATCCGACGTCGCCCGCCGTGCGGTCGCCGACCGGGTCCGGGTGCTCAAGTCGATCTGAGCCCGCAATGACCAAGCCGTCGCCGGGTTGCGGCGGCACTACAGAGGAAGTGTTCATGAGCGACAAGAAGATCATCGCGGTGCTGGGTTCGACGGGTGCGCAGGGCGGAGGTCTCGTCCGGGCCATTTTGGACGATCCCGCCGGTCCGTTCGCCGCGCGGGCCGTCACCAGGAACGCAGGCTCGGCGAAGGCCCGTGCGCTGGCCGAGCGGGGCGCCGAGGTGGTGGAGGCGACCCTGGACGACGAGGAGTCCCTGCGGCGGGCGTTCGAGGGCGCCCACGGCGCCTACGTGGTGACCAACTTCTGGGAATCCATGTCCGCCGACGTCGAACTGGCGCAGGCCGCGACCGCCGCCCGTGCCGCGAAGGCGGCCGGAGTCGCCCACGTCGTCTGGTCGACCCTGGAAGACACCCGCGAGGTCATTCCCGTGTCCGGCCAACGGGTTCCGGTGCTGCAGAACCGCTACACGGTCCCGCACTTCGACGCCAAGGCCGAGGCGGACGCGTTCTTCCGCGACTCGGGTGTGCCGACCACCTACCTGCGAAGCACTTTCTACTGGGAAGGATTCACCCAGGGCACCGGGCCGGCGCGGGGCGAGGACGGCCGGCTCGTGCTCACCTTGCCGATGGGGGAGGCCAAACTGTCCGGCATCGCGGCCGAGGACATCGGCCGCACCGCCTACGGAGTGTTCGCCGCCGGCGACAAGTACGTCGGCGAGACCGTCAGCATCGCGGGTGAACACCTGACCGGCGCCGAGTACGCCGCCGCGTTCGCCGACGCCCTCGGCGAACCGGTCGACTACCGGCCCCTCACGCACGAGGAGTTCCGCGCGCTCGGACTGCCCGCGGGTGACGAGTTCGGCAACATGTTCCAGTTCTACGTCGAAGGCGAGCGTGACTTCGTCGGTGCGCGCGACCTCGACGTGGTCCGGTCGCTCAACCCGCGCCTGCAAACCTTCCGCAGCTGGCTGAGCGAGCACATCGAGGCGGTCAGGCCGACCTGACCGACGTCGGCTCTCGGCTGGTGGCCTATGCTTTGGGGCATGATTCCCGGGACGGCATTGCGCCACACACGGATTGGTGACCCGGTGCTCTTCTGAGCGCCGCGTGGGCCGGTGCGGGCCCGCTGTTCGTTCGAGGATCTTGCGCTGCTGCGCGGGCTCCGCCTCCCGTCGTGTTGATCACAGGCTCGACGCATCAACCACGACAGGAGACTTCATGCCCACCAAGACGCTGCAGATTCCGACCGCGGACGGCCAGGCCGACGCCTTCGCCGCCTTCCCCGACCAGGGCGGGCGGCACCCAGGGGTGCTGATGTACCCGGACGGCTTCGGCATCCGGCCCGTGCTGCGGGAGATGGCCTGCGACCTGGCCGGTCACGGGTACTACGTGCTCGTCCCCAACTTCTTCTACCGGCACGGCCCGGCACCGGTGATCGAACTTCCCCAGCACATCGGAGAAGAAGCCAGGCCCGCGGTCTTCGCCCAGCTGATGCCCTTGATCGAGGCGCACACCACCGAACGTGTCCTGCGTGACGCCGACGCCTACCTCCGGTTCCTCACCACCCGGCCCGAGGTCAGCGCCGGACCGGTCGCGGTGACCGGCTACTGCATAGGCGGCCTCCTGGCGACGCGCACCGCCGCGGCCCACCCCGGCCAGGTGGCCGCCCTCGCCGGGTTCCACGCCCCGGTGGGCGCCGCCGGGCCCGACAGCCTCCACCGCATCACCGCTCAGATCCATTTCGGCCACGCCGAAACCGACCTGACGCCAGAGGCTCTCGGCGAGCTCAACCAGGCCCTGGACGCCGCGGGTGCCGACTACACCTCCGAGATCTATCCCGGTACCGTCCACGGCTTCACCATGTCCGACACCGACGCCTTCAACCCCGCCGCTCGGCAGCTTCATTGGGACCGCCTGCTGCTTCTCCTCGGCCGCGCCCTGGCCAACGGCTGAGCTCCGACCCGGGTGCGTTGTACGGCTGCTACTGCCGGCGTTCGGGGAGGCATCCTCAGCCTGAAGCCTCCCCGACGCCGGCTCGTTCGCGCGCCGCGAGGATGTCCGGGACGTGCGTCTCCGCCCACTGCCGTACGGCACGCAGCGGAACCAGCAGAGAACGGCCGAGCTCGGTCAGGGCGTACTCGACGTGCGGTGGGTGGCCGCCCAGGTCGGTGCGGGCGAGCAGGCCGTCGGTCTCCATGGCGCGCAGCGTCTCGGTGAGGGCCTTGGGGGTGATCCCGCGGATGTGCGCTTTGAGCTCGGTGAACCGCATCGGCCCGTCCTCCAGTGCGTTGACGGCGAACACCGTCCAACGCGCCCCGATGCGGTGCAGCACGGTGCGGCTCGGGCACGTCGCCGCCATGACGTTGTACGCCTTGCCCATGGGGGCCTCCCGGTAGCGTTGAAGATACCGGTAGCAAATCTATACCGTCGCGGTCATGAGCGAGAACCTGACAGGCAAGCGAATCCTGGTCGTCGGCGGGGCCCGCGGTATCGGCGCCGAGATCGTCCGGCGCACGGGGCAGGCCGGCACCGACGTCGTCGTCGCCACCCGGTCCGGTCCCGAGGTCCGGATCGACGTCACCGACGAGGCCACCATCGCGCGGGCCGCGGAGTCGCTCGGCGCCTTCGACCACGTGATCTCCACCGCGTCGGCTCACCATGACGTGCCGGTGGCCGACCTGGAACACGACAAGATCCAGGCCGCCTTCTCCGCCAAGGTCGTCGGCCCGCTGCTGCTGGCCAAGCACTTCGCCCCCCTGATGCCTGCCGGCGGGTCTTTCCTGTTCTTCTCCGGCATCGTGGGCTGGCAGCCCAAGCCCGGCACCGTCGTCAAAGGGACTGCGAATGCCGCCCTGGCCGCGCTGGTCACCCACTTGGCCGTCGAGCTCGCGCCGCTGCGTGTCAACGCCATCGCGCCCGGTATCACCGACTCGGGCACCTGGGACCGGCTTCCGAACGAGCGTCGCCGCGCCATGTACGACAGTGCCGCCGCGGCCTCCCTCGCAGGCAGGGTCGGGACGCTCGAGGACGTCACCGACACCGCCCTGTGGCTCTTGGGCGCGGGATGGGTGACGGGCGAGACGGTCCACGTCGACGGCGGCGCCCGGCACCGCTGATCCCCACGCCGCGAGGTCACGGCCACGGTTACCCAAGTTCGGTGGCGGCGCGCGCCGAAGTCACGCCGTCGACGATCTACCGCCGCTGGGGTGACCTGCGCGAGCTGCTTTCCGATGTCGCGGTGGAGCGGCTGCGGCCCGAGGCCCCGCCCGAGGACCGGGGCGGCCTCGCGGCCGACCTGGGAGCGTGGGCCGAGCAGTTCCGGGCAACGGAACGCGGGGAGCCGGTGCCGGACGTGGAGACGGTGCTCGACAGCGTGGTGGCGCCGATGATGTACCGCATCCTGTTCCGTCCCGGCTCGCTCGACCCCGCGTACGCGCGCCGGCTGGTGAGTGACCTGCTCAGCTGAAGGTGGCCGACGACCGGGTGCTGTCCTTCGCGCTCAGCGCCCAGGACGTCACCGCGGTCGAGCTGTCACCCGACGGGTGCGCCGCGGTGGCCGTCCTGGGGTACCACCACCTCCAATGCTGCGAACTGGACTGGAACTACCGTGCCTGGCTGCGGCGGGCGGCCCGATCACCAGCCCCGCGGTGGATCAGCAGGCGCCCGACGAAACGAGGCTGTGGGACTGGTTCTGGTTGGCCAGCGGGGAAAGGTCGTTGATGATCTGTCCGGGCTGGATCACCCAGCGCCGGTCGCCGGTGCAACTGGTCGCGGCGTACAGACGTACGGTGCCGCCAGTCCGGTTCCACGCCGAGACGGCGTTGTTCTTGACGCACGTGAGCCGGCCGCGCCCCGCGCCCTTGAATTCATAGCAGGTCGGCTGGGTGGCCCCGTAGTCCGGGATCGACGTGGCGAAGTCCGACAGCGACTCGGACCGGTTGATCCCCCAGTACAGGCAGAACTCGTTGTTGTCACAGTGCCCGTCCCGGGCAGCTGCGTGCGCGGTGCTCGCGAGCGACATCAGCATGGTTCCCGCCGCTGCGGCCGCCATCGTCGCCCGCACGATCCGTCGTCCCCTCGAACCCATCGTCTTCCCTTTCTCGAAGCCGGTGCGGTCCCTCCTGGAACCACACCGGCTACACCCCTCAAGGCGTGCATCGGTTTAGCCGAGGACGTCACGGGGCGCCCGCGGGCCGGGCACGGTCGGCGTCATGAGGCAAGTTCAGCCGGCCGAGGCCGGACTCGGCCCCACGGCTTGAAGACCGAAAGCACCATCGCGAAACTCAGCAGCACCATGGCGGTGGTGGCGAGGAACGCGACGAACCAGATGTCCTGCAACGGTTGTTCGCCCGACGCGAGTTCGGTGATCGGGCCCAGGAACGCCAGCAGCATCACGCAAGCGATGACGTTGAGGACCAGCTTCACCGCGACCCACCGGTAGCGAACGAGTCCCCACTTGGTGGCCAGCCCCAGCAGAACACCGGTGCCGAGGCAGACCACTCCCGCTACGAGAGCCGACAGCAACAGGGGAACGACGAAGAAGTCCGCGAGTGCCCGGTACACGGCGGTGCGGTCGTCGCCCGCACGTACCCAGCCGATCGCGACCAGAACGGCGGAGATGACATCGATGCCGATCCAGGTACCCGCCGACACGACATGGGTGACGAGGATGCTCTTGCGCAGCCGGGCCGGGATGCGCCAGCGGACTCGGTTGCCCCGTGCCGGCGGGGTGGTTCGGGGCGTGGCGAGGATACTCATGGTCGTCCTTGGTCTGCGGAGTGAGTGCGTGCGGGAGCTTTCGGCGGGGCCGGGCGGCACGGTGGTCGTCATTCGTGATCTCCCGTTCGTGGCGGTGCCGAGTCCGGACTTCCCTCAAGCGGTGAGGACTTCCAGCGCGGCGGCGTGCACACCCGGCGCGGCGGCGAGGTAGCTCTCGCCGGCCAGTTCCCACGGTTTGCCCTCGAGGTCGGTCACAACGCCTCCGGCCTCCTGGACCAGCAGCACACCTGCCGCGTGGGACCGGACGTTGTCGAACTGCCAGTGCAGGTCCATCCGGCCCGCGGCGACCTGGGCGAGCTGGCCGGTCACCGGTACGGAGACCCGCACGTACAGGGCGGAGTTCGTCATTGCGGTGAAGGCGGCGCCCATCCGCTTCGCGAGCTCGGGGTCGTGACCCGGCTTGGCCTGGCCGGTCCCGGCCAGCGCGCCGTCCAGCGACGTCTTGACCGAAACCCGCAGCCGGACGCCGTTGAGGAACGCCCCGCCGCCCTCGGTCGCGGTGAACATCTCGTCGAGGACGGGGAAGTAGACCACCGCCAGCACCGGGCGGCCGTCACGGACGAGGCTCACGCCGATGTTCCAGTCCGGCATGCCGTGGACGGCGTTGACGTTGCCGCCGACCGGGTCGAGGAGCCACCACTCGCCCATGGCCAGCGGTCCCGAGCCGTGTTCATCGTTGAGCCAGCCCGCGCTCGGCAGGGCCTCGGTCAACGCCGGTCGCAACGTGTCGACCACGGCCGCGTCATTGGCCTGGAGGTTCGCGAGCAGTTCGGGAAGCCCGGGCTGACGGGACTCGGTGGAATAGCGCGTCCTCATCCGGGCACCGGCGTGGCGGACGGCGGCAACGGTGGCGGCAAGCAGGTCCTGGCTCATGGGAGGCTCCTGGAGTTGAGGGAAGTGAATCTGTGTCTTGTTAGGATTTACTCTTATGCAATTGGACTTGAATCTGCTGACCGTGCTGGACGCCCTCCTCGAAGAGGGCAGCGTGATGGGCGCGGCCGAGCGGCTGCACCTGTCCTCGCCCGCGGTCAGCCGGACCCTCGGCCGCCTTCGCGCCGTCACCGGGGACGACATCCTGGTGCGCACCGGCCACTCGATGGCTCCCACCCCGTACGCGGTGTCGGTGCGGGAGGACGTGCACCGGCTGGTCAGGCAAGCGCACGAGGTGCTCTCGCCGATCCGTGAGCTGGATCCGGCCGAGATGGAACGCACCTTCACGATCAAGTGCCACGACGCGGTGACCGCGTCACTGGTACCGGTACTGGTCGGGCGGATCCAGCAGCGGGCTCCGGGGGTACAGCTGCGGGTGCTGGCGGAGAACCCCGTCGACACCGACGACCTGCGACACGGCCGTGTCGATCTGGAACTCGGTGGCGGGCGGCCCAGCCTGCCCGAGTTCCGGTCCGAGCCGCTCGGCGACGATCGGCTCGTCGTGGCGATGCGCGCGGACCACCCTTGTGCCGGCGGACTCGACCTGGTCTCCTACGCGGCGCACCCGCACGTGGTGATCTCCCGGCGTGGCCGCCTCACCGCGTCGATCGACGACGTGCTGGCCGCCGAAGGCCTGCGGCGCCGGGTGGTCGCGGCGGTGGCGACGGTGTCCACCGCCCTGCAGATCGCCGCCCGTGGCGACGCGCTGGTCACCTGCACGGCGACCCTCGGCCGTCCGCTCATCGAGGCGTTCGGGCTCCTCGCCCGGCCGCTGCCGATCGAGTCGCCGGCCGCGACGATCAACTGCAACTGGCACCAGCGCTACGATTCCGACCCCGCCCACGCCTGGCTCCGCGAGCAGGTCCGGGCGTCGTTCGAGGAGATCACCGCCTGCTGACTACTCCGCCAGCGGCAGGGCCACGGCACCGGGAAAACCGGGCGCCTCGGCTTCGTCGAGCATCGCCGCGGCGACGGTTTCCCGGCTGACCTTCGCACCGAGGTCGAAGGGCGGTGCGGCGTCCAGGCCGACCGTGCGGCGACGGGGGCTTTCCGGCCCGTCGGCGAGCATCCCGGCGTGGAAGACGGTGCCCCCGGCCGCGAGAACGGTGTTGTCGGCTTCGACCTTGTCCGCGAGCCGGTCGCCCAGCACCTCGGCGAGCACGCCCGCGCCCTCCCCGGCCACTTCGGCTGACTTGCCCGTGCCGTAGGCACCGAGCCAGATGACGCGCCGTGGGCCGGCGGCGACGACGGCCCGGGCACCGGCCAGGAGAATCCCGGCCCGGTCCGTGCCGAGGGCGGAGAGGACCACGGAATCCCCGTCCACGACGGCGGCGATGCCGGCCGCGTCGGTCACATCGCCCGTCACTTTGCGCAGGTTCGAGGAGTCGGGCAGGGCGATCCGCTCGGGATCACGGGCGATGGCGGTCACGGTGTGACCACGTCGCAGCGCCTGCCGGGTGAGGGCGATGCCGGTCTGGCCGGAAGCCGCGAGGACGGTGAGGTTCATGCCGAGAACGTTAGGGAGGCCCTCGCTTAACATCAAGTGCAAGTAACTGACTTGGCAAGTTACTCGGACGCAATTGAGGTGGGGTGCCAGCACTGCGGCATCTGACAGCCGGACATTTGCAGACCTGTCCGATCCCCGTCACTTGGAGCATTTCCGTGCCGTCTCCGCGCGCCTGCTCGACGTTGTTCCGGTCGGGTCGCAGGTGCTATACCGGCAGCTGCCCGGTGTCGCGACGACGCGATGCCACGAGCGAGCGGAGTATCTGGTGGCGAACCGTGCTTTGCGCTCATCCATCGTGGTGGCGGTCCTGATCGCGCCGCTCTCCCTGCTGGGGACCGCGACGGCGGTGGCAGCTCCCGCCGCCCCACCAAGGCGGCAGCTGACGATCGAGACGGTGTCGAACCCGCGGCCCGCGCTCGTCAGCGGGGGACAGGTCCTGGTCAAGGTCGGCTCGCCGCAGGGAACGCAGGCTGGGCGGGTCGACGTCAGCGTCAACGGCCACGACGTGACCTCGATGTTCCACGCCCAGCCGGACGGCAGCCTGCTGGGCCTGGTGACCGGCCTGCGCAACGGTGCCAACGACTTCAGCGCCAGGACGAGCGGACACGGTCCGGACCGGCGGGCGAACCTGCGCGTCACCAACCACCCGATCACCGGGCCCGTCTTCTCCGGCTCGCAGCAGCACCCGTTCTACTGCGAGACCCAGGCGTTCGGCCTGCCCGCGGCGTCGCAGCCGTTCTGCAGCGTCCCGCCGCAGGTGAGCTACCAGTACCGGACGACCGCCGGGGCGTTCGCGCCGCTGGCGGACCCGGCGACCCGGCCCGCGGACCTCGCGACGGCCACGGCCGGCGGGCACGCGGTGCCGTACGTGGTCCGCGTGGAGCGCGGCACGATCGACCGCGCCGTCTACGAGATGGCGGCTCTTTACGACGGCGCGCCGTCGCCCGTCGCGCCGGGCACCGGCTGGAACGGGAAGCTGGTCTACACCTTCGGCGGCGGCTGCAACGCGGGCTACCACCAAGGCAACTCGACCGGCGGGGTCGTCAACGATCTGTTCCTGGCCCGGGGCTACGCGGTTGCGTCGTCGAGCCTGAACGTGCTCGACAACAACTGCAGCCCGATCATCTCGGCCGAGGCGGCGATGATGGTCAAGGAGCACTTCGTCGAAACCTACGGCCCGGTAGCCCACACCATCGGCTGGGGTGGCTCGGGTGGGGCGATCCAGCAGTACGACATCGCGGAGAACTACCCGGGCATCGTCGACGGCATCATCCCCGGTGTCTCGTTCCCGGACCCGTTGAGCACGGGGGGCCCGGTGTCGGACTGCCGCTTGCTGGAGCGGTACTTCGCCGGGCCGGGCGCGTCGTTCACCGCGGCGCAGAAGCAGGCGGTCGCAGGCTTCGCCAGCTACGACACCTGCGTCTCCTGGGACAAGACCTTCGCCAGCCGCGCCACCGCGACCGGCAGCTGCAACGCGGCCATCCCGGTCCCGGCGCGGTGGGATCCGGTGACCAACCCGCGCGGGGTGAAGTGCAACTCCAACGAGCAGCTCGTCAACCAGATCGGGCGGGACCCGAGGACCGGGTTCGTGCGCAGCCCGCTGGACACCACGGGTGTGCAGTACGGCTTGGCCGCGCTGAAGGCCGGGACGATCACCGCGGCGCAATTCGCCGACCTCAACGCCACCATCGGCGGCCTCGACTACACCGGAAAGCCCGTGGCGCAGCGGATCGCAGCTGATCCGAAGGCGCTCGACGCGGTGTATGCCCTCGATCTCGTGAACTCCGCGTCGCAAGGTTTGCGGGAAACGCCGATCATCGACCAGCGGACCGATCTCGACCTCGCCGGGTTCGGCAACGACATTCACACCACCGAGTGGTCTTATGTGATGCGGCAACGGCTTCTGCGGGCGAACGGCACCGCGGGCAACCAGGTCATCATCGAAAACCACGCCACCGCGGCCGAAGCGGCGGCCGCCAGTGTCTACGAGCTCGACGCGATGGACCGTTGGCTGACCGCGATCGGCGCCGACGGTTCACGTCGGAGTCTCCAGCAGAAGGTGCTGGCGAACCGGCCGGCGGATCTCGGCGACGGTTGCTACCTTTCCGCCGCGTCGCGGATCACCGAGAAGCTGACGTACCCGGCGAGCGGCCGGTGCGGCGCGCAGTACCCGGTGGCGGCGAACACCCGGATGGTCGCGGGGGAGAGCCTGTCCCTCGATGTGCTGAAGTGCAGGCTGAAGCCGGTGGACTTCCGCGACTACCCGGTTGCCTTCACCGCCGCGGACCGGGCGCGGCTGCGGGCGGCTTTCCCCGACGGCGTGTGCGACTACAGGCGGCCGGGAGTCGGGCAGCACGCCCCGATCGGGACGTGGTTGAGCTACGGCGACGAACGGACCGGCACCACCCCGCCGACCAAGCTGCGGTGACGGGCTCGGTGAGCGTCCGGCCGGATGTTCGATCCACAGTGGACGGAGCGGCGCGTCCGGTGTCTGCCGCTCAGCGCTCGGATCCGGCCCGCCGGAGTTTGCCGGGTGCGGTGCCGTGGTGTCGCCTGAAGGCCTTGGCGAAGGCGAACTCCGAGGTGTAGCCGCTCTTTCCCGCGATCACGCGCAGCGGGGCGTCGGTGTCGCGCAGCATCCGGGCGGCGAGGGTCAGCCGCCACCAGGTCAGGTAGGTGAGCGGTGGCCGGCCGATCTTCTCGGTGAACCTGCGCGCGAACGGTGCCCGGGACAGCCCGGCCCGGGCCGCGAGGCCGGCCACGGTCCAGGGGTGCGCCGGGTCGCTGTGGATCGCGTGCAGCGCCGCGGTGATCGCGGGGTCTCGCAACGCCGCGCCCCAGTTCGATGACGACCAGCCGGTCTCGGCCGTCGTGGAGCGCTCGTCGAACCAGGCACGCAGGAGGTACAGCAGCAGCGCGTCCAGCAGGGCCGGGATCAGCGCGTCCGTGCCGAGCCGCGGGCGTTCCAGCTCGGCGCACAGCAGCTCGACCACGGCCCGGAGATCACGGTCGAGCCGGGCGGGCAGGTGCACGACTTCGGGCAGGCTCGACAGCAACGGGTGCACTTGCGCCGGATCCAGCCGGTACGCACCGCAGAGCGTCACGGTCTTCGGGCCCGTGCCCGTCGACGGCCGGTCCGCGTAACGCTCGGCGAACTCGGGATCGTCCGGGTCGCAGGCCTGGGTGTCGACTGGCGTCGCCGGGCTGTCGGCCAGTGCGTGACCCTGCCCGTGGGGCAGGAAGACCACGTCGCCGGCGGTCAGCGGCAGCGGCTCCGCATCCGCCCGGATGAGCCAGCAGGTGCCCTGCAGCACCACCTGGAATCCCGCGGCGCCCGGTACCGGCGCGAACCACTGCCCCCAGGGCGCGTTCCACACCACCCGGGCCGAGCGCGGCTCACCGCTGCGCATCACGGCGAGTACGTCGCTCAAGACATCCACAGTCTCTCCCACGAGAGGATCGGACATAAAACGAGGAGCTGTGCGCATGGAGTGTCTCCCCGCCCGATCATAGGGTGATTTCCATGAGATGCGCACGGATTCACCGCCACGGCGACCCCTCGGTCATCAAGATCGACGACGTCCCGCGGCCGCTCCCCGGCGACGGTGAGGTGCTGGTCGAGGTCGCGGCGACGTCGTTCAACCCGACCGAAACCGCCCTCCGCTCCGGAGCCCTGCGGTCGCTGTTCCCGATCGCACTGCCCTGCACCCTCGGCTGGGACGTCGCGGGAACGGTGGCCGGCCGGCCGGTCATCGGCCGGCTCGAGCGGGGAGCGGCCGCGGAGTACGCCGTTGCGCCGCACGGACGCCTCGTTCCCGCGCCCACCGGCATCCCGCTGACCGACGCCGCGGCCATCCCGCTCGCCGGCCTGACCGCGTGGCAGGTCGTCTTCCCGCACGTCTCCGCCGGGCAGCGCGTCCTGGTCAACGGCGCGGGCGGCGGGATCGGCGGGTTCGCCGTCCAGTTCGCGAAACGCGCCGGCGCGCACGTCATCGCCACCGCGAGCGCGCGCAGCTTCGACGCCGTCCGGCGGCACGGCGCCGATGAGATCATCGACTACACCAGCGAGTCCGTCGCGTCGGCCGTGGAGCCCGTCGACGTGCTGATCCACCTGGTCGGCACGCCGCCGCCATGGATCCCGCCGGTACGGCGATCCGGCACGATCATCTCCGCGGCGGCGCCCGTGACCGCGCCGCCGGGGGTGACCTCGACCCACGTGGTCGTCCGCTACGACACGGCCCAGTTGACCGAACTGGTGAACCTCGTGGACGCGGGCGTCGTGACCGTCGACGTCACCGAGACGCACACCCTCGACGGGCTCGCCGACGTGCACCGCAGGAGTGAGGCCGGCGACATCCGCGGGAAGGTCACGATCCTCTGTCGTTGACCGGCCACCGGCGGCCACCGGTCGACTGGGGGCGGTGCTGATCGCGCAGTTCAGGAGTTTCGGTGTCCGGCGTGTTCGTGTGGCTATCATCGAGGCAGGAAGCATCGCCGACGTGTTTTGTTCCTGACGCCCGATCGAAGGAAGCCTTGAAACTGCGCACAAAGGAATATGGTAACGCGAAGGTGAAACTGGGGGGCCGTTTCCACCGGCTTTTTGGTGCCACGCTCGTGTCGGCTACCGGCACCGGCATGCACGCGGCCGCGTTGCCCCTGCTGGTCCTCCAAATCACCAGTAGCCCACTGGCGTTGAGCCTTGTTGTCGTGGCTGTCGAGATTCCCTGGGTGTTGGTTTCGCTGCACGCCGGTGTCATAGTCGATCGACTGGACCGTAGGCGGGTGATGGTGTGGGCTGACGTCGCCCGTTTCACGGTCCTGATTGTTCTCGCAATACTGATCCTGACTTCGCGGGTAAACCTGGTGTGGCTGGTGCTCGCAGCATTCATGCTGGGCGTCGGCCAGGTCTTCTTCGATCTCGCAGCCCAGTCCGCTGTTCCCGATTTCGTGTCACGGGATCAACGGCACCTGTCCATGGCGAACGGGCGGATCGCCGCAGCGGAAAGCAACGGTGAGGACTTCGTGGGACCACCGCTGGGCTCCGCGTTGTTCGGTGTGTGGCCCGTCCTGCCGTTCGCGGGCAACGCCCTGTCCTTCGCGGCCAGCGGTATCTTGATCCGGTCGATCCGGGCGGACGCCACGACCGAGGTCACGTCCGACGCTCCACGCAAGAGCGCGAGGACGGAAATCGCCGAGGGTATTCGGTGGCTGATCGGGAATCGCACCCTCAAGGCACTGGCCGTGATCAGTTGCCTCAGCAACGTTGTCGCCTCGGCTCAGTTTGCGATGCTGGCGCTGCTGGCCAAGCAGGTCCTCGGACTTCCGGACGTTGGTTTCGGCTTGTTGCTGACCGCGACTGCGGTGGGGGCAACGGCCGGGGGGTTGGGGGCCTCGGCCGTCAGCAAGCGATTCGGCTCCGGCACGGTATTGCTTGCGGGGAAGGCCGGCGTAGGTGTGGCCGTTCTGGTGCTGGGACTTGTCGCCAATGCATGGGTTGCCGCTTTCATGATGATGGCGACCGGTGCGCTGACGACTGCGCAGAATGTCGTGGTCAGTACCCTTCGTCAGCAAATCGTGCCTCGCCGCCTCTTGGGAAGGGTGCTCTCGTCGAGTAGGACGCTGGTAATGATCGGGGGCCCGGTCGGCGCGGCACTCGGTGGCGTCCTCGCCGGCGCCTTTGGCGTCCAGGTTCCGTATGTGGCAGGAGGTGTTTTCCTCATCCTGGTGACGCTGGTCGCCTATCCCCGACTGAACAACCGCGTGCTGGCAAGCGCTACGGACGAACCAGTCGTGCGGGCGGGGGAATCCGGATAGGAAGTATGTCGACGGGCTAGGGCGATCGAAGTGGCAATAGCCGGCCGACGTTGGCTCACGGCTCAACGCCCCGACCCCACCGCGGGTGAGGTGCCGAGCCGTAAAGCCCAACTCGGCCATCACGGCTTCGACCTTCGCCTGGGTCGCGCGACTGGCCAGGTCCGGTCGGTCGAGCACGTTGGACACCGTGCCCACGGAGACCCCCGCCAGACCCGCGACGTCGCTGTTCGGGCGCGGCAGCTCGTCGGCTCAGAGGCTAAAATCGATTTACCACCAGTGGCCCCGCGGCGTTGACTTCCCCTTCGCTGCCATAGTAGCGTCACCACGCGATGGATTGAAACCTTTTAATCCGGAGGACGCGATGCTGCGTTGGGATCCGGGCCGCGGGCCCCTGTCGGTGGGCCGCGGAGCCACGAGGCCGGTTGACTCGATCGCTGCGCTGCCGGCCGAACCCCGCGCCGGCCAGGCGGAGTGAGCAGGGGGCGGTGGATCGATGATCGCTGTGCTCGACCGCGAGGAGCTCGCCTTGCTCGCGCTCTTCGCGGAAGGCTTGCCGCTGGACATCATCGCGCAGCGGCTGGAGCTGTCCGACCGGACCGTTCGCCGCCGGATGCGCTCGATCTGCGATCGGCTGGGCCTGGCGACCCCTATCCAAGCGGTGGTGTGGGCCGCACGCCGTGGACTGGTCTGAACGGTGCTCGGCATCCGTCCGGATTCGGACAACCTCTTGTTTGCCCAGGGGGATCCCTCGTAGCTTCGGGGAAGGTAAAACGTTTCAGTCATGGGATGACGAGGTGCGATCGCGCCCAGCGAGCCAGCCCGAGACCGAGCCATCCGTCCGGCCGAAAGGACCGCCGATGAAGCACCGGCGCCCCATCTTCACCCTCCTCACCGCGTTGCTGCTGGCCGCGTCCGGATCGGCCGTGGCCGCCGCGGCGCCGGGCGGCGGCCACGCCGCGCAGCCGACCAGCCTCAGGACCGAGAACCTCGTGGACCCGATCGGGATCGACGCGGCCAAGCCACTGCTCAGCTGGCTCCCGCCGCAAGGCTCCGCAGGCCAAGCGGCCTACGAAATCCGCGCCACCCTCGACGCCCCGTCCCGGCCCCGAGACCTGTGGGACAGCGGAAAGGTGCGGTCGGCCGCCACCTCGAACATCGCCTACGGCGGCCCGGCCCTGCACGCCCGCGACCACGTCCGCTGGCAGGTACGCACCTGGGACAACGGCGGGCGCGTCTCGCCGTGGAGCGCGGAGTCGAGCTGGGAGATGGGGCTGCTGTCCGCGGCCGACTGGTCGGCCCGCTGGATCGAGAACCCGTCTTACGACTACACCCAGCCGGACGGCAAAGAGACCCCGCTGCCGGTGTTCGGCAAGGCGTTCTCCGTGCACGGGCCGGTCAAGCAGGCGCGCCTCTACACGACGGGGCTCGGCATGTACGCCGCCACGCTCAACGGCCGCGCGGTCGGCGACGCCGTGCTCGAGCCGGGCCAGACCACGTACACCGCCGAGGTCGACTACCGCACCTACGACCTCACCCGGGCGCTGAAGCCGGGCACGAACACGATCGGCCTGGAGACCGGCAGTGGCACCTATCAGCGAGTGAAGACACCGGGCCGGTACTTCTTCGGCAACACCCTCGAGCAGTACACCGTGTACGGCGAACCGAAGGTGATCGCCCAGCTCGAGGTCACCTACCGGGACGGGCGCCGCGAAATCGTCTCGAGCGATGGCACCTGGCGCACCGCACTCGGGCCGACGACGTTCTCGTCGTGGTGGAGCGGCGAAGAGTACGACGCCCGCCGCGGAAACGGTACGGACTGGCAGCAGGCGAGCGTCGTGAAGCTGACGCAGACGACCACGCCGCGGGACACGACGCCGCTGCGCGCGAACCCGCGTCCGCCGGTCACCGTCGCCGAGACCGTGCAGCCCACGGACATCCGCAAGCTCGCCGACGGCTCGTACATCCTCGACTTCGGCGCCAACCGCTCCGGCTGGCCCAGTCTTTCGGTCGCGGGGCGCGCCGGCGACACGGTCACCATGATCCCCGCCGAGAAGCTCGCCGCGGACGGCACGCTGGACATCGCCAGCACCGGCGCGAAACCCGGCAGCCAGATCGCCTACCGCTACACCCTGGCCGGGCGCGGCCTCGAGAAGTGGCACACGCAGTTCACCTACAGCGGGTACCGCTACCTGCAGGTGAGCGGGCTGCGCAAGGCACCCGCGAAGGACACCGTGACCATGGACGTCGTCTACGCGGCGAACCCGAGCGCGAGCGAGTTCACTTCGTCCAGCGATCTGCTCAACCGGATCCACGCCATCACCGAGCGTTCGATCCGGAGCAACATGACGTCGGTCTTGACCGACTGCCCGGACCGGGAGAAGGGTCCCTACACCGGCGACAACCTGCACAACATCGACGCGCTGCTCACCGATTACGACATGTCGGCCTTCCAGCCGCAGCTCGTGCGCAACATGGCCACCGCGCAGCGGCAGCCCGGTGACGAATCACCGGGCCTGATCGCCAACATCGCGCCGGAGTTCCACCGCGTCGCCCCCGTCAAGCTGCCGTACCCGCAGGGCACCATCGAGTTCCTCGACGAGGTCAACTGGGGCGGTGCGATCATCCGCATCCCGTGGCAGCTTTACCAGACCTACGGCGACACCCGGACGATGGCGACGTACTACGACAACATGGTCGCGTGGCTGGATTACGAGGCCTCGAACAAGGCCACCAACAACGGAGACATCCCCGGGCTCGGTGACTGGTCCGCGACGGACAACACCACGCCGATGCAGCTGGCCATCACCGCCGGCTACTACACCGCTGCGCAGGACATGGCGAGCATCGCGCAGGTTCTCGGCAAGACCGCCGACCACACCAAGTACACCGCACTGGCCACCCGGCTGTCCGGCGAGTTCAGGACCCGCTTCCGGCACGTCGACGAGAACGGCGTCTTCTACGGCAGCGACAGCGAAGCGTCCAACGCCATGGCTCTCGACGCGGGCCTGGTCGCGCCCGCCGACCGCGCCGCGGTGCTCGACCGGCTCGTCGCGTCGGTGCGCAAGGCCGGTGACCACATCACCACCGGTTCGGTCGCGCTCGGTCCGCTCTTCCGCGCACTGCAAGCAGGCAACCGCAACGACGTCATCTACGACATGGTCGTCAACCCGACGTCCCCGGGCTACGGCTACCTCGTCGCCAGCGGGCACACGACGTTGTCCGAGAGCCTCGACGGCGGTGGCTCGCAGAACCACCACTTCCTCGGCGCGGTCGACGCGTGGTTCGTTCGCGGGGTGGCCGGGATCCGGCAGGCCCCCGGCTCGGTCGGTTACCGCAGCCTGGAGATCGCTCCGGCGCTCGTCGGCGACCTGACCCGCGCGTCCGGCAGCTATCGGACGCCGCTCGGGACCGTCAGCAGCAGCTGGACGAAGTCGGCGCACGGGTTCCGGCTGGAGGTCACCGTGCCGCCCGGCGCTACCGCGACCGTGCACCTTCCCGGCAGCCCGACCGCGCACAGCGTCGGCTCCGGCAAGCACACCTTCACGACTTCGATCTGATCACCCCTCGACAAGGAGGTCCGATGGTGGGCTCAGGGATAACCCGCAGGGCGATGATCGGCGGGTCGCTGTCCGTGATCGCCGGGATGAGCATGCCGTTCCCGGCACTGGCGCTGGGCGCAACGAGAACAGCCGAGGCGGCAACCCGCTACGGCAAGGTGCGGGGGAAACGCGAGGACGGCATCGTGAAGTTCCTCGGCGTGCCCTACGCCACGCCGCCACTCGGCGAATTGCGGTTCAAGGCCCCGAAGCCGCCCAGGAGCTGGCACGGCGTGCGCGATGCGGTGACCTTTCCCAACCCGGCATTCCAGGTGGCGGGCAACGAGATGGGCCCGAACGGCAACGGCCGGATGCCGGCCCCCTCCGAAGACTGCCTCTACCTCAACATCTGGACCCCCGCCGCGGACCGCAGGCGGCGGCCGGTGATGTTCTACAACCACGGCGGCGGCTACATGATCGGCTCCGGCTCCGCCACGGGGCAGGACGGCACCCACCTGGCGCAGCTCTACGACGTGGTGGTGGTCGAGTCCAACCATCGGCTCGGCCTGCTGGGCTACTTGTTCCTCGGTGACCTCGCCGGCGGGGAATACGCCGCCAACCAGGGCATGCTGGACATCCTCGCGGCGCTGCGCTGGACCCGGGAGAACATCGAGAACTTCGGGGGCGACCCCGACAACGTCATGGTCTGGGGCGAGAGTGGCGGCGGCGCCAAGACCGCGGCCGTCTACACCATGCCGCAGGCTGCGCACCTCTTCCACAAAGCCTCGATCGAAAGCGCCGCACCGCTGCGTTTCCCCACCCGCGAAGGCGCCAACACCCGGGCCAGGCGCACGCTGGAGCTCCTGGGGCTGAGCAAGGCGGACATCCCCAAGCTGCACGGCATCCCGGCCGCGAGGCTGCTCGAGATCCAGCCGTCCGAAGCCGCCAACGGCGTAGCGCCCTGGGGCGATCCCGACCCGCTCCCCGGCTTCGGAGCCTTCGTCGACGGCACCGTCATCCCGCAGCACCCCTTCGCCGACGGCGTGGCACCGTTCTCGGCAGGCAAGCCGTTGATGTGCGGTACCTGCCGCGACGAAACGGTGTTCTTCAGCCTCTTCGGGCCGCCCGACATCTTCCGCATCGACGAGGCCGGCCTGCGCCGGGAACTGAGCAAGACGTACCAGGGCGCCGAGCTGGACGAGATCATCGAGACCTTCCACAGGTCGAGGCCCGACGCGACACCGGCGCAGCTCTACTTCGCGATCACCACCTCGCCGATCTGGCGCGACGCGATCAAGATCGCGGAGGCCAAAGCGGCGCAGCACGCGGCGCCCGTGTTCATGTACCAGCTCGCCTACAAGAACCCGACCCTGGTGCCCGGCACCGATTTCCCCCTCGGCTCGCCGCACGCGTCGGACATCAACCTCAAGTTCGCCAACACCGGAAACGGTCTGCCGGGGCAGTTCGCGACCGCGCGGCACATGAGTGAGCTGTGGGCGGGCTTCGCCCACCACAGCCGTCCCACCGCGACGGACGTGCCGGCATGGCCCGCCTACACGCCGAGGAATCGTGCCACGATGTGGCTCGACGCCGACTGCAAGATCGTCAGCGATCCGGACAAGCCCGAAAGGCTGTTCTGGGAGAATCGCGCCTGAGGCGCGTCAGGTCTCCACCGCCGCTCTCTGATCCACCACACGAAGGAGTGTGCAGATGGACGTCACCCGTCGGTCGATGTTGAGGTGGTCGGGAGCGGGCGTGGCCGCGGCCGGGGCCGTGGCTGTGACCCCCGCAGGCTTGGCGGAGGCGGCCGCGGCGCCGTCGGGTGGTGTGCTCCGCGCGGCGCCGGCTGCGTCGGTCGAGGCGATGGCCGCCGTCACGCGGGCCCGGCAGCTGGTGGCCCGGATGACCCTCGACGAGAAGATCGCCTACTGTCACGGCGTTCCGGCGACGAAGGGCTTCACCGGCCACATCCCCGCCAACACCCGGCTCGGCATCCCGGCGCTGCGGCTGGCCGACGGGCCGAGTGGCGTCGGCAACGGGTCCGTCGGGGTCACCCAGTGGCCGGACTCGAAGGCGCTGGCCGCCACCTGGAACCCGGACACCGCGACGGACTACGGGAAGGCGTACGGCGCCGAACAGGCCGCCAAGGGTCACAACGTCGCCCTGGCGCCCTGCATCAACATCCTCCGGGTGCCGCACTGGGGCCGTTCGTTCGAGACCTACACCGAGGACCCCTTCCTCAACGGGCAGCTTGCGGCTGCGACGATTCGCGGTATCCAGGCCAACCACGTGCTCTCGACGGTGAAGCACTTCGTGGCCAACAACCAGGAAATCCTGCGCAACTCGATCGACGTCGTCGTCTCGGAGCGCGCCCTGCAGGAGATCTACTACCCGGGCTTCCGGGCCGCCGTCCAGCAGGGCCGGTCCGGCGCCGTCATGACGTCCTACAACAAGATCAACGGGACGTGGGCCCACGAGAACCGGGTCAGTGTGCAGGACACGCTGCGCGACGCGTGGGGCTACGACGGCTGGGTCATGTCGGACTGGGGCGGCACCCACAGCACCGTCCAGACCGCCAAGGCCGGTTCGGACACCGAGATGCCCGGCGGTACCTACCTCGGCGACCCGCTGAAGGCGGCGGTGCTTTCCGGCGCGGTCAGCCAGGCGCAGCTCGACACCATGGTGACCCAGGTCCTCACGCCGATGATCCGCGTCGGGCTGTTCGACCACCCGCTGCCCGACCCGGCCACCGTGGTCGACACCGTGGTTTCGACTCCGGCACACCTTGACCTGGCCCGCCGGATCGGCGTCGAAGGCAGCGTGCTGCTCAAGAACGACGGTGTTCTGCCGTTCGCCCGTCCGCGCAGCATCGCGGTCATCGGCGACGCGGCCGATGCCGGGGCCCAGACCCACGGCGGCGGCTCGGGCAGCGTCACCTCCAACGGCCCGGTCGTGACTCCGCTGACCGGCATCCGTGCCCGGGCGGGGTCGATTCCGGTGACGTATGCGCGGGGAACGCTCGGGATCGGGGCGCTGCCGGTCGTCCCGGCGTCGGCGTTCGGGGCCGGGCTGACGGCCACCTACTACGCGTCCACCGACCTGACCGGCGACCCGCTGGGCACCGAGACCGTCCCGAACTTGAACGTCACGGCGACCCCGGCGGCCGTCGCGAGCCAGACGGACGGCTGGTCGGCGCGGTACACCGGCACCTTCCACGCCGACGTTGCCGGGCGTTACCGGTTCAGCCTCACCGCCGGCGGGCTGACCACGCTGAGCATCGACGGCAAAGTCGTGCTCACCTTCCTGCCAGGCCGGGAATCCGTGCAGAACGGATTCGTGGCCCTGGCCGCGGGTGACCACGCCATCGAGGTCACCTA
This sequence comes from Amycolatopsis sp. NPDC051045, assembly GCF_040682955.1. Taxonomy (NCBI): domain Bacteria; kingdom Bacillati; phylum Actinomycetota; class Actinomycetes; order Pseudonocardiales; family Pseudonocardiaceae; genus Amycolatopsis; species Amycolatopsis sp. NPDC051045. The sequence continues at coordinate 21,102 of NZ_JBFBCC010000028.1, forward strand.
CGTCTCGGCCGCGCCGGCACCGGGTGGACGCACTCCGCGCACCTCCCTGGTGCTCGGTTCTCAGGCCGGGTACGACCGACTGCACCAAGAGGCCGCCGCGGCCGCGCGCGCCGCGGACGTGGCTGTCGTGGTCCTCGCCGACGTCACCAGCGAGGGGATGGACCGTTCGACGTTGGCCTTGCCGGCCGATCAGAACGAGCTCGTCGCGGCGGTCGTGCGGGCGAACCCGCGCACCGTGGTCGTGCTGAACACCTCGGGTGCGGTGCTGATGCCGTGGCTGGGCAGCGTCAAGGGCGTCATCGCCAACTGGTACGCGGGGCAGGAGCAGGGCAACGCGGTGGCGGCGATGCTGTTCGGCGACGCCGAGCCGGGTGGCCGGCTACCCGAGACGTTCCCTGCCTCCGACCAGCAAGGCCCGGCGAAGACGGGTGTCGAGTTCCCCGGTGACGGGGTGCACGTCTTCTACGACGAAGGTCTGGCGGTGGGGTACCGCTGGTACCAGCACGCCGGGGAGAAGCCGTTGTTCCCGTTCGGGTACGGGCTGTCGTACACGAGCTTCCGGCTGGGCGACTTGCATCTGTCGCGTACGCCGGACGGCCTTCGTGCTTCGGTGTCTGTCGCCAACACCGGGCGTCGAGCCGGTTCGGAAGTCGTCCAGCTGTACGTCGCCGCTCCTGAGGCGGCTCGCGAGCCCGCACAGCAGCTGAAAGCCTTCGCCAAGGTGACCCTTCGACCGGGCCGGCGCACGACGGTGACGCTGGACGTGCCGCGGGACGAACTCGCGGTGTGGCTCAACTCGGGCACGGGGTGGACGGTCGTGCCGGGCAGCTACTCCGTCGGCGTGGGCACGTCGTCGGCTGACCTCCCGCTCCGGGGGCGTATCGCGGTGTCTTGACCATGTCGGCCGAAGGGGGCGACGGGAAACCCGGCGCGGCCGGAGTTTGCAACGACCAGGCTGCTCCCATGGTCATCGAGATCTTGATGCCGCCGTGGAAGCTCGGCCCTGGTCAGCGGCGGGGTCGCGGTTCACACGTCTGCACTAGCATGGGCCGCGGGTCCACGGCGTGCGGAGAGGAACGGTCGGCTGAACAGGGTCACGATTCGCGACGTCGCCGAGCTGGCCAAGGTGTCGCCTGCCTCGGTGTCGAACTACTTCCACAAGCCGCGGAAGCTCTCCGACGCGACGAGGCAGCGGATCCAGCAGGCGGTCGATGCCCTCGGGTTCGTGCCGAACGACGCCGCTCGCACCCTCCGGACCGGCGTCAGCCCGGTGATCGGCTACATCGCCTTCGAACTGGCCGGGGCCACCACGCCCGAGATCGCCGCGGCGATCGAGCAGCGGGTGTCGGCCGAGGGCATGTACATGCTGATGGCCAACGACACCGGATCCGAGCAGCGCGAGCGCAGTTACCTGCAGCTGTTCGCCAAGCAGCTGGTCAGCGGAGTGATCATCGCGCCGGTCGGCAACGTCGAAGCCGAACTGGCCCGGATGCGCTCGTTCGGCATCGCGAGCGTGCTCAGCGCGCGCCACGCCGAATCGCCCGAGCAGGCGTCCGTCTCGATCGACCACGTCGAGGGCGGCAAGCTCGCGGCGTCCCACCTGATCGAGCAGGGGCGCAAGCGCATCGGGTTCGTCTCCTCCTCGCTCGCGCTGAAGCAGGTGGCCGACCGGCTCAACGGCGCGTTGTCGGCGGTCCGCTCGGCCCCCGGTGTCACCCTGGAAGTCATCCCCGTTCCCGAGCGCTCGGTCGAAGCGGGCATCGCCTGCGCGGACGCGATCGCGAGCAGGCCGCCCGCGGCCCGCCCCGACGCGTTGTTCTGCGCGAACGACCTGCTGGCCATCGGTGTCGTCCAGGCGTTCGTGTCGTCGAAGGTCGTCAGCGTGCCGGCCGACATCGCCGTGGTCGGCTACGACGACATCGAGTTCGCCCGGTCCACGATCGTGCCGCTCACCACCATCCGGACGCCCCACGCCGAGCTGGGTACCGCGCTGGCCGACCTGCTCTTCGCCGAAATCGACGCGCTTGGCTCGGCCGGCGAGCGCGGCGCCCCGGACCTGCCCCGGCCGCAGATCGAGTTCTCGCCCGAGCTGGTCGTGCGGGCATCGACCGTCCGGCAGTGAGAGTGGACCACCGGCGTCGCGACGCCGATGTTGCCGACTGAGGTACCGCGAGCCTGTCAGTGCGGGGGAGCGGTGGTGCGCCGGGGAACGAGAGTCGGCGAGAGCGTGATCCGGGCCGTCGGCCGGGCCCGGTCGGCGATGCGTTCCAGGAGGAGCCGGGCGGCGGCGGTGCCGATGTGGTGCCCGGCTTGGTCGACGCTGGTGAGCGAGATGGGGCCGAGGGCGGCGAAGCTGGTGTTGTCGTAGCCGGCGAGCGAGATGTCGTCGGGGACGGACAGGCCCGCTTCGCTGAGTGCGGTCAGCACGCCCATGGCGACGATGTCGGCGCCGGCGAAAATGGCCGTCGGCCGCTCGGGACGCGCGAGGATCTGCCGGGCGCCGAGGTAGCCACCTTCCTGGGTGTAGGTCGTGGACACGATGTCGGGCTCCAAACCCCTGGCGTGCATGGCTTTCCGGTAGCCGTCGGCGCGGACCGCGTTGGGCATTTCGGCCAGGCGCGCGGGATCGGACTCGTGGTGCTCGATGTGGGCGATGTGGCGGTGGCCGAGGTCGGCGAGGTGGTCGACGACGAGCGCGGCGCCGGTCGTGTCGTCGTCGGTCACCGTGTCGTAGCAGGACGACCGGGTGTGGCGGCCCACCACGACGGTGGGGATGGTCTTGGCGAGGTGTTCGAGGCGTGCCTTGGACATCACCGGGGCGATCAGGACGAGGCCGTCCATGCCGCGGTCGACCATCGCGTCGGTGAGCTTGCCTTCGTCCTTCTCGTTGTCGCAGCTGGGGCCGAGCAGGACGTGGTAGTCGGTGTCGCGCAAGGTATCGGTGAGGCCGTCGAGGATCTCCGGGAAGAACGGGTTCCGGATGTCCGGCAGCATGACGCCGATGGTGTAGGTCTGGCCGCGCAGCCCTCGGGCGGCGGCGTACGGGCGGTACCCCAGTTCCTCGATCGCCCGCTGGACTTTCGCGCGCATGGCGGGGCTCGCGCCGTAGGCGTTGCGCAGGACTTTTGAGGCCGCTGTCGTCGAGACGCCCGCGTGCCGGGCGACGTCGACGATCGTCACGCGGCGTGGCTGCTCAGCTCGACCCATGTGGGGAACGTTACCTGCTGCACGTACGCGTTGCACCAGGTGTCTTGACGCACACTGACGCGGCTCTTAGAGTCGTCCGCACCCCGTCAGTGGGCAACGTTACCCAAAGTTTCTTCAGTTCCGGCCGTCTCTCTGCCGCAACACTGAAACGTTCAAACAAGGTGGGCGCCAATGACTGTCGCCATCAAGGACCGACACGCGGACGTCGGTGCGGCACCGCCGAGCCGCCGGCGCGGCGGAACGAGCCGGCGGGCCGTCCCGTGGTGGTTCACCGTCCCGGCCCTGCTGCTGTTCGCGTTCGTGGTGCTGGTGCCCAGCGCCCGGGGCGTCTACTACGCGTTCACCGACTGGGACGGCCTGTCGCCGGACTTCTCCTGGATCGGCTTCGGCAACTTCGCGGACATGGTGGACGATCCCGCGGCCACCCAGGCGATCTGGCACACGCTGGTGATCGCGGTGGCGATCACGGTCCTCCAGAACGGGCTCGGCCTCCTGCTGGCGCTGGGGGTCAACACGATCATCAAGTCCCGCAACGTGCTCCGGGTCTTCCTGTTCGCGCCCGCGTTGGTCACGCCGATCGTGTCCGCCTACCTGTGGCGCAACATCCTCGGCCCGGACGGGGCCGTGAACAGCCTGCTCGGCACGGTGGGCCTGGGCTCGTGGCGCCAGGATTGGCTCGGCGACCCGGACCTCGCGCTCTGGTCGGTGGTGGGCGTGATCGTGTGGCAGTACGCCGGCTACTCGATGGTCATCTTCCTCGCCGGGCTGCAGGCGGTCCCGCGCGAGATCCACGAAGCGGCCGCCATCGACGGCGCCGGCGCGGTGCGCCGGTTCTGGTCGGTGACGCGTCCGCTGCTCGCGCCGGCGTTCACGATCAACCTGATGCTGTCGATCATCGGCGGCCTCAAGCTGTTCGACCAGGTCTACGCGCTGACGGGCGGCGGCCCGGGGCACGCGACCGACACGCTCTCGACGCTGATCTACAAGGACGCCTTCACCCTCGGGGAGTTCGGCTACAGCATCGCGCTGGCGCTCGTGCTGACCGTCATCGTGTCGGTGGCGTCCACCGGGCAGTACCTGGGGCTGTCGCGAGCCGAGAGGGCCGCGTCGTGAACCGTTACCGCGCCCGCACGCTCACCCTCGAGCTGGTGATGATCGCCGCCGGGCTGGTCTTCGCGTTCCCGGTGTACGTGCTGGTCAACCTCGCCATCCGGCAGCCGTCGGACACCTCGTCCCCGATCGCGCCGACCACCTCGCCGACGTTCGGCAACTTCACGCAGGCGTGGCAGCAGGGCGCGCTGGGCGGCGCGCTGGCGAACAGCGTGCTCGTCACCGTGGGTTCCGTGGTGGTCATCCTGGCCGTCTCGGCGCTCGCGGCCTACCCGCTGGCCCGGGTGGCCGCCCGCTGGTCGCGGTGGACGTTCCTGCTGATCATGCTGGGCCTGGTGCTGCCGTTCCAGCTGGCCGCGCTGCCGCTGTACCAGACGATGCGCGACCTCGGGCTGCTCGGGACGCCGTGGGCGCTGATCCTGTTCTACTCCGGGCTGCAGGTGCCGTTCACGACGTTCCTGTACGTCGGGTTCCTGCGCGCGGTCCCGCGCGAATTCGAGGACGCCGCACTGATCGACGGGTGCACGACGCTGCAGGGCTTCCGGTACGTCGTGCTGCCGATGCTCAAACCGGTCACCGTCACCGCGCTCGTGCTCAACGCGGTCGCCGTCTGGAATGACTTCTTCACCCCGCTGCTCTACCTCAGCGGCGGCGCCCAGCAGACCCTGCCGGTCGCCATCGCCGGGTTCGTCGGCCAGTACGTGGCCGACTGGAACCTCATCTTCGCCGCACTGGTGATCAGCATCGTGCCGATCCTGGTCGTCTACTTCGCGCTGCAACGCAGCATCATCAACGGCTTCGCCGGAGGGCTCAAAGGATGACGGAAACGCTGACCCCGTACGGACTCCAGACCGAGCAGCGCCACGAACCCCTCGGTCTCGGCGAGTCGCGCCCGCGGCTGTCGTGGCGGCTGGCCAGTGATCGCCGCGGCGCCGCGCAGAGCGCCTACCGGATCACCGCCGCCGAACACGCGGCCGACCTCGACGACCCCGCGCGCCTGCTGTGGGACAGCGGACGCCGGGAAGGCTGCGACGGCGTCCTCGTGCCCTGGAACGGCCCGGTGCTGCGCTCGGCCACCCGCTACCACTGGCGCGTCGAGCTCTGGGACGACACCGGCGCCGCGGCGGGCACGGCGGAAAGCTGGTTCGAGACCGGCCTGCTGCACCACGACGACTGGACGGCGGTGTGGATCGGCCGCGACAGCCGTGCCCAGCCGGTGTTCGACCCGCCGACCGACCACGACCAGCCGCTCGGCGAGCCGCCGGTGAACCTGCGCCGGGAATTCGAGCTGACGCGGGACCCCGTGCGGGCCCGCCTGTACGCCACCGCACACGGCGTCTACGAGGCTTCGCTGAACGGCGTGCGCGTCGGCGACGTCGAGCTGGCGCCGGGGTGGACGGAATACCACTACCGGCTCCAGTACCAGACCTACGACGTCACCTCGTTGCTGCGGACCGGCGAGAACGCTCTCGGCGCCGTGGTCGCCGATGGATGGTGGTCGGGGTTCGTGGGGTTCGACGAGCGCCGGCCTGCGCGGCACTACGGTGACCACCCGGGCTTCTTCGCTCAGCTCGTCGTCGACTTCGCCGACGGCTCACGCCAGGTGGTGGCCACGGATGCCGCCTGGACCGAGCGGCCTGGTGTCGTCCGCTTCGCCGACCTGCTGATGGGGGAGCACGTCGACGCGTCGGCCGCCACGGGCGCGTGGCAGCCGGTGGCCGTGCTCGGCACCGAGCCGGGGCCGCTGGTGGCCGAACCCGATCCGCCGATTCGCGTCACGCGCGAGGTGCCACCGATCTCCGTCGTGGAAAAGGAACCCGGGCGGTGCATCGTCGACTTCGGACAGAACCTCGTCGGCCGCGTGCGGCTGACCGTCCGCGATGCTCCGTCCGGTCGCCGGATCATCTTGCGGCACGCCGAGATCCTCGATGACGGTGAGCTGTACGTGACGAACCTGCGGCGGGCCGCGGCGACCGACAGCTATGTGTGTGGCGGTGAGCCGGTCGAGGCGTTCGAGCCGCGGTTCACCGTGCACGGCTTCCGGTACCTGGAAGTCACCGGGTACGCGCTGACCGCGGACGATGTCGTGGCTCGTGTGCTGCACAACGACACGCCGTGGACGGGCACCTTCGAGTGCTCCGACGCGATGGTCAACCAGCTGCAGGCCAACATCTCCTGGGGTCAGCGCGGCAACTTCGTCGCGGTGCCGACCGATTGCCCCCAGCGGGACGAGCGCCTCGGCTGGCTCGGCGACGCCCAGATCTTCGCCCCGACCGCCAGCCGCAACGCCGACGTCGGCGCGTTCTTCGCCCGCTGGCTGGCCGATGTCGTCGACGGCCAGGACGCCGACGGCGCGTTCGGCGACGTCGCCCCGCGCATCGCCATGGCCCGCGAGGCCGCGCCGGCCTGGGGCGACGCCGGCGTGATCGTCCCGTGGCACCTCTGGCGCACCTACGGCGACCGCCGTGTGCTGGAGCGGTGCTTCGACGCGATGGTCGCCTGGGTCGCGCACATCCGGCGCCACAACCCGGACCTGCGCTGGCGGCACCGGACCGGCAACTCCTACGGCGACTGGCTGCAGATCGACGTCACCACGCCCCGGGACGTGCTCTCGACCGCTTACTTCGCCCGCAGCGCACAAATCGTGGCCGAGGCCGCCGAAGTGCTGGGCCGGACCGATGTCGCGGCCGAACACCACGCGCTGCACGCGTCGATCCGCACCGCGTTCATCGAGTCCTATGTGGACGAGGACGGTGCGGTCGAGGGCGGCACCCAGACCGCGTACCTGCTGGCCCTGGCGTTCGGCCTGGTCCCGGACGACCTGGTGGGGGCCGCGGTGGACCACCTCGCGGCCGACGTCGAGAAGCGCGGCAACCGGCTCACGACCGGGTTCGTCGGCGTCGCGCTGCTCTGCCCGGTGCTCGCCGACCACGGGCGCGCCGACCTGGCGTACGCGCTGCTGCAGCAGGAGGAGTTCCCGTCCTGGGGCTACTCGATCCGCCACGGCGCCACCACCATCTGGGAACGCTGGGACGGCTGGACCGAGCACGGCGGGTTCCAGTCCGCCGCGATGAACTCGTTCAACCACTACAGCCTCGGCAGCGTCGGCGACTGGCTCTTCGGCCGCGTCGCCGGCATCGACCAGACGCCGGATTCCGTCGCCTACGCCGAACTGCTGCTGCGCCCGCTGCCCGGCGGGTCGCTGACCTGGGCGCGGGCCGAGCAGGAAACGGCCCGGGGCCGCGTCGCCTGCGGTTGGACACTCGACGGCGATCAGATCACCGTCACCGCGGTGGTCCCGCCGGGAACCACCGCCGTGCTGGAAGTCCCGACCACCGATCCGGCGAGCATCGCGAGCCAGGATGCAGCGCTGGACCAGTCCGGCGCCACCCTCCGGCTGCCCTCCGGCTCCCACGTCGTCACCGCCACCTTTTCGAAGGAGCTGTCATGAAGATCATGCCCGTCCTGCTGGCCGTGGTGACCGGTGCCGCGCTGGTCGCCTGCAGCGGAGGCACGAACGCCACCAACAGCGGGAACAACACCACCCTCTCGCTCGCCTCGGTCGACCAAGGCTCCGTCGAGGACGTCGTCAAGGCCTTCGAAGCGGCCAACCCCGGGGTGAAGGTGAACTTCACGACCAGCGGGGCCGACCAGTTCCAGCAGCAGATCCGCACTCAGCTGTCCTCCGGCACGGCGCCCGACGTCATGTCGGTGTGGCCGGGCAACGGCAACCCCGGCACCGTCACCGTCCTGGCCAAGGGCGGCTACCTCCGTGACCTGTCGGACCAGCCGTGGGCCACGAAGTTCCCGCAGGTGGTCAGCGACGTCGCCCGGTACGAGGGCAAGACGTACGACGCGATCTACGGGATCAACGGCATCGGCGCGATCTACCACCAGGACGCGATGACCAAGGCGGGCCTCACGGCGCCGTCGACGTGGACCGAGCTGCTCGCCTTCTGCCGCGCGGCCAAGGAGAAGGGCACCCCGGCGTTCGCGCTGGGCATCCAGGACAACTGGGTCACCCAGGTCGCGCTGTACCCGCTGGCCGCCACGCTCGTCTACGGCCCGGACCGGGACTTCGAGAAGAAGATGGCGGCCGGCCAGACGTCGTTCGCGAGCTCGCCGTGGGCGGCCGCGTTCGCCAAGTACGGCGAGATGGCCCAAACGGGCTGCTTCCAGGACAACCCCCTCGGCACCAGTTACGAAGCCAGCCAGAAACTGGCCGCGACCGGCAAGACGCTGGGTATCATCCAGGGCAACTGGGTGATCTCGTTGCTGAAGAAGCAGAATCCGAGCGGCACGTTCACCCTCAAACCCCTCCCGGCGACGGACGACCCGGCGCAGACGATCGTGCCGGCGGCGGCCGGGGCGGGCTACGGCGTCAACGCGAAGGCGAAGAACCCGGAGCTGGCGATGAAGTTCATCAGCTTCGTGATGTCCCCACAGGGCATGAACCTGTTCGCGGAGAAGCAGGGTGGCCTCCCCGCTCTCTCGGACACCGGGTTCAAGCTGGACGCCTCGCTCACTGAGCTTTCCGGCTCCATCAACCAGAACAAGACGGTCCCGTTCATGGACCAGCTGTGGCCCAACCCGAAGGTGCAGCAGACGATGTTGACGGGCATCCAGGAGGTGTTCAGCAAGCAGGCCACCCCGGACAAGGTCCTGGCGGCGATGGACGCCGACTACAAGTCCGGGGCCTGACCCGGCGGCCACCTTTATCCGCTACCCGGGTGTCAGCGGCCGACGAGGGACATGTGCTGCTCGTTGTACCGGTCGCCCTGCACGCCGATCCGCGCCGCGATGTGGTTCAGGTCGGTCAGTTCGTCGGCCGAGAGCGGTACTCCGGTGGCGGCGGCGTTTTCTTCGATCCGCTCGAGCCGACCTCGGCGGTGTCGAAGAACGTGACACCTCGCTCGACTGCGCCGCGCAACACCGCGATCATGGCGGCGCGGTCGCCGGGGTTGGGGCCGTAGCTCTGGGACATGCCCATGGCACCCAGGCCGATGGCCGAGATCCGCAGACCTTGGCCGAGAATTCGGGTGTGCACGGTGGATCAGCTCCCTTGGCTACTGCTGGTGGGCTTCCTGGTACTGCTGGTCGGTGACGGGTTCGAGCCAGGTGGTGCCGTCTCCGCCTTCTTCGGGGCCTTCGAGCATGGCGATGTGGCTCATACAGGTGGTGTTGGTGCCGCCGTGCCAGTGTTCTTCGCCGGGCGGGGTCCAGACGGTCTCACCGGCGCGCATGCGGATGACCTGGCCGTCGCGGTTGACGACCAGCCCGATGCCGTCGGTGACGTGGAGGGTCTGCCCGACGGCGTGGGAGTGCCAGTTGGTGCGGGCGCCGGGGGTGAACCGGACCAGGGAGGCCACCAGGCGGGAGGGCGGCTCGGGCGTTTTGAGCATGGTGAGGTAGACGTCGCCGGTGAAGCGCTCGGCCGGGGTCTTGACGGTGTCGTTGACGGGGATGTGCTGCATTGCGGTCCTCCGATGGTCGGACGTTGGAGTGGAGTGGGTGCCGGGGGTCAGCTCTGGAAGACCTTCTTGGCGACGGCCATGGCCGCCATCGCCTGCGGCCAGCCGGCGTAGAAGGCCAGGTGGGTGATCGCTTCGACGAGCTCGGCTTCGGTGTTGCCGTTCTCCTTGGCCAGGCCGAGGTGGTAGCCGAGCTGTTCGGTGTTGCCGTTGGTGGCCAGCGCGGCCACGGTGACCAGACTGCGTTCCTTGGGCGTGAGTCCGGTGCGCTTCCACACTTCGCCGAAGAGGACGTCGTCGGTGAAGTGCACCAGCGCGGGCGCGAAGTCGCCGAACATCTTTTGCGCGCCGGACGGCTCGGACTGGGTGTTGCCGGTCATCATGATTTCCTTTCGTCGATCTTGTTCCAGCGGCGAGTGCCCAGGCCCGCGACCGCGATGAAAGTGGCCGCAGCGGCGACGGCTGCGGCCAGGAACAGGCTGACCCGCAGTCCGGCCGCCGCACCCGCGGGTGCGGCCAGCAGGGCGCCGAAGACGGCGACGGCCAGCGCGCCGCCGAGCTGGCGGCTGGTGTTGAGCAGTCCGCTCGCGGTCCCGGCCCGGTGCGCGGGCACCGCGGCGAGCAGGACCGCGATCACCGGCGGGATCACCGTGGGACCGCCCAGCCCGACGAGAATCATCAGTGCGGCGGTCACCCGGATGGGTGCGGTCGCGGGCAGAAGCGCGATTGCAGCGAGGCCGGCCGTCATCAGCGCCAGGCCGGTCACGACCACGGGCCGGGCACCGGTCGGCTCGACCACACGGGGCACGACCGGGGTCAGCACGAGCCCGGCGAGCATCATCGGCAGGAACACCACGCCGGTGTCCAGCGCCGACAGACCGCGGTCTTGCAGCACCAAGCTCAGCACGAACGGCATTCCGTAGTAGCCGATCATGAACGCGAAACCGATGACCACCGCCACGACCACGGTGCGGGAGCGGAACAGCTCCAGCGGCAGCATCGGATGCGGAACCCGAGCTTCGAGCAGCAGGAACGCGGCCAACGCGACAACGGCGATCCCGAGGGCCGCCAGCACGGACGGCCGCCCGAAGCCGCCTTGACCGGCTTCGATCGCGCCGAAGACCAGGGCGGCCATCGCGAGGGCGCCGACGAGCTGCCCCGCGGCGTCGAACGGCACCCGCTGGTGCTCCGATCGGGCGGCCCGGCGGAGCAGGAGCAACGCCACGGCTCCGGCTGGGAGGTTGATCAGGAAGATCCACCGCCAGCTCACCGTCGTCAGCACGCCGCCCAGGAGCGGGCCGGCCGAAGACGCCGCGGCCCCGCCCATCGCCCACATCGCGACGGCACGGGCCCGGCGGATCCGGTCGGGGTAGGCCTGGGCGATGAGCGCCATGGACGAGGGCATCACGACCGCGGCGGCCAGTCCTTGGGCGAAGCGGAACGCCACCAGCACGCCGAGCTGCGGGGCCAGCCCGCACGCCAGCGACGTCAGGGTGAACACGGCGATTCCGAACCCGAACGCCCGCTTGGCGCCGATCCGGTCGGACAGCGAGCCGGCCGAGAGCAGGGCCGCGGCGAACATGAGCGTGTAGCCGTCGACCACCCACTGCAGGCCCGCGATGCCACCGCCCAGGTCGGCCTCGATGTCCGGCAGGGCGATGTTCACGACGACCGCGTCCAGGGTCACCACGAAGAACCCGAGCAACGCGGTGCCGAGCGTCGCGACGGCGCTGCCGGTGGCCGCGGCGGGATCGGTCGGCCGGGCCGGGGCGGCGGTCTTCTCGAGAGTGGTCACACTTCGAGGGAACGCCCGTTCGCGGCCGCGCGGGAGGTCGCGTCTTTCCGGGTCACGACAGAACCCCCCTCACGGGTTTGACCCCGTCGTACCGTGGGGAGTGTGAACGCCAAGAGCACCGAGGTCCGCGACTTCCTGGTCACCCGCCGGGCCAAGATCACCCCTGAGCAGGCCGGGTTGCAGCACTACGGCGGCAACCGCCGCGTGCCCGGCCTGCGCCGCGAAGAGGTCGCCATGCTCGCCGGTGTCTCCGCCGACTACTACACCCGCGTCGAGAAGGGCAACCTCGCCGGCGTCTCCGACAGCGTCCTCGACGCCATCGCCGGCGCACTGCAGCTCGACGAGGCCGAACGCGTCTACCTGTTCGACCTCGCCCGCGCCGCCAACGCGGCCGGCCGTCCCCGCACGGGTACCGGGCAGCAGCGCCGCCGTTCTCCGCAGCGGGTGCGTCCGGTCGTGCAGCAGATCCTCGACAGCATGACGACGACGGCCGCGTTCGTCCGCAATGGACGGTTGGACATCCTGGCCGCCAACCCGCTCGGCCGCGCGCTGTACTCGCCGGTGTTCGACAGCCCGACGCGCACCAGCGAGGTCTCGTTGCCCAACCTCGCCCGCTTCGGCTTCCTCGACCCCGCTGCCCGCGACTACTTCCCGGACTACGACAAGTCCTGCCACACCTCGGTCGCCATCCTGCGCACCGAAGCCGGCCGCGACCCCCACAACCGCGACCTCTCCGACCTCATCGGCGAGCTGTCCACCCGCAGCGAAGACTTCCGCACCCGCTGGGCCGCCCACGACGTCCGCCTGCACCGCACCGGCACCAAGGACTTCCGCCACCCGGTCGTCGGCGAACTCGCCCTCGCCTTCGAGGCCATGGAGCTGTCCGCCGACACGGGCCTGACGCTGACCGCCTACACGGCCCGCCCCGACACGCCCTCTGCCGAACGGCTCCAGCTCCTGGCGAACTGGGCCGCGACCCTCGCGGGATCGTGAACATCATCGGGGTGAACTCATCAGCTCTGCATGACGTGGACCCATTCAAGGGCCGATTTTGTCGCGAACGCTGCGGAGTTCGCTGCTGGTCACACCGGCGCCGAGCAAGTACTGCTCGACATCGAAGCCGTCGAGCGTCGCCATGACGGCTTCTTCGGCCGTGGTACCGCGGTCCGCGAGGACAGCCTGGATGAGCGGGTCTTGGTCGGCGGTTCCCATGGCAGCGCACAGGGCCTTGAGGGCTTCGGCGGACATGGTGTAGTCCGCGGCGATTGCCCGGGGTTCCACGTCGGCCAGCGCGAGCAGCAGAAGCGTGACCAGCCCGGTTCGGTCTCGGCCGGAGCCGCAGTGGAACAAGACACCGCCGGGATCGGCGTGGGCGATCGCCTTGACGACGGCAGCGCACCGCTCGGCCTTCCGTCGGAGGAAGACGGGATAGTAGAGCGGGGTGCCGTTGAGCTGCTCGCGATTGACGTGCTGCCAGAACTCGATGTCGGCGATGTCGTCGAGCGGAACTTCGAGCCGGTTGACGCCGGCCGGGGTGGCGGGACCTTCCGGGCCGGCAGCGAATTGTCCCGAACCCGCCTGTGCTGTCAACGAAGTTTCCGCCGGCCGGATCTCGTCCGCGTTGCGGAGGTCGACAACCGTGCGGACGCCGGACTCGCGCGCTTGGGCCCAACCTGCCTCAGTGACGAAACGGAGGTCCGCCGCTCTGAAGAAGGCTCCATAACTGGTCATGCCACCGGACCTGGTGGGCAGTCCACCGAGGTCCCTGGTGTTGAAGAAGCCTTCCCAGGTCACTGCTCTGCTCGTGTTCATCGGTCGGTGTCCTTGCCTCACTGATGTTGCCGGTCAAGTCGGGTCTGCACGTATCGACGTTCGACACGCAGGTTGGTTCGTCGTTGCCCGACAAGCCCACCACCGCGTCCAGCACGCCGGTCGCCCACTGCAATTCATGCGAAAGTGTTGTTTGTGTCCCTTTACCTACTGGCCGGGTTCGGTCCGAGGCGCCGGATCACGGAATAAACCCGGTGGGGTCGCGGGTGGTTCCACCGAAAGTGCTTTTGGGGGCGTCAATAGGTGATCTCGAATTGCCGATCATCTCGAACATGCCGACACTTGGTGCATGGAGAGCACGGTTTCCGAACCCGAGACAGTACCGGAGTCCGACGTCCGGTTCCCGATCGTCCTGCGTGGGTACGACCGGCGGCAGGTGGACGAGTACGTGCGGGTCGCGGAGAAGCGAGTGGACCGGCATGAGAAAGCGCGGAGGGTCGCGGAGCGCCGGCTGGCCAAAGCCCAGGTACCCGCGCCCCGGGCTGGGGAACCGGACGATGCCGCCGGGTTGGGCAAGCGGATCGAAAAGATTCTCCAGGTCGCGAAATCCGAGGCCGCGGAGATCAAGGAGCAGGCTCGCAAGGAGAGTGACGCACTGCTGGCGGCCGCGGAGAAGGTGGTGGCCGAGGCGGAGAGCGCTCGTGCGGAGACCGAGCGAGACGCGCAGCGAGACGCGCAACTCATCATCTCCCGCGCGGAAGAGGAAGCCGCCACCATCCGGGCGAACCACCGAGCGGTGCTGGCCCAGCTGAGCCAGATCGTCAACGTGGTCGAGGAACTGCGTGATCGGTTCGGCGGCGAGGCCGAGGGGGAGGATCCGGCTGAGCCGGTCGTCGCCCAGGAGAGTGAAGTCGGCTCCGGATAGTTCCGCAGGGCGGGTGCAAGACGGTCCGCGTTGCGGCCCGGGCTTGGGTTCCTGGGCCCCGACCTGGCCGCAGCGTGCGCACTCACCCGGGCGGCCGCGCTGGGCGCCACCCGCGATGGATGGCGGCCCCGACGTTGCGGCCTCGCGGGTGAACAGTCTTCCGGTTTGGCCGTCGGCCGCGCGGGGCATTTGCAGTGTCGGAATCGACGACGAAGCGATGCATCACGCGGGGCAGGAAACCGGACACGCTCGCCGAGAACCGCTGGTGGATCCGCTGGCTGCGTCGGCGTGTCGAACGCGTCGGGAGATGAGGAGCCGGGCGATGGCGGAATGGGCGGGTGTACCGGCCTTCCCGGGCAAGCCGCTGGCGCAGCTGCTGGACGGGCTGCTCGGCCGGGCGATCGAGGACGTACCCGGGGCCCTGGGCGGCGCGATCAGCGTCGGCCACCGCGAAGCGCCCTTGACGGTGCTGGCCGCTTCCGGCTTGGACGAAACCTTCGTCGACGTCCAGCTTCGCGGGGGTGGCCCGGTGCCCGACGCCGCTCGTGGCGACGATCCGGTGGTGACCGCCGATGTGTTCGCCGACCCGCGATGGCCGGGGCTGACCCGCGACACGGTGCAGCCGTCGTCTCGGGACGGGTGGGGCCGGGTGCGCGGCGTGGTGGCCGTGCCCGGCAGGTGGAGCCATTCCGGGGTGCTGGTGCTCTCGGTCGTGCTGGACCGGCCCGCGACCGGCGACGTGATCGCCACCCTCGGCCGCTACGAGCCGCTGGTCGGCACCGCGCTGGTGGTCGCCGACGCCGGCAGCGGACTGGACGACATGTGGCAGATCCTGCGTTCGCGGGCCGCGTTGGAGCAGGCGAAAGGCGCGATCATGGCGGTGCGGCGGTGCGACGAGGAGGAGGCGTGGGAGACGTTGCGCCGCGGCAGCCAGGATCTCAACGTCAAAGTTCGCGAGCTGGCGGTCGCGTTGGTCGAGCAGCTCGGCCACACGCCGGTCAAAGCCGCGGCGGGCCTGCCCCCGATCAAGCCGGGCGTCGGGGCTCGGCGTGCGGCGGAACAGTTCTGGGCCGCACTCGCCCTCCGGCAAGATGACGTCGGATGACCGATCACCCGGGGGGAGTCCATGGCTCCGGGCTCTCTGCTGAACCGGAAGCCAGGGACTGGGCCACCGGCACCCGGACCGGAGCCCACTGGCCACGTGACTTGCGCCCAGCGTACGTCAGCGGAGGGGGTTGGTGGTGCGATAACGGTGTTGGGTCGGCTGGGGTGCGCCGGCACGTCCGGTGATGTGGGGCTGATCGACCCGGCGACAGGGTCGGGCCGGCTGGTCACCGCACCACGCGGCCGGGTTCCCCGACGCCTCGCGCGTCGGCCCGGCGTCGTCGTGCCGGGGGATGGGGGCGGCCCTTGGTCACCAGCCGGCCGAACGCGCCCACCCACCACCGCGGCGACGAGCCCGCTCACCGCGAAAACCGCCCCCATGCTGCGGTTCGGCGACCCCGCCGAGGTGGCGAAGGCGGTGGCCTTCCTGGCCTTCGACGCCACCTACACCACGGGCGCCGAATTCCCGGTGGACGGTGGCGCCTCCTGGCTCTGAGCACGGTTCGAGCCGTCGGTGTTCCGGCCCGGCCGAGGCGTGGCGGCCAGCCGGGTGAGGGTGGTCCGGCAGACCTTTCCCGTCGGGCCCAGGGGCAGGCTGGGCAGGACGATGAGGTGTTCCGGGAGTTTGACCGGTTCGAGGTCGTGGTGGGTGCGGAGGTAGCCGGTCAGTTCGGCCAAGCCGGGTGGTGGGTGACCGGGGCGGGGCACGATGCAGGCGCACAGGCGTTCGCCGAGGTCGGCGTCCGGGACTCCTACGCAGGTGACCTCGGTCAGGGCGGGGTGGCCGGACAGGCACGTCTCGACTTCGGCCGGGCTGATCGTGCGGCCGCCGCGGAGGATGACCTGCCTGTTGCGGCCGGTCACGTGGAGCACGCCGTGTTCGTCGAGGAAGCCGTGGTCGCCGGTGCGGACCCAGCCGCCGGGGGTGCGGTAGCGGGTGTTCAGCTCGGGATCGGCCACGTAGGACAGGGGCGTCATCGGGCCTCTGGCGCGGATTTCCCCGGACGTGCGGGGCGGTAGCGGCCGGCCGGCTTCGTCGGTGATGGTGATCGTGGCGACCGCCGGGTCGGGACGGCCGTCGACGGCGTTGTGGCAGTTCACGCCGTCGGTCGAGCCGTACACGAGGATGACCGGGGTGCGGAACCGGGCCCGGATCCGCTGTGCGGCCGGTGGTGGCATGGGTGCGCCGCTGGACACCAGCGCACGGAGGCCGCGCGGGCGGCCGGTGGGGTGACGTTCGGCGAGGCGGCTCAGCATGGTGGGCACGCCGAACACGTGCGTGGGCCGGTGTTCGTGGATCGCCCGCAACGCGGCGTCCGGGTCGAACCGCCGTTGCACGATGAGTGTCGCGCCGAGCGCCGCCACGGTGACCGGGATCCCGCACGAGCCGAACGACGACGACAGCGGCACCAGCACCAGGTTCCGCATCGGGGTGTCGTCTCCGTGCAGTGCCCGCACGTACGTCGCGCGTCCCCCCAGGAACGCGTCGTGCGAGTAGGCCACCATCTTCGGTTCGGTCTCCGAGCCGGAGGACACCAGGATGCGGGCCGGGTCGCCCGGTGCCACCGGCGCGGGCGCGGGGCGAGCGGCTGCTCGGGTGGCGAACCGCTCGGGGGCGATCGTCGCCCGCAGGTGGGGCAGGTCGCCGGTCCGCAGGTCGCCGTCGGCCTCCTGGTCGACGAGGAGACCGGTCGCCTTGACGCGGCGGAGGAGGCTCAGGGCATCCCTGCTGCCCCGCCCGGCGGGGAACGGCATGGCTACCGCGCCGATGGCGGCCACGGCCAGCTCGGCGGCGACCGCGTGCCGGCTGTCGACCATCCGGATGCCGATGACGTCGCGGGGGCCCAGCCCGGCGGCGAGCAGGCCGGCCGCGGTGGCGGACACGGCGCGGTCGAGGCCGGCGTAGGTGACCGGGCCGGTGTCGTCGATCACCGCCTGCCGGTCCGGGTGCGCGTCCACGTGGTCGGTGAACGACCGGTGGAGGTCCTTGCCGGGGCTCAGTCCGCGCGTCACCCACGCGCGCCGCAGTTCCGCGGGCACCAGGTCCGGGATCGCGACTCCCGCCGTCGACGTCCACCCGGCGCTCACCCGAACTCCCATGGTGACCGGTGCAGTGCCGCGGTGAAGCGGGGGTCGGTGCCGAGCGCGCCCAGGTCGGTCGTGACGGCCACCGCAGGGATGTCGTGCTCATGCAGGCGGGTCAGCAGCTCCTCGGTCGGCCACCGGCCGGTGTCCTCGTGAAAGGGGGCGGACACGGCGACGTAGCCGTCGGCGGTCCGCAGTGGACGGCGAAACTCCCGGCGCGCCCGCGGAACCGTGCTCGCCGCGGACAGCAGGGACGTGTCGGCGCGGCAGCCGGCGCCGGTGCGTTCCCTGCGGTGGAGCCCGGAGAGCACACCCACCGCGCACACCAGTCCGCCGAGCACGTCGGTGATCGTCATCAGCGACGGTGCGGGTGGCTCGCCGGGCGGGCGCAGCGCGGCGGCGAGCCCGCTGTGCGCCTGCACAACGTAGTCCGTGCCGAGCGGCGGGCGCGGGCCCAGGTGCGGGCCCCAGCCGGACGCCGCCGCGTACACCAGCCCGGGGCGCACCACCGCGAGGTCGGGCGCGTCCAGGCCCCACGCCCCGGCCCGGCCCGGTGCCCAGTTGTGCAGGAACACGTCCGCGCCGGCGACCAGTTCCTTCGCCGCGGCCCGCCCGGCCGGCTCGGTGAGGTCCAGTTCCACCGCGTCCTTGCCGGCGTTCAGCGCCGCGAACCGCGCGGACACCCCGTCGACCAGGGGTGGCACCCCGCGGGCCGGGTCGCCGCCCGGCGGCTCGATCCGCAGCACGTCCGCGCCGAGCAACGCGAGCACGTGCCCCGCCAGCGGCCCCTGCACCCGGCGCGCCGACTCGACCACCCGCACTCCCCGCAGCGGCGCGTCGATGTCGGGATCGGCCGCCGAAGCGCCGGGACCGCCCGGCAAGGGGGTGAAGGTCCACACCGGTACCGGTGGCGCGTCACCGAGGGGGACGACGCTCACGCCGCACGCGGTACCGGCGCGGTCGATCTCCGTGAACGGGTGCGCGGAAAGCACCTCGTGCAGGGCGGCGGGCAGGGGGCAGGTCGCGGTCGCGAACCGGTGCACGAACGGCGGCCACCCCTGCCGCAGGGCCGGTTCCCCGGCCCCCAGCGTCCGCCAGAACCGTTGCCAGTCCTCGGCGCGCAGGGTCTCGATCTCGAACCGGACACCGTCGCCCGACACGAACGGCGGCGGTGTGCCGACCGTGGGAGGTGCCTCGTCCGGCCCGCACACCAGGTACTGGCCGACCGACAACAGCGCGGCCTGGGCGACGGAGGTGCGCACGGCCGGTACCGGCACGCCACGGGCTCGCGCGAACTCCGCGGCGAGCACCCCGGCCGTGGCGAGCACCCCGGCCACCGCGGTCGCGTAGTCGAGGGCCAGGGGTTCGGGCGCTCCCCGCGCCCGGCCGTGGACGTGCATGATCCCGCACGCCGCCTGCACGAGGATCTCGTCGGTGAGCGGCAGATCGACCGGGCCCGCCCAGCCGACGGCCGGTTCGACGGTGGTGTCACCCGCGCCGAGCGCGGCGAGGTGGTCACGGGCGAGCCGGGTCGCCGGGTGGGTGGCCGGCAGGGTCGCGGTCATGCCGGACGCCGGCCGCACACGGTGTAGAACAGGCAGGAACACGCGCGGAAGTCCTCGTGCGCCATGACGTCCCGCACGCGGGCGAGGTCGTCGTCGGAGAACCCGGCCGCGACGAACTCGTCCCGCAGGTGCCGGGTGTGGTGCACGAGCAGCTGCAGGCCGGGGGAGTCGCGGTCCCACAGCGACACGTGCGGCCGCGCCTCGACCCGGTCCAGCCCGGCGGCGGTCATGGCCGCACCCACCGAACGTCCCCAGGTGCCCAGTGCCCCCGCGGTCCGCATCAGCTCGGCCTTGGCGTCGAGGAACCGTTCGTACAGCCCGGTGTCCGGGCCGGCCAGCGCCGGCCCGTAGGCGATGTCGAAATCGTCGAGCTGCAGCCGGCCGCCCGGTTTCAATGCCCGCACCAGCTTGTCGAGCACCGCGAGGCGTTCGGGGAGGTGGAGCAGGACCAGCCGGGCGTGGATCAGGTCGAACCGCCGCTCCGGCAGGGGATCGTGGACGACGTCGTGCCGTTCCACGGTGAGGCCGGGGGCCGCGCGGACGTGCCGGGGATTGATGTCGGTCGCCAGCACCCAGCCCGTGGGGGCGACCCGGCCGGCGAGCCAGTGCGCGATGCTGCCGCCGCCCGCGCCGACTTCGAGGCACTGCCACCCCGGGCCCACGCCGGTCGCGGCGAGCGATCCGGTGGTGGCCGGGTCGTAGGCCGCGGCCAGGCAGCGGTGCTGCTCGTCGCTGTGCGTGTTGTCGTTGTCGAAGACGTAGCGCCGGCCGGCGAGGGTCATCGTGTCTCCATCAGGTCCAGCGTCCGGAACCCGCGGTGGCGGTGTTCCCGGTGAGCGCGGCGAGCAGGGCGGTGCGGCGGACCTTCCCGGTGCCGGTGCGGGGCACGTCCTCCCACGCCAGGACCACGGGCTCGGCCATGGGCGGCAGGTCCGCGACCGCCGCCGACCAGGCCGTGTGGTCCAGCGTGCCGTCGGCGGCGACCACCACCGGCAGGGGCGGGGCACCCGCCCGGCCGAGCACGACGCACTCGACCACGGTGCCGAGGCGGTCTTCGACCGCGTCCTCCACGGCGAGGCAGCTCATCCCCAGCACGGTGTCGACCTCGCGGTCCAGCAGCCGCACGGATCCGGTCCGGCTCAGCACCCCGAAGTCGCCGGTGTTCCACCACGCGTCCGCGCACTTGCCCGCGAACCGCTCGTCCTCGCCGACGTAGCCGAGGCAGCGGGCCGGGGTGCGGACCTGCACGACACCCGGCCGGCCCCGGGGCACCGGGACCAGGGTGGCCGGGTCGACGACACGCAGCCGCGTGCGCAGCGGGATGGCACGTCCGGCGTTGCGCCAGGAGGCCGACTTCCGGCCCAGGAAGCGGAACGTGATCGGCCCGGTCTCGCTCTGCCCCCACCCCTGCATCCACAGCGGACGCCGGCGAGCCGACGCGGCGAGGTAGCTCCGCACCGTCGGCGGGTGCACGGCGTCGTACGTGCTCACGAACAACCGGACGTCCCGGAAGGCGTTGTCCAACCTGGTGGTCAGCGGCTGGAGCCGCACGTAGGCGGTGGGCAGCGCCTCGACCACCGTCGGCGGGTGCGCGCGCAGCACGGGGTCGGCCCGGTCCGGGTCGGCGTCGGTCAGCACCACGATCTTCCGCGGTGCGAGGCACAGCACGCTCGCCGTCCAGCAGAACGTCCGGCCGTGCGCGTAGGCGCTGACGGTCGTCACCGTGTCGCTGCGACGCACCCCGGCCACCGGCACCCGGCCGGCCTCCACCCGGGCGAGGGCCCCGATGATGGTGCGGGTGGAGTGCGCCACCAGCTTGGGGAGACCGGTCGTGCCGGAGGTGTGCATGATCACCAGCGGGTCGTCCGCGCGGGGCCGGACCGGGGGCGGCGCCGTGGCGTCGCGGAATTCGCCGACGTGGGCCGCGCCCGGGTGCTCGCGGTCGACGGTCACCGTCACCCGGCAGGCGGCGGTCAGGTCGATTCCGGCCGAGTGCCCCCCGGCCAGCACGTCCGCGGTCGTGACCAGAACCGCGGGGGAGAGCCGGCCGAGGAGCACGGCGAGCGACTCGGGCGGCAGGGTGCCGGACAGCTTCGCCGGCACGGCGCCGATCCGCACCGCCGCGCAGGCGAGCAGGTCGTAGTCCCAGTGGTTGTCCTTGACGATCGCGACGAGGTCGCCGCGTCGCGCCCCGGCCGCGGCGAGCCAGCCCGCCGCGGTCCGCACCAGCCGGGCGAGCGCGGGCACGTCGTGGGCCGTGCCGGCGTCCGGGGCGATGTCGAAGGGGCGGTCCAGGTGCACGACCGTCGGCACGCCCCGGTCGGCGCACTCGTCGAGCAGCACGCCCATGTCGTCCGGCTTCACACCCGCTCCTTCGCGCGAACCGGCGTCCGGAGGTGGGCGAGCACCCGGGACGCGGTGCGGGCGGCCGAGCGCACCGCGCCCTCGCTGCTGGGGCGCAGGAATTCCCAGTCGCCCGCGTAGTCCACCGGGTACCGGCCGTCCCGGGCGGCGAACCCCGCTCGCAGGCGCAACGCGTCCGGGGTGGCCTCCGGCAGCCCGTGGCGGAACCGGTGGGGGAAGGTCGCCGTGACCGCGTCCGCCAGCCCGGGCACGTACCGTGCCGCGGGCTCGACGAGCGCGGCGGCGACGGTGTCGTCCGGGGCGTCCAGCAGGTCCGGGATCGCCGACGGATGGGTCATCAGGGTGAGCAGGCCGCGGCCCGCCGGTGCGCGGCCGGGGTGTTTGACGTGGTCGGCGATGATGCCGGCGAGCACCGGTTCCCCGGCGGCGGGGGTCAGCAGCGTGTAGAGCCGCTTGCGGGCGGGGAGCCGCAGCGGACGGTCGAGCAGGCAGCTGACCTTCAGCGTCGGGGTGAACGTGCACGCGTCCACGAAGCGGCGCACGGGTTCGCGCTCGTCGGTGTGCAGTTGCGCGGCGATGGGTGCGGGTACGCACAGCAAGGCGACTTTGGCGGTGACCGGGCCGTGGCCGGTGGAGAGTACGGCGATCCCGGCGTCGGCGGCCACGTGCGTGACGGTGGTGCCGGTGCTCACGTCGAGGTCCGCGGCGAGCCCGCGCGCGAGGGTGTCCATGCCGTCGCGGTAGGTGCGCCACGTCGACGGCGGGCCGACGTCGAGCATGAGGCTCACGAACGGCGCCGCTGTCGAGCGTTCCGGTTGCCAGCCGAAGAAGCTGCCGACCACGGGCTGGAACAGGTAGTCGTGGAGGTCGGGGTGGTACCGGCGGGCGAGGGCGGCGACGGTGGTGGCGCCCAGCGGGCTCGCCTCGGGCACGTCGGGGTCGAACCGCCGCCGGTGCCGCGCCGCCCAGGCCAGGAACCGGGCCAGGTCGACCCGGGCCCGCAGCCCCAGCCCGGCGCCGCTGACGAGTCCTCGGTGGTCGGAGACCCCGGGGTGCGCCGCGCCGTCGCGCCACATCGCGATGGGGCCGCCGATCCGGGGCACGTCCGCCTCGGTGATCCCGCTGCGGCGCAGCAGCTCCCACGTCGCGCGGTACCCGCTCGACGGGATCTGTTCCGCGCCTTCGTCCATCGTGTACCCCGCGTGGCGGTGGCTCGCCATGCGGCCACCGACCCGTTGCCGCGCCTCGAAAACCCGCACCGAAAGGCCCGCCCGGGCCAGTTCGTGCGCCGCGGTCAGCCCGGCGATCCCGGCGCCGACCACGGCGACGTCGACGTCCGTCTCCCGTCCGCCGGTCATTTCGTGACCGCCAGGACCAGGTTCGCGGCCACGAGCAGCCCGGCGCCCACCCGGTGGGCGGTGAACCCGATCGCCCGGGCGCGCAGGATGTCACCGCGTGGACCGAATCCGATGCCGAACTGGCGGGCCCGCAGGACGGTGACGGGCAACATCAGCAGGACGAACCACCACGGGGCCACGCCGGTCGCCGACGCGGCCGCGCCGAGGAGGAATTCCGCCACGGACAGGGCCGCGATGAACCGCCGGTTGCCGCGGGGAGTCGTCAGCGCGGCCACCGTCGGCCGGCCGGCCGAGCGGTCACCCGCGATGTCGTTGGTGTTGGAGTACACGCCGAACAGCAGCGGCCCGAGTCCGAACAGCAGCGCCTGCACGAGCACGAAACCGTCGAAGCGGCCGGTGATCAGGCCGTAGGGCGCGAGCACCATGACCCACCCGAGTGCGGCGATGTACGCCTCCTGGAAGCCGTGGTAGCTGATCTTCAGCCCGTAGGAATACTGGATGCCGAAGACGAAGTTGGCCACGATCAGCCAGACTGTCCACTGTGGAGCAGATGGCGCGGTCGCCACCGCGACGGCGAAGACGGCGGCGCCCGCGAAGGCCGTGAGCCATCCGAACCGCACCACCTCGCGTTCGGTCAGCGCTCCGGTCACGAGGGGTTTGCGCCGGGCGCGGCGCAGGGTCGGATCGGCTTGGTAGTTGGCGGTGTCGCTGCCGTCGCGGTAGCCGGTGAGGTCGTCGAACGCGACCAGCGAGGCGGTCATGAGGACGGCGCCGAGCCCGAACAGGCCGAGCGTCACCAGCACCGCGAGGTCGACGGCGGCGATCGGCACCAGGACGGCGGACAGGACGACCGGCAGGCTCAGGTAGTAGTCGAACACGTCGAGTTTCGCCAGCCGCGCGTAACTGACGAGCTTGGCCTCGCGTGCGGTGGACGGTGCCGCCCGGACGGTGCTGCCGGTCATCGGGCAGCCTGCTCACCCATCGCGATGAGCGCGGCGAACGAGTGGTCGCCACCGTAGTCGATCACCTGTTCGTCGACGACCTCGGCGCCCGGCAGCAGCCGTACGTAGTCCTCGAGCGTGCGCAACCGCGACCACCTGCTCACCGGGACGCCCGCGTGCTCGTACTCGATGAGCGTGAGGTACCGCGTGGACGCCGCGATCACCCGGCAGGCGTCGGCGAGCCGGCGCTCGTCGAGCACGTGCATCAGGACCCACACGCACACCGCGGCGTCGTACCGTTCGCGGGGCGGGGACATCCGGTCCGCCCGGACGCATTCGAACTCCACGGCAGGCAGGTGGGCGCAGGTGGCGCGGGCCTGGTCCAGCATCGCCGGCGTCATGTCGATCGCGTGCACCCGTTCGGCGTGCGCCGCGATGACCGGGGTCAGCCGTCCGATGCCGCAGCCGATTTCCAGGGCACGCCGCGGCGGCCGGCCGAGGCGGTCCGCGACGAGCTCGAGCTGTTCGGCCACGACGGCACGGGTCCGCGCGGTCACGCCGGCGTTCAGGCTGTCCGGCTGGGAGGCCCGCATCACCCGGCGCAGGCCGGTTCGCCGCGCGCGCTCCCGCCATTCGCCGGCGATCTCGTCGTCGGTGACGGCTTCGATGCGGCCTGGCGTGCCTGCCATCGTGTTCACGGTCGGGATTCCTTCCGGTCGGCAAACTGGCCCACCGCGTCGGCGATGTGCTCGACTTGGGCGTCGCTCAGGTGCGGGTACACGGGCAGGGCGAGGATGGTTTCGCTGGCCGCCACGGCGTTCGGCCACGCCGCCCCCGGTGGGGCGTACCGCGCGAACGCGGGCTGCGCGGGCAGCGGCGCCGGGTAGTACACGTGGGTGCCGATCCCGTGTGCGGCGAGGTGTGCGGCCAGTTCGTCCCGGCGGTCGGCGCGCAAGCAGTAGACGTAGTAGCAGCGTCCGTCCCGGCCGGCCGGTGGTGGTGTGATGCCGCGGCCGGACAGGGGCGCGAACCGTTCGGTGTAGTACGCCGCGATGTCGGCGCGGCGCGCGAGCCGGGCGGCGAGGCCGGGCAGACGCCGCACCTGGAACGCGGCTTGCACCTCGTCGAACCGGCTGTTGTACCCGACGCGGTGGTGGACGAAGCGCCGCTTGCCGTCCTGCCCGTGGTTGCGGAGCATCCGCACGGTCGCGGCGAGATCCGGGTTCCTGGTGATCACGGCGCCGCCTTCGCCGGGCATTCCGAACGACTTCACCTGGACGAACGAGAAGACACCCGCGTCCCCCCAGGTGCCCGCGGGCCGGCCGCGCAGGGTGGCGCCCTGGGCGACCGCGGAGTCCTCGACGAGACGCAGCCCGTGGCGTTCGGCGATGTCCTCGAACGCGGGCATGTCGGCCATGACCGAGAACTGGTGCGCGGGCATGATCGCCTTGGTGCGCGGGGTGATCGCCGCCTCGGCGAGTCCGGGGTCCAGCGTCATGGTGTCCGGCCGCACGTCGGCGAACACCGGGGTGGCGCCCGCGGTGACGACGGTCGCGGCGATCGGGGCACAGCCGAACGCGGGCACCACCACTTCGTCGCCGGGGCCGATGCCCAGCGCGGCGAGCACGAGCGACAGGGCGGACGTGCCGCTGCCGCAGGCCACCACGTCGGCGCCGGCGACCGTGTCGCGCAGCGCCTGCTCGAAGCGCGCGGTGTGGTCGCCGAGAATGAACCGCTGGGCGGGGGCGGTGCCCAGGTCGCGGACGATCCCGATCAGGGTGTCCCGGTCGGCTTCGAACAGGTCCGGCGGGAAGAACGGCAGCGTCGCGGTCACGAGGTGGTTCCCGTGTAGTGGCGCCGGATCTCCGCGCAGACCCGGTCGACCCCGGCGACCGTGAGGTCCGGGTAGAGCGGCAGCGCGATCGTGCGGCGGCAGGCGTCCTCGGCGTGGGGGAAGTCGCCCGGCCGGTGGCCGAGGCCGGCGAAGCACGGCTGCAGGTGCAGCGGGACCGGGTAGTAGACCTCGGTGCCGATGCCCGCGGCGGTCAAGGCGGTCGCGAGGCGGTCGCGGTCCTCGACCTCGATGACGTAGGCGTAGCAGACGTCGCGGTCGTCCCGGCCGTCCGTGACCGGACCGGGCACCCGGCGCACGCCGGGGACGCCGGACAGCCGCTCGGTGTAGGCGGCGGCGAGCTCCGCGCGCCGGGCGATGTCCTGTTCCAAAGTGGACAGTTTCGCGATGAGCACGGCGGCCTGGACGTCGTCCATCTTGCTGTTCACCCCGACCAGCTCACTGCCGGTTTTGATGGCGGGGAAGTCGCCGATGGTCGCGCCGGGGCGCCCGTGGTGGCGCAGCGCGGCGACGCTCGTGGCGATCCCCGCATCGTCGGTGAGCACCGCGCCCGCGTCGCCGATGGCCCCGAGTGTCTTGCTGGGGAAGAACGACAGCACGCCTCCCACGCCGTGCAGCCCGGCGTGCCTGCCTTGCCGGCGCATGCCGATCGCCTCCGCGCTGTCCTCCAGCAAAGTGAGCCCGTGCCGGGACGCGAGCGCGGCGAACGCGGCGACGTCGGCCATCCGGTCGAAGAGGTGCACCGGCATGACCGCGCGCGTGCGGGGCGTGATCGCCCGCGCCGCCGCGTCGGGGCACATCTGGTAGGTCGCCGGATCGATGTCGGTGAACTGGGGTCGTCCGCCCGCGTGGACGACCGAGGACGCGGTCGCCACGAACGTGAACGCCGGCACGAGTACTCCGTCACCGGCCCCCAGCCCGCACGCGCGCAGCAACAGGATCAGGGCGTCGGTGCCGCTGTTGACGCCGACGACGTGGGTCGCTCCGGTGTAATCGGCCAGGAGGTGCTCCAGGCGGGCGACCTGCGCGCCGTGGGAGAACTTCCCGCTGTCGGCGACTTCGTGCAGGCGCGCCTCGATGTCCGGCCACAGCCGGTGGAAACCGGCTGCCTGGCTGAAGAACGGGATCTGCGCGGACGCGGCGGGTGGCTGGTTTCCCTTGCGGGGAAGGGAGATTACGGACATGGCTCCTCGTCTGTCGCAGGTGGACGCCATTCGAACGTAGCCCGCCTCACGCGACCGCGGCGAGGACTTCGGGCCGGAATCATCCGGTCGAGGTCCGGTCATGACTCGTTGGACCAACACCCGGCGACTCAGCGCGAGGACGCCCAGCGGACCTGCCGGAACGCGCGGTCGCGAATGATCGTCCACGGCGCTACGGTCGACGGTGTTCTCGTTGCCGGACAGCGCAAAACCACGTCACGACGAAGGGACGGCGATGCCGCACACGGTGGTCGTAGGGCTCGGGCGGTCGGGGGCGGGCCTGCATGTGCCGGTGCTGAAACGCTTGCGTGCGACGTGTCCGGAGCTGTTCGGAGCTCATCCGATCGTGGGGTTCGATTCCCGTGCCGGACTGGCTCTGCGTGACGGTGGCGTGGATGTCGTCGCGGACTCGCTCGACCGGCTCACGGCACTCGTGCCGCCCGACGACACCGTCGTGCACGTGTGCACTCCGCCCGCCACCCGGGCCGACGTGCTCGCATGCCTTGCGGTGCACGGGTTCCGCCGGTTCGTGGTCGAGAAGCCGCTCGCCGGGGATCTCGCCGCGCTCGCGGCGATCGAGCGGCTGCGGGCCGGTCACGGCGTCGACGTGGTCGTGGCGACGCACTGGCTCGCCTCCGCCCTCACGCGGCGGCTCGCCCGGCTGGTGCGCTCGGGAGAACACGGCCCGCTCGCGTCGATCACCGTGTGCCAGGACAAGCCGAGGTTCGCCCGGGCGGGCGATCCGGCGCACGCCGACGCGTTCGACGTCGAGATCCCGCACGCGCTGGCGGTCGCGCTCACCATCGCGGGGCCGGCCGAGCTGCTCGGCGCCGGCTGGACCGATCCGCACGCCGGACCGCTGGGGGGAGCCTGGCTGTCGGTGCGGCACCGCGGCGGCACGCGCACGACGATCCACTCCGACCTCACCTCACCGGTGCGCCGCCGGGAAATCACCCTGCGCCTGCGGGACACGACGGTGGTGGGCCACTACCCGGTGTCCGCCGACGACCACCACGCTCAGCTGCGGGTCGGCGCCGGTCCGCGCGAGGTGTTCGAAGACGAGGCGCTCGGCGCCTTCCTGCTCGCCGCCTACCGGTACTTCACGGGCGCGGCGGTCACGCCGCCCGGCGAGTTCGCCGTGCACGCGGCCGTGGTGCGGTTGCTGGCCGCAGCCCGTGACGCAGCCCGTTCGTCCGAGAACGTGCCCGCTCATGCCGGCTGAGGCCTGGCCGGCCGGCGGCCTGTGCGGGATCGGTGACGAGGCGGCGCCGGACCTCGACGGCCAGCTCGCCGCCGTGCGGACCCTCGGCTGGGACGCGGTGGAGCTGCGCACCGTGGACGGGCTCGCGGTCGCCGACCTCGACCGCGCCGGGCGGGCCAGGCTGGTCCGCGCGGTGCACGCGGCCGGGCTCCGGGTGGTGTGCCTCGACTCCCGGATCGGCGGCTGGGCCGGCACGATCGCCGATCCGCTCGACCGGGACACCGGGGAGCTGGCCGCGCTCGCCGGGCTGTGCGCCGAACTGGGCACCGGCTTCGTGCGGATCATGTCCTACCCGAACGCCGGGTTGACGGGCGCCGGCTGGCGGCGGGCGGTCGTCGACCGGATCCGCGTGCTCGCCGACCTCGCGGCGGCGGCCGGGATCACCCTGCTGCACGAGAACTGCGCGGGCTGGGCGGCGACGAGTGCCGAGCGCACGCTCGACCTGCTCGACGCCGTCGGCAGCCCGGCGCTGCGGCTGCTGTTCGACGTCGGCAACGGCGTCGCCCACGGGTACGACGCGCCGTCGCTGCTGGCCGACCTGCTCCCGTTCGTGGCCCACGTCCACGTCAAGGACGCGGTCGGCGGCGGGGCCGGCACGAGCTACACCCTGCCGGGCGACGGCAAGGCCGGGGTGGCCGAGTGCCTGCGGCTCCTCCGGGCGGGCGGCTACTCGGGCGCGCTGTCGATCGAGCCCCACCTCGCCACCCGCCCGCACGAGGGCTGGTGGGCGGACGTGACCGGCACGGCGTCGTTCATCGCCGCCGGGCGCCGGCTGGCGGAACTGGTCGAGGACACGCCGTGCTGAGCCCCGCCGACCACGACCTGCTCGTCGAGCTGCTGCGCATCCCCACGGTCAACCCGCTCGAGGCGGCAGGCGAGGACACCGACCTGCCGGCGGCGCAGCGGATCTTCGCCGCTGCGGCCACCGCGGCCGGATTCACCACCATCCACCACGCCGCGCCGGATCCGGCCGTTCTCGACCGGGACGACGTGCCCGTAGCCGTGCGGGAACGGGCACGCGAGCCGGGGTTCCTCGCCGCGCAGCCGAGCCTGGTGCTGCGCCACGGCCCGGCCGGCGCGCCGGCCGTGATGTTCAACGTGCACCTCGACACCGTCGCCGGCGCCGAGCCCGCCGGGTTCGACGGCGTCCGGTTCACCGGCCGCGGCGCCATCGACGCCAAGGGGCCCGCGGTGGCGATGCTCGCCGGGGTGCGAGCCGCGCTGCGCGGGCTCGGTGACCGGGTCGCGGTGCTGGTGCAGGCGGTCGCGGGGGAGGAAGGCGGCGCCATGGGCGTCTACGGCACCCGTCCGCTCGTCGAGGCCGGGCACGTCGGGCGGCTCAACGTGTTCTGCGAACCCACCGGCCTGCGCTACCTGACCAGGTCGACCGCGGCGATGACGGCCTGCGTGGCCGTCGACGGCACCGGCAGCATCGACGACGAGCCCGGCGCCGGGCACAACGCGACGGTGCTGCTCGGCTTCCTCGCCCAGCACCTCGCCACGGCACTGGACGGCGTGGAACCGGGCGGACGGGTGTGTGTCGCGGGGCTGCACACCGGCACGGCCCACAACCGCGTCTACGGCACCGGCCGCCTGCTGCTCAACCTGTCCTACCCGTCGCCCGCCGCGGGCCGGCGCATCGAGGAACGCGTGACCCGCGCACTGCGGACCGGGCTCGCCGAGTTCCGCGACCGCTTCCGCGCGACCAGGGAACTGCACCGCACCGCGGAGGACGCCGAGGAGATCGTCTCCCTGCGGTGGCACAAACGTGGCCTGCCCGCACTGGACTGCCGCGACCGGTGGGCCACCGGGCTGCTCGACGCAGCGGGCGTCGCCGCCTGGCCCCCGGCCGAACCCGGGTTCACCTGCGACGCCATCTGGATGCACGACGTGCCCGGCGCGGCCACCGTCGTCCTCGGGCCGGGTGAGCTCGCGGGCAACAACGCCCACGCCGCGGGCGAGTTCGCCGAACTGTCCCAGCTCGACGCCTTCGCCGGCACCGTGACCCGCGTGCTCACCGAGTTCGCGGCGCGCGATGAGGAGGACCATGTCCCTGACGCTCCCTGACACAGGCATCCGCGTGCCGTACGCGGATCTGCTGTCGTTCACCACCCGCGTGTTCCGCGACCGCGGCGTGCCCGCCACCCGGGCGGAAACGGCCGCGACCGCCCTGCTGTACGGCGACCTGCACGGGCTCGGTTCCCACGGCCTCGCGAACCTGCGCCGGCTGTACCTGCCGCTGCTGGAGACCGGCCGGTGCGATCCCGCGGCCGAACCGGAAGTGGTCCGCGACACCGGTCCCGCCGCCGTGGTCGACGCCCGAACCGCGCTCGGCCTGTGGGCAGCCACCGAGGCCGTGGAGCTCGCCGCGGACAAGGCGGGGGACCACGGCGTCGGGCTCGTGTCGGTACGGGGCGGCACGCACTTCGGCTGCGCCGGGCACCACGCGGCCGTCGCCGCCGCGCGCGGCATGCTCGGGGTGGTCGCGAGCAACTGCGGCGGGCAGCGGATCGCGCGGCCGCCTGGGGGAGCGGTGGCGATGCTGGGCACCAACCCGTTCAGTGTCGCGGCGCCGGCCCGGCCGGACCGGCCGTTCGTCCTCGACATGAGCACGACCGTCGTGCCGACCGGCCGCGTCCGGGCCGCCGCACGGGCCGGCGAGGCGGTCCCGGGCGGCTGGCTCGCCGACGAGCAGGGCCACCCGGTCACCGACCCGGCGGCGTTCGACCGGGGCGAGGCCCACCTGCGGTGGCTCGGCGGTGACCCGGAGACCGGCGCCTACAAGGGTTTCGGGCTCGCTCTCGCGGTGGAACTGCTCGCCGCAGCGCTGTCCGGCGCCGCGCTCGGGCCCGCTCCCGCCGCGCTGGAGGGCGACGGCGGACCCCACGGCGTGGACGACGACATCGGCTACCTGGTGCTCGCGATCGCCCCGGACACCCTGCGGCCCCGTGGTGGGTTCGCCGCCACCGCCGGCGCGATGTTCGGCACACTCCTGCACTGCCCGCCCGCGGCGGGCTCGGACGCGGTCCGCTACCCGGGGTGGCTGGAGGCCGAGCGGGCCGCCGCCCACCGGAGATCGGGCGTGCCGCTCGCCCGGGACGTCTACGAAGACCTGGTCGCGACGGGACTGCCGCGGTGATCCGCGTCGGTCTCGTCGGCCTCGGCGTGATCGGGGCGTTCTACCGCGCCGCGATCGCGCCCCGGCAGGACATGTGTCTCACCGCGGTGTGCGACCTGCGGCCCGAGCTGCTCGCCGGGCCGGAGCCCGCCGCTCGCTACACCGACTACCGCCGGATGCTCGCCGAAACCGGCCTGGACGCGGTCGTGGTCACGGTGCCCAACGACGCGCACGCCGCGGTGTGCCGGGACGCGCTCGCCGCCGGCGTCGCGGTGTGCGTCGAGAAGCCGCTGGCCACCACGCTGTCCGACGCCGTCGCCCTCGAACGGCTGGCGCGTGCGGCGGGACGGCCGTTGTTCACCGCGTTCCACCGGCGGTACAACGACAACCTGCTTGCTCTGTTGTCCACAGTGGACCGCCCGATCCGGCACGTGACCGTGCGCTACCTCGAACGGATCGAGGACCACGTCGGGGTGGACGCGTGGTACCTCGACCCGGTGCGGTGCGGCGGCGGTTGCGTGGCCGACAACGGGCCGAACGCGTTCGACCTCGTCCGGTCGTTCCTCGGTGAAGTCACCGTCACCGGCGTCGAGATCGCGCGGGCCAACGGGGTGGACCGGCAGGCCGTGGTCGCCTTGCGCGCGTCCTCCGGCGCGACCGCGCGGGTGGAGCTGGACTGGTCGTTCCCCGGCGAGGTCAAAGACGTGCGGGTCGAGTCGGCGGACGGCACCGTCCGGTACGCGGACCTGCTCGCCGGTCACCACGGGTTCAAACAGTCGCTGGGCCACGAGTACCGCGGTGTGGTCGCGGAGTTCGCCGAGCTCGTCCGGGTCGGCGGGAGCGCCGCCGGCGACGGTGTCGCGGCGCTCGAGCTCGTGGAGTCCTGCTACCGCGAGGAAAGCCGGGTGACCCGCGCGTGACGAGCGAGAACGGCGCCAAGCGGACCGTCCGGGGTGCGCTGGTCAAGGTGCTGCTGCACCGGCGCGACGAGCGCGGCATGACCCTCGAGCCGCACGCGAGCCGGTGCGTGCGCGAAGGTGAGGTGCACGAACTGGTGACCACCGACCACGCCGAGACCGCGCCGGGCGCGCGGATCGACCGGGTGGGCTTTCTCGGGTTCGCCGAACTGCACAACGCGGGCGTGCTCGATCGCGGCGACGAAGTGTGGATCGGCGGCCGGCTGGTCGGGACCGTGCACGGGTTCGACGCCTGCCACTTCCCGAACCACTACAACATCCTCATCGCCGCCCCGGCGCCGGTCTCGGGCGGCGACCTCGCGCTGGCGCCCGAGCTGCCGGTCACCTTCCGGCCGGTGGGCTGACGCGGTCCGGGCGTGCCGACGCGGGGCGGCCGGAGGAGGTGCCGCCCCGCGTCGTCTCGTGGCTCGTCAGCCCAGCAGCGGCACGTCGAGCTTGCCGTAGTGGAAGTTCCGCACCGCGGCCAGCAGTTCGTCGACGGTCAGCTCACCGCTGTTGTCGGTGTCGATCCGGCGGAAGGCGTCCGACGCGGCGGACTGGTCGACCCCGACGCCCTGGAGGTACGCGACGAACTCCTCACGGTTGATCATGCCGTCGTCGTTGCGGTCACAGAGGCCGACGATGGCCTGCATGACCGGCCGCAGGACCCGGTTGAAGCTCGCTTCCCCCTCGGAGAACATGAGCTTCTCGTTGATCCGGATGAACTGGTCCTCGCTGACCGACCCGTTCGGCGGAATGCCCGCCTCCCGGGCGTGGAAGTCGAACAGGTTGCGGAAGGCGTCCCTCAGCGCGGTGGCCTCCTTGGACTTGGGCTGGGCGCCGAACGCGCCCGCGACGCGCTCCGCCTCGCGTTCGAAGTCGGTGCGTTCCAGCGTGCCGCTGCCGTCGACGTCCCACTTGGCGAATCGCCGGCGAAGCCGGTCGGTGGTGAGTGCGGTGGTCATACGGGGAAAATCCCTTCGTTGAATTGACACTGCGGAATTGACACTGTGAAATCGACACAACTGCCCGGGCCGACGCGGACCGGGACGTATCACAAATGCCGGACGCGGCTGCCGGAAACCTTTCCCCTGGTGTCCAGCAGCAGCCGGGACGCGTTCGCGAGCACGACGAGGTCGTAATCCCGGTGGTCCTGCAGCAGAATCGTCAGGTCCGCTCTCGCCGCGGCGGTGCGCCAATCCGGCTCCCGGCGCAGCGGCCGGTCTCCCAGGTCGAGGCCGGCCAAGTGCGGGTCGTGGTAGGCGACGTCCGCACCGCGCGCGAGCAGCTGCGCCGCGACCGGCCGGGCGGGTGACTCGCGCACGTCCGGCACGTCCGCCTTGTAGGTCACCCCCAGGAGCAACACGGTGGCGCCCCGCAGGTCGCCGAGCAGCGTCTCGGCCCGGTCCACCACGTGCACGGGCAGGTCTTCGTTGACCCGTGCGGCCGCCTCCACCAGCGTGAACGTGAACCCGTCCTGGCCGGCCCGCGTGGTCAGGTAAACCGGGTCGACGGGGATGCAGTGCCCTCCCACGCCGGGGCCCGGGCTGAACGACGCGAACCCGAACGGCTTCGTCCCCGCGCAGTGCACCACGTCCCACACGTCGATGCCGGTCGTGTCGCAGTACCGGGCGAACTCGTTGACCAGCGCGATGTTCACGAACCGATAGGTGTTCTCGAGCAGTTTCGCGAGCTCGGCCTCCCGGGTTCCCCTGGCCACGACCACGGCGTCGACGAACCGGCTGTAGAACGTGGCGCAGTACTTCGCGCACAGGGGTGTGTGGCCGCCGATGACCTTCGGGGTGTCGGCCAGGCCGAATCGCGTGTTGCCGGGGTCGATCCGCTCCGGCGCGAACGCCAGGTAGAAGTCTTCGCCCGCCCGCAGTCCGCTGTGCCGCTCGAGGATCGGCAGCACCACCTCCTCGGTCGTGCCGGGGAAACTGGTCGACTCGAGCACGACCAGCGTGCCCGGCCGCAACCGGTCGCCGACGGTCGCCGAAGCCGCGCGCAGCGGCTCGAGATCCGGCACGCGATCGCCGGTCAGGCCGGTCGGCACGCAGATCACGATCGCGTCCGCCGCGCCGAGCTGCGCCGGGTCCGCACTCGCGGTGAACCCGGAGCCGAGCATGGCGACGACGCCGGGGTCGGACACTCCCGCGACGGGTGACCGGCCGGCTGCCAGCGTTGCGACCACGCCGTCGTCGACGTCGAAACCCGTGGTGCGCAGCCCCGACCGGCAGGCCAGCTCGGCGAGTGGCAGGCCGGCGTAGCCCAGCCCGACCACGACCAGGTCGGCGCCGGGCCTCACGCGCCGACCGAGAACGAGCCGGTTTCCGGGGCGACGTGCGCGCCGTACCCCGGCTCCACGGAGAGGTTCGGCGTCATGCACAGCGGATCGCCGTAGATGTTGACCACCGCGTCCGTCTCGTTGACGAGCACGTGCGCGGGGGCCGGCAGCTTCTGGCAGCCCTCCGGGTTTTCCCACGTGTCCAGTTTCTGCAATTCCGTGGAAAACACGACAACCCGCCCAGCGGCCTTCCCGGGAGTGGCGGAGGCCGGCGATCCTGCTGTGATCAGGAGCGCGCAGAGCACGATTGCGGCACTCGATGCCAGCACTTTTCTCATCATTACCTCCTCGGATTTCGCGACTGCCCCGATCGAATTTAGCAATGCCGGAGCGACGCGTCAGGAGGTCTGGCAGCACCGGCCCGGAAAGGGTGGGAGCCGCGGCGGGTGTCCGGTAAAACGACCACTCAGCGTCGTTTCGGCGACGAGTCTCCGCGCACATCGTGTACTGAGGGTGCATCCGATGGCACACAGGGTAGTCGACCGGAGTTCGGGGGGAGTGGAGTGGCTGGTCAGGTGGTTCGGTCACCGGGTTTTCCGCGGGCATCGTCCTGTGCCTCTTCGACTCGGTGTGCCACTCGGAGCAGCCGGATCGAGGTGACCAGGCCGATGCCGCCGAGGATGTTGCCCAGTGACGACCAGGCCAGCGCGAGGGCCCAGTCCCCCCACGAGTAGTGCGCCAGGCCGCCCAGCAGACCGGCGAACATGATGATCGAGTCGAGTACCGAGTGGAACAGTTGTGCTCCGACGAGGAGGAACGGCATGGCGACCGCGGCGACGAGCTTGACTCCCATGTTGTCGGTCGCGTGCTGCATCCGGGTCATCAGCGTGAGCACGGCGCCGGCCAGCACGGCCAGGAACAACGAGCGCCAGGACGTGCCGAGCGTGGCGTAGTGCAGGCCGTTCGCGGCCGCGGTGGCCCGGAGATCGGGCAGTGCGACGACGATCATGCCGGCCATCGCGAGACCGCCGGCGAGGTTCGTGGTCAGGGTGACCAGCCACAGGCGGAGCAACCGTGGCCAGGTGCCCATTCCGGACGCCAAGGCGGTGACCGGGACGAGGAAGTTCTCGGTGAACAGCTCGCTGCGTGCGAGCAGCAGCGCGATGAAGCCGATCGTGAACGCGGCGGAGGCCGGCAGTGGCTGCCCGGTCTCGTGCTCGACGACCAGGTAGGCCAGCACTCCCACGGCGACGTCGACGCCGCCGAGCAAGCCGGTGGCCGCCAGCGGCAGCAGCGGGCGTCCGAGCCGGTCGCGGCCTTCGGCGATGATCCGGTCGAACGCTTCCTCGAGGTCCGGCTCGTCCCGGCTCCCGGCGGGAGAGCGCAGGTTCAAGCTGTGGTCCTGGTCGATCGAATCGCTGGGCATCGCCTCTCCAACCCGCTGCGGAATTCCTGGTGCGCGCGACCACCGGCGTCGGCGGTCGTGCGCTTACCCGAGCGGATCGGAACTACTCCCCGGTGGGGATGTGCGGCCGTTGGCCGGCGTCGCGCGGCGCCGGCCGGACCTACGCGATGCCCGCGAAGTCCGTCGGCGCTACGCCGCGGGCGAGGTCGGCACGACCGCGGCCTGCGTGCTCGCCGGCCTGGACGTCATCAGTCGGCCACCGCGTCCAACACCGCCTGCACACCCTCGGCGCGCTCGGGCAGATCGACGGCTCGCCACAAACCGGCAGCCAAGCTCAAGTGGCGCCGGGCCGCGACAGCGTCGCCGAGTTCGGTTTCGAGCTCGCCGAGCTGCTGCCAGCACGCGGCCTCGTTGCTGCGGTCGCCGTTGAGCCGGAAGACGTGGGCCGCGCGCTGGAGGGCCGAATCCGCCCGGAAGTGGTCACCGAGTCCTGCGTAGATCACGCCGAGCCGTTGGTCGGTGTAGGCGCCGCAACGCTTGTCGCTGATTTCGTTGAAGATCGTCAGCGCTTCGGTGAGGTCGCGCAGTGCGGCCGGTGTGTCGCCGACTCCCTGGTGGTACCGGCTGAGCGTGCGGAGGATCACCGCCTGCCGGTGCCGGTCGCCGAGGCGCCGGGCGATGCGCAAGCCGTCCTCTATCCACTGACCTGCGTCATCGGCGCCCTGTTCGAAGCCGATGATGCCGATGGCCGTCCGGATCTGTGCTTCCGCCTGCCGGTGCCCGGCCGCCACCAGGTGGGCCAGCGCCTCCCTGTCGACGGCCAGAGCCGCGTCGAGTTCGCCCCGGACGCGGTGCACGGTGCCCAGGCTCGCCAGCGCGAGTCCTTCGCCGCGTCGATCGCCGGTGGCCTGGTACAGCTTCACGGAACGGCGCAGGTCGTGGCGGGCCTCGTCCATTTCGTCGAGGTAGATGTGCACCTGGCCGAGCCCTTGCAGCAACGCCGCTTCACCGTGGGTGTTGCCGGCCGCGCCGGCGGCTTCCAACGCGACCTGGTGGCTGCGGTTCCAGTCCTGGTACAGGCTGCGGTGGTCGTAGTACGGCACCGCGGCGATCGCCAGCTCCCAGGCCAGCTCGTCCATGCCCCATTCGACCGCGAGTTCCATCGCCCGCAGCAACGTCCCGCGTTCGGCGTCGAACCAGGCGATGGGATCGAGGACGGCGTAGTCCGGGGCACAGCGCGGCGAGCGACCCGGCGTCGGCTGGAAAAGGCTGGGGTAGAACAGATCCCGGGCTTGCTCGGCGAGGGCGAGCCAGGCGGAGAGGACCCGTTCCACGGCCGCCCGGCGTTCCTCGACCGGGTAGTGGTCCTGCGCGCCTTCCGCCGCGTAGGTGCGCAGCAGGTCGTGCAGCCGGTACCGCGGCTGGCCGGCGCGGTCGGTGGTCACCAGGCGCACGAGGTAGGCATCGACCAGGGCGTCCAGCACGTCGTCCGGAGCCGGACCGCCGAGGAGCGGGCCGATCACCCACGCGGGGAGCGTTTCCGCGCCCAGCAGCCCCAGCAGCCGGAACGCTCGGACGGCTTCTTCGGGGAGCAGGCGGAGGCTCAGGTCGAAGTTGGCCCGCACGTCGAGGTCGCCGACCCGCAGCTCGCGCAGCCGCCGGGATTCGTCCTCCAAGCGGTCGCGCAGCACCTGCAGGGTCCACGCGCGCCGGCCCGCGAGCTTGGCCCCGGTGATCCGGATGGCCAGCGGGAGGTGACCGCACAGCCGGACGATCGCGTCGGCCGACTCCGGTTCCCGCTCGACGCGTTCCGCCCCGGCGATGCGGGCGAGGAGGTCGCGGGCGTCTTCCGCGGACAGCACGTCCAGCTCGACGTGCTCCGCACCGGCCAGGTCGGCCAGCCGGTTCCTGCTCGTGACCACCACCGCGCAGCCGCCGGACGGGGGGAGCAGCGGCCGGACCTGCTGAGCGCCGGCAGCGTCGTCGAGCAGCACCAGCATGCGGCGATCGGCCAGCCGCGACCGGTAAAGGGCGGCGCGTTCGTGCAGGCCGGGTGGCATGACCGCGTCCGTGACGCCGAGCGCGCGCAACAGCTCGGCCAGCATCATCGCCGGGTCGCGGGGTGTTTCGGACGTGCCGGCGAGGTCGAGGTAGAGCTGGCCGTCCGGGAACGCGTCTCGTGCCTGGTGGAGCGCCCGCACCGCGAGCGTCGACTTCCCGGCCCCCGGCGCGCCGGCGATGACCACCACCCGTCGCTCGGCCAGCAGGTCCAGCAGCTCGCGCAGCGGCGTGGCGTGACCGGTGAAGTCGGGGATGTCCGCGGGGAGCTGGGCGATCGGCCGGTTCTCCCCGGCCGCGGTGGCCAGGTCGAGCGCGGGATCCGCGCGCAGGATCCGGGCGTGCACACGCTGCAGGCCGTGCCCGGGGTTGGCGCCGAGGTCCTCGGCCAGCAGGCGCTGGATGTCGTGGAACACGGTGAGCGCGTCGCCTTGGCGGCCGCTGCGGTAGAGCGCGATCATCAGCAGCTCCCGCGCGCGTTCGCGGTACGGGTGCTCGTCGGTGAGCCGGGACAGCTCGGGGATGGCCAGCGCGTGCTCCCCGCGCAGCAGATCGAGCTCGGCGAGGTCTTCCAGCGCGCCGAGGCGGTACTCGTCCAGCCGGGCGCGTTCGGTGGCGGCCGCGGGGGTCTCGATGTCGCTGAAGGCGGGCCCGCGCCACAGCGTCATCGCGTCGGCGAGGTGTTGCCGGGCGGCGGTCAGGTCTCCGTCGCTCTTCGTCTCGCGCGCCCTGGCGAGACGGGACGCGAATTGGGCGCTGTCGAGCTGGTCGGGGGCGACCCGCAGGAGGTACCCGGTGCCCACCGTCTGCAGTGAGCCGTCGTCGAGGTCCAGCGATCGTCGCACGTCACCGACGTACTTCTGGACGAGGTTGACCGCGCTCCTCGGCGGTTTCACCCCCCAGGCACCCTCGATGATCTGCTCGCGGTCCACTCGCTGGTTCGCGTGCAGCAGCAACACCCCGAGCACCCGGAGACACTTGCCGGACCCCATTTCGACCGCGGCCGCACCACGCCAGGCAGTGACCGGTCCGAGCACGCCGAATCGAACACCAGGCATGCAAACTCCCCCCTCCCTGGGCGAGGGTACCTCTGACCGGCCACGTTCCGTAAGACTGCAGTGCGATTGCAGTGAACACTGCCAAGCTCCCCTCGATTGCAGTCGTCTCGACGAGGGGGAGACCCACGATGGCCAGTACAACAGTCCGGCACCAGGATCGAGCCGGTTCGAAGGTTCCGTTCAGCCGTGTGAAGGCGGCCGCCGCCGTGAGCGCGGTCGTGGCGGCGACCGTTCTGGGCGGAGCGCCGATCGCCACCGCGGCACCCGCCACGACCACCGCCGACCCGTCCAGCTCGATCGACCCGATCCTCCGCTACGGCGCGACCTACGCCCTCGGCACGCTGCGCTGGCACCAGCGATCCGTCGACGTCGACTACTCGTTCAAGGCCAGCAACTGCCGCCGGCTCTACGCCTACGGCTACGACGCCAACGGGAAGGAATGGCCGGGGAGGAGCACCAGCCTGCACTGCAACGACGTGTCCACCGACACGATGAACGTGCCCGTGGACATCGCGGGCGGCGCCGTCGCCGTCGTCCTCTGTTTCAGGGACGAAACCGACAAACACGACCTGGTCTGTGAGGGGTACGCCCACCCCTGACCGACTCCGAGGTGACTGCGCCGGTTGCGCCTCCACGCAGCCGGCGCAGGCGCCCGGCCCCTCCCGCCCTTCACCCGGGCAGCGAGGGGTCATGCCTGTCTGGTGAAGCTGCGTCGGCTGCTCTTCTCCCAGGTGCCGCAGGCGGTCATGCTGCACCACCGGCGCAACCCGTTCTTGCTCGTGTCGTAGAACAGCCAGCCGCAGCTGCCGTTGTGACCGGGGCACTCCTTGATCCGGCGGAAGTCGGCGTTGACCGCGGCTTCCGCCGCCGAGCGGGCGATCGGCCAGAGCACACAGTCGAATTCGCCCCCGGGTGACCAGCTCCAGTCCAAGCCGGTGGGTGTGGAGACCAGGGCGGCGTGCCGCATCGCCTCGGCATAGGCCTGCTGGAGCTGACCGAGCGCCGAGCCGGGTGGCTCGTCACCCTGGGCGATGGCGCCGAACACGGCGTACACGGCCTCGCGCAGCTGCTTGGCGCGCCGAAGGGTGTCCCGGCTGCCCTCCGGATCGCGTTGGCTACGTCTGCGCAGCAGGCCGGCCCGGTTCGCGCCGATGGTCCCGGCGTTCGCGGACCACTCGACGAGGCTCGCGAAGTCGGTGAGGTAGTCGTGGGGTTCCTTGCCGGCACGAGCCCGTCGCGGGCCGACGGTGTTGGCCAAGTCGAGGCAGACCATGCCGCCGATGTGCTCCAGCGGTTCAGGCATCGCAGTTGTCCTGGGAGCGTCGGGGAAGCGCCACCGACGTGGCGAGGGCGAGCAGCGTGGCGACGGCGAAAGCCGTGGCGAATCCGGCGTGGTCGACGACGAGTCCGAGCGCCGCCGGACCGGCTACCGCGCCGAGGGTGATGAAGAGGACCACGACGCTGAAGCCGCGTGTGGGGTGGTCTTCGAAGACCGTGGAGCTCCACACCGACAGGAGTGTCCCGCCGACCATGAACCCGGCACCGTAGAGCAGGGCGGAGGTCAGGGCGAATCCCCAGCCTGCGGGCGCCAGCCACAACACCGCCGTCGAGGCGGAAAGAACGATCTGCGCGGAGACGAAGACAGCACGGAGACCGTGCCGCCGGACGAACCGGCCGGTGAGCACGCCGACCGTTCCCGCGATCCCGATGACCGTCCACAGCGCCGGTGCTACGTGCTGGTTTCCACCGTTGGCGGTGGCGACTGCGACACCGGCGAACGACCAGTAGGAGGCTCCGACCAGCCCGGACGACGCTGCCGCGACGAACAGAGGCCACGCGTCGGGGCGGAGGGCCAGCTCACGCCATCGGGCTTGTTCGCGAGGCCGCGTGCTCCTGGTGGACGCGGCCGGCAGCACCCGCATGGTCCACCCGGTCACGAGCAAGGCGGCGACGGCCGCGCCGAGCCACACCCACCTCCAGCGGGAGTCGGCTGCGAACAACGCAGCCGGTCCGGCCAGGATGACCCCGAAGGTCGTGCCGGTGCTGATCATCGACAGTGCGTGTGCCCGCGCGCTGGGCGCCACGGTGTCCTGGACGACGTCGGAATACGGCGTCCACACCCACCCCGGGGACATCCCGGACACCGCGACTCCGACGACCAGCACCCACGTGGTGGGAGCCACGGCGATGAGCAGCATCCCGATGCCCGCGCAACCCAGTCCCACCCCGATCGGGAGACGTGGCGACCTCCGCCCGGCCCACCAGCCGACGATGCCGAGCGCGACCAATTCGCCCAGGTACCCGATGCTCGTCACCGCCCCGAGCGCGCCGGCCGACCCGCCGAAGTCGGCCTGGAACCGCGGCAGGAACAGGCCGTACCCGTACCGCCCGAACCCATAGGTGACCGCGAGCGTCGCCAAGCCCGGCAGGCCGAGACGCCAAGGACTCGACCGGCCCTCGGTCGCCTCCCGCGTCGCGGTGCTCGTTCCTCCCGCATGCATGGATCCCGGCTACCCGAGACC
Source organism: Amycolatopsis sp. NPDC051045 (assembly GCF_040682955.1). NCBI lineage: Bacteria > Bacillati > Actinomycetota > Actinomycetes > Pseudonocardiales > Pseudonocardiaceae > Amycolatopsis > Amycolatopsis sp. NPDC051045. The sequence continues at coordinate 62,516 of NZ_JBFBCC010000028.1, forward strand.
GTTCCGCTGAATCACCGTCTATCGCCGTTTCACTGGAACGGAGTAGTGAACCGGTCAGGGACGCGCTTCGCGTCGGCATGCACCGATGATCATCGTTTTGGCGGAGTCCGGGAGCACCCGGCCGTCGGGTCAGGAAGGCCGGGCACCCGCGGCGGCCCCGGGTGCCGTGCGTCAGCGGATCGGGTTGGGCGTGATGTCCTGGGCGAAGAGGTTGCCGTTGGAGCTGCCCACGTGGACGTGGTAGCCGCGGCCGCCCACGTTCACCGTGATGTGGGGCCGCGGGTCGGCGCCGCCCGCCGCGCCGCCGAGGCCGCCCTGGTGGATGCCGGCCGTCTGCTGCCAGCCGCGGCCTTCCTGCATCTGCTTCAGCAGTTCCTTGGCCCGGCGCGCGCCTTCGCCGCGGCCGGCGGCGAGGTTCTCCAGGATGCCGACGAACTTCTTGTCGCTGATCTCCGTCACCGGCACGTTCGCGTTGCCGTGGAACACCGGCTGGCCCGGACGGTTGTTGGCCAGCACCGGGTTGTTCGCCTTGCCGCCCTTGCACTTGCCGCCCTTGAGGCCGACCGGGTCGAGCCAGCCGGTGGGGTTGCGGACGTAGGCGTGCGGGTTGGTGCCGCCGCCGAGCCCGATCGGGTCCGGGCTGATGTACCGCCCGGTCTCCGGCTCGTAGTACCGGTTGACGTTGTAGTGCAGGCCCGTCTCGGCGTCGAAGTACTGGCCCGGGAACCGCAGCGGTGTCGGCCCCGGGCCACCGGCCTCCAGGCCCCACAGGGTCTGCGCCGAGTGCCACGTGATCCGGCCGGACTCGTCGACCAGCTCCGCCGGGCTGCCGATCAGGTCGGCGACGACGGCGTGGAACTGCTCGTCGAGGCCACCGTCCGCGCGGGTGCGGCGGTCCAGCACGCTCACCGGCACCGGCCGGTCCGGTTCCCAGTCCCACGTCGTGACCCGCGCCGGCGCGCCGCCGCTCGTGACGATCTCCTCGGCCGGGACGATCCCGTCCCAGACGAAGACCGTCTCGGCGGCGACCGTGCCGTCCGGGCCGAGCAGGCGCTTGGCGACCCGGCGCCCCAGCGCGTCGTAGGCGTAGCGCCACTCGTGGCCGTCCGGGGTCCGCACCTGCTCGAGGCGGTCGTCGGCGTTCCAGGCGAAGCTCCAGCCGGCAGGGCCGCCCGGCTGTTGCCGCCAGGTCAGGCGGCCGAGGTCGTCGTAGCGGTACTCGACGTCGCCGGCGCGCCGCACCAGCGTCCCGGTGTACTCGCGGGGTCCCGCGGCCGGGTGGGCGGCCCACTCCGCCACGGCGATGTTGCCCGCCGCGTCGTAGGCGTACCGCTCGCTGCCGTCGGGCCGCTGCAGCCCGGTGACCCGGCCCAGCCGGTCCAGCGCGAACTCGCGGCGGCCCGACAGCAGGTCGTCCACCCCCGCGAGCACGTCGTCCGCCCGGTGGCGGTAGGCGCGCCGCTGCCGCGGCTGCCCGTCGGCTTCCGCGACGACCTGCTCGACGAGCCGGTCGTTCGCGTCCCAGGTCTGGGTCAGCGTCGCGGCGCCGAAGACACGGCCGATCTCGCGGCCGGCCGGATCGTGCGCGAACCGGATCGACCGGCCGGCCGTGCTCAGCTCGGCCGGCGCGCTCGCCGCGTCGTAGGTCCAGGTGCTCGTGACGCCCGAGGCGGTGCGGCGCGCGGTCCGCAGCCCGCTGCGGTCGTAGCCCGAGCGGACTTCCCGGCCGTTGCACGTCTCGGCCACCACCCGGCCGAGGCGGTCGTAGGCGAGGGTGAGGTCGGCGTCGGCGTTGGTCGCGCGCACCAGCCGGCCCGCGGCGTCGTAGGCGTAGGTCGTGACGCGGTCCCCGCGGCGCTTTCCGGTCAGCCGGCCCAGCGCGTCCCAGGTGCAGGTCGTCGGTTCCCCGGCGCCCGTGGTGCTTTCGACCAGCTGGCCGGCGGCGTCCCGCCGGTAGGTGACGACCCGGCCGTCGAAGTCGGTCTCGCGCACGACCCGCCCGGCGGCGTCGTAGTCGATCCGCCACTGCGCACCCGCGGCGTTGGTCACCGAGACGAGCCGCAGCTCGGTGTCGTAGGCGAACCGCGTGCGGCTGCCGTCCGGCGCGATCTCGCAGACGGGCAGGTCGAACGGCCCGAAGTCGGTCCGGGTCACGGCGCCCGCGGCGTCCGTCCGCTCGATCGCGTTGATCTCGCCGTCGTAGGTGAAGCGCTCCACGGAACCGTCCGGGGCGATGCGCTTCCACAGCTCGCCCTCGACCGTCCACGCGAACGTCGTCGTGTGGCCCGCCGGGTCGGTGACGGATTCGACGCGGCCGAGCCGGTCGTAGGTGTAGGCCGTGCGCCCACCGGCGGGGTCGAGGACCGTCCGGGGCTTGCCGAGGGCGTCGCACGCGATCCCCGTCGTGCGGCCTTCTTCGTCGGTGAACGAGCTGAGCGCCCCGCCCGGGCCGTAGCCGTAGCGGCGGACCCCGCCCATCGGGTCGGTGGTCGCGACGAGCCGGCCGGCCTCGTCGTACTCGTGGGCCCACACCGCGCCGTCCGGTTCGATCGTGGCCTGCGGACGGCCCCGCCCGTCGTACCGGACGCTGTGCACGCTCCCGTCCGGGCGGGTTACCGACGTCCGCCTGCCGTGCTCGTCGTAGCCGTACCGGGTGGCCCGGCCCAGCGGGTCGGTCACGGCGAGCGGCCGGTCGTGGCGGTCCCACTCGTAGGTCGTGACGCCGCCGAGCGGATCGGTCTCGCGGACGAGCTGGAACTCCTCGTTCAGCTCGAAGGTGGTGGTGTGGCCGAGCGAGTCGGTCGCGCGGTTGACGCGGGTTTCCCGGTCGTAGGCGAAGGTGTAGGCGAGCACCCCGCCCGGCCCGGCGCCGCGGACGCAGCGGTCCAGCTCGTCGTAGGTGAACTCGTAGCCCCGGCCGTTGCGGTCGTGCCAGCTGGTGATGCGGCCGGCGTCGTCGTAGGCGAACCGGTAGGGCCGGCCCGAGGAGTTGACCACCTCCACCAGCTGCGCCCGCTCGTCGTAGGCGAACCGGGCGAGGGTGACGCGGTCGTCGTCGCGGGCGCCGACGGAGGTGAGCTCGGTGATCCGGCCGTCGGTCGTGGTGACGGCGACGCGGTGCCCGGCCGAGTGCCGCACCTCGCGCAGCGTCCCGTGGGGGTCGCGGTCGAAGACGATCCGGTTGCCGTCGGCGTCGGAGATCGCCGCCAGCCAGCCGGTGTCCCCGCCGGCGGGGAAGTGCAGGGTGCGGCCGAGGTCCGGCTGCTCCATGACGTACTCGTCACCGAGCCGCCGCAGCGGCCACCGCGGGCCCTCGACCGGCGCGACGGCCGCGGCGCCCGGGACGGGGTAGACCAGCAGGGTGCCGTCCTCGGCGGCGAAGTCGACGCGGCCGTCCCCCGTTTCCAGGCGCTGGTCCGCGGTCGACGCCCAGGACCGTCCGAAGTGGACACCGCTGCGGTAGCCGGAGAACTGGGCGCGGTCCAGCACGAGCGACAGGACGCCCTCGATCTCGACGTCGGTCTGGGCGAGCATCATCCGCCCGGTCGTCATGTCGATCGGGTCGCCGCTGCCCGGGCGGCAGTCGGTCGGGGTCGAGTTCTCCTTGGGGGTCTTGTTGTCGTCGGCGAGCCCGCCGCCGCGCGGCCGGCCACCGTCGTTCCCGCCGCCCGAGCCTTTCCCGCCGCCGGAGCCTTTCCCACCGCCGGAGGGCGTGGTCGAGCCGTTCGGCGACGGCGTGTCGTCGGGACCTTTGGACGCCGGCGGCGGATCGCTCTTGGGCGGCGGGTCGCCCTTGGCGCCGGACGGGGTGGTGTTGTCGCCCTTAGCGCCCGACGGCGTCGTGTTGCCGTCGCCCTTCGGCCCGTCCGGGCCCTTCGGGTTGCCGTTGATGTCGGCGTGCTTGGGCGGTGGTGCGGCTTTGCCGGGCTTGATGTTCTTGAGTGCCTTGGCGGCGTCGGCGAAGAGGTCGCCGGCGCGCTTGAGCAGCGGGATCAGTGCCTTCAACGCGGTGACGAGCCGCTTGACCAGGTCCGCGATCTTCGACGCGGTCTTCGCGACGGCGTTGATGACCTGGGGGACCACCCACGTCATGCCGATGCCGAGGGTGAAGACGACTTGCAGTGCCCAGCTGATGAGGTGGCCGACGAGTTCGGCGATGATGTCGCGGACGAGCGCACGGACGGCGGCGACGACCTCGCCGGCGGTTTTGACGCCGCTGGAGGCGCCTTCGCAGCCTTTTTGGGCGGTTTCGAGCAGGGTGACGGTGTCTTGGGCGCGTTGGCGGTAGGTGTCGGCGGCGTTCCCGGTCCACGACGCGGTGTCCGCCTGGACCATGCCGGTGAGGTCTTGGCCGATGCTGCCGAGTTCGGCGGCGACGTTCTTCCAGGTCTCGGACTGGGCGGCGATTTCGTCGGCGTTGCCGGTGAGGCCGTTGAGGGCTTCTTTGAGGGGGCCGACGTGTTCGATGAGCCACCCGACGCCGGCGGCGAGGATCGCGCCGAAGGGGTCCATCGCCATCGAGAGGGCGTCCAGTGCGGTGCCGACGGCGCCGAGCGCCACGGCGGCCCAGTCGCCGCTCTCGATCGCGGACTTCAGGTCGTTCGCCGTTTCCAGCAGCGAAATGCCCGAGTACGCCTTGGTGGAGTCCTTGGTTTCCGCAACCAGCGGGTTTCCCACTACGCGACCTTTCCGGGGGGCCGGCGAACCGGGTCGCCAGCCGGTGGCGCCCTTGTCGACGATCACTCGTCGGGAGGATAGCAACGCCGCGATGGCCGGTGTATGGGTTGGTGCTCGGCTGCCCGCCGGGACAGGCTTTTCGGGCCTCCCGGGCACAAAGCCTCAGCCGGCCTTGCGCCGGCGGTGCTCGGAGAGGTCCGGCCGTCGTCGACCGTCCCTGCTGTGGTCACTTGTCCGGCGGTGGCAGGAGAACTCGACAGTGGATCCGTTTCCGGGAGGGAACGTTTTGAGCGCAAAAACGGGAAAAGGCATCTCCGTGGGGCCGGCCCGTGAGGCGGATTGAGGTGCCGCGATTCTGGCGACGCTGTGCTCGGCGAGACATCGCGTCATAAAGATTGCCGTAAAAAGACGTGATCGCCGAAAAGCACCCCGTCGGGATGTTTAGGCGACCTTCCCGTGGCATCGGCGATACGCGCAGGAGGGAAGGGTCACGCGGTAATCCGCTTGGTGCGCCGGCGTCGTCTTCACCCGTCGGGGCGATCATGATCTTGTTCCGGTGGCAGGCTCGCCGAGGGGTCGGTTAGCTTGGCACCAGCCGGGAAATCGACGCGCCACAAGCGCCTCGTCAGCCGGCCTCCCGGAAGGCGTTCGATCAGCGAATCTGAAAAGCCTTCATTTCCTGTGCAAGACACGTTGGCTGTACCTGGAGAAGGCAATGTCATTCGGCAACGGCACGACGTCGATTCCTCGTTCGCGGCGGGTCGCCGGAAGGATTCCCGGCCGACGGGCCGGCCGGGTGCTGGCGGCGCTGCTCCTCCTCGCGTTCGGTCTCGTCTGCCCGGACGCGCACGCCTATCCCTCGCGTGTGCAGGTGTTCGTGGCCAACAGTGGCTCCGACAGCGTCACCGTGTACGACACCCGGATGAACGAGGTGGTGGCGACCGTCCGGGTTGGACGGTCACCGGTCGGTGTGGGCGCGGCACCCGGCGGGGACCGGGTCTACGTCGCCAACGAGCTCTCCAACACCGTCTCGGTGATCGACGCCCGGACCTACGCGACACTGGCGACCGTTCCGGTGGGCCTCCACCCGTTCGGTGTCGCGGTCACCGATTCGCACGCCTACGTCGCCAACTTCGGCGCCGACAACGTCACCGTGATCGACACCGCGACGAACACGGTCGAGGGGCACATCCCGGTGGGCCGGTTCCCGCACAGCCCGGCGGTCAGCCCGGACGGGCGCCTGGTGTACGTGACCAACAACGGCGCGGCCAGTGTCTCGGTCATCGACGTCAGGTCGGACCGGGTCGTCGAGACGCTGCCCGTGGGCCGCTTCCCGGCCGGGATCGCGGTCAGCCCGGGTGGCGACCGTGTCTACGTGGCGGCGACCGGTTCGAACAGCGTGAATTCCCTCAGCGCGACGACGCCGACGCCGATGACGACGCAGCCGGTCGGGCAGTCACCGGTAGGCGTCGCGGTCACCCCGCGCGGCCAGGTCTACGTCGCCAACGCCGGTTCCGACACGGTGTCGGTGCTGGGCCGGAACGCGCCGGCGCCCATCCCGGTGCAGGACGAGCCCGAAGGGCTGGCGGCGTCCCCCGACGCCAGCTACGTGTTCGTCACGAACTCGGCCTCGGGGTCGATGTCGGTTCTCGACACCGCGACGAACACCGTCGTGGCGACCGTGCCCGTCGGCAGCGAACCGGAGGGGCTCGCCGTGACTTCGTGACCCTCGTCGGCGCGGACGCGCTCTGCTGCTCTTTGTGCCGAGGTCGGCCGGGCTCGCGCCGGACGCGGACCCGGCCGCGCCTCAGTTCACCGCTCGTGCCACCAGTTCGGCGATCCTCTTCTCCACTTCAGGCGTCACTTCGGTCAGTGCGAAGGCCGCAGCCCACATCGGGCCGTCGTCCAGCCGGGCCAGGTCGCTGAAGCCGAGCGTGGCGTAGCGCGCTTTGAACTTCTCCGCGCTCTGGAAGAAGCAGACGACCTTGCCGTCGAGCGCGTAGGACGGCATGCCGTACCACAGCTTCGGTTCCAGAACCGGCGCCTCGGCCGTGACGACGGCGTGGACCCGCTCGGCCAGGAGCCGGTCGGACGGCTGCATTTCGGCGATCTTGGCGAGCACGTCGCGCTCGGCCTGCGTGGCCTTTTCTGCCTGCGAGGTGCGGCGGGTGGCGGTCTTGAGCTCTGCGGTTCGTTCCTTCAGCGCGGCCCGCTCCTCGGCCGTAAGTGTCCCCATAGTGGTACTCCTTGGATTATCGGCACGTGCCGTGCCGTTAGGGCTCATGATGACCCGAAGGAGCCGATCCGGTCAATGGCACGGTGCGTGCCGATATGCTCGGGTCATGGCCGAGGAACCGCGCCGTCGAGGTGCGGCCCGCACCGCCGAACTGCTCGATGTGACGCTCGCGCTCGCTGGTGAAGTCGGCTACGCGGGCTTGAACGTCGAGGCGGTCGCGCGTCGGGCCGGCGTCGGCAAGCACACGATCTACCGGCGCTGGCCGTCGATAGCGGCGCTCCTGCTGGATGCGCTCAGCCGCGCGTGGACCACCGACCTCGACTACCACGACACCGGCGACGTCCGGGCGGACCTGCGTGAGCAGTTCCTGCGCTCGGCTCCCGCGCTCGCCGGTCCGCCGATCGGGCCGGTCTACCGCGCGGTGATCGCCGAGGCGCAGGCGGACGAAACCCTGCGGGCCACGCTGCACGACCGCTTTCTGCGCACGGTCGAGTTGCGCACCCTCGACCGGATCACCCGCGCCCAGGAGGCCGGAGAGCTCGTCCCGGGTGTGGACCTGACGTTCCCGGCGGAGGTGCTGTGCGGCACGCTGTACTACCGCCATCTGCTCTCGACCCGAGTGGTCGACGAGCAGGCCATCGACGACCTGCTCGACATGTTCATGGCCGCATACGGCCGTTAGCCGGCAGCGGTGGCCGATCCGGTCGTCGAGCGGCCGCTCGCTGCCGATGTGCCGGCTTCGGCCGGGCTCCGCCCCTTCCGCGTCCACGTCGACCCCAGCAACGACGGCAGCGAAGTCGTCTCCGTCGTCAACGACCGCATCCGCGCCGGGTTCTACCGGCGGATCGGCATCGAACAGCTGCTTCCGTCCGTGATCGTGGACGAAGTGGTCGACGGCGGCTGGAATAAGGTGATCCGGAGATCCCGGTGGCCGGTACGGCCGGGGTAGTTCAGGGAAAGGCGAGTGGGCTGGTCATGTCCGATGCCACCACGCGGGGTGCGAAGGCCGACGACGTCCGTGCTCGCATGCTCGAAGCCGCCGAAAGGCTGTTGATCGAGTCGGAAGACCACGACATTTCCACTCGCGCGGTGTGCGAAGCGATCGGGGTGGCCCAGCCCATCCTGTACCGGCTCTTCAAGGACAAGAACGGGCTGCTGTACGCGCTGGTGCAGAACGGGTTCGAGCGCTACGTCCAGCGGAAACAGGCCCTCGAGTCCACGGACGACCCCGTCGCCGACCTGCGCGCGGGCTGGGACGACCACATGGACTTCGCCCTCACCAACGGGGCGCTCTACCGGCTCATGTTCTCTCCCGTCCTGCCGGAGGTCCCCGCGCCCGCCGGCCGGATCTTCGGGCTGCTGGTCCACGCGCTCGATCGCTGCGCGGCGATCGGCGCGCTCCGGATTCCGCCGGCCGAAGCGGCCCAAGCGATCCTGTCGGCGAACGTCGGTGTCGCGCTGAGCATGCTTTCCCAACCGGCCCGCTACGGCGATCCGGGCCTTTCCCACCGGGTGCGCGACGCGGTTTTCGCCGCGTGCTTCACACCGGAGACCACTGCCGGGGCGGCACCGGGCCACGCGATGACGGTGCCGGCCCTCCAGCTCGAGGCCCAGCTCCGGGAACCGGGCGCGTCACCGCTGGAGCCGGAGGAGACGGCTCTGCTGCTCAAGTGGCTGAACCGGATCCGCACCCCGTCCTGACCCCGACCCGCGCACCGGGACGTGCCGCTGTCCACATCGGACAACACGAGGAGCCCGGGTTGGGTGCGACAGGGCTGGCTCGATCGGCCGGGAGCCGATGAGCCGCCCTCGAATGAAGCGCGGATCGGCTGTCGGGAACGTTCTGCCGCCGTCGGCCGCTGTACGATCCGGCCGGTGATCCGGACGGGCGAGCAGGGGGACACGGTGAGCGGGACCAGGATTTTGGTGGCGGGAGCGAGCATCGCGGGGCCGGCGCTGGCCCACTGGCTGCACCGGCGGGGGGCCGAGGTGACCGTGGTGGAGCGGGCGCCCGGGCTGCGTCCCGGCGGGCAGGCGGTGGACGCGCGCGGGGTGACCAAAGAGGTGATCCGGCGGATGGGGCTGGACGCGGCGGTGCGCGCGGCTCGCACCGAGACCGCCGGCGCGTACATCGTCGACGTCGACGGCACCGTGCTGGAGACCCACCGCGCGGACGACGACGGCGGCGACGGGTACATCTCGGAGATCGAGATCCTGCGCGGGGACCTGTCCCGGGTACTGCACGACGACACCCGTGACCGGGTCGAGTACGTCTTCGGCGACCGCATCGCCGAGCTCACCCAGGACGCGGACGGGGTCGACGTGACCTTCGCGGGCGGCGCCCGGCGGCGCTTCGACCTGGTGGTCGGGGCCGACGGGCTGCACTCGGCGCTGCGCGAGATGGTCTTCGGGCCGCGCGAGCGGTTCATCCGCCACCTCGGGCACGTGCTGGCCTTCTACACCGTGCCCAACGAGTTCGGGCTGGACCGCTGGCTGATCGAACACCAGGAGCCCGGGCGCTCCGCGGGCCTGCGGCCCATCCAGGACGCCACCCGGGCGATGGCCATGTTCTCCTTCGCCTCGGCCGGTTTCGACGTCGACTACCGCGACGTCGAGGCCCAGAAGCGCCTGCTGCGCGAGCGGATGGCCGGCCTGGGTTGGTGGACCCCGCGCATCCTCGCGCACCTGGACGACACCCCGGACTTCTACCTCGACCAGGTCGCCCAGGTGGTGATGGACCGCTGGTCGAGCGGCCGGGTCGGGCTGCTCGGGGACGCGGCGTTCAGCTCGTCGCCGCTGTCCGGGCAGGGCACCGGGCTGGCCTTGGTCGGCGCCTACCTGCTGGCCGGCGAGCTGGCCGCCGCCGGGTGGGACCCGGCGGCCGGGTTCGCGGGCTACGAGACGCGGATGCGCTCGTTCGTCGAGGCCAACCAGGAGATCGGCCGGTTGCACGCGCGCAGCCGCGACGTCCCCGCCCCGGACGCCGAGCCGGGCGAAGAGCCCGACGTCGAGTGGCTCACCGGGGTGATCGACCGCGCGCTCAACGGCGTCGAGCTGCCCGATTACGCGCAGGTGCCGGACTCCGGGGCCTCGGCCGCACCGCCGATCGCCTCGTCGGCCAAGCCGTAGGCCACCGCCACGGGTGCTGCCGCCCACCTGATCGGAGCGGCGATCTCGTCGCGTACCGGTCGGCGAGCCGGCAGCACCCCGTTACCCTGGTCGGCAGCGGACAGCCGACCCACCTCGTGCTGTCCGTGCGAGGGGAAGACGTGGGCACATCCGATCTGAGGTTCGGAATCCTCGGTCCGCTCGAGGTGACACGCGGTGGCACGCCGGTCCCGGTCAACGGGCCGAAGCTGCGCATCGTGCTCGCCGCGCTGCTGCTGCGCGCGAACGCCACGGTCACCTTCGACCGGCTCGCCGAGGACCTGTGGGGCGGCGAGCAGCCCCCCACCGCGCGCAAGAGCGCGCAGCTCTACGCGCAGAGGTTGCGGCGTGCGCTCGGCGAGGCCCTGATCGAGACGCGCCCGGACGGGTACTTGCTGCGGCTGGAGCCCGGGCAGTCGGACCTGGAGCGCTTCCGCTCGCTCGTCGAACGGGCCCGCGAGGCCGACCCGGAGACCGAACGGACGCTGCTGGCCGAGGCGCTGGCGTGCGGGCGGGGTGCGCCGCTGGCCGACATCCCGTCCGAGTCGCTGCAACGCGACGAGGCCGCTCCGCTCGCCGAGGAGCTGCTGCGCACCCGTGAGCGCTACCTGGAGGTCAGCCTCGAGCTGGGCAAGCACCGCGAAATCGTCGGTGAACTCGGCACCCTGACCCGGCAACACCCCTGGCAGGAGTCGTTCTGGGCGCTGTACATCCTGGCGCTGCACCGGTGCGGGCGGCAGGCGGACGCGCTGGAGACCTACCGTGACGTGCACCGGATGCTCGCCGAGGAGCTCGGCGTCGAGCCGGGCCCGCGGCTGCGCGCGGCGCACCGCGCGATCCTCAGCGGACCGGAAGAGCCGGCGGCCGTCGAACCGCTTCCCGCCGTCTGCCAGCTCCCCGCGGACCTGCCCAGCTTCTCCGGGCGGACGTCGGACCTGGCGAAGCTCGACGCGCTGCTCGGCGACCCACCCGGGGACCGGACGCTGGCGATCGCCGGGCCCGGCGGGATCGGCAAGACCGCGCTGGCCGTGCACTGGGCGCACCGGATGGCCGCTCGCTTCCCGGACGGCCAGCTGTTCGTCGACCTGCGCGGGTACGCGTCGACCTCGCCGTTGTCCAAGACCCAGGCGCTGACGCTGTGCCTGCGCGCACTCGGCGTGTCCGCCTTGCAGGTGCCGGTGACGCTGGACGAGCAGGTCGTGCTCTACCGGACGCTGCTGGCCGGACGCCGGGTGCTGGTGGTGCTGGACAACGCGGCCGGCGCCGATCAGGTCCGGCCGCTGCTGCCGCCGCACCCCGGCTGCGCGGCGCTGGTGACCAGCCGCGGCGACCTGCGCGGGCTGACCGTGCTCAACGACGCCCGGGTGCTCGCCCTGGACGTGCTGACCACCTCGGACACCCGGACGCTGCTCACCGACCTGCTCGGCCCCGGCCTGGTCGACGCCGAACCGCAGGCCGTCGACCGGCTCGCCGACCTGTGCGGGCACCTGCCGCTGGCGCTGCGGATCGCGGCGGCGAACCTGGTGGGGGGCAAGTACTCCTCGATCGGGGACTACGTGGCCGCGCTGCGTGCCGACCCGCTGGCGGAGCTGGCCATCGAGGGCGACCCGGACGTCGCCGTGCGCGCGACGTTCCAGCTGTCCTACCAGGCGCTCGACGAACCGGCGCGGCGCGTGTTCCGGCTGCTGGGCCGGATCCCGGGTCCCGATTTCGGCCTCGCCGCGGCGGAAGCGCTGGCCGGCCCGGACACCCGGCGCTGCCTCGACCGGCTGGTCGCGGCGAGCCTGCTGACCCGGCGCAGCGCCACCCGGTTCCAGTTCCACGACCTGCTGCGCGAATACGCCGCCGACCGCGCGCGGGCCGACGAGGTGCCCGGCGAGCTGGCCGCGGCCGACGCCCGGCTGTACGAGTACTACCTGGACACCGCGGTGGCCGCCACGCAGCGGCTGTACCCGCTGTTCCGCCGGATCCTGGCCACGTCGGCACCCGAGGCGTCGTTCGAGGACGACGAGCCGGCGATGCGCTGGCTCGGCGAGGAGCGCCCGAACCTCGTCGCCGCGGTCGAACGCGCGGCTCGGTCGCCCGAGCTGCGCCGCTACAGCACGTTGCTGGCCGACACCCTGCGTGGCTACTACGCCGGGCGCGGGCTCGCGGCGGACGGGCTCGCGGTGGCCAACGCCGCCCTGGGCGCCGCCCGCGACGCAGGCGATCGCCTCGCCGAGGTCTCGGTGCTCGTGCTGCGCGGGACGATCGCCTACTACCTGAGCGACTACGACGCCGCGATCGCCCGGTACGAGGAAGCGCTCGAATGCGGCGGGACGGACATGGACCCCGCGGCCGAGTCGGAGGCGCGGCACGGCCTCGGCCGGGTGTACTCGCAGCTCGGCAGGCCACGCGACGGGATGCGCCACCACGAGCGCGCGCTGGCCATCGCCCGGCAGACCGGCGACCTGGGGACCGAGGCCCGCGAGACCAACTACATCGGAGTGTCGCTGCTGTCGCTGGGCCGGGTCGAGACGGCGATCCGGTGGCACACCGAGGCCGTCGAGCTCAGCGAGCGGTCCGGCAACCGGTACGTCCGGCTGCTCGCGCTCAACGGGCTCGGGCTGGCCCACTGGACGGCGGGCCGGATGCGGGAATCCGCGGAATGCCACGAGGAAGGTCTGCTGCTGTGCGAGCAGTGGGGACTGTGGCACATGTTCACCAACAACCTGGTGTGCCTCGCCGAGACCTACTGCGACCTCGGCCGCTACGGTGACGCGGAAAAGTGCGCCCGGCAGGCTTTGGAAAAGGGTCGTGAGCTGGGCGAACGTCGGCAGGAAGCGGGCGCGCTGGAGATCCTCGCGACCGTCGCCCGGCGGCGGGGACGGATCGCGGACAGCATCGAGGGATATTCGGTGGCGCTGGAGCTGGCCCGGAAGATCCACTTCCGCTACGGCGAGACGTCCGTTCTCATCGGGCTCGCTGCCGCGCACCGCGCGATCGGCCACCCGTCGGACGCGGTGACGCACACGGAGCTGGCCCTGGCCAAGATGAACGAGACGGGCATGCGGGTGCTGGAATGCGCGGCGCTGACCGAGCTGGCGGCGGCGTGCCTGGACCTGGGCGACCGCCCGGCGGCTTCGCGGTACATCGCTCGGGCGCTGAAGGGCGCGCGGGAGAACGGCCAGCAGTTGCACGAGGCACGTGCCCTGCGGGTGGCCGCCGCGGTCCAGGAGTCTCGCGGGGACACGGCCGCCGCCTCGGAGTTGCGCGCGGCAGCTCTGGAGATCTTCACGGTGCTGGGGGTTCCGGAGGCTTCGGAGCCGGCCCGGGGTTGAGGACCGGGACGGTGGCCCGGAAGGACGCCTTCAGTGCATTCGCTGCGCTGAAGGCGTCCTTCATCCCCCCTCGGGTGGGTGCCGTGGCTCCTCCCCCCACCGCGGCACCCACGACTCCGGTGTCGACCGGCGCCCGGCCCGGGCGATCACCCTGACGCAATTCTGCGGGACGGTGGCTTCAACCCGGCATCAGGCCGACCTCACGGCGGCGGGCACGCTGAGCGCGGGCCTCGGCCCGATCCCCGTGGTGGCCGTGACGACGATGGGATACCTGCTGGTGGCCGCCACGCTGCTGACGGCGCTCCTCGCTCATCGAGGCGTGGCCGTTCGCCGGTGAAGCACGAGGGGTCAGGGTTCGGTGCCCCAGGTGAGGACTCCGGCCTGGTAGGCGGTGGTGGTCGCGAGGTCGCTGAACGACGCGGCCGCGCGGTAGCTGTAGTCGTCGGCCTGGTTGAGGGTGGACCAGTCGGCCTTGGCCACCCGGACCTGGACCTCGCCGGTGCTCGCGCCGGCGGCGAGGGTGCCGCCGGCGAAGGCGACCTCGACGTAGGCGTCGGCCCCCGGGCGCGGTGTACTGAGCTTCACGACGCGCAGGGTGACGTTCGCGCAGCCGAGAACCGCGTAGTCGCACCAAATCTGGTAGCCCGGGTTGGTGGCGTCGCCGGTGAACCAGTAGCGCGCGGTGACGCCGTTCAGCGCGACGGGCGTGCTGCCCCGGTTGACGATCTGGAGGCCGGTGCGGATCTGGTTGCCGATGGCGCCGCTGCCGTCGCGTTGCTGCACGGCGAGCGAGCCGGTGCCGGTGTTGCCGCCGCCGGTCGTGGTGGTGACCGATACCGCGCTGCTGGGCGCGGACTGGTTGCCGGCGGCGTCCCGGGCGCGGACCGAGAACGTGTACGCGGTGGCGGGGGTGAGGCCGGTGACCTGGTAACCGGTGCTCGCGGTGCTGCCGACCACCGCACCGGCCGAGTTCAGCACGTCGTACCCGGCGACGCCGACGTTGTCGGTGGCGGCGGTCCAGGTGAGGGCGACGCTGGTGCTGCCGGGGGTGGCGGTGACCGCGGTGGGCGCGGCAGGCGGCGTGGTGTCCCCTGTGGACTGTCCGGGTGGGGTGCCCCACAGGACCGCGGAACCCTGCGCGAGCACGAGCTGCGGGTTGTTCACCGGCGCGGTTCCGCTCGGGGCGAGGCCGGTGTGCGACCAGTCGTTGCCGGGGTCCCAGGTTCCGGCACTGGCGATCCGGAACTGCACCTCCTTGCGGTAGCGGGACTGGCCGCCGGGGGCGACGCCGCCGGAGCACGGCACCTCGACGTAGTACACCGGGCCGGAGAACTGGTGCACGGTCGGCGCGTCGCACTGGTTGTACGCGGAGGTCACCGAAATCTGGCCGGGCGTCGTGGCGCCGTCGAGCGTGAAGTAGTAGCGCAGCGAGCCGGTGAACGTGCGCGCCGGCCACGCCGACTTGTTGATCACGTACGCCTTGACTTCGGTGAACGTGCCGCCGTCGGGCTGGTTGAGCGCGCCCTGCGCCAGGATCTCCGGGCCGTCCGGGGTTTCCCGCTGCGGGAAGGCGGCCAGTGGCGCGCCGCCGTACTCGCCGTACAGCCGGGCCAGTGCGCCGGTGAAGCCGGCGTTGTAGTCGAGCGCCACCTCGTTCATGGTGTAGTTGCTGCGGTCGTCGGTGTACGCGTCGTTGGCCGAGCTGGGGCCGCCGACGAGCGCGCCGTACAGGACGTGCCGGCTCACCGTGGGTTCGAGGATGCTGTCGGCCCAGGAGCCGTGCGCGGTGCGGTGGTGCGGGTTGCGGGGCGGGTTGACGCCGAACCCGACCTCGAAGCTCGCGCCGCGCGGGTTGTCGCCGAGCGCGTAGTCGATCTGCCGCACGGCGAAGGCGTGGTAGGTACCGGCGCGGGCCGGGTCGGTGGTCCGCAGCCAGTCCGAGTAGGCGAGGGCGACGAACGCGGTGTTGGCGGCGTACCGCAGCGAGCCCCACTGGTCGAGCACGGCCTGGCCGCCCGGGGAATAGGGCACGCGCTGGCCGTTGACGCCGGTGGTCCACCAGTCCAGCCAGCGGTTGGCGTCGGCCACGTACTCGGCGTCCCCGGTGAGCTGGGCGAGCAGGACGTACGCGCCGTAGGACTTGTCGTCCCAGGCCAGCGTCCAGCGGTAGGAGCGGGTGGAGGTCTGTGGCTCGGTGGCCAGCTTCTCGTACTCGGCGCGCGCCTTGGTCAGGTAGCCGGTGTCACCGGTGGCCTTGTAGAGCCAGATCGCGCCCCACACCAGTTCGTCCTGGTAGCCGCTCCAGGACTTGTAGAAGTTCTGGGCGTCGGTGATGCAGTTGGAGTAGACGCCTCGGTAGTTGTCGGCGAACGAGTAGAGCTGCTTGGCGTGGGTGAGCAGGGTGGCCGCGTAAGCGGGGTCGTCGGCCTTGAACACCAGCGAGCCGGCGGCCATCTGCGCGGCGCCCTCGCCGGCGAGGTCCGAGCCGGGGCAAGAGGTGTCGACGCGGTAGGCGGGGCGGGCCATGGTCATGGTCTCGGCGGGACCCCACCACTTGTGGTCGTCGTCCCCCTTGCCGACCTGGCCGTAGAGCACGTTGGGCTGCGGGTGCGCCTTGATCAGCCAGTCGGCGCCCCAGCGCAGGTTCGACAGCAGGTACCGCCACTGGCCGGAAGCCTGGTAGGCGGCGCGGTTCTCCAGCGCACCCCAGGCGAGTGTGGTCATGCTGAACTCGAACGGCAGCCCGAACTTGACGTGGTCACCGGCGTCGTAGAACCCGCCGGAGAGGTCCAGGCCGGCGTCCTGGCCGTCGCCCACGGCGGACGGGCCGCGCCAGGACACGCGGTTGTCGGCGGGCAGCACGCCGGAGCGTTGGGCGTCGTAGAACCAGACGGCCTTCTGCAGCGCCTCGCCGTAGTCGAACTTCCCGGCGGCGGCGCCGGCCCCCGCGGACAGGCCCGGGATCCCCAGGGTCAGGCCGAGCACGAGCAGGGCCACGACCGCTCGGGAAACCGCCTTCGTCGGTGAAGTGCGCACTCCGCCTCCTCGGTCCTGGGAGCGCTTCCAGGGCGAAGGGTAAGGAGCCGGATCAATCGTGTAAAGCACGCGGGTTCGCAGTAGGCGGATCGGCGGCACCTTGCGAGGCCAACCGCCGTAATGTCCGTCATAAAGCCGGCAAGGAATTGTGAAAGGGGGCGGCGTTGTGATGGGCTTGATTGGGAGCGCTCTCAAGTTCCCCCCGCGAAAGCCGGCCCGGAGCACCGGGCCGGCTTTCGCGCCGGACGGGTCAGCCCCAGATGATGACGGGGTAGTGCCGGTCGACGACGCACAAGGCCGTCGTGTTGAACATCAGGAGCGAGCTGCCGACGCACGCCGCCAACGGCGGCACGCTTTCGGCCTGGGCCGAGGCCGTTCCCGTCAGCCCGAGGAAGACTCCGGCCGTCAACGCCAAGACACCGATGGCGGCAGTGATTCGTCGCATGGCGATACTCCTGTCCTAGAGCCGTTTCCGTTCGCCTGTCCCCGCAGAAGTGCCCCGGAACGGAGCGAAAGAACGGCTCCGCGGTCCAAGCCACCGACTCGGGTGACCCCCACCGGAACCCCAGCTGTCACGGGTCGGGCCGGGAACCGGGCCGAGGTCCGTCCCAGCGGCGTCCCACGCGGGTGGCGTTCCCGCTGGTCCGGCGGGGTGGGACTGTCCCGGCGTCCCGAGTCGGTCGCTGACCGGCGACCGGCGGGGCGGCCGGTGCCAGCCTCCTCGCCATGCAAAGACTCGCTCTGGCCGTCGCGGTGCTGCTGGTGTTCCCCGCGGCTGCCGCCACCGCCACCGCCGCGGCCGAACCCGTTGCGGTGTGCGGGCACACCAGTGCCCAGCCCACCCTGAAACAAGGGGCGACCGGTCCCGCGGTCGCCGAAGCCCAGTGCGAACTGAACCTGGCGACCAAGGCGAGCAGGTACACGCCCATCGGTGCGGACGGTTCCTTCGGCGCGGCGACCGACGCCCGGGTACGCGTGTTCCAGCGGTGCGCCGCCTTGAGCGTGGACGGCCAGCTCGGGCCGAACACGTGGGCCGCGTTGAACTCGTGGGCCGCGCGTCCGAGGAAGTGCGCCACCTTGGGCACGGCGGAGGCCGCGCAGGGCGTGGTCTGCGGCCTGTCCACGGCCCGGCCGACCCTGCAGAGCGGCTCCACCGGCACGGACGTCAAGGAACTCCAATGCCGGCTGAACCTCGCCATGGAACCGGGCCACTACCCACCCCTCACGGTGGACGGCAACTTCGGGGACGGCACCCGCAACCGGGTGATCCAGTTCCAGCACTGCGTCAACGCCAGTGCCGACGGGGTCGCCGGGCCCACCACGTGGGCGAAGGTCGCCGACTGGTCCGGCCGCAACACCTACTGCACGCCACCGAAGCCCGCCGGGCACCCGATCGACGGCGTGGACACGGCGAAGTACCAGCACCCCGGCGGCGCGCCGATCAACTGGGGCGCGGTGAAGGCGTCCGGTGTCGAGTTCGCGACCGTCAAGGCGACCCGCGGCCTCACCACCACCGACGAATACCTGGCCACGGACCTGCCCGCCGCCCGCAACGCCGGCCTGGCCGTGGCCCCGTACCACTTCTACACGGGCACGGCGGCCGGTACCGGCGGTGCGCAGGCGGACCGGTTCATCGCCGCGGTGCGCGCCACCGGGTACACCGGCAACCGCGCCGGTGACCTGCCGCCCGTGTTCGACCTGGAGCGGATGGACGACGGCTCCGGCCGCTGTCCGCCGTACGCCACCGTCGCCGACACCAAGGCGTGGCTGGACAAGGTGCGGACGGCGTTCGGCCGGACCCCGATCATCTACACCCAGAAGTCGTTCCTGGACGCGTGCATGAGCGCCACCACGGCGTTCGCCGCCTATCCGATGCAGCTCGCCGACTACCGCCAGTCGATCACGCAGCCGCCACTGCCCGCCGGGTCGAAGACCTGGCTGATGTGGCAGTACACCGACGCGGCCATCCCCGACGGCATCCCCGCGCCGGCGACCGGGGACGTCTTCAACGGCACCCAGGCCGATCTCGACCAGCTCGCCAACCGGTGAATCCCCGCTACGAAAGGACGAGAATGAGACTCCCCATGAGCCGCCGAACGGTGCTGCGCGGCGCGGTGGTGCTCGGCGCGGCCGCGGCGGTCAGCCCGCTGCTGCTGACGGGCACCGCCCAGGCGTACCCGTGGTCCCGAACCCTGGCGGAGGGCAGCACGGGCGCCGACGTCACCGAACTCCAGATCCGGGTGGCGGGCTGGGCGGCCGACTCGCCCAGCCACAGCCGGGTCTCGATCGACGGTGAGTTCGGCCCCGGCACGGCGGCGGCGGTCCGCAGGTTCCAGGCGGCCTACGGCCTGGGCGCGGACGGCCAGGCCGGCCCGGCGACCCAGGCCGCGCTCAACGCGCTGGAGCAGAGCGACGGGTCCACCACGCACTTCAACTTCAGCGAGTTCACCGACCGGTCGAGCGGCACCTTCAACGGCGGCAAGGTCAGCGCGGCCACCGCCAGGGAGAACGCCCGCCGCTGCATGTACAAGCTGGAGGCGCTGCGCAAGAAGCTCGGGAACAAGGCGATCACGGTGAATTCCGGGTTCCGCAGCATCGCGCACAACGCGGAGATCGGCGGGGCCAGCGACAGCATGCACCTGTACGGCACCGCGGCCGACCTGGACGTGCCGGGCGTGGCCAACAAGACCGTGTACCAGAAGGCGGAGACCTGCGGGTTCTCCGGCCTGGAGACCTACAACACCGACCACCAGCACGTGGACAGCCGGGCCGACCTCGGCCGCGCGTGGTGGTGGGAGAACGGGACGGTCTGATCCGCCCCGACCGTGCCGCGATGCCCGCGTCCCCTCGGAGGGCGCGGGCATCGCCGTGTCCGCGCTCAGTGCGGCTGCGGGGGCTGCAGGGCCGCCGAGCAGGATGGCCAGTCGTGGAAGTCGTGGTGCGCGCTCCACAGGCGGTGCGCCGCGTCGATGTTCCAGACCGGGTCGAACGCCTGCCGTGGCGTGCCACCCAGGTCCAGGAGGCGGTCGTCGGAGATCTGGAAGACCCCCCAGTTGCGACTGCCGTTCGTGTTCGGCAGCACCCACAGCGGATCGAGGAACGAGGCGCAGCGGGCGATCGCGACCGCGGTGTCCGGCGCCTCGGTGAACACGGCCCGGATGCGCTGCTCCACCATCGCCCCCGACCAGGTCGCCAGGCTGGTCCGGTGGTCGTACAGCGCGCTCTTGGTGGCCTCGTCGACCACGCCGCGCGCGGGCAGGCCGGCCAGCACCTGGAACGCGGTGACCCGGCGCAGCGTCTCCGGGCCGAACGAGCCGTCGACCGAGAGCCGTCCCTGGGCCGCGACCAGCAGGTTCTGCACCTCGGTGACGCACTCGTCGTGCTGGCCCATGCTCACCGGCGGCCGGCAGGCCGGGGAGAACAGCATCCGGTCGGCGTACCGGCCGCTGGCCGGCTCGGACCGGTCGGCGGTGAGCCAGACCAGGCCGCCCGTCAGCAGGACCACGATCGCGATGGCCGCTGCCGCGTACCCGCGTCTGCGTAGTGCCGGTGCGACGTTCTCACCGGTGACCTGCGCGACCGGTGGCGGGGCCTCGACGTGCTCCGGCGGCGCCTCGTCGACCCGGCCCGCGTCGGCCAGGGCCCACAGCTGGTGCAGTTCGCGCAGTTCCTCGGCGGACGCGCCACAGACCTTGGCGAACGAGTGGACCACCCGGTAGTCCGCGGGGACGCTCTTGCCCGAGCAGTACCGGTGCAGGCTGGAGCCGCTGGCCCCGGCCTGCCGGCCGAGACGGTCGTAGCCGTGGCCGCTGCGGTCCTTCAACATGCGCAGGTAGGCGGCGAATTTGTCCGTGTGCAGGCTCACAGCGGCTGAAACACCTCGCTCGGGCAGCGGATGACGGACGGAAACTAACACCGTCCCGCCGTACACCGGGCGGAAACTGACGGATTGCGCCACTCGGGCGATCACCCCCGGCCGGGGGGACGCAGCGCGGCGAGGATCAGGTCGAGCATCCTGCCGGTCCGCTCGGCGTCCTGGTCCCCCGACGTGGACAGGAACACGCCCAGCAGGAGCAGCGTCACGTCTTCCGGATCGGTGTCGGCGCGCAGCGTCCCCGCCTTGGCCCCCGCGTCGAGGATCGCGCCGATCGCGGCGGTGAGGCGCTGCCGCGTCGCCGGCGTCGCGATGCGGCCCGACGCCACGCTCGCGCGGAGGACGTCCGCCATGCCGCGCTTGGTCGCCACGAAAGCGGCGTAGCGGTCCATCCACGCCCGGAGAGCTTCCTCGGGTGGGAGTTCGTCGAGCAGGGCCGGTGCGCTGGCCGTGACGTCGTCGAGTTCCGCCGCGTAGACGGCTTCGACGAGCGCTTCGCGGGTCGGGAAGTGCCGGTACAGCGTGCCGATCCCGACGCCGGCCTCGCGGGCGACGGCTTCGAGCGCGACGGTGCCGTCGGCGGTGGCGAACGCGGCCCGCGCGACGGCGACGAGCTTGTCCCGGTTCCGGCGCGCGTCGGAGCGCACTGACCGCCCGGGTTCGAGCGAAGACAAAGCGGAGGCACCTCCGGTTATGCTACGGTCGGCTTGAACGGAGGTTCCTCCGCTTCGTCATCATCGCACGAGACAGGGGGCACCCATGCCTTCCACCGCCCGCGGCGCGCTCGCCGGCCGCACCGTTTTCCGCGTCGGCTACGGCGCGATGCAGCTCGAACGCTTGCGCGACGACCGCGGCGCGGCCGTCGCCCTCCTGCGCCGCGCGGTCGAGCTCGGCGTCGACCACGTCGACACCGCGCAGTTCTACGGCAACGGCTTCGTCAACGGAGTCATCCGCGACGCCCTCCGGCCCGGCGACGACGTCCTGATCGCCGGCAAGGTCGGCGCCGATCCGGACCCCGGCGGCCGGATCCCGCTCCGCCTCGCGCAACGGCCCGAGGAACTGCGCGCGAGTGTCGAGGACAACCTCCGGGCGCTGGATCTCGACCGGATCCCCCTGGTGAACCTGCGCCGCGCCGACCGGCGGCCCGGCGTGCTCGCCGAGGGGGACCAGCTCGTCGACCTCGACGACCAGCTCGCCGTGATGACGGCCCTGCGCGACGAGGGCAAGATCGGCGCGATCGGGCTCAGCGGCGTCACCATCGACGTGCTGCGCCGCGCCCTCCCGGCCGGCATCGCCTGCGTTCAGAACGCCTACAGCCTCGTCAGCCGGGACGACGAGGACATGCTCCAGTTGTGCGTCGCGGAGAACATCGCGTGGGTCCCGTTCTTCCCGCTGGGTGGCGCCTTCCCCGGCCTGCCGAAGGTGACCGACGAGCCGGCGGTGCACACTGCCGCGCAGACCCTCGGCCGCACGCCGGAACAAGTCGGCCTGGCCTGGCTGCTGCACCACGCCCCGAACGTCCACCTGATCCCGGGCACCGCCGGTGTGGCGCACCTCGAAGCCAACACGGCCGCCGGCGACATCGTGTTCGACGAGGAGACGCTGGCCGCGTTGGACAAGGTCCCCAGCCGCTCGATGGATGCCAGCCTGGGCTGAGCGCTCCCGGCTAGTGGTGCCGGTCGGCCGACGGGTGAGGGTAGTAGTCGACGCTGATCCCGGCGAGCATGGCGACCTCTTCGCGCCGCAAGCCGGGCACCCGCCGGCCGCCGAGATCGGTGAGGCCCGCATCTCCCGGAAACTTCACGCGGTGATCGCGCGGGACCGGTCGACCGGCACGGTGTGGCGGCGGCGGGCCGGGAGCATCGACGTCGGGTGGGAGACGCTCCAGGCCGCGGTCCTGCAGATCATCTCCTTCAGACGGGCGGCCGTCTTGCCGGTGAGGGAGGACGGTTTGGGCTGGTCGTCCGGGGTCACCCACTGCAGGACGGCGTCGCGGCGGCCGAGGCTGATGCACTGGGCGGTGTAGCCGATCTTGTTCGGGGGGAGCGGGCGGCCGGTCAGGCGGGCGGCGATGGCTTCGGCCGCCTGGTAAGCCGCGGGGACTCCCGACGCGCAGGACATCCGCAGTGGCGTGCCGCCCGCACCCGGGGCGAGCGCGGCATCGCCGACGGCGTAGACGTCGGGGTGGGAGACCGACCGCATCGTTTCGTCGACGACGATCCGGCCCGTCGCGGAAACCCGCAGAGTCGTGGCCGCGGCGATGGGGTGGACGGCGAAGCCGGCCGTCCAGACGGTCACCTGGGCCGGGATCGTGCGGCCGTCGGTGGTGACCACGCCGGTCGGCTCGACGCCCGCGACGTCGGTGCCTTCGTGCACGGTGATGCCGAGCCGGTCGACGGCCTTGCGCAGGTGGCGCCGCGCCTTCTCGCTCAGCCAGTCGCCGAGGGTGCCGCGGGCGACGAGGGAGACTTCGAGGTCCGGCCGGGCTTCGGCGATCTCGGTGGCGGCTTCGATGCCGGTGAGGCCGGCCCCGGCGACGAGGACGGTGCCGCCCGCGGCGAGACCGGCCAGCCGCGCACGCAGCCGCAGCGCGGACTGTTTGCCGGCGAGGTCGTGGGCGTGCTCGGCGACGCCGGGAACGCCGCAGTCGGCGGCGGCGCTGCCGAGGGCGTAGACGAGCGTGTCGTAGGCGATTTCGCCAAGGTCGTCGGCAAGGCCGACGGTCCTGCGTTCGGCGTCGACGGCGGTCACCCGCGCCACCCGCACCCGCACACCCGTGCCCGCGAAGACCTCGGTCAGGGGGCGGTGCTTCAGGTCCTGGCCGGTCGCGAGCTGGTGCATGCGGACGCGTTCGACGAACCCGGGATCGGCGTTGACGAGCGTGATCTCGGTGTCGGCGGGGTGCAGCCGCTTGGCCAGGCGTGCGGCGGCGTTGGCTCCGGCGTATCCGGCCCCCAGGACGACGATCCGGTGCTTCATGGTTCCCTCATTCCTGTCCGGCTGGTGTCGCTTCCTGAACCGGGCAGCGGCACGAGACCTGACAGGTTTGAGTTGTGATCCAGGTCACCAGTCGCCGGCGAGCGGCTCCCCGCGTTCGGAGGTGGCCCATCGGCGGGTCGCGCGGTCGAGCTTGTGCGGGTTCGCCTGGGCGTGGACGGCCGCGATGCCGTCGGCGGTCACCTCCAGCGAAAAGACGCCGACGACCCGGTCTCCGACCGCCATCACCAGCGCGGGCCCGCCGTTGGCGACCGCGGCGAACAGGTCGGGCCGCCCGCCGACCATCTCCCACTTGGCCTCGCTGGGCTTGAACAGCGTGCGCAGGAACCTGGCCACCCGCAGCGCGCCGGTGATCGGCCGCGGCACCGAGAAGACCACGCCGCCGCCGTCACCCGCGCTGACCGCGTCGTCGGTCAGCAGCTTCACCAGCGAGTCGGTCCGGCCGCTGAGGGCCGCGGCGAGGAACTCCTCGACGATCTTGCGGGCCGCGGCCGCGTCGACCGCCACCCGGCGCCGGTCGGTGGCCAGGTGCTGCTTGGCGCGCCGGTAGACCTGCTGGCAGTTCGCCTCGGTGAGGTCGAGCACCTCGGCGATCTCGCCGTGCGCGTAACCGAACGCCTCGCGCAGCACGTACACGACGCGTTCCTTGGCCGAAAGCCGCTCCATCAGCGTGAGCATCGCGATCGAGATCGATGCACGCTGCTCGACGGTCTCCGACGGCCCGAGCATCCGATCCCCGGCGAAGACGGGCTCGGGGAGCCACTGGCCCACATAGGTCTCCCGCTTGGCCCGCGCCGAGGTGAGCCGGTTGAGGCAGAGGTTGGTGAGCACCTTCGTCAGCCACGCCTCGGGCGTCTCGATGAGCTCGCGGTCGGCGGCCTGCCACCGCAAGTACGTGTCCTGCACCGCGTCTTCGGCATCGTTCGCCGACCCCAGCAGGCGGTACGCGATCGCCTCCAACCGCGCCCTGGCCCCCTCGAAGACCTCGACCTCGTGCGCACCCACCAGCATGGTTCGCAGCTTAATCATCCGCGGCCCGGTTCCGTGGCGCCGGAGAGATCGTCCTCGATGAAGCCGAGCTGCCGGAGGTTGTCCGGCTGTGACGAATCCGACTCCGACGCAGCCGAACCGCGGGGTGAGGTGTGGGGTGATCGTGAATCTGAGAACGAAAGTCTTTGCTGTCATCACGTTCGCGCTGGCCGCGGTCCTCGGTGGTGCCACGTCGGCGCCGGCCGCCACGGTCCAGACCGTGGAACTCGCCGCGCCGGCCGGCAGCGGCCTGTCGTCCTACGTTGCCGTCATCAAGCCGGTCACCGCGGAGCGGCTCGGTTCCAGCTGGCGCCAGGGCTGCCCGGTCGGTCCCGATCAGCTGCGGCTG
>NZ_JBFBCC010000029.1:0-83977 GCF_040682955.1 Amycolatopsis sp. NPDC051045
GAGCCGCTGGGCGATCGCCTTGCCGATCCCCGAGCCGGCCCCGGTGACCAGCGCGATGCGCCCGGCCAGCGGCTTGGGCTTCGGCATCCGCTGCCTCGCCCCGGAGGCGAGCAGGTCGAGCAGCCGGCGCAACGCGTCCGAGGGTGCGGTCACGGCGGTCATGCTAGGACGAGACGGCCGCCGTCTCCGCCTCGACGTCGTCCTGCAGCGATTCGCCGCGGGTTTCGCGGGCGGCGAGCAGCGCGATCGCCGTGATCAGGCACATCGACGCGACGTACAGCGACACCGGCACGGTGCTGCCCCAGCTGGAGAACAGCGCCACGGCGATCAGCGGCGCGACGGCCCCGGCGGCGATCGACGACAGCTGGCCGCCGATCGAAAGGCCGGTGTAGCGCACCCGGGTCGGGAACTGCTCGGCGAAGAACGCGGCCTGCGGGCCGTACATCGCGCCGTGCAGCACCAGCCCGACGGTGGTGGCCAGCACGATCACCGCCGACGACTTCGTGTCCAGCAGCGCGAAGAACGCGAAGCCCCACAACGCCATCCCGATCGCGCCGAACAGGTAGACCGGACGGCGGCCGACGCGGTCGGACAGCGCGCCCCACACCGGGATCGTCACGAAGTGCACGGCCGAGCCGATGAGCACCGCGGTCAGGCCCACGCCCTTCGGCAGGTGCAGCCCGGTCGTGACGTACACCAGGATGAACGCGGTGACCACGTAGTACGACACGTTCTCGCCCATCCGGGCGCCGATGGTGATCAGCACCTGGCGCCGGCTGTTGCGGAAGACGTCGACGACCGGCACGTGCTTTTCGGTGCGCGCCTCGGCCCGGCGCTGGGCGGCGAGGAACACCGGCGACTCGGCGACGGCCAGCCGGATCCACAGCCCGATCAGCAGCAGCACCCCGGAGAGCAGGAACGGCACGCGCCAGCCCCACGACATGAACGTCGCATCGGACTGCGTCGCGGACAAGGTCGCCAGCACCGCGGTGGCCAGGAGGTTGCCGCCGGGCGCGCCGCACTGCGGCCAGCTCGCCCAGAAGCCGCGGCGGCGGTCGTCACCGTGTTCGGAGACGATCAGGACGGCGCCACCCCACTCGCCCCCGAGCGCGAAGCCCTGGACCAGGCGAAGCAGCGTGAGCAGCAGCGGAGCCAGCACGCCCGCGGTGGCGTACGTCGGCAGCACGCCCATCAGGCAGGTCGAGCCGCCCATCAGCACCAGGCTGACGACCAGCAGTTTCTTGCGGCCGAGCCGGTCGCCGAAGTGACCGAAGACGAGCCCGCCGACCGGCCGGGCGAGGAACCCGACGGCGTAGGTGAGGAAGGCCAGCAGCGTGCCGGTGAGCGGGTTCGCCGTCGGGAAGAACAGCTTGTTGAACACCAGCGCGGCGGCCGAGGTGTAGAGGAAGAAGTCGTACCACTCGATGGTGGTACCGATCAGGCTCGCGCCGACGATCTTGGCGATCGCCGGCCGCTGGGGTTGGCTCACTGCGGACTCCACTTCCTTGTGGTGACGGGATTCAGGCGGCGGTCCAGCCGCCGTCGAGCGGGATGGAGGCCCCGGTGATGTGGCCGGCGTGCGGCGAGCACAGCCACACCACCAGGGAAGCGACGTCCTCGGGTTCGATGAGCTTCTTGATCGCGGCCCGCTTGAGCAGGACTTCGGCGACGACGTCCTCGCGCGGGATGTCGTGCTCGGCGGCCTGGGCGTCGATCTGGCCGTCGACGAGCGGGGTGCGGACGTAACCGGGGTTCACGCAGTTGCTGGTGACCCCGAATTCGGCACCTTCGAGCGCGGCGACCTTCGAGAGGCCTTCGAGGCCGTGCTTCGCGGCGACGTAGGCGGCCTTGTAGGCGGAGGCGCGCAGCCCGTGGACGCTCGACATGTTGACGATCCGTCCCCAGCCCCGGGCGTACATCGCCGGCAGGGTGCGGCGGATGAGCAGGAAGGGCGCGGTGACCATCAGCGCCTGGAGGTGGGTGAACGCCTCGGGCGGGAAGTCCTGGATCGGCGCGACGTGCTGGACGCCGGCGTTGTTGACCAGGATGTCGACCTCGGCGGGCAGGGCGCCGATCGAAGCGGGGTCGCTGAGGTCGGCGGCGTGCGCCCAGCCCCCCACCTCGGTGGCGGCCGCCTCGGCCCGGTCTTCGTCCAAGTCGACGACGTGCACCTTGGCCCCGGCCGCGGCGAGAGCGCGGACGCAGGCGAGGCCGATGCCGCTCGCCCCGCCGGTGACGAGGGCGGTGCGCCCGTCCAGATCGCTGGTCATGGACGGGAACGGTAAGCGTGACGCCGATCGCTAGCTATGTGCGTGAGGACTACAGCTGGGGAAGATCCAGTGGTTTCGGCCGACATAGCGCGGCGAGGAAGGCGTCCCAAGACGGACCCGAACCACGCTCTGCCGACCCGTCTTCGCGACCTCGCCGAACCGCTGCCCCCTCATGGAGGCCTACCGCCTCATGAGCGTTCCGCCAGCACCGCGAGATAGTGCACGTTCGTCATGACCCCGAGGACGTTGCCGAACGGGTCGGCGACCGACGCCGTCACGAAGCCGGGCCCGCGCTCGGTGATCGGCTCGAACTCCTTCGCGCCCAGTTCGAGCAGGCGGGCGACCGTCGCCTCGAGGTCGTCGACGTGCCAGTAGACGATCTCGCCGCCCGGCGCGTCCTGGGTCGCGGGCGCGTACTTGCGGTCGATGAGGCCGAATTCGTGCTGGTAGTCGCCGATCCGGAACTCCGCGTACCCGGGTCGCTGGAAGTAGGGCTCGAGGCCCAGGAACTCCGTGTACCAGGCCTTCGCGGCTTCGTGGTCGGCGGCGTAGTACGAGACGGTGGCCATTCCTCGCAGCATGTCCTGCTCCTCTCAAGCGGTGTGGAGCCCATCATGCCGGACCAAAGTGCGCACCAAGTGAGCACTTTGGCGATCCTCCTTCCAGGATTCCGTTGCACCGATGAATGCTATTGTTCGGACATGCCCGAAAGTGACCCGAAGCGGGTCTTCGTGTCGTACACGCATGATTCACCCGCGCACAAGGATCAAGTGCTCGCGTTCAGTGAATTCCTGACGCGGAACGGCATGGAAGTGACCCTGGACCAGTGGAAATTGGCCCACCGCCAGGACTGGTACGTCTGGGCGATCAAGAGCATCGAAGCCGCCGATTTCGTCATCGTCGTGGCTTCGGAAACGTACCGCCGGGTCGCCGACGGGTACACCCCGGCCGGAGGAAACCGCGGCCTGCAGTCCGAAGCCGCGTTGCTGCGGGAAAAACTGCACAGTGACCGGCCGACGTGGACGAGGAAGATCCTTCCGGTCGTATTCCCGGGACACACCCCGGCGGAAATCCCGGAATTCCTGCAGCCGCAAACGGCCGACCACTACTCCGTCGCCGGGTTCACGGTCGCGGGCTGCGAGTCCCTGCTCCGGGTGCTGACCGGCCAGCCGCCGCACGTCGAGCCGATCCGGGGACAGAGGCCCGACCTTCCCCCGCGTTCCGCGAGGCCGGCCCGGTCGCAACCCTCACCCACGCCCGGCCTCACGCAGAAGGTGGATTCGCGAGGCGGCGGCATCACGATCGTCAACCAGGGCGGCGATCAGAACGTTTCCCTGTGACGGTCCGCCGGTGGCGGCTCGCCACCGGCGGACCGGGCCCTTCGGCTAGGCGGAGGTGTGCCTCGCCCGGACCATCTTCTTGATGATGGCGAGCGCCCGTTCGTTGTCGCGCCAGGCGATCTCGTTGTCGGCGCCGAGCGTCTCGCCGAAGCCGGTGTTCAGTTCGACCCGCTCGCCGTTCACGATCGAGATCGTGAACTTCTGGGCGTAGGGGATGTCGGCGTACTTCTCGTACTCGCCGCCGTCGACGTCGTGCTCGAACAGCTCGTCGACCTTCCGGAACAGGGCGGTGATCGACGCGGGCATGGCGACCCGGTCGGTGGAGACGCCCACGATGTCCCGGTAGTGCCACTCGGTGATCTGCTCGTAGACGGGCTCGCCGGTGTGGAAGTCGAGGGCACAGCGGTAGAGGCTGATCAGGTCGTTCGTCAAGAACAGGATCAGCACGTCGTAGTGGTTCGCCCGCCACCGGTGGTCGCCGCCGCGCCGGACGCGCAGCGAGTCCACGATGGTCCCCGACGGCGACGGCACGCCGACCACGGCCTGGATCGGGTAGACCAGATCGCCGCCTTCGTGCTTCGTCGTCGCCACCAGCCGGACCTGACGGCTCGCCTTGGCTTCCAGCGCGGCGATGTCCTGCTGCAGCCAGGTGTCCATCTGCGTGTCGCTCGGCTTGGGTTCCGCCGCCGCGTACCGCAGCAGGTAAGCGCGGTACTGCTTCACCTTCTGCCAGCCCCACTTCGCGGCGAAGTAGGCGATGACCAGCAGCACGAGGCTGGCGGCGTTGTGCGCCACCGCGGCCAGGATCACGCTGAGCGCCGCGGCCCCGAGCGCGATCGCCCCGGGCGCCGCGCTGCGCTGACGCGGCGTGCGCACGAAGTACCGTCTGACCGCTTCTCCGCGTGCCGGATCGAAGTCACGGGCCACGGGCACGTGCTCGGGTTCCGCGGCCGCCACCATGCCGAGCTCACCGGCTCGCGCCTGCAGCAGCTTCCAGGTCCGGCCCTGAGCCCGTTTCACGTGCGTGGCCAGCGGCTCCAGCTGCGTCGGCTGCAGTTCCCCGATGCTGCCGGCCAGGACGTCCGCCGGCGGCGGCTTGGCCGGCATGCCGATCGCCGCGTAGTAGTCGTCCTTCACCAGCGCCCACAACACGTTGGCCTGGTGCGTCACCACCACGTCGCCGTAGCCGATGGCCTGCTCGATGTGGCTTTCGATGCGGTCGATCTGTTCGGGTGACCGGTCACTGGGCGGACGGCCGTCCAGCATGGCCAGTGCGGCGCAGAAGTGCCCGGTGGCCAGATCCCGCTGCGCCTCGGGCATCTTCTGGGCGCCCACTTTTCTGGCGTCACTGAGGAATTCTTCGAACTCGTTGACCGCCTTGGCGTACAAGCGACCTTTGAGGGCCATCAGACCGTTCTGGAGGTGGTCTTTGACGGACTCCATGTATATGGTCTGGTTGCCGCCCTGGTTGGCGAAAACCGAGCCACCGTCTTTGTTGTGGACGCTTTGCCGGGAATGTGGGTCGTTCGTCACCGAGGTTCCTTTGGTTTGCGAATGCACCGTGATTCCGATCACAGTGGCCGCCAAGCCTAGGCGCCGCCTCCGGCGAGTTCCACGAACCCGGACTATTGACCGGGTATTGACAACAAATTGTCAGGTCTTGGAGACGCAGCCCGGCCACCGGCATCGGATGCGACACTTCCCCCATGCGCGCCGACCGCCTCGTGGCCACCCTCCTGCTGATGCAGACGCGCGGCCGCGTCACGGCGGCCGAGCTGGCGGCGGAGCTGGAGATCTCCGTCGCGACCGCCCGCCGTGACCTCGAAGCCCTCTCCACCGCGGGCGTGCCCGTCTACCCGCAGCCGGGCCGCGGCGGCGGCTGGCAGCTCGTCGGCGGCGCGCGCACCGACCTCTCCGGCCTGAGCGCGCGCGAGGCGCAGGCGCTGTTCCTGCTGGCCGGCCCGGCCGCGGCCGGCGCACCGGAGGTCAAGTCGGCGCTGCGGAAGCTGATGGGCGCGCTGCCCGGCACGTTCCGGGCGGACGCCGAGGCCGCGGCCGACGCGATCGTCGTCGACCAGGCCGGCTGGGGCGAGCACCCGAAGGAACGGCCGCCGATGGTCGAACTGCTGCGCGACGCGGTCATCGCCCGCCGGCAGGTACTCCTGACCTACGCCGGGCGCGAGAAGTCGGAACGGCTCGTGGATCCGTGGGGCCTGGTCGACAAGGACGACGTCTGGTACCTGGTCGCCGGCACCGCGAAGGGCCGCCGCACCTTCCGCGTCGACCGGATCGTCTCGGCCACCCCGACCGGCGACGCCGCGAACCGCCCGTCGGACCTGGAGCTGGCCGAGGTGTGGCGGGAAGTGGTCGAGGAGGTGGAGACGCGCCGCTCGTTGCTCAGCGCGGAGGTGGTGCTCGACCGCCGGTACCTCGGCGTGCTCCGGGACCGGTTCGGCCGGCACTGCGAGCTCGTCGCCGAACTGCCCGGCGACCGCGTCCGCGCGCGGGTCGCGGCGCCGTCGCCGATCATGATCGCGCAGGAGCTGGCGGGCTGGGGCGCGCTCGTCGAGGTGGAAGGCCCGGAGCCCGTCCGGGCCGAACTGGCTCGCCTCGGCGCCGAGCTCGTGGCCCGCTATAGCGCCTGATGTCGCATATGACCGTTTCCTTCCCGGCGTCTCCCGAATACCGCTCGCACACCCTCGGAAGATCGTTCCGCCCCCGTCCGGATGACGTCCCTCACCGCTGTACTCGGTGAACGCCGTTAATCGGTCTACAATGGACATCCGGAGGAGCCACTGGGAGTGTCCGTTACCCGCCGGTATCTGGCCGTTCGGAGTACCCCTGATCACCCATTTGCTGCTAACGTGACACCTCCGTGACCTGAACGTGCGTTCGGTGACACTTCGGTGAGGGCAGACAATGCGTGACGATGTGGTCGAAGCGAGTGCCGTGGTCGGGCACCCGCCGGACGTGGTGTGGCAGATCGTCGGATCGCCGGAGTGGTACTCGCGGTTCGTGCCGGAGATCAGCTGGTGCGAGATCCAGGAGCCGGCCGGGCGCGGACGCGGTCCGAAGGGCGTGATCCGGATCGTCCCCACTCGGGGACCGATGCTGGAGACGCAGATGCAGGCCGTCGTCTACCGGCCGGGTGAGCACGTCGTGTGGTGCGGGGTCCCCGACGAAGGCACGTGGGTCTCGCTGGAACTGAGACCGCTGGCCGGCGGCCAGACCGAACTGTTCGTGCGGATGATGCTGCCGCCGTCGCACCTGGAACTGGTGTCGTCGATCAAGAAGGACGTCCGCTCGGTCGCCCGGCGCCTCGACCTGCACCTGGCCGGGGAACACGACCCCGACGCCGACCGCGACGGCAACAAGGCCACCAAGCTGCGCACCACGAGCATCCTGCTGCGCGCCGGCGTGCTCGGCGCCGGGCGGCCGGACAAGCTGGCGCGCCAGCTGAACTCCCTCGCGCAGTGGGGCGCCACGGTCGCGGGCGGCTACCAGGCCGCGGCGGCCCGCGTCCCGGACGAGACCGCCCTGCACGACGAGCGGAGCCTGCGCACCTTCCGCCAGGTCCAGGAGCGCAGCGACCGGCTCGCCAACGCGCTGAGCGAACTCGGCGTCGTCGAACGCGACCGGATCGCGCTGATGTGCCGCAACCACTCCGCGATGATCGAGTCGTTCGTCGCCGCCAGCAAGCTCGGCGCCGACGTCATCCTGCTGAACACCGGCCTGTCCGCCGCCTCGGTCAAGGACGTGCTCGCCGAGCACGAGCCCTCCGCCGTGCTGGCCGACGACGAATTCGCGCAGACCATCGCGAACGTCCCGGGTGACTTCGCCCGGATCAGCACCTGGCCGGACGCCGACACCGGCTACCCGACCGTCGACGAGCTGATCCAGGCCGCACCCGCCGACCGCCCGAAGCCGGTCGACCGGCCGGGACGGCTGATCGTGCTCACCTCCGGCACCACCGGGACGCCGAAGGGCGCGCGCCGTCCCACGCCGAAGGGGCTGGGCACCGCCGCGGCGATCCTCGACCGGATCCCGCTGCGCGCCGGCGACCGGCTGCTCGTGGCCGCGCCGCTGTTCCACACCTGGGGCCTCGCCGCGATGCAGATCGGCATGGCGCTGCGGGCGTCGCTCGCGCTGATCCGCAAGTTCGACGCCGAAGAGACGCTGCGGACGATCGCCGAGCAGAAGTGCGACGCGCTGTTCGCCGTGCCGATCATGCTGCAGCGGATCATGGACCTGCCCGAGCGGGTCCGCGCGCGCTACGACCTTTCTTCGCTGCGGATCGTGGCGAGCAGCGGCTCGGCGATGTCCGGGTCGTTCGTGACGTCGTTCATGGACACCTTCGGCGACGTCCTCTACAACTTCTACGGCTCGACCGAGGTGTCCTGGGCGAGCATCGCCGACCCGGCCGACCTGCGCGCCGCGCCGACCACGGCCGGCCGCTGCCCGCTCGGCACGCGCCTGGCGATCCTCGACGAGGACCGCCGGCCGGTGCCGCCGGGTGGCGAGGGCCAGATCTTCGTCGGCAACGACATGCTGTTCGAGGGCTACACGAGCGGCACCGACCCGGCCCGGTCGGCCGGCATGATGGCGAGCGGCGACGTCGGCTACCTCGACGCGGCGGGCCGGCTGTTCGTCACCGGCCGGGCCGACGAAATGATCGTCTCCGGCGGCGAGAACGTGTTCCCCCGCCCGGTCGAGGAGGCGCTGGTGGCGCTCCCCGGCGTGCACGACGCGGCCGTGGTCGGGGTGGCGGACCCGGAGTGGGGCCAGCGCCTGGCGGCGTACGTCGTCCCGCGGCGGGGCGCGTCGCTGCACGCGGAGGACATCCGCCAGTACATCCACCACCGCCTGGCCCGGTTCGCGGTGCCGCGGGACGTGTACTTCGTGCCGGACCTGCCCCGCAACGCGACGGGCAAGATCCTCAAGCGCCTCCTGCACGACGACACCTGGCCGGCGACCAGCGAATACTGAAGGCGGGCGCCGACCGAGCGCGAGAAGACGTCAGGCGAGCTCAGCCGACCGGCTGACGCAGCACCGTCCGGAGCTTCGCGGGCTCGACGCGTCTCGGGTCGCCGAGGTACACCTCGTGGTGCAGTCCCGTCGGCTTCAACCCTTGCTCCGCGAGGAATTCGTCGTGCAGCCGGGCCAGCAACGGGCCTTCGTCGTCGTACGAGCCGACGTGGAGCACTTGCGCGCACCGGCCCTCGTGCAGCTTCTCGAGCCGGACCGGCGCGTCGATCTTCTTCTTGCGCCGCACCGCTTCCCGTGCTTCCTCGACGGCGTCTTCGCCGATCCGCGAAGGCTGCGCGATGAGCATCGTCCACTGCCAGGAATCCTTGGCGCGCACGGTGAAGGCCGCGTAGTCGTCCGCCCACCACAGACCTTCCAGCGGACCCACGACGAAGTCCTCGCCGCGCTGCTTCGCCGTCATCTTGATCGTGTACGCGAAGGCGTAGAGCGCTTCGACGGCCTTCCGGTAGCTCTCCGCCGTGTTCGGGTTGCCCCGGCCGTCGATCGCGAGGAACTGCTGTCCGGGGACGTCCACCAAGGCCCAGCCGGTGTTCTTGGGGGCGTAAAGCTGCTTGAGGTCCTTCTTGACGTCGTACGGCATCAGAGCATTCCTTTCAGCCACTCGGCTTCCGCCTCGAGCTGTGCGATGGAGTAGTCGAAGATGGCCCGGACGAACGGCGGCGCTCCGGACTGGACCGCCGCCGCCCGTCGGACCTCGGCCAGCCGTTGCCCGACCGCTTCCGCGCGCCGGGCCAGCGCGGCCGCCAGCCGCTCGGGCGGGACGACCGGGCTGTTCGCCAGGCCGACGAGCACCGGCTGGTGCACCGGGCGCAGCTCCGCGATGGCGGCTTCGGCGGCGGCCGCGCACGCCTTCCGGCCCGCTTCGGTGGCCGTGAACGTCTTCTTGGCCTTGGGGTGCGCGCGTTCCCCCGAGACCTCGGCGACCAGGCCGCGGTCTCGGAGTTTGCCCAGCACGTAATAGATCGAACTGAAGCCGAGCGCCGTCCAGCCACGCATGCCGCGTTCCGAGACCACCTCGTCCAGCTCGTAGCCGTGCCTCGGCCGCTCGACCAGGAGGCCGAGCACCGTCAGTTCCGCATCGGTCAGCACGTCCGTATCCTAGCACTAGAATAGTCGGCTTCCGGAAATTGTCGGTGGGTGCTGGCATGCTTCAGCGAGTACCGGAAAGCGAGGGAGCACAGTGGGGGGACAGGTGGTGACGGCGGTGCCGTGGACCGCGGAACGCGTGGCCGGGCTCGCGCCGGATCCCGCTTCGGAGAAGGCGGGCCGGGCGCTGGCCACGCCGGCGAAGTGGTCGGGCGCGGGTGCGTCCGAAGACGCCGTGTGGGGCTTCTGCCAGGGCAGCGGCAAGAAGCCGTACCAGACGTGCGTGGAGCTCGCCGAGCCCGCGTTCCGGTGTTCCTGTCCCAGCCGGAAGTTCCCGTGCAAGCACGCGTTGGGCCTGCTGCTGCTCTGGGCGGCTCGTCGGGTCGACACGGCGGAGCCACCCGAGTGGGTGCACACGTGGCTGGCCGAACGCGCCGACCGCGCCCAGCGGGCGGAAAAACGCGCCGAGGCGGCGGGGCCGAAGGACGAGGAGGCGGCCGCCCGCCGGGCCGGCGAACGCGCCGCCCGCGTCGAAGGGGGTGTCGCGGAGCTGAAGGGCTGGCTCAACGACCGGATCGGCGCCGGCTTCGCGGGCTTCGAGCGCAACGGCGGCGAAGAACTGCGCACGGTCGCCGCGCGGATGGTCGACGCGCAGGCGTCCGGCCTCGCGGGCGGCCTGCGGCGGGCGGCCGGGATCGTCGGCCGCCGCGACTGGCCGGAGGCGCTGCTCGCCGAACTGTCGCAGCTGTACCTCCTGGCCGACGCGGCCACCCGCCTGGACGAACTGCCGCCCGCGCTGGCGGAGACCGTCCGCACCCGGCTCGGGTTTTCGGTGGAGACGGCGCGCGTCCTCGACAGCGGCGAGCGCGTCGCCGACGAGTGGCTGATCACCGGCGCCGCGGACGAGGAGAACGACCGGCTGCTCACGCGGCGCACGTGGCTGCGCGGCCGCCGTACGGGCCGGGACGCGCTGGTGCTGTCGTTCGCGCCGCCGGGGCGTCCCCTCGACGCGTCCTTGCCACCCGGCCACCTGCTCGCGGCGGAACTGGCGTTCTACCCCGGCGCGGCGCCACTGCGAGCCCTCGTGGCGGAGCGTGGCATCCCCTCCCCGGCCCCGGCGGCCGACGGCGGTTCGATCGAAGACGCATTGGCGGCGTACGCGCGGGCGATGGCGGCGGACCCGTGGCTCGAACGGTGGCCGGTGCTGCTTTCCGACGTCACCCCGGCCGAACACGCCGGCGGCTGGTGTCTGTCCGAAAAGGACGGTACGGCGCTACCGCTGGTGCCGTCGGCGTTCCCGTGGTCGTTGCTGGCGATGTCGGCCGGCCGCCCCTTGACCGTGGCCGGTGAGTGGAGCCCGGCGGGTTTGCGGCCCCTGACCTGCTGGCACGAGAACCGGGCGGTGCGGGTGTGACCCACCGAGCGACAGCGGAACCGGCCGATGCGGGCCTGCGCAGGCTCACCCGCCGACCTGTGCCGGGCGATCGTGAGCCGGGCGGCCCGAAACCCCCGGAAAACTCGCAATGCAGCCCACGTCATCCCCGAATCCAGCCATTCCGAAAGGCGGTGAAGCCGTGAAAGCCTGGGAAGACCTCGTCGGCACCGCCCTCCTCGGCACCCGGCGGCGCACCCTCGACCCGTCGGCCCAGCCGCCGGCCGTGCAGGAGCTGATCGGCGACCGCGCCGATCCCGCCGAACAGCTGCTCTCCGCCGCGGCCGTGCTCACCACCTACCGCCGGGCCGGGCGGCGGCCACTGCACGACGTCCGGCCGCTGCCGGTGGCCGCGCCCGACGAGCGGCCGTTCGTGCCGCCGCTCGCACGGGAACGGCTGGGCCGGCTGCTCGCCGCCAGTCATCCCGACCTGCTGCTGGAGTGGCTCGGCATCGTCGCGGGCACGGCCTACCGGGTCCCGCCGGAAACGCTGCCGCTGCTGGCCGAGGCCGCCCGCACCAAAGCCGCCCTGCGGGGTCCGCTGGTCGCGGTCGCCGGTCCGGTCGGGGCGTGGCTCGGGCAGCGCAACCCGGACTGGGCCTTCCTCTCCGCCCCCGCCGAAGAGTCCGGTGACGTCTGGCAGTACGGCAGCCTCGCCCAGCGCCGCCGCTGGCTCGCGGCGAAGCTCGCCGAAGACCCGGACGCCGCCCGGGAGGCCCTCACCACGTCGTGGAAGAGCGAGCCCGCCGACGTCCGGGCGGACTTCCTCGGCGTGCTCGCCGGGCACGTCCGGGCCGGGGACGAAGCCTTCCTCGAAGCCGCGCTGAGCGACCGTGCGGCCGCCGTCCGCGAACAGGCCGCCGACCTGCTCGGCCGGCTGCCGGGCACGCGCTACGGCCAAGGCATGGCCGAACGGCTGCGACCCCTGCTCCGCCGCCGTGGCCGCGTGCTGGAGGTGGCCCTGCCCCGGGGCGAACGCGGCGACGGCACCGTCCGGCTGCGCACGCTCGTCGCGGCCGCACCGCTGTCCTTCTGGGCCGAGTTCGGCCCGCCGGCCGAGGTCGTGCGGATGACCGTCGAGGGCTGCCCGGCCGGCGTGCTGCGCGACTCCTGGGCCGCCGCTGCCCTGCGCCAGCGCGACGAAACCTGGGCGAAAGCCCTGATCGGAGCCGATCCGGGCGGGCGCACCACCCCGCCGCTGCTCGGCGTGCTCAGCCCGGCGAGCCAGGCCGCCACCGTCGGGCACCTGGTGAGCAGGCTGCCCACCGAGTCGTTCGCGCGGCTGGTGCACGAACTGCCCCGGCCGTGGACGAAGGAGCTCGGCACCGCGCTGCTCGACTGGGTCGCCCGCCAGGAGGACCACCGCCTGGTCTCGCACGCCGCCGTCGTGATCGCCCGCGCGGTCCCCCGCGGCTGCCTGGGCCACCCGCTGGCCACCACCCGCCTGACCATGGACGCCGGGCCGTGGCGCCGGGCGCTCACCGAGACGTTGAACTTCCGCCGCGAAATGTACGAGGAGCTCGCATGACCGCCCCCGCCACCGTCCTCCGGCCGCACGCCGAACAGGACCACGCCGCCGAGCTGGCCGCGCTGGCCGCCGCCGACGACCGGGCCAAGCCGCCGAACTGGCACCTTTCGCCGTGGGCCGTCGTCGAGTACCTGCTCGGCGGCACCCTGCCGGACGGCACCGTGCTCACCCCGAAGTACGTCGGCCCGCGGCGGCTGATCGAGGTCGCCGTCGCGACGCTGGCCACCGACCGCGCGCTGCTGCTGCTCGGGGTGCCCGGCACGGCGAAGACGTGGGTGTCGGAACACCTGTCCGCCGCCATCAGCGGCGATTCGACGCTGCTGGTGCAGGGCACCGCGGGCACGTCCGAGGAGTCCATCCGCTACGGCTGGAACTACGCCCGGCTGATCGCCGAAGGCCCGAGCGCCGCCGCGCTCGTCGAAAGCCCGCTGCTGCGTGCGATGCGGGACGGCAAACTGGCCCGGCTCGAGGAGCTGACGCGCATCCCCGCGGACGTCCAGGACTCGCTCATCACGATCCTGTCCGAGAAAACGCTGCCGATCCCGGAGCTGGGCACCGAGGTGCAGGCGCGGCCGGGCTTCAACCTGATCGCGACGGCGAACAACCGCGACAAGGGCGTCAACGAGCTGTCCAGCGCCCTGCGGCGGCGGTTCAACACGGTGGTGCTGCCGCTGCCGGACAGCGCCGAAGCCGAGGTCGAGATCGTCCGCAGGCGGGTCGCCGAGCTGGGTACGTCGCTGCAGCTGCCCACCGAGGCCGCCGAGCTGGCCGAGATCCGCCGCGTGGTCACGGTGTTCCGCGAGCTGCGCTCGGGCCGCACCGAGGACGGCCGCACGGCGGTGAAGTCGCCGTCCGGCACGCTGTCGACCGCGGAGGCGATCAGCGTGCTCACCGGCGGTCTCGCCCTGGCGACCCACTTCGGCGACGGCGTGCTGCGCCCGCACGACATCGCGGCGGGCATCCACGGCGCGGTGGTCAAGGACCCGGTGGCCGACCGCGCGATCTGGATCGAATACCTGGAAACCGTGGTCCGCGAACGCGACGGCTGGGCCGACTTCTACCGGGCCGGTCAGGAGTTTTCGTGAGCCGTCGCACCGGAAACGGGGACCGGGGTCCGGTGGGAGAGGGGGCCCGCCCGTGACCACCCACCTGCTCGGCATCCGCCACCACGGACCCGGGTCGGCCCGGGCCGTGGCGGCCCGGCTCGCCGAACTGGCCCCCGACGTCGTGCTGATCGAGGGGCCACCCGAAGCCGACGCCCTGGTGGAATTCACCGAAGACCCGGCCATGGCGCCGCCGGTCGCGCTGCTGGCGTACGCGACCGACGACGTCTCGCGCGCCGCGTTCTGGCCGTTCGCCGTCTTCAGCCCGGAATGGCAGGCGCTCGCCTACGCCCGCGAGGCCGGTGTCCCGGTGCGGTTCTGCGACCTCCCGGCCGCGCACACCTTCGCGGCCGCGCCGGACGAGCACGCCGGGCCGCCCGGTGACCCCCTCGCTGCCCTCGCGTCGGCCGGCGGCTACGACGACCCGGAACGCTGGTGGGACGACGTCGTCGAGTCACGGCGGGACGACGAGAGCCCGTTCGAGGTGATCGCCGAGGCGATGACCGCGTTGCGGGAGGACGAAGAACCACCGCGGGGCCACGAAGCGCGGCGCGAAGCCCACATGCGCTCGGTCCTGCGCCGCACCCGCAAGGACGGCTTCGAGAACATCGCCGTCGTCTGCGGCGCCTGGCACGTGCCCGCGCTGGCCGATCCGCTGCCGCCGGCGTCGCACGACCAGGCCGTCCTCAAAGGACTGCCGAAGCGGAAGGTCGCGTGCACCTGGGTGCCGTGGACGCACGGACGCCTCGCCACGGCCAGCGGCTACGGCGCGGGCGTGCGGTCGCCGGGCTGGTACCACCACCTCTTCACCACGGCCGAAGACGTCACCACGCGCTGGCTGGCCGGTGTCGCGGCGGTGCTGCGGAAGGAGGACCTGCCCGTCTCGACCGCGCACGTCATCGAGGCGGTCCGGCTGGCCGAAACCCTCGCGACGCTGCGGGGCCGGTCGTCGGCCGGGCTCGCGGAGGTCACCGAAGCCACCCGGTCCGTGCTGTGCGGCGGGGACGAGGTGCAGGTCGAGCTCGTCACGCGGCGGCTGGTGGTCGGCGAACGGCTGGGCGAGGTCCCCGACCGCGTCCCGCAGCCGCCGCTGGCCGCGGACCTGACCGCGACCGCGAAGCGCCTGCGGCTGAAGAAGGACCCGGTCGTCAAGGAACTCGACCTCGACCTGCGGACGCCGGGTGGGCTCGAGCGCTCGAAGCTGCTGCACCGGCTGCGGATCCTCGGCATCGAGTGGGGCAGCCGGGAGGCGTCGGCGCGGCGGAACAAGGGCACGTTCCGCGAAACGTGGGCGCTGTGCTGGGAACCGTCGTTCGAGGTCGACCTGGTCGCGGCCGCCGGGTACGGCACCACCGTGCCGTCGGCGGCCACGGCCGCGGTCCGCGGGGCCGTCGAGGGCACGCCACCGCTGGACGAGGTGACCACGGCCGTCGAGAACTGCCTGCTCGCCGACCTGCCGGAGGCGCTGCCCGAAGCGCTCGCGGCGCTCGACGCGCGGGCGGCGGCGGACGCGGATGTCGCCCGGCTGATGTCGGCGCTGCCCGCGCTGGCCAGGGCGACCCGGTACGGGAACGTCCGCGGCACCGACACCGCCGCACTGCAGACCGTCGCCGACCGGATGCTGGACCGGATCTGCGCCGGGCTGCCGCCGGCCGCCCACGGCATCGACGACGACGCCGCGGCCCGGCTGGCCCAGCTGGTCGACGGGGTGCACGACGCGACCTCCCTGCTGGGCGACGACGCGAAGGAACGCTGGCTGGCGGCGCTGGCCCGGCTGGCGGAACGGCCGTCGCTGCCGCCGCTGCTGGCCGGCCGGCTCAGCCGGATCCTGCACGACGCCGGGTTGTTCGACGCGCTCGACATCGAACTGCGGCTGGGCCGGGCGCTCACCCCGGGCGTCGCGCCGGCGGTGGGCGCGGCGTACGTCGAGGGCTTCTTCGACGGCGGGGCGCTGCTGCTGGTGCACGACGAAGGCCTGCTGCGGGTGATCGACGCGTGGCTGACGGCGATCCCCGCCGACGTCTTCACCGAAGTGCTTCCGTTGCTGCGCCGCACTTTCGGTGCCTTCAGCGGGCCCGAGAAGCGGGCGATCGGGCAGCGCGCGGCCGGGCTCACCGGTGCCGCTCGCGCCGTGCCCATGGCCGACGAACTGGACGAGGACCGAGCCGGGCGCGTGCTGCCCGTCCTGGCGACACTGCTGGGGGTAGGGGTATGAACACCGCCGACGCACTCCCTCCCGCGGAGGCGGCAATCAACACCGCCGACGCACTCCCTCCCGCGGAGGCGGCCATGAACACCCCCACCGACCGGGTCCGGCGCTGGCGGCTGGTGCTGGGCGGGGACGGCGCCGGGCCGGGGTCCGGGCTGGAGGACGCCCAGCTGTCCGATGAGGACAGCGGGGTGGACGCGGTGCTGGCCGCGCTCTACGACAAGCCCGACGAGGAGGCCGCGAGCGGGCCGCGCAGTGCGAACCTGGGTGCGTCGGCGCCGCGGGTCGCGCGCTGGCTGGGCGACATCCGGCGGTACTTCCCCAGCACCGTCGTGCAGGTGATGCAGCGCGACGCGGTCGACCGGCTGGGGCTCACCCGGATGCTGCTGGAGAAGGAGCTGCTCTCGGCGGTCGAGCCGGACGTGCACCTGGTCGGCACCCTGCTCTCGCTGAACGGCGTGCTGCCCGAGGAAACCAAGGAGACCGCGCGG
The DNA here is from genome assembly GCF_040682955.1 of Amycolatopsis sp. NPDC051045. Lineage (NCBI taxonomy): Bacteria > Bacillati > Actinomycetota > Actinomycetes > Pseudonocardiales > Pseudonocardiaceae > Amycolatopsis > Amycolatopsis sp. NPDC051045. Next base: position 16,506 of record NZ_JBFBCC010000029.1, read on the forward strand.
GAAGTGGTCCGCAAGGTCGTCACGGAGCTGGAGGAGCGGCTCGCCGAACGCACCCGCGCGGCCATCCGGGGCGCGCTGGACAAGGCGTCGCGCACGCACCGGCCGCGCCCCGGCGACGTCGACTGGGCGCGCACGATCCACGCGAACCTCAAGCACTACTCCCCCGAGCTGCGCACGATCGTGCCGGAGAAGCTGATCGGCTTCGGCCGCCGGCAGCACGCGGTGCAGCGGGACGTGATCCTGGCCGTCGACCAGTCGGGCTCGATGGCGGAGTCGGTGGTGTACTCCGGGTTGTTCGGCGCGGTGCTGGCCTCGATGCGGGCGTTGAAGACGTCGTTCGTCGCGTTCGACACCGAGGTCGCGGACCTCACCGAGCACCTCGCCGACCCGGTCGACGTCCTGTTCGGCACCCAGCTGGGCGGCGGCACCGACATCAACCGGGCGATCGCGTACTGCCAGGGCTTGGTCGAACGCCCCGAGAAGACGCTGCTGGTGCTGATCAGCGACCTCTACGAGGGTGGCGACGAAGAGGAACTGCTGCACCGGATCGCCGAGCTGGCCGGCGCGGGCGTCCAGGTGGTCACGCTGCTCGCCCTGTCGGACTCGGGCGCACCGTCGTACGACCACGAGAACGCGGCGGCGCTGGCCGAGCTGGGCGTCCCGGCGTTCGCGTGCACCCCGGACCAGTTCCCGGACCTGATGGCCGCCGCCATTCGCGGCGACGATCTGCAGGGCTGGGTCGCCCGCGAGAGCAGCTGAGTTGCGGGATTAAACCGACCGGCGAAGGGGTTGAGGAGGGCGTGGGACAGCTCCCGCAGGAAGGACGGTTCACCATGAAGGTCCGCAGCTCGATCCGTTCGCTCGCCCGCCGGCCCGGCGCCCAGGTGATCCGGCGCGGCAACCGCGTCTTCGTGATCAACAAGGACGACCCGCGCTCGAAGGCCCGCCAGGGCTGACGAGCCGCCGGGACCGGCCGCACCGGTCGTGAACGGCAGTTCGACCGAAGTGAGAACCCCGCCGGACCGGGTCGGGGCACCGGTCCGGCGGGGCGGTCCGCCTACAGCTTCCCGGGTCCGGTGGCGGAGCCGCCGGCCGGGGCTCCGCACGTCACAGCGGGACGACCTTCGTCGCGCCGAACGTGCCCTTCAGCGGCACCACCACGGACCGGCCGCGGACCGTCACCGTGACGCTGTCCTGCAGCTGCGTCGGGTCCGACACCGCCAGCTGCGCCCGGGCCCCGCACCGTCCGAGCGCCACCGACGCCGGCCCCGACACGCTGACGTCGCCGACCGAGCCCGCGGCGAAGAAGTTCGCCAGCAGCGTGCCGTCCTCGACCCGGACCGCCTGCGCCACCGGGGTGTTCGCCAGCACCCGCCACGCCCACGACGCCGTCAGCGTGTCGATCACCGAAGCACCGGGCAACACCGCGTACGCGTACTTCGCGTCCGTCGGCTTGACCCCGTGTTCCAGGATCAGCTTCTGGTAGCGGCGCGTGTTCGGCGTCGTGGTGCCCTTGGTGTTGGCGCCGGTGTCGATGTCACGCCACGCGCCCGTCCGGTCTTCGCGCAACGCCGTCACCGAGGCGTCGTCGAGGAGCACGTACCCGCCGACGTTCTCCAAGTGCAGCCGACGCGGACGACGCAGCGCCGAGGCTTTCCCGAGCTCGGCCGGCACCCGCCGGCCGTCCGCCAGCAGAGCACCGCGGCCGCCTTCGCCGAGGTTGCGGTTCTCGATCGTCGTGCGCACCGCGGCCCCGGAGGTGCCGGTGATCCCGGCGCCGAGGCAGACGATCCCGGCCGGGGTGAAGAACCACGACTTCTTCGCGACCAGGGACCCGTCCCAGGACTTGAAGTCGAACGCGTAGGCGCCGTGCCGCGCGTCCCAGCGGACGCCGCCGGTGTGGGGGTTCGGCCCCACCGGCACCCCGCCGAACTTGGGGTCGACCGGGCCGTCGTTCTCGGTCGTGCCCGGCAGCAGCAGCGGGTCCACCGTCGGCCAGTAGGCGTCGGTGTAGTGGCCCTTGGCGTTCGGCAGGAACGTGTAGAGCACGCCGTCGCCGACGTGGTAGCCCTTGAGGTTCTGCCCGTTGATGGCTTCGTAGCGGGAGATCCGCGTCGAGCTGACGCCCAGCGAAGCCGACCAGTCGCCGGTGACGTGGACCATCCGGTCCTGCTGGCCGAAGATCCGGTGCGTGGCCACCACCCGCGCCGGGCGCGCCCCCGACGCCAGCATGTCCTGCGCGAACTCGATGCCCGGCGTCGCCACCAGGTCCGGGCCGGGCGCGAACCGCTCGGGGTCCGGGATCTTCAGGAAAGGCGCGAACGTGCCTTCCTTGATCCACTTCGCCGCCAAGGCGTTCAGGTCGGTCTTCGTCTTGCCGGCCGCCGTCCGGGCCAGCACCAGCGTCGCGACGGTGAGCTGGTGGCCGATGTCGTGGCCGGTCTCCCCTTGGCGCGACAGCATCCGCCCGCGCACCGGCTCCATCAGTGCGCCTGCGTAGACGAAGGGCGCGAAGCTGTCCGCGACCAGCGCGTAGATCTTGTCCTTCAACGCCTGCGGGAGCGCGTAGCCGGTGCCCTGCGTGACGTGGATGGCGCCGGCGAGCGCGGTCAGCAGCACGATGCCGTAGTGCCCGGGGTACGGGATGGTGTCGTGCTGGATGAACGAGCCGTCGACGTGGAAGCCGTCACCGGCCGCGCGGTCCAGCTTCGCGACGACGCTCGCCGCGCCGCCGCCCGCGACGTCGGTGAGCGCGTCGATGCCGGTCTTGATCCACGCCGTGTCGCCGAGCAGCGCGCCCGACACGATCGAGATGAGCGCCTTGTCCGCGCGGTTGGCACCGGTTTCGACCACCGACGCGTTGTTCGTGCGCAGGTTCGGGTTGCCGGCGAACCGCTTGACCGGCGCCAGGTAGCGGGCCAGCTGGTCCGCGGTGAGCTGGTCGGCGACCACCGACAGCGTGTGCAGCAGGTAGTACGGGATGCCGATCTCGTAGGTGTACCAGTTGCCGATCTCGCCGACGGTCTCGTTGTACTGGCTGGCGTAGATCAGCTCGAGCGCCGCCTTGATGCGGTCGAGCACCACCGGGTCGCCGGACAACGCCCCGCCGGGCGTGCCCCAGTCGACGGCGATCGCGCGCAACCGGGCGTACATCGACGTCGTGTAGTCGCTGCCCGGGCCGAGCGGCAGGTCCGTCCACAGTGGAGCACCACCGCCGGCCACGGACAGGTTCGCGTAGTAGGCCTTGGCAACGCGGCTCAGGTTGGCCAGCGCCTCGGTGCGTTCCGGCGACGGCCGGTTGAGGCCGGTCTGCAGCTGCCGGTAGGCGGCGACGATCGGCGCGGTCGCGGCGGGCACCGGGCTCGCGGCGGGGGCCGGAGCCGCGGCCGCGGCGCTCGCGGCGAAGGCCGGGCGGGTCAGGAGCACGGTGGAAGCGGCCGCCAGGGCACCGCCGCGCAGGGCATTTCTCCGGTTCACGGGCATGACAATGCCTCCCAGGATCAAGACATCCTTGGCTTGCGGGGGAACGGGGATTCAGTTGTGCGGCGGCGGATTTCGTTCCGTGAATGCCACCTTCAGGCCCTAGTGGCCCTGAAGGTGGCATTCACGGCTCTCGGGGTCAGCGGGTGCCGTCGGTGCGGCGGGGCAGCTGCCAGGGGTTGGCCTCCTGGAGGGGTTCGGGCAGGAGGGCGTCCGGGAAGCCCTGCCAGGCGATCGGGCGCAGGAACCGCTCGATCGCGGCGGTACCGACGGACGTCGTGGTCGGGGCCGTGGTGGCCGGGTACGGGCCGCCGTGCTGCTGGGCCCAGCTCACCGTGACGCCGGTGGGCCAGTCGTTCCACAGCAGCCGGCCGGCGACGCGGGCCAGGGCCGGCAGCACCGGCCGGATCCAGTCCGCGTCGGACTCCTCGCCGTGGATCGTGGCGGTGAGCCCCGGTTCGATGACGTCGAGCAGGCGCAGCAACTGGGCCTGGTCGGCGTAGGTGACGATCAGCGACGCCGGGCCGAAGCATTCCTCGTGCACGGTGGCGCCGCCCTCGAGGAACTGCTTGCCGCTCGTGGCCAGCAGCGTCGGCGTGAACGCGGGTGATTCCGGCGGCGACTCGGCGACGACGTCGACGCCGGGCACGTCACGCAGCTTCCCGAGCTGCGACGAGTACCCGCCGGCGATGCGGTCGTTGAGCATCGGCTGGGCCGCCGCGCCCGACAGCGCTTCGCGCAGCGCGTCGGTCAGGCCGTGGTCTTCCGGCAGGAACAGCAGGCCCGGCTTGGTGCAGAACTGGCCGGCGCCGAGGGTGAACGAACCGGCGTAGCCCTGGGCGACGGCTTCCCCGCGCGCGGCGATCGCGGCCTCGGTGACCACGACCGGGTTGACGCTGCCCAGCTCGCCGTAGAACGGGATCGGCCGCGGCCGCGCGTTCGCGATGTCGAACAGCGCCCGCCCGCCGGGGATCGAGCCGGTGAACGACGCCGCGGCGATCCGCGGGTCCTTCAGCGCCGTGACGCCTTCCTCCTGGCCGAAGATCACGTCGAAGATGCCGTCGGGTGCCCCCGCGCCGATCAGGGCTTCGCGCACGATCCGGCCGGTCAGCGCGGACAGCTCCGGGTGCCCGGGGTGCGCCTTGAGGATCACCGGGCAACCCGCGGCCAGCGCGGACGCGGTGTCGCCGCCCGCGACGCTGAACGCGAACGGGAAGTTGCTCGCGGCGAACACCAGCACCGGGCCGATCGCGGTCTTGACCCGGCGGATGTCCGGCCGCGGGCCCATCGGCCAGTCCGGGTCGGCGTGGTCGACGGTCGCGCCGAGGTACTCGCCGTCGGTGAGCACCTCGCCGAACAGCCGCAGCTGGAACGTCGTGCGCTTCAGCTCGCCGGCCAGCCGCGGCGTGGCGGCCAGGTGGGTTTCGGCGTGGGCCAGCGGGACGAGCTCGTCCGCGGCGGCGTCGAGCGCGTCCGCGGCCGCGGCCAGCCAGCGGGCGCGTTCGGCCGGGGTCGCCTCAGCGGCGGGACGGGCGGCTTCGGCGGCTCCCGCCAGGATCTTCTCGAGCGTGGCGGCGTCAGTGGCCTGGCTCATGGGGGGTACAGCTCCTCATCGCGAATTTCCGGGTCCGGGGGCGGGCCCCCGGCGGGGTCCGGGGTCCGACCCCGGACAGCTCAGTGTGTCTCGTGGGCGGCGGCGGTGGCCGTTTCCAGGTCGGGCCAGCGACCCGGACCGGCCAGTCCGAGGTGGTACAGGTGCAGTTCGGCGGCTCCCGCCTTGGCCAGCTCGCCGACGTACGCGGCGATGTCCGGCACCGGTGCGGCGGCGACCGCGGTGATGTAGCTGCCGATCGCGACCCGCTCGGGCAGTGCTTCCCGGGCCGCCGCGACGGCCTCCGCGCCGGTGGCGAGTGCCCACCCGAACAATACGACCGCGTCGACGTCGTCGGGCGCGGACGGCGTCAGCCCGGGCAACGCCCCGGTGACCCAGGGGTCGAGCGCGCCGTGCAGCACGATCCGGATGCCCGGCGGCAGCGTGGCCAAAACGGCGGCCCGCAGCTCGTCGGTGGCCTGCTGCCGGACCCGCAGCAGCATCTGGGTCAGCTCGGGCGGCAGGTTGTCGGCCGTCGCGCCCAGGTCGCCGGTGGCGATGAGCCGCCGCACCTCGTTGGCCAGCTGGGCCCGCACGGCGTCCGCGTCGAGGTCCCAGCCCGCCGCGCAGGCGTCGCAGCAGCAGATCGACGACAGCCGGGCCACCGCGGGCGCCCAGACGCCGTCGGTCTTCTCGTGCTGGTGCTGGTGCACCGCGCCGAGCGGACCGCACGCTTCGAGGATCACCGTCGCCAGGTCCAGACCGTCGACGGCCTCGGCGGTCACCTTCGCGGCGTACTCGCGCACCTCGGGGCGCGAAGGGCACAGCGCCCACGGGTAGGCCTCGCCGAAGCAGTTGCGCACCACGACGTCCGGGTGCTCGTAGCCGAGCCGGGAGTTGTGGGTCAGCACGATCCACGCGGCGGCCGGGATCCCGGCTTCGTTGAGCAGCCGGACGGCGTCACCCCCGGAGTCTTCCGGCGAAACCCAGTCCGGAGTGGACGGTCGCAGTGAGCCCCACCCACCGGGCCGCACGGGCCGGTAGAAGGCCGCGTGCCGCGCCACGACGGCCGTCCGGGACGGCGACCACGGCGTCGCCGCACGGGCGCTGTGGTACGACAGCGCCACGGCCACCTCGTCGACGCCGAGCGCCCGGGCGCGCGCGGCGAACCCGTCCTCCAGGACGTCCCAGGGGTAGGCGTATCCCGTCACCTTCACCGGCTCACCACCTCGCAGTGTTCGGTTCGAAACCTTCGACGAAGTTGCGCATGTACGTCACGTCGTCCCGCTTCTTCAGTCCACATCGGACATAGTTCTCGTGCAGCTTCGCCAGCGCGTCCTCGTCGAGGGTGACCCCGAGCCCCGGGGTCGTGGGCACCGAGACGGCACCCTCGCGGAACTCCAGCACGCCCGGCTCGATGACGTCCTCGACCTTCCACGGCCAGTGCGTGTCGCAGGCGTAGGTCAGGTGCGGCGTCGCCGCGGCGACCTGCACCATGGCGGCCAGGCTGATCCCGAGGTGGCTGTTGGAGTGCATCGACAGGCCGACGCCGAAGCTCTCGCACGTCACCGACAACGACTGCGTGGCGCGCAGACCGCCCCAGAAGTGGTGGTCCGACAGCAGCACGCCGATCGCCCGTGCCCGGAAGCCCGGCTCGACGTCGCCGAAGTTCACCACGCACATGTTGGTGGCCAAGGGCATCGACGCCCGTTCGGCCACCTGCGCCATGCCGTCGATGCCCGGCGTCGGGTCTTCGAGGTACTCGAGGACGCCGTCGAGCTCCGAAGCGACGCGGATGCCCGTTTCGACCGTCCAGGCGCCGTTCGGGTCGATCCGCAGCGGGTGCCCGGGAAACGCCTCGGCCAGCGCGCGGATCCCGTCGACCTCCCGGTCCGGTTCGTAGACCCCGCCCTTGAGCTTGATCGAGCGGAAGCCGTACTCGTCGATCATCCGCTTCGCCGACCCGACCAGCGTCTCCGGCGTGGTGATCTCGCCCCAGGAGTCTTCGCGGCCGTCGACGTGCTGGCCGTACTTGTAGAACAGGTAGGCGGAGAACTCGACGGCGTCACGCGCCTTGCCGCCGAGCAGGTCGGTCACCGGACGGCCCAGGTAGTGGCCCTGCGCGTCCAGGCACGCGACCTCGAACAGCGAGTACACGCTGGCCACGGTCTTGCGGATGGAGAAGCCGCCGATCAGGCCGTGCGCGTCGGTCAGCACGGTGTCCGACAGCGCCTGTGCGACCAGCCGCTGCAGGCCGGGGAGGTCGAACACGTCGTGGCCGCGCAGCCGCGGCAGCACCTTGCGCACCTCGCCGAGGAAGGCTTCGTCGCCGTAGGACTCGCCGAGCCCGACGACACCGTCCTCGCACCTGACCTGGACGACGCTGCGCAGCGCGAACGGTTCGTGCACGCCCATGACGTTGAGCAGCGGCGGGTCCGCGAACGCGACCGGGGTCAGCACCACGTCGAGGATCTTCATCAGCCGAGCCCCTTCAGCGTGACGAAGCCGTCCTCCACGACCTTCTCGAGCCGGTGGATCTGCTCCGGCGTCGGCTCGACCAGCGGCGGCCGGACCGGGCCGACCTTGTCACCACGCAACCGGGCGGCGGCCTTCACCAGGGACACGGCGAAGCCGGGCGTCTCGTCCCGCAACGCCACCAGCGGCAGGTAGAACCCGGTCAGCAGGGCGTCCATCACGCGCGTGTCACCTTCGCCGAGCGCCCGGTGGAAGCGGTGGGCGATCTCGGGAGCGAAACAGTGCACGGCCGAGGAGTACCGGGCGACGCCGATCGCGGCGTACGCCTTGGCCGAGACCTCCGCGGTCGGCAGCCCGTTGAAGAACAGGAAGTTCCGCGCCCGGTCGGTGTCCAGCGCGCGGATGGTGGTGACGATCCGGGTCATCACCTCGACGTCGCCGTAGCCGTCCTTGAGGCCCACGACCGAGGGGATGTCGAGCAGCGACGCCGCCGCCGGCGCGCCGAACACGCCGGTGCCGCGGTGGTAGACGATCACCGGCACGGACGAGTCGCCGACGACGTACCGGACGAAGTCGACCAGTCCCGCCTGCGGCCCGGAAACGAGGTACGGCGGCAGCAGCAGCACCCCGTCCGCGCCCCCGGCCTGGGCCGCCGCGACGCCGGCCCGTGCCGACGCCGCGCCGCCCCCGGCGCCCACCCAGACCGGCACGCGGCCGGCGGCCACCTCCCGGGTCCGGGTGAGCACCGAGGCGTGCTCGGCGGGCGAGAGCGAGCTGAACTCGCCGGTGCCGCACGCGACGAACAGCGCACCGGCGCCCGCCGCGATGTGGCTCTCCACGTTCTCCGCGAGCGCGTCGAGGTTGACCTCGAGGTCCTCGGTGAACGGGGTGAGGGGGAACGCCAGCAGGCCGTCCAGCTCGATCTCGTTCTGTGCCATCAGTTTCTGCTCTCTCGTCCTTTATTCGGTTTCGGCCGGGTGTGGCCGGCGTCAGGCGGGCACGGTCGTGCCTTCCTTCTTGAGGTCGACTTCGTCGTCGCCGTTCACGGTGTCGACGATCTCATCGGCGACCGCGCTGCGCTCGGGCGCGAGCAGCCCGAGGCCGACGTAGAGCGCGAGCGAAACCAGGATCGGCGTCGCGACGAGCACGGTCTGGTTCGCCTTGAACACGTAGTACACCAGCGCGTAGTCGATCAGGCCGCCCGCCCAGGAGATCAACGCCGCGCGGGGGCCGCACTTGCGGAACCACGGCAGCATGCCCAGCAGCAGCGGGATCGAGATCGGGCCCATCAGCGCGGCGACCCAGTTGACGACGATCTGCAGCACGCCGCCGAGGTGCTGCGCCTGGGTGGCCACGAGCATGGTCAGCGCGACGAAGATCACCGTGGTGACGCGGGCCGCCTTGAGGCCTTGGACGTCGGTCCACTGCCGGGTGCGGCGGAACATCGCCGGGATCATGTCGCGGGTGATCACTGCGGAGATCGCGTTGGCGTCGGAGGAGACCATCGCCATCGTGTGCGAGAAGATCCCGGCCAGCACCAGCCCGACCAGGCCCGGCGGCAGGAACGTCGTGGTCATGATCGCGTACGACTGCGTCGGGTCCTTGACGCCGGGGATGAGCAGCGGCGCCGCGAACATCGGGAACATCAGCACCAGTGGCCACAACAGGTACAGCGCGGACGAAAGCCGGGCACCGCGCTTGGCCTCCTGGGTGGTCGGCGCGGCCATGTACCGCTGCGCCAGGTTCCACATGCCTCCGTTGTACTCCAGCGTCTTCACCAGCACGTAGACGAGCAGGAAGATGGTGGTGTACTTGGACGTCACCGGGTCGACGTGGCCTTGGGGCAGCTTGTCCCACATCGTCCAGAGGGCGGAGATGCCGCCCAGCTTGCCCAGCACCACGACGATCATCACGATCGCGGCGATGGCCTGGATGACGAACTGGCCGAAGTCGGTGAGCGCGTCGGCCCAGAGCCCGCCGATGGTGCAGTAGACCAGGGTGACCGCACCGGTGATGAGGATGCCGAGGTTGTAGTCCAGGCCGGCGAACACGTGCAGCAGGGTCGCGACGGCGAACCACTTGGCCGCGATGTCGAAGACCTTCAGCAGGCTGCCGCTCCAGGCGAGCGCCTGCTGCGTCGGCACGTTGTACCGCCTGGCCAGGTACTCCAGCGGCGAGGCGACGCCGAGCTTCGAGCGCAGCTTGTTCCAGCGGGCGGCGAACAGCCAGCTGCCGATGCCCACACCGATGCCGATGCTGGCGAAGCCCCAGAAGTACACGGTGACGCCGGTGGTGTACGCGACGCCCGCGTACGCGACGAAGAGCACGGCGCTGTAGCCGGACATGTGGTGCGAGATGCCGGCCAGCCACCACGGCATCTTGCCGCCGGCCGTGAAGAAGTCCTTGACGTCGCTGACCCTCTTGTGCGACCACCAGCCGATCACGATCATCAGCGCGAAGTACGCGCAGATCATCGTCCAGTCGAGTGCGTGCACCGCAGGCTCCTTTCCGCGTCCACGATGATGCGGTCTCGAAGGAGATGTTCACATCCATGAACGGAGTCTGTTATAGTGATTATGTTCATCCATAAGAACGTTGTTCGGGACGCTAATATGGCCGGAGTCACAAGTCAACGGCCGGACGGAGGCACACAAATGCCGCAGAAGGTGGACAACTCGGCGGCAGCCGACGGTGCGCCCGCGGAGTCCTCGGGCGTCAAGTCCGCGCGCCGGGCCGTCGACCTCATCGAGACCTTCGCGGCGAACGACGTCTGGCTGTCCCTGTCGGACCTGCACGCGCGCACCGGCTTCCCGCGCTCGTCGCTGCACGGCTTGCTGCGGACGCTACTGGAGGCCGGCTGGCTGGAGGCGGACGCCAACACCGCCCGGTACCGCCTCGGCGTCCGCGCGCTGATCTGCGGCACGGCCTACCTGGACCGCGACGCCGTGGTCCCGTTCGCCACCGAGGCGCTCGAGCGGATCCGGGAGAAGACCGGCTTCACCGCGCACTTCGCGCGTCGCAACGGCACCGAAGTCGTCTACCTGGAGACCCGCGAGTCACAGCGCTCCACGCACCTCGTCTCCCGCGTCGGGCGCACGCTGCCCGCGCACGCGACCGCGCTGGGCAAAGCGCTGCTGGCCGAGCTGACGCACGACGAGATCGAGGCGCTGATGCCGGCGACGCTGACCGCGCTGACCCCGAACACCATCACCTCCCTCGCAGGCCTGCACGCCGAGTTCGCCGCGACCCGCGAACGCGGGTACGCCGCCGAGGTCGAGGAAGGCACGCTGGGCGTCCGGTGCGTCGCCGCGGTGATCCCCTACCGCATCCCGGGCACCGACGCGATCAGCTGCTCGATGCCGATCGCCCAGGTGACCGACGACGACGCCCGCCGCGTCGGCGAGCTGCTCGCCGAAACCACCGCCGAGCTCGGGCAGCAGCTGCGCCGGGCCGGTATCCGCTGATCGCCGCCCTTACGGAAGGAAATTCATGACGGACCAGCGCGTGCTCATCACCGGGTCGGCGGGTGTCGTCGGCACCCTGATGCGTCCCCGCCTGCGGCGCCCCGGCCGGGTGCTGCGCCTGCTCGACCTGGCCCCGCAGACGGCATCGGACGGCGAGGAGGTGCTGACCGCTTCGGTCACCGATCCCGAGGCGATGGCTTCCGCGTGCGAGGGCGTCGACGCGCTGATCCACCTCGGTGGGCACAGCCGCGAGAACTCGTGGGAAGCGACCCTCGACGTCAACATCAACGGGACGCAGACGGTCCTGGAGGCGGCGCGCAAGGCGGGCATCGGCCGGGTGATCCTGGCGTCGAGCAACCACGCGGTCGGCTTCCGCCGGGTCGACGAGGACCTGCCCGCGGACTCGTCGCCGCGGCCGGACACGTACTACGGCGTCAGCAAGGCGGCGATCGAGGCGCTGGGCAGCCTGTACCACTCCCGCTTCGGCATGGACGTCATCGTGATCCGGATCGGCTCGTGCTTCGAGACGCCGCTGCCGCTGGGCCCGCGCGGCCTGACGACGTGGCTCTCCCCCGACGACGGCGCGCGGCTGTTCGAGGCGTGCCTGAGCGCGCCGTCGCCCGGCTATCGGCTGATCTGGGGCGTCTCGGACAACACGCGCCGGATCTACTCGCTGGCCGAGGCGGAGGCGCTGGGCTACAAGTCCCTGGACGACGCGGAGGTGTACGCCGAGCAGCTGGCCGCGAAGCCCGCGCCGACGGGACCGGCGGCCGAGTACGTCGGCGGCCCGTTCTGCACCGCTCCCCTGGGCGTGTTCAACCCGCTCTGACCAGGGCGGCCAACGCCGACGGCGCGACCGCCATCCGGCCCGTCGTGTGCTGGTAGCGGCGCACGATGTCGCGGCACCGCGACCGGCACCCCACCCTCCGCTCGGCCCGGAGCAGCGGGTGGCGCCGCGGTGGCGGGAACGCCGAAGCCAGGCGAGCGAGCAGTGCACGACGGTCCGCGCCGGCCGTGCGCATCACCCAGTCGGCGCCGGGATCGAGCGCGACGAGCGCCAAGGCGACGTGTTCGACGCGGTGCTCGCGTTCCCGGCGGGCGAGGGCGAGGCGCAGCGACGCTCCGTAGGCCGCTTGGACGTCCAGGCCGACCGGCGGTTTTGCGCGGGCACACCGCTGCCGCACCCGGGCGACCCCGAACGGCAGCAGGGGCTCCCTGACCGGTGGCCGGTCCGCCAGTTCCGCCGGCAGCGAGCCGAGGTCGATGCCCAGCACCGTCAGCGCCTCGCGGTCGGCGGCCACGCCGGCGCCGTCCGGGGCCGCCAGCCGAACCGCCCGCTCGATCCCGGCGAGCCCGGTCAGGGATCCCTCCGTGAGCGCGAGCAGCAGGTGTTCGCTGCCGACCCGGGCGTGCCCGAACTCGCGCGCCAGCTCGCCGGCGCGGCGGAACACCTGGCCGACCGCCGGATGGTCACCTCGGAACATCAGCCCTCCCGGCCACGGTGCTTGCGGTGCACGGTCTGCTTGGTGACGCCGAGCCGGTCGGCGATGTCCTGCCACGACCAGCCGGCTCGCCGCGCCGCCGCCACCTGCTCGGTTTCCAGTTGCTCGGCCAAGCGCCGCAACCGCGCGACGGCCCGCAACGCGGTGTCCGGGTCGGAACTGCGCACGGTGTGCTCGAAGTCGGTCATCAGGCTCACGCCGTCAGCATATGCTGACACCCGGGGATCGTCAACATATGCTGACGGCCCGGACCTTGGTACTAGTACCTTCGCGGCTTCCCCGCTGTCCGGACCGCCGCCAGGGTGACGCCATGATCTTGAAAACCCGCCGGGCCCGGAAGTGGGCGATCGTCGTGGCGTGCGTGCTGGTCGTCGTGCTCGCCGGCGCCTTCACGCTGCTGCAGGTCGCGAACTCGCGGACCTTCCAGTTCTTCGGCACCCTCGTCGACCGCGTCGAGACCACCGAGAAGGTCGTCGCCCTCACCTTCGACGACGGGCCCGATCCGGCCGGCACCCACGCCATCCTGGACACGCTGAAGAGCCGTCAGGTGCCCGCGACCTTCTTCCTCATCGGCCGGGACATCGCGGCGCACCCGGACCTCGCGCACGACATCGCCGCGGCGGGGCACGAAATCGGCAACCACAGCTTTTCCCACGACCGCATGGTCGGCGTGACACCGTCCTGGGTGGCCGACGAGGTGGAGGCCACCGACGCGCTCATCCGCGCATCCGGCTACCCCGGCGAAATCCTCTTCCGGCCCCCGAACGGCAAGAAGCTCTTCGCGCTCCCGCACTACCTCGCGTCGCACGACCGCGTGACGATCACCTGGGACGTCGAACCCGATTCCGACGGCACTCCCGACGCGGCCTCGGTCGAGCAGACCACGGTCGGCCAGGTGCGGCCCGGCTCGATCGTGCTCCTGCACGCCATGTACGCCGCCCGCGAGCAGACCCGGCGGGCGATCGGGCCGCTCGTCGACCGGCTCAAGCAGCGCGGCTACCGGTTCGTGACCGTGTCGCAGCTGCTGGCAGCGCGACGCTGACGACCCACTCGCCGTCACGCGGGCCGTGGGTCAGCGCGCCCCCGGCCGCCGCGGCCTGCTCCGCGAGCCCGGCCAGCCCGTAGCCGGCACCCAGGCGCGGGGTCCCCTTCACGGCGTTGCGCGCCGTGATCGTCAGCCGGTCGCCGGCTTCGACGTCGATGCCCAGCCGGACGCCGGGACCGTTGTGCCGCAAGGCGTTCACCGCGGTTTCCGCGACGAACCGCTCGGCCAGCTCCCGCACCGGGCGGGGCAGCGCGGGCAGGATCGGGTCGCGGTCGAGCACCAGCCCCGCGGTGCGGAGCCGGGCCAGCACCTCGGCGAGGTCCGGGGCGCGTTCGGTGCCGGAGTGCAGGTCGTCCAGCGTGCGGCGGACAAGGATCAGCGCGCCGCGCCCGGCGGCCAGCAGGGTGTCCAGGCGCGCGCGGTCGGCGTCGGTCAGGTCGCCGACCGCGCGCAGCGTCTCGGCCTGCACGAGCATCACGGCCGTGGTCTGGGCGAGCGTGTCGTGCAACCGCCGGGCCGCGCGCTCGGCCCGGTCGGCGAGCGCGCGACGGCGTTCGGCACCCAGCAGCCAGGCGACCGCGCAGATCGTGACGGCGAGGACCGTGCCGTCGACCGGCCCCTTCGCCGGGTACACCGCCGCACCCACCGCGAGGGCCGCCGCGCCGGCGAGCCACCGCTGAGGCGTGCTGTACAGCGCGAGCAGGACCGGCACGTACATCGTGTTGCGCGGCTGGTCGAGCAGCAGGTGCCCGGCCGTCGCGAGGGTCACCACCGCCAGCACGAGGGCCGGGGCGCGGCGGGACCACAGCAGCGGGACGAGCTGCACCGCGCTGAGCGCGGCCGCGAACCACCCCTGGTGCGGCGTCCACGCCCCACTGGCGAAGAACACCGCGGCCACCGCCGCCGTCGTGACGAGAGACTGACGCATGGGCCGACAGTAGAGTGCGGGCATGATCCGGGTTCAGGTCGTCGACGACCACGCGCTGGTGCGCGAGGGGATCGCGCTGATCCTGGGGGCGCAGCCGGACCTCGACGTCGTCGCGCAGTACGCGAGCGGGCCGGAGCTGCTCGGCTCCCCCGTCGAGGCCGACGTCGTGCTGCTCGACCTCTACCTGCCCGGGATGGACGGCCTCGAAGTGCTGCGCCGGCTCGGGCCCGCGGCGCCACGGGTGCTGATGCTGACCACCGTCGGCCGGCCCCGCGAAATCCGCGAAGCCCTCAACGCGGGTGCGGCGGGTTTCGTGCTGAAGGATTCCTCGGGCGACGAGCTCGCGGCCGCCGTCCGCGCCGCCCACGAGGGCGTGACGGCGCTGAGCCCGGCGGTGGCTTCCGCGCTGAGCGGCGGCGGCGCGCTGACGCCGCGCGAGCGTGACGTGCTGGAACTGCTCGGCGAGGGACTGTCCAATCGCGACATCGCGGCCCGGCTCCGGCTGGCCGAGCGGACGGTGAAGGTCCACGTCGGCAACGTGCTGGCCAAGCTGGGCGTCACCAGCCGCACCCAGGCGGCGCTCGTGGCCAGGGACCGCTGAGTGGACTGGCTCCCGTCCTGGTGCCGGGAGCACCTGGGCGCCGCGCCGGCCCACGTGCTGTTCGAACGACGGTCCCTCTCGGCGGTGGTCGGCGTGCGGCTGAACGACGGACGGGAGGTCGTGGTCAAGGCGCGGCAGGACGAGGGTCGCGCCGCGGCTTGTGTCGCCGCCCAGGCCCGGTTGGCGCAACGCGGGTTCCCGTGCGCCCGGCCGCGCACCCCGGTGGCCGGCGTCGGCGCGCTGGCCGTCCACGCCGAGGAATCCCGGCCCGGCGGCGGGGTGTTGCGCGGCGACACCCCGGAGATCGCCGTGCGCTACGCGGCGGTGTTCGCGCGGCTGATGACGGAACTGACCGGGGTCAGCGTGCCGCCGCCGCTGCCGAACCCGCGGTGGGCGCGGTGGGACCACGCCGGCCCCGGGCTGCGGCCGTCGATCCGCTTCCTCGACGAACAGGACCAGAGCGCGGTGCCCGCGCACGTCGTCGAGACGGCGACGCGGGTGCGCAAGCGTTTGCTGGCCGCGAACCTGCCGTGCGTGCTCGGCCACGCCGACTTCGAAGCCCAGAACCTCCGCTGGCACGACGGCGGCATCCAGGCCGTGCACGACTGGGACAGCCTGGCGTGGCAGCCGGAGGCCGCCCTGGTGGGCGCGGCGTCCGGGGCGTTCGCCAACGCGTCGCCGCCGACCCTGGCCCCGATCGGGAGTTCGGCCGCGTTCCTGGCGGCTTACCAACAGTTCCGGGGACGGCGGTTCACCGAGGAGGAGCGGGAAGTGGCCTGGGCGGCCGGTCTGTGGCCGGCACTGCACAACGCCCGCTGGGAAGCACTGCACGGCGACCGCCCGGTGTGCGGTGCAGCGGTTCGCGCCCAGGCGGCCGAACGCCTCCGCCGGGCGGGCGCACGACCGGCTGACTTGTACGGCTCGTGTACCAGCCCGGGTTAACGTCGCGCGCCATGTCGAACCAGTGGAAACTGCTCTCGCTAGGCCTGTTCGCCGCCCTCGCGGCCACCACGGTCACCGCCACCGACGCCGACGCGGCCCCGAAGACCTACTACGTCGACCAGACCCTCGGCAGCGACAGCGCGGCCGGGACTTCGCAGACCGCACCGTGGAAGTCCCTCGCCAAGGTCGCCGCGACGACCCTGGTCCCCGGTGACACCGTGCTGCTGCGCCGCGGGCGGACCTGGAGCGGCGGGCTGACCGTCCGCGGCTCGGGGTCGGCGTCGGCCCCGGTCAAGATCGGAGCCTACGGCGACGGTGCCCGCCCGGTCGTGCAGGGCAACGGCGAAGCCTGCGTGAACCTGCCCGGCAACTACCTCTGGGTGCAGGACCTGCAGGTCGGCGTCGCGGCCGACGCCGGGCGTTGCTCCTGGGCGGGTGTCGAGGTCGGCGGCGACCACGACAAGGTGCTGTCGAACCTGATCACCGGCGCCGGCGCGGGCGTCTACATCGCGCCGTCCGCCGACGGCACCGAGGTCACCCAGAACGACCTCGTCGACAACAACCACATGACCGTCGTGACGCCGGGCGGCAACGACGACTCCGGTGCGTTCGCCATCCTGGTGCAGGGCAACGGCTCCGACATCGGCTGGAACCGGATCAGCGGGTCGATCGCGGTGAGCGAGGACTTCGGCGGCCTCGACGGCGCCGCCGTCGAAATCTTCTACGGTTCGGACAACGTCATCCACCACAACATCTCCGAGGACAACGAGTCCTTCACCGAACTCGGCACCGACGCGAAGGACCCGGACGGCGTGTCCCGCAACAACGTCTACGAGTACAACGCGGTCTTCGGCGCCAAGACGCGCGGCGGCATCGTGACGCGCGGCGCGCAGGACGGCAACGGACCGGTGACCGGCACGGTCTTCCGCAACAACTCCCTCCGGCTGAGCCACGCCGAATCCGAAGGGTTCGTCTGCTACGGCGGTTGCACCGACCAGACGCTGAAACTCACGCAGAACGTCATCCAGTCCGCGATGAAGGTCGGGTACGCCGACACCGGCTGGACCGCGACCGACCACAACGTCTTCTACGGCGGCCAGCGCCAGTTCACCCCGGGCGCCACGGACAAGGCCGCCGATCCGAAGTTCACCTCGGCGACGAACCTGGTCCTCACCGCCGGCAGCCCGGCGATCGGCCTCGGCACGGCGAAGTACGCGGACGTCGACGTCGACGGCAATCCGGTCGGCCCCCGGATCGACGCCGGCGCCTACCAGTTCACCCCCTGACGTACCGGGTCAGCATCGCGACCATCTCGTCCTCGAGCCGCCGGGCGTCGATCGGGTCGGGCTCGGCCAGCAGGTCGTGGACGGCCAGCTCGATCGTCGCGATGACCAAGCGGGCCGCCGTGGCGGTGTCGGAGAGGCGCACCTCGGGGTGGCCGTCCAGGAGGTCGCGGGTGTAGCCGACCATGGTCCGCTTCAGCCGGCCGACCCGCTCGAGCAGCTCGTTCGACCGCGGGGCCTGCTCGATCAGCATGCGCAGCAGGTGGGGGTCGTCGCGGTGGGCTTCGACCGTGAGGCGGACGAAGACGCGGAAGACCTCCTCGATCGGACCGGGCAGCGGGCCGGTCAGGAGCTCGGCCGCGGCCGCCGAGCCGTCGTCGAGGTGCCGGGTCAGCAGCTCGGCGAGAACGGCGTCCTTGTTCGGGAAGTACTGGTAGAGCGAGCCGATGGAGATCCCGGCCCGCTCGGCGATGCGGTTGGTGGTGCCGGCGGCGTAGCCGTGGTCGGCGAAAACGTGAGCAGCCGCGGTCAGGATCCGCTGCCGGGTCAGCTCGGCGCGGACCTGCCGCGGCTGTTTACGTGGCTGGATGCGGCGCTGGTCCGGCGTCACGGCACTCCCCGGGAAAGCGAGTAGTCAAGATCTGAATATTTGCTCATAATTGTGCCATGACCAGCACAAATACGCTGCGCCGCGTGGCCATGGCCGAGGTGCGGGCCCGGCTGGGCGAGCCGGAGGCGATGATCGAGGCCAAGATCGGCCACCGCATCGACCGGCACGCCCGCCGCTTCATCGCCCACTCGCCGTTCTTGACGTTGGCCACCGCGGACGCGGCGGGCCGCGCCGACTGCTCGCCCCGCGGCGACTATCCCGGCTTCGTCAAGGTGCTCGACGAGCGCACGGTCGCGCTGCCCGACCGGCCCGGCAACAAGATCGCCGACTCCTTCCGCAACATCGCCGAGAACGACGGCGTCGGCCTGCTGTTCTTCGTCCCCGGGACGCGGGAAACGTTGCGCGTCAACGGAAGCGCGTACATCACCGACGACCCGGACGTGCTCGCCCGGATGCGCACCGAGGCGAAGGCGCCGATGCTGGCGATCATCGTCGACGTCGCCGAGGTGTACTTCCACTGCGGCCGCGCGCTGATCCGGTCGCGCCTGTGGGACCCGGCGAGCCGGGCGCTGGCGGCGGAACTGCCGTCGGTCGGCGAGATCGCCGCCGAGCAGATGAACGCCGACCCGGTGCTGTTCGAGCAGCTCCTCGAAGCCGGCTACCGGAAGCTGTACTGACATGCAGAAAACGATCCTCGACCGCGTCGAGCGCCTCACCGGCGACGTCGTGTCCCTGGTCCTGCGCGGCGACGAAGGCCCGCTGGCGCCGTGGGATCCGGGCGCCCACATCGACCTGGAGCTGCCGAACTGGCTGACGCGGCAGTACTCGCTGTGCGGCGATCCCGGCGACCTCTCGGCCTACCGGATCGCGGTCCGCCACGACCCGCTGAGCCGGGGTGGCTCCGAGTACGTCCACCTGGTCCTGCGGCCGGGCCGGACGCTCTCGGTCTCGTTGCCCCGCAACCACTTCCCGCTGCGGCCCGCACCGGAGTACCTGTTCCTGGCGGGCGGGATCGGCATCACGCCGCTCGTGCCGATGTTGCGGGCGGCCGTCGCTTCCGGCGCCGCGGCGACGCTGGTGTACGCCGGCCGTGCTCCGGCGGCCATGCCGTTCACCGCGGAACTGGCGGCCACGTACGGAGAACGCGTGCGGCTGTTCGACCACGGGCGACCGGATCTCGCGGCACTGGCGGCGGAGTTCCCGGCGGCGGAGGTCTACTGCTGCGGGCCGGAGCCGATGCTCGCCGCGGCCGAGGCGGTGTTCCCGCGGGTGCACACCGAACGCTTCCAGCCCGTACGTCGGACGTTCGGGCCCGACACGCCGTTCGAGGTGGTGTGCGCCCGCTCCGGGCAGACCATCCGGGTCCCGGCCGACGAATCGCTGCTGGACGCGCTGAACCACGCCGGGCGGCCGGTGCCGTCCGCGTGCCGGGAAGGCGTGTGCGGCAGTTGCGAGATCGGCGTGGCCGAGGGTGAGCCCGAGCACCGGGACGACATCGGCGCGGCCGAGGGCCGCATGTACCCGTGCGTTTCGCGCGCGTTGTCACCGCGGCTCGTGCTGGACCTCTGATCGGATCCGCGGGCTGATCAGCGGCCACGCGGCGACGTAACCGGCCGCCGCGACGAAGCCGCCGCGGACCGCTCCGATCAGCAAGCACCGGACCCAGTCGTACTCACTGATCCGGCTCACCGGGTCCGTCAGCCCGAGCAGCGCTCCCACCACCAGCCCCGCGCCGAGCCCGGCCGCCACCACCGTCCGGCCGGTGCGGGGCAGCGCCGGCCACGCCCCCGTGGCCCGCGGTGCCCGGCGGTACCAGCGCACGACCAGCACCGCCAGCAGGAACAGGCCACCGGCCGACGACACGTATCCGATGACGTTGTACAGCCGGTGCGGGCCGACGACGGAGACCCGCAGCCACGCCCAGTGCCGCACGGCGAAGCCGTCGGTGTGGGTGAAGGCGTCCCAGAGCAGGTGGGTCACCGCCCCCACCACGACCGAGACCACCGAGCCGAGCCACGGGACGCGGCCGGCCGGGCGAGGCACCCGCTCCCGCCAGCCGGCCGGCCCGAACGCCAGGACCGGCGCGAGGACCGCGTACCCGACCGCCACCAGCGCCAGCCCGAGCAGCAGGTCCACGCTCACCAGGCCGACAGGCTCGTGGGTCAGGGCGCCGCCCGGGATGGGCACGTAGTAGGCGACGTCGGGCGCGAGCGAACCCGCGACCAGGCCAGGCAGCCACAGCCACCGGGCCAGCGGCACCACGGCGACCGGGTGCGCGAAGGTGAACGGCAACGGGCTCCCCCAGGTGGCTGACTGTCCGGCCGCCCAGCTTAGGGCGGGTACCATCGCGAGCAGCCTCGACGTCGAGGAGGCAGCGTGGGCGAACTCGGGCTGACCGACACCAACGGCATCCTCGCGCTGCCCTGGGTCCGCCCGGACCGGACCAGCGCCGGCCTCGGCTGGGACCGGGTCTACGTCTCCCGCCAGCGGGAACGTCCTTACCGCGCCGAGTTCGGGGCCGCCCGCAGCCACCAGCTGATCCTGCACCTGGACGGCCCGGTGACCGTCCGGCGCGGGGTCGGGACCCCGGCCGAACACAGCCGCCGGATGCCCGTCGGCGGGCTCTTCCTGCAGCCGTCGCACGCCGAGCTGTCCGTCGAGCTGGGCGGGGAACTCGACACCGTGCACGTCTACCTCGCCGACGACGCCGTGCAGGACGCCGCCGGGGAGCACGCGCCCGTGCGGCTCGCCGAGGAGCTCGGCAGCCGCGATCCCCTGCTCGAACAGCTCGTGCTCGGCCTCGACGGCGTCGTCCGCGACTGGGAGCCGGGCGCCCGCACCTACGCCGACCAGCTCGGCGCGCTCGTCGCCGCCCAGCTGGTCCGCCACCACCGCGCCGGCCGGGCCACCGGGCCCGAGCCGGCCCGCGGTCTCTCCGACCGCCAGTTCGCGCAGGTCCGCGACCTGATGGCCGAACGGCTGGCCGAGCCGGTGCCGCTGGCCGACCTGGCCGCGCTCGCCGGGCTCAGCGTCAGCCAGTTCTCCCGCCGGTTCAAGGCCCGCACCGGCCTGCCGCCGCACCGGTACCTGCTGCGGCTGCGCGTCGAGCAGGCCGGGCTGCTGCTGCGGACCGGCACCGACCCGATCGCCGAGATCGCCGTCCGCTGCGGCTTCTCCCACCAGGAGCACCTCACCCGCGTGCTGCGCGCCCAGCTCGGCACCACACCGGCGGCGCTGCGCCGCTCGGGCTGACACACCTCTTGCGGGGGTCCGGTGGCGGAGCCCCGAATGTCACGACGCGCGTTTCGTGCCGTCGCGCAGCACGAACGTGCAGGACCGGCCCGCGCCGCGACCGGATACTGCCTCGCATGACCTCGTTCAGCTACGCCGCGAACCCCGTCCGGGTGGTCTTCGGCTCGCTCGCCACCCTCGGTGCGGAAGCCGACCGCCTCGGGCTCCGCCGCGTCCTGCTGGCCGGCCGCCCGCGCCACGGCGACCGGGCCGCGCGGGCGCTCGGCCCCCGGCTGGCCGCGCGCTTCGAAGACACCACGATGCACACCCCGGTCGACGTCACCGAACGTGCGCTCAAGGTCGTCGCGGAGCACGACGTCGACGGCGTCGTCGCGATCGGCGGCGGCTCGGCGACCGGGCTGGCCAAGGCGATCGCCCTGCGGACCGGTCTGCCGCAGCTGATCGTCCCGACGACGTACGCGGGTTCCGAGCTGACGTCGGTCCTCGGCGAGACGGCCGACGGCCGCAAGACCACCCAACGGACGCCCGAAGTCCGGCCCGAGACCGTCCTCTACGACGTCGACCTCACGCTCTCGCTGCCCGTGCCGGTGTCCGCGGCGAGTGGGCTCAACGCGCTGGCCCACGCGGTGGAAGCGCGCTACGCCCCGGACGCCAACCCGATGACCGACCTGCTCGCCGCCGAGGCGACGAGGCTGCTCACGAGCGCCCTGCCGCGCATCGTGGCCGATCCGTCCGATGTGGACGCCCGCACCGACGGCCTGCGCGGCGCGTGGCTGGCGGGTACCTGCCTCGACGCCGTCGAGATGGGCCTGCACCACCGGCTCTGCCACCACCTCGGCGGCAAGTTCGGGCTGCCGCACGCCGAGACCCACGCTGTCCTCCTGCCCTACGTCATGGCGCACCAGGGTCTCGAGGACGCGAGCGACGTCTTCGAGCTGGCCGCGTCGCTCCCGATCCCGCACTCGCTGGCCGAGCTCGGGCTCACCGAAGCCGACATCGACGGCGAACCCGAAGAGGCCCTGCTCCGCCAAGCTCTGCACGGCACCCGCCCCGCCGTACCGCCCAGCCTCAAAGCGCTCACGAAGCAGGTGGTTGACAGCTTCGCCAGGGCGCCCGACCGCGTCCGTTTGCTGCTGACCGACCTGGTCGAGACGCTGCACGGCTACGCGATCCGCACCGACCTCACCCAGGACGAGTGGGAGTACGCGATCGGCTTCCTGACCCGCGCCGGGCACCTCACCACCGACACGCGTCAGGAGTTCATCCTGCTGTCGGACACCCTCGGCGTGTCGAGCGTCGTCGACGTCCTGACCAACTCGCGGACGCCGGACACGACGCCGTCGGCCGTCCTCGGCCCGTTCTACGTCGACGGGCCACCGGAGACCCCGCAGGGCGCCGACCTCGCGGTAGGACTGCCCGGCACTCCCCTGTCGGCGGACATCCGGATCACCGACACGTCGGACGTGCCCGTCGCGGACGCGGTCGTCGACGTCTGGCAGTCCAATGAGGACGGTTTTTACGACGTCCAGCTGCCCGACGTCGACGGCCCGGTGCTGCGCGCCCGCTTCCGCACCGACGCCGAGGGGCGGCTGCGCTTCCGGACGATCGTGCCGAGCGCGTACCCGATCCCCGCCGACGGCCCGGTGGGGCAGCTGCTCGACGCCGTCGGCAGGCACCCCTACCGGGCGCCGCACGTGCACTTCATGATCGCCAAACCCGGCTACCGCACGCTGATCACCCAGTTGTTCGTCGCCGGCGGCGAGTACCTCGACTCCGACACCGTGTTCGGCGTCAAGGACGGCCTGATCGTCGACTTCACCGAAGAGCCCGGCGGAACCGGACGCCGGCTCGAGTTCACCTTCCGCATCTCAGGGAGCAGCGCATGAGCTACGACACCGACGTCATCGTGGTCGGCAGCGGCCCGGCCGGCGGCTCCGCGGCCCTGCTGCTCGCCACCTACGGCGTGCCGACGGTGCTGGCCACCAAGTACGGCTGGACGGCCAACACGCCCCGCGCGCACATCACCAACCAGCGGACCATGGAGGTGCTGCGCGACCTCGGCGTCGAGGACAAGGCCCTGGCCGTCGGGACGCCGCCGGAGCTGATGGGTGACACCGTGCTCTGCACGTCCTTGACCGGGCCGGAGATCGGCCGGATCGCCAGCTGGGGCACCGGCGACCGCTCGGCGTCCGAATACGCCGCGGCGAGCCCGTGCCACCTGATCGACCTGCCGCAGACCTACCTGGAGCCGATCCTGGTGAGCGAAGCCGCCGCGCGCGGCGCGAAACTGCGGCTGGACACCGAGTTCCTCGACTTCACCCAGGACGCCACCGGCGTCACCGCCCGCTTCCGCGACCGGGTGCGCGGCGACGAGTTCACGCTGCGCGCCCGGTACCTCGTCGGCGCGGACGGCGCGCGCAGCCGCGTCGCCGAGCAGGCCGGGCTGCCCATCGCCGGGCAGACCGGCAAGGCGGGCAGCATGAACATCACCTTCACCGCCGACCTCGCGCGGTACGTGGCGCACCGGCCGAGCGTCCTGTACTGGGTGATGCGGCCGGGCGCGCACCTCGGCGGGATCGGGATGGGCCTGGTCCGGATGGTGCGGCCGTGGAACGAGTGGCTGCTGACCTGGGGCTACGACATCTCGCAGGCACCCCCCGAAGTCGACGCCGCGGAAGCGACCCGGCTGGTGCGCGACCTCGTCGGCGACCCTTCGCTGGACGTCGAAATCACGTCGACGTCACTGTGGACGGTCAACCACAACTACGCGACCGAGTACCGCAGCGGCCGGGTGTTCTGCGCCGGGGACGCCGTGCACCGGCACCCGCCGTCCAACGGGCTGGGCTCCAACACCTCCATCCAGGACGCCTACAACCTGGCGTGGAAGCTCGCGATGGTGCTGCGCGGCGAGGCCGGCGAGGGACTGCTGGACAGCTACACCGCCGAACGGGCGCCGGTGGGCCGGCAGATCGTCGACCGGGCGAACCTCAGCCGCGACCAGTTCGGGCCGATCTTCGCCGCGCTGGGCATCTCCGGCGACACCGACGCCGACGGCGTCACGGCCGGGCTCGAGACCTGCCTCGCGCCCACGGCCGAGGGCGCGCGGAAACGGCGTGAGCTGGAGCAGGCGATCGAGCTGAAGCACTACGAGTTCAACGCGCACGGCGTCGAGATGGACCAGCGGTACGTCTCCGGCGCGGTGCCGCCCGACGGCGTCCCGCTCGTTCCCGACCGTGACCCCGAGCTGTTCCACCGGCCGAGCACCGAACCGGGGGCGAAGGTGCCGCACGCGTGGCTGGTCGGCCCGCACGGCCGTCGCGTGTCCACTTTGGACCTCGTGGGCGGCGGCCGCTGGACGGTCCTGACCGGGCTGACCGGCACCGCGTGGCGCGACGCCGCGGCCAAGGCCGGCGCCGAGCTGGGCCTCGACCTGCGAGCGGTCCGCGTCGGCGACCCCGGCGCCCGCGACGCCTACGGCGACTGGTCCTGCCTGAGCGGCATCGACGAGGACGGCTGCCTCCTGGTCCGCCCCGACGGCTACGTCGCCTTCCGCCACCGCACGTCGTCCCCCACCGCGGCAACCACCCTCCTCACCGCCCTCCGCCACCTCCTCGACCGTGATTGAACGGGCATCACGCGTGATGCCTTTTACCGCACGGTCAAGAAGTGGTGACGTGGGTGAGGGTGACCGGGATCTTCGGGGGGCCGGTGCCGTCGCCGGGGCCCGGGCGGGACGGGTCGATGCCGCCGCGGGCGACGGTGTCCAGGACGTCGAGGCCGGGGCCGTCGATGCTGCCGAACACCGTGTACTCGGGCGGGATGTCCGTGTCGCCGAAGACCAGGAAGAACTGCGAGCCGCCGGAATCCGGGGCCTGCGTCTTCGCCATGGCGAGGACGCCGCGGCCGTACGTCAGCTCGGGGAACACCTCGTCCCGGATCGTGTAGCCCGGGCCGCCGGTGCCGTCGCCGACGGGGTCGCCGCACTGGAGCATCTGCAGCCCGGCCGTCACCGACAGCCGGTGGCACGACGTGCCGTCGTAGAAGCCCTGCTCCGCCAGGCTCAGGAAGTTCACCACGGTGCACGGCGCCAGCGCGCGGTCCAGGGTGAGCCCGATGTCGCCCGCGCTCGTCGCCAGCCGCACCCCGGCCGTCCCGGTCGACGGCGCCGGGCCGTCGGGCGGCAGTGCGACCTTCTTCGGGGCCGGTGAGCCGGTGTCGGGGGTGAACGCGCACGTCACCGGATCGGCCAGCGGCTTCGGCCGCTTCGGCATCGACGCCCGCCCGCCGGGGATCGAGGCCGGGGTCCCCGGCGCGGTCGCCGGAGCGGAGGTGGCCGAAGACGGCGTCGTGGTCCAGAACGCGCCGCCGGCTTGGGCGTCCGGCTTGCGCAGGAACCCGGGGTAGCCCCAGGCCAGGAACGCCAGCGCCATCACGACGACGACCACGACCGACCCGATGACCAGCACGATCGCCGTCGTCGACGACCGCTTCGGCGGCACGGGCGGCGGCCACTGCGAGTACTGCGGGTACTGGTAAGGCGGCTGCCCGGGTCTGCCGTCCGGCTCGCTCATCCACGCTCCCGTCGTCGGAGAGCACCATTCTGCCGTGCGGGCCGGCTTCCCGGGCGCGAACTCGGGAAGCCGGCCCGGATCAGGGCAGGCCCCAGGGCGCGCTCGGCCCGCCCGGCGCGACCGGCCGGACGCCGAAGTCCGGCCGATCCCCCTTCCGGTGGACGAACGCGTCCTCGCCACACCCGAGTTCGACTTGGACGTCCCCGTTGGCCAGCCGCCGCCAGCGCCGGGCCCGTCCCCGCGCGTCGGTCACCGTGAGTTCGCCGTCGATGCCCGGCCGCAGCACGCACGGCGCCCCGGCCTCGCTGTGCACCTTCAGCCACTGCGTCTTCCCGCCGGCGCGGGACGCGCTGAGCAGGAACGCGCCTTCGGTGCGGAAGTCCCGCAGCGCGACGTCGCCCCAGGCCGCGGGCACCGCCGGGAACAGCCGCAGCACGCCGCCCCAGCTCTGCACCAGCATGTCCTGCAGGGACTTCGCCGCCGACAACGGCGTCTCGATGACCGGCCCGGACTCCTTGTACATCGTGTTCGGCTGGATGTACCGCCGCTGCAGCTCGCCGAGGTAGAACGCCGCCTGCTCACCGCGCAGCATCTGCGCCGAGATCGACGCCGCCCCGGTGAACGTGTAGCCCTGCAGCGCGCCTTCGAAGCCGACCCAGTGGTTCAGCGACGTCTCGATGATCTGCCGGTGCTCCGGCTGCTCCCAGGTGACGTCGTAGAGGGGGTAGATCTGCAGCAGGTGCGAGTAGTGCCGGTGCGACTTCGCGAACGGCACCCCGGCACCGATCATGTAACCGTTGCCGTCGGCCGGGTAGCCGACGAGGTTCGCCAGGACGTCCCGCCAGCGCGGCGCGAGCGGATCGCCGGGTGCGGTCTGCAGCAGTGTCTTGCAGCCCCAGCGGATCAGCGACAGGTCGTAGTTGCAGTCGGGGGCGTTGAGGCCGTATTCGGGCGAGAACGTCGGCGGCAGGTGCAGCTTCCCGTCCGGTCCCGGCGCGAGGAAGTGCAGGTAGTAGCCGATCGCCCTGCGCAGCAACGGGAACAGCGTGCCGTGCAGCACCTTCCGGTCCATCGTGTGCCGGTAGGACAGCCACACGTTGTGCAGCGCCCAGGTCAGGTTGCCGACCTCCGGGGTCGGCGTGTCCTGGCCCGGGATCCCGACGGGGTACCCGCTGGTGGGGTTCGGGACGCCGTTGAGCAGCGTCATGTCGGTCGTCCGCGGGATGCCCGCGGAGTCGGCTTGGTACGGCGAAGCGACCTGGCTGACGAGATGGGCCCGGTACTTGTCGAGTGCATAGCTGACGGCGTCCAGCTCCAGGTGGTTGGAGCCGTGGATCAGCCAGTACTCGAGCTGGACGTTGAGGTTCCACCACGTCGCCGGCCACGGCGTGTTCTCCAGCCACGGCCCGGAGGTCGCCATCACCGGCGCCTCGCGCCGCGCCGCCGAGGCGACCTTGTACAGCTGGATCCAGTAGAAGCTCTGCAGCCGGGTGTCCGGAATGGACAGGAAACTCCGCCGGTAGTAGTCGTGCCACCAGCGCCGGTGGTCCTGGGTGAGCGCGGCGAACGGCAGCGCCCGGCGGACCGTGCCCAGCGCCCGCGCCACCGACGTCTTCTCGGGGTGCGACAACGCCACCGACGTGTACAACGTCCGCGCACCGCCGCGCACGACTTCACGCCAGGCCGTCACGTGCTCGCCGCCGGCCAGCAGCGGCTGGACGGCGAGCTGGGCGTCCCCGCTGCTCGTCAGCGTGACCGGCGGGTTCGCGGTGTACCCCGCCGGCGGTGGCTTGTTCCACACCGGATCGGCACGCGGGCTGACCGCCACCGCCGGGTGGAACACCCAGTTGAACGCGCGTTCGCCTTCCGACGGACGGATTTCGACGGCGAGCAGCGACTGTCCCGTGTGGACGGCGGCACGCAGGCTCAGGCTGCCCGCCGCGGTCGTGATCGTGCCGGTGAGCTCGGCGTTCCACAGGTCCATCCGCCAGTCGATCGCGGTGATCGCGCCGACGGGTTCGAGCGTGAAGTACCCGATCGGGAGCCGGGCCAGGCCGAACAGCGAGCCGAACTCCGGGCGGTGGTCCTGGACCTGGCTGTGCTGGACGTTGAACCGGATCGCGTTCTGCCCCGGCTCGGCGTAGATGCCGGAGCCGAGGAACCCGTTGCCCAGGAACGGGCCCTCGTACCAGGTTTTGGGCAGCCGCCGCCAATACAGGTCCGCGGTGCCCAGGAACCCGGCCCAGCCGAAGTCGTCACTGCCGGGCGCGTCGGCGAAAGCGGGCGTGATGCCCGCCGCACCGGCGCCGATCCCGGCGAGCGCTCCGCCGAGCACGGTTCTGCGGGTGATGTCCATCCGACCTCCTCGTCGAAAGCGATGTCAGCTCGGCAGGCCCCACGCCGGTGCCGGGCCGAGGGCGGGAACGTCCCGGGGCGCGAAGTCCGGTCGCCCACCCCGCGGGGTGACGACGGCGGTGCCGCCGCGACGCAGTCCGATCGCGATCCGCCCGGGCCCGGCCGCGCGCCACGGCAGGCGGCGGCCGTGCTCGTCACGGACGTCGACGTCCCCGGCGACGCCGTGCTGGAGGACCAGCGGCTCGCCGGCTTCGCTGTGCACGCGGACGAATTCCGTCCTGCCGTCGCAGCGGGAGGCGTCCACGAGGAACGCGCCTTCCGCGCGCAGCCCGGCGATCGAGGCGTCCCGCCAGGTCGCCGACACCGACGGGAAGATCTTGAGCACGTCCCCGGACCCCTGCATCAGCATGTCCACCACGGACTGCGCGGCGGTGATCGGGCTTTCGATCGCGAAGTTGGAGCCCTCGCGGTACATCGTGTTCGCGGTCAGCTCGGTGTCGGCCACGACGTTCCGGTCGAGGAAGAACTTCAAGTACCGCAACGCTTCCTCGGGCGCGTCCATCACCGAGCTCATCGACGACGCGGCCGCGTAGCTGTAGCCGTGCCACGCCGACTGGTCGGCGACCCAGTGCTTGAAGGTGCGTGTCATGAGGTCCCGGTCGCCCGGGGCGTCCCAGACCTTCTCGCGCAGCGGATACAGCCACAGCAGGTGCGAGAAGTGCCGGTGCGAGGCGGCCAGCGGAACGCCGTCGCCGATCAGCACGCCGTCGGCGGGATCTTCGTGGTACGGCACGAGCTTCGCGCTGATTTCCCGCCAGACCGGCACGCGCGGCTCGTCGAGGCAGAGGATCCGGGCGGCGTCGACGAGCGTGCGGGCCGCCCACCGGATCAGCGACAGGTCGTAGGTGCAGTCCGGCGCGTCGGCGTACTCCGGCGACCGGGTCAGCGGCAGGTGCAGGGACCCGTCCGGGCCGGTGAACAGGAAGTGGCGGTAGAAGTTCAGCGCTTTCGCGAGCGTCGGGTACAGGACGTCGCGCAGGACGCGTTCGTCCAGGTGGTGCCGGTAGGCCAGCCACACGTTGTGCAGGCCCCACAGCAGGTTCCCGGTCTGGTCGGTCTTGGACGTCGTTCCGGGGACGCCGACCGAGCGCGTGCCGCCGGGGCGCAGCCGCCAGTCACCGGGGTGCGAGAGGGCGTAGGTGTCACCGTCGCGGTACGCGGGCGGGACGGACACCTCGAGGTTCGCGTGGTCGCGCCGGAAGGTTTCGGTGACGGCGTCGAGTTCGGGGTGGTTGGTGCTGTTGACGATCGGGTAGGTGACCTGGACGTTGAGGTTCCACCAGACCGCGGTCCAGCTGTTGCCGACCTCGGGGAACCACGGGCCCCATTCGGACACGACCGGTCCGCCCGCGCGGGTGGCGGCCGCGATCTTGTACAGCTGGATCCAGTAGAACCGCTGCACCTGCTTGTCGGGCACCGAAACGAAGCTGCGCCGGTGGTAGTCGTTCCACCAGCGGCGGTGGCGGGCGAGCAGGGCGTCGGGGCGGGTGGCAAGCGCATTCCGGACGGCGGTGAGGGCCTCGGCGGTGTGCGTCGTGCCCGGGAAGCTGTACGCGACGGCGGCGGCGAGCAGCCGGCGCGTGCCGATCGCGCGCTCCTGCCACGCCGTGGTGTACCCGCCGCCGGCGAGCATCGGCTGCGCGCAGTACCCGGCCGCGGTTTCGGGCGCCGGGTTGGCGACGTACTCGGGCGGCTTGCGGACGGTCCGGGTGGTCGCCGACTCCAGTGGCTGGAACGCCCAGGCGGCCCCGGCCTCGCCCGCGCTCGGCGTCAGCGAAACGAGCAGCACGCCGAGGTCGTTGTGCACGACGGCGGAGAAGGCGACCGAGCCCCGCGTCGTGGTGATGGTGCCGCCGAGCTCGGCGTTGTAGAGGTCGAGCGTCCAGTCGACGCCGGTGATCGCGCCGGCCAGGATCAGCGTGAGGAAGCCGATCGGCAGGCGGGACAGCCCGATGCCGGCTTCCCACTGGATCCGCTGGTCCTGGACCTGGGTGTGGCTCAGCATCACCTTGAGCACCTGCGGCGTCGGCCCGGCGTAGACCTGGGCGCCGAGGTAACCGTTGGCCAGGAACGGGCCTTCCTGCCAGTTCTTCGGCAGCCGCCGCCAGACCATCCGGGCGTCGGCGGCGACATCGGAGTGCGGGTTCGCCGGGCGCGCCGCGGCCACCGCGGGCGGCGCCGCACGGGCCCACAGACCACCGAAGGCGGCGGCTCCGGCCACGACCGAGGCCGAGCGGAGCACCGTCCGCCGGGACACTGCGTCCATGAAGCATCCTCCGAATTCATACTACGTTTCGGTGAGAGCATCAGGCGGCGTCCGGCCATACTTGCAGAGACAGGTCCAAAAGACCAGAGAGGTTCACTCGGAAAGCGGAAGATACATCCGATGAATCAAGGCGGCGTGGCCGCTCAGCCGGCTCGTTCGAGGCACAGCTGGGCGATCAGGGTTTCCCGCGCCCACCGCTCCCACCGGTCGAGCGACCAGCCACGGTCGCGGACGAACAACTGGTAGAGCTCCGGGCTGAGCAACCCGAACAGCAGGTCGCCTGCCTCCTCGGCGGTCACCCCCGCGCGCGCCCCCGGCTTGGCCACCAAGGACCGGGCGGCGGCCAAGTGGACGGCGAACCTCGGATCGGCGTCGTCGTCCCACTGCTCGGCGATCGCCGGATCGGCCGCGGCGGCGGCGCGCAGCATCTCGACGATCGGCGCGACGCGCTCGAGGATCTCGCGCGTCCCGCGGACGTGCAGCCGCAGGTGGGCGTCGGCGGTCGTGGCCGCGAGGGCCTCGCGGAACCACGGCCGGTCCATCGTCGCGACCGGCTCGAGGTCGCCCGCGATCGACACGTCGGCCAGTTCCTTGAGCAGTACCCGCTTGTTGCCGAAGGTGAAGTAGATCGTCTGCACCGCGACACCGGCCCGGTCGGCGATCTCCTTGAGGGTCGTCGCGCCGTATCCGTTGCGCACGAACAGCTCGCGCGCCGCTTCCAGCATGCGCCTGCGCGTCTGCGCGGCATCCCTGACCTTCTTTTGCCCGGCCTTGCGCTGCTCCATGACTAGAGTGTACTTCTAGAGCTTCACTCTAGTTAACCCCGACCCGGAGGATTTCATGCAGACCATCGCCAACACCCGGCAGGCCGACGCCTGGAACGGCTGGGAGGGTGTCCACTGGGCGCAGAACAGCGCCCGCTACAACGCCACCGTCACCGCCTTCACCGACGACCTCTTCCGAAGCGCCGCGATCGCCCCGGACCACCACGTCCTCGACATCGGCTGCGGCACGGGTCAGGTCACGCTGCTGGCGGCACGGCGGGCGGCGGAGGGTCATGTCGTCGGGATCGACCTGTCGGCCCCGATGCTGGCCGTCGCCCGCGCCGACGCGGCGGCCCAGTGCCTGGCCAACGTCCGGTTCGACCAGGGCGACGCGCAGGTCCATCCCTTTCCCGCCGCCGGCTTCGACCTCGCGATCAGCCGTGGCGGGGTGATGTTCTTCGAGGACGCCGTGGCCGCCTTCGCCAATGTCCGGCGAGGACTGCGCCCGGGCGGACGGCTGGTGTTCATGGGCCCGCAGGGCGGTACTCCGGACAGCGCCTACGCCCGCGCCACCACGGCGCTGCGGCCCCTGATGCGCGAGCCGTCGCCCGCGTCGCGGGGGATGGGGTCACTGGTCGACCCGGCCCGGATCCGTGCGGTGCTCGAAGCGGCCGGGTTCACCGGCATCACCCTCGAGCCGGTCACCGCCCCCATGGACTACGGGCGTGACGCCGCCGACGCGGCCGACTTCATCCTCGGCCAGGGACCCGCTCGCAGCAACCTGGCCGGGCTGGACCCGAGCGTCGTCGAACGGACGAGGGAACAGCTGCGGGCGGACCTCGAAGCGTTCGAGACCCCCGAAGGCGTCCGCATTTCCGGCTCGGTCTGGGTGGTCGCCGCCGTCCGCCCCGGACGGTCGGAGGCGGGGTGCTAAGCGCCCGGCAACGGCGGCAGCGCCGGCGTGTACAGCCACCGGCTGAAGAACGGCGCGAGCGACCGCCCCGCGTGCGCCTCCGCCGCGGCCACGAACAGATCCGTCGTGACCAGTCCGTGCCGGTGCTCCTCGGCCCACGACTTCAGCAACGCGAAGAACGCCGGATCGCCGATCTCCACCCGCAAGGCGTGCAGCGTCAGCCCGCCGCGCTTGTAGACCCGCTCGTCGAACATCCGCGCCACCCCGGGGTCGGCGATCCGGACGTCCGCCGGCTTGGCCTTGATGCGCGTGTACCAGCTCCGGGCCAGCGCCGCGGCGGACGGGCCGCCCGATTCCTCCGACCACAGCCACTCGGCGTACGTCGCGAAGCCCTCGTTCATCCAGATGTGCCGCCAGTCGGCCACCGTCAGGCTGTTGCCGAACCACTGGTGGGCCAGCTCGTGCAGCACGAGCCGCTCGTGGGTGCGGCGGCCGTCGACGTGGTTGGCGCCGAAGATCGCCATGCCCTGCGCCTCGATCGGGTCGTCGAGGTCGTCGTCGGTGACGACGATGACGTACTCCCCGAACGGGTAGGCGCCGAACAGCCGCTGCAGGAACTCCATCATCCGGCCCTGCCGCCCGAAGTCGCGGTCGAACATCCGGCGCAGCCGCGGCGGCACGACGGCCCGCTGCGGCACCGTTTCGAAGACCGACTCCACCTGCCCGCTCGCGCGCCCGATCCCGAGGCTCAGCCGGCGCAGCCCGATCCCCGTGTGCGGGAACCAGCCGCGGCCGGTCAGCTCGACCTCGTCGTAGCGGCCGATCTGCACGCTCATCAGGTACGTCGCCGTCGGCTCGGGCCGCTCGTGGACCCACCTCGTCGTGCTGGCCAAAGTGGACCGGTCGACCAGGTTGCCGGTCACCGCGACCAGGTACGGCGACGCCGTCGTCACGCTCACCCGGTAGGTGGCCTTGTCCGACGGGTGGTCGTTGCACGGGAACCACGACGGCGCGCCGACCGGCTGGCTCGCCACCAGCGCGCCGTCGGTCAGCTCGTCCCAGCCGACGTCACCCCAGCGGCTCCCCACCGGGCGCGGGTTGCCGACGTAGTGGACCTCGACGGTGAACTCGGCACCCGCCGGGATCGGCTTCGCCGGCTTGACGTGCAGTTTGGCGCCGCGCTTCAGGTACTTCGCGGGCTTCCCGTCGACCAGCACGCGGTTGATCCGGAACTCGGCGAAGTCGAGGCTGACGCGGGAAAGGGCCTGCGTCGCCTCCGCGGTGATCACCGCCGACGCCGAGAGCCGGTTGGGCGCGACCTTGTAGTCGAGGTTCAGGTCGTAATGCCGGGTCCGGTACCCGCCGTTGCCGTGCGCGGGCAGGTAGGGGTCGCCGGAGGTGTCCGCGCCGGGAGCGGGAGCCTTCGAAATCACCCGTGCGAACCTTTCGTCGTGCGTGCTGGAACCAGGCTCGCACGCACAGGTGAGTCCGGCGCGCCTGGTCCTGCTTTCGTTACTTACCCGGCCACGCGGAGATCGGGTTGCCCAGCCAGCGGGTGTCGGCCGGCACCTCGTCGCCGCGGGTCACCAGCGACCCCGGGCCGACCGTGGTGCGCGCGCCGATGCCGGCGCCGGGCAGCACGATGCCGTGCGGGCCGAGCGTCGCGCCCTCGCCGAGGGTCACCCGCGACATGCTCATGATCCGGTCGTGGAACAGGTGCGTCTGCACGACGCAGCCGCGGTTGATCGTCGCGCCGTCGCCGAGCCGGACGAGGTCGGCCTCGGGCAGCCAGTACGTCTCCAGCCAGACCCCGCGGCCGATCTTGACGCCCATCGTGCGCAACCAGGCGGACAGCAGCGGGGTGCCGCCGATCGAGCCGATCAGCCACGGGACCGCCAGGGTCTCGACGAAGGTGTCGGCCAGCTCGTTGCGCCAGACGAAGGAGCTCCACAGCGGGTGGTCGACTTCGCGGAACTTCCCGACCAGCAGCCATTTCAGCACCGTCGCCGTCAGCGCCGCGACGATCCCGGCGGCCAGCAGCGCGGGCCCCGCGAGCAGTGCGGCGGCACCGAAGCCGAACGCCGACGCCGTCCACAGCAGCCCGAACGCGACCACGACGGTCAGCGCGACGCCGCACATCACCGGGATGATCCGGCACAGCTCGACCAGCGCCCGCGCCGCCTTGAGGTGCAGCGCCGGGGTGTAGGTGCGGCTCGTGTCGGCGTCGCCGACGGCGCGGCGGACCGGCAGCGGCGGCATCCCGAGGTACGACGAGCCCTTCTTGGCCTTCAACGGCGTCGAGGACAGGACGCCGACGAGGCCGCGCTTCGGCACCGAACGGCCCGGCGCGGTCATCCCCGAGTTGCCGAGGAACGCCTGCTTGCCGATCCGGGCCGGGGCGACGTGCAGCCAGCCGTGCCCGAGCTCGTAGGTGGCGACCATGGTGTCGTCGGCCAGGAACGCGCCGCTGTCGACCTTGGTCATCTTCGGCAGCGCGAGCACGGTCGACACCTCGACGTTGCGGCCCACCTTCGCGCCGAGCAGCCGGAGCCACACCGGCGTGAAGAGGCTGGCGTACAACGGGAACAAGCCTTCGCGGGCCATGCTCATCAGGCGCTCGGTCGCCCAGACCTGCCACGCGACGCGACCGTGCACCGGGTGGTAGCCCTCGACCATGCCGATGCTCAGCGACCGGACGCCGATCAGCACGAGCAGCAGGTACGTGCCGAAGTAGGCGATGGTGGCGACCGGGACGAAGATCAGCGCCTGGGTGAACGCCACCGGCAGCGTCGGCGCGCCGGCGATCGCGTAACCCAGCACCGCCACGCCCGGGAGCGCCGCCAGGCCCGGGAGGAAGCCGAGGATGATCGACGTCAGGCCGTAAACGGTCGCCCAGAAGTGCGACCGCGGCGGCCGGCTCGACGGCCACTTCAGCGCGTCGCGCTCGTCCTTGGCCACGCGGGCGGCCGGCGAACCGGCCCAGCGCTGCCCGGCCGGGACGGCGCCGCGGACGGTCGATCCGGCCGCGATCTCCGCGCCCTTGCCGACGCGGACGCCCGGGAAGAGCGTGCTGCGCGCGCCGACGCGGGCCTCGGCGCCGACGCGGACCTTGCCGATGTGCACGACGTCGCCGTCGACCCAGTGGCCGGTCAGGTCGACCTCGGGCTCGATCGCGGCGCCGCGGCCCAGCTTGAGGAAGCCGGTGACCGGCGGCGGCGAGTGCAGGTCGACGTCCTTGCCGATCCGCGCGCCGAGGGCCTTGGCGTAGGTGGTCATCCAGGATGCCCCGGCGACGCTGTCCGCCCCGCTGAACTCAGCGAGCTTCTCGGCCGTCCAGAGTCGCAAGTGGACACTCCCGCCGCGCGGGTAGGTCCCGGGGCGCACGCCAGAGAGCAGCATCCGCGCGCCGCCCGCGGCGATGGCGATCCGGCCCGCCGGGCTGAACAGCACCACCCAGGCCAGGCCGATCCAGGCCCAGCTCAGCGTCGGCGCCCAGGCGAACCCGAGCAGGGACAGGATGTTCGACAGCGCCGCGGCGAGCGTCGCCCAGCGCAGGCCGGCGAGCCCCATCAGCGGGACCGTCAGCAGGGTCTGGATCACCCCGGCCCGGCGCGGCGTCGGCGCGACCTCGCGGCGCTCGGTGGCCTGCCCGCTCAGCGCGTCCAGCATCGCGGCCAGCGCGCCCAGCCTGGGGTAGGCGTAGATGTCGGCGACCGACACCTGCGGGTACCTGGTGCGGATGCGGGCCACCACCTGCGCCGCGGTCAGGCTGCCGCCGCCGTGGGTGAAGAAGTCGGCCTTCGGGGCGTCGACCGACACGCCGAGGATCTCGGCCCAGCCTTCGGCGAGCCACGCCTCGGTCGGGGACAGCCCCGCCGCCTTCACCGTGGACAGCGGCCACGGGAGCGCGTTGCGGTCGACCTTGCCGGAGGTGCGCGTCGGCAGGTCGTCGACGACGGCGAGCAGCGGCACCAGCGCGGCGGGCAGGTGCTCGCGCAGACGAGCCGCGGCCCGGTCCTGGTCGAAGCGCTCCCCGGGTGCGGGTACGACGTACCCGACGAGGACCTGGTTGCCGGCCTTGGTGCGGCGGATCGCGGCGGCCGCGCCCTGCACGCCCGGCAGGGCCTGCAGGGCGGCGTCGACCTCGCCCAGCTCGATGCGGCGGCCGCCGAGCTTGACCTGCTCGTCGAGGCGGCCGAGGAACAGCAGGCCCGCTTCTTCGGCGCGGACCATGTCGCCCGACCGGTAGGCACGCTGCCAGCCCAGCGAGGGCAGCGGCGCGAACTTCTCGGCGTCCTTCGCCGCGTCGAGGTAGCGGGCCAGGCCGACCCCGCCGATGACGAGTTCGCCGGTCTGCCCCATGGCGACCGGCTCGCCCGCGTCGTTGACCACGGCGAGCTGCCAGCCGACCAGGGGCAGGCCGATGCGCACCGGGCCGTCGCCGGTGAGCTGCGCGGCGCACGCGACGACGGTGGCCTCGGTCGGGCCGTAGGTGTTCCAGACTTCGCGGCCTTCGACGGCGACGCGCTCGGCCAGCTCCGGCGGGCAGGCCTCACCGCCGAAGATGAGCAGGCGGACGTCTTCGAGCGCGTCCGCGGGCCACAGCGCGGCCAGCGTCGGCACGGTCGAGACCACCGTGATGCGCTGCGCGACCAGCCACGGACCGAGGTCGACGCCGGTGCGGACCAGGGCGCGGGGCGCCGGGACCAGGCAGGCGCCGTGCCGCCAGGCCAGCCACATCTCTTCGCAGGAGGCGTCGAAGGCGACGCTCAGCCCGGCCAGGACGCGGTCGCCGGGGCCGATCGGCTCGTCGGTGAGGAAGAGGTCGGCCTCGGCGTCGACGAACGCGGCGGCACTCGCGTGGGTGACCGCGACGCCCTTGGGTTTGCCGGTGGAGCCGGAGGTGAAGATGATCCACGCGTCGTCGGCCGGGCCGGGCACGCCCTCGCGGCCGCCGGGCGTGCTGTGGACGTTGATGGCACCGTCGGTGGCCACGGCCGCCACCTGCGCTTCTTCGAAGACCAGCTCGGCGCGCTCGTCCGGGTCGTCGGCGTCGACCGGCACGTACGCGGCGCCGACGGAGAGGGTGGCCAGGATCGCGATGTACAGCTCGGCGGTGCCGGAGGAGATCCGGATGCCGACGCGGTCGCCGAGGCCGACGCCGTAGCTCTTGAGGCGGCGCCCGTAGGCGTCGATCTCCTCGAGGAGCCGGCGGTAGGTCAGGGTGGTGGTGCCGTCGTCGATCGCGGCGGCGTTCGGGTGCCGCTCGGCGGTGGCGGCCAGGACGTCGAGGAGGGTGCGCTCGCCGGCGGCGAGACCGGACCAGAACAGCGCCCGGTCGGCGACCGGGGCGAGGGTGACATCGGCCGCGGCGGGTACAGCAGGCTCTGCGGTCACGGTCATCGGCCACTCACCTCGGCCGTGACGCGGACGTGCAGGGACGAACCACGGGCGCGCAAGCCCACCACTCACCTTTCGGGAGCCTCCACCGGGCTTGCTCTCCGATTGAGGCGCCCGCAACGACCTTTCACCATACCTGCAGGTGAAGGAAAGATATCTCCAGGGTCACGAGGGAGTGTCGGACCTCACGAAGATCGCCGTGACCAGCGTGATCCAGGTCGCATCTCGTGTGATTGAAGCCGTAACTCGCGAGTTCCGGCTTCAATCACACGAGTTACGGCCCCGATCACGCGAGTTACGGCAAAGGGGTCACCGGGATTTGGCGGGCCGGGCCGCTTTTCCGCCGACCTTCGGCTTCGCCTTCTTTTCGCGGACCCGGACATTCACCCGGACGGGGCTGCCGGTGAAGCCGAACTGCTCACGGAACTTGCGCTCGATGAACCGGCGGTAGCCCGCCTCGAGGAAGCCGGTGGTGAACAGCACCAGCGTCGGCGGGCGGATGCCGGCCTGCGTCGCGAACAGCACCTTCGGCTGCTTGCCGGAGCGGACCGGCGGCGGGGTGGCGGCGATCAGGTCGGACAGCCACGCGTTGAGCTGGCCGGTCGGCACCCGCTTGTCCCACGAGGCCAGCGCCGTCCGCAGCGCCGGGGCGATCTTGCGCACCGAACGCCCGGTCAGCGCGGAGACGTTGACCTTCTCCGCCCACGGCACGCGGACCAGGCCGCGCTCCAGCTCGCGGACCATCGCGTGCCGGCGGTCCTCGTCGACCAGGTCCCACTTGTTGAACGCCAGCACGCAGGCGCGGCCGGCCTCGACGACCATGGTCAGCACCCGCAGGTCCTGCTCCGAGATCGGCTCGCCCGCGTCCAGCAGCACGATCGCGACCTCGGCCGCGTCGATCGCGGTCTTGGTGCGCAGCGAGGCGTAGTACTCGGCGCCGGCGGCGAAGTTGACGCGCTTGCGCAGGCCCGCCGTGTCGACGAACCGCCAGGTCTCGCCGTCCAGCTCGACCAGCGAGTCGACCGGGTCGACCGTGGTGCCGGCCACCGAGTCGACGACCGAGCGCTCCTCGCCGGACAGCTTGTTGAGCAGGCTCGACTTGCCGACGTTCGGCTTGCCGACCAGCGCGACGCGCCGCGGGCCCGACGTCACGGCGCCGCCTTCGCGCGGCGACTCGGGCAGGGCCTTGAGGATCGCGTCGAGCAGGTCGCCGGAGCTGCGGCCGTGCAGCGCGCTGACCGGGTGCGGCTCACCGAGGCCGAGCGACCACAGCGACGCGGTGTCCGCGAGCAGCCGGTCGTCGTCGACCTTGTTCGCGGCCAGCAGCACCGGTTTCTTCGACCGGCGCAGCACCTTCGAAACGGCCTCGTCGGTCGCCGTCGCGCCGACCGAGGCGTCGATCACCAGCAGCACCGCGTCCGCGGTCTGCATGGCCAGCTCGGCCTGGGCGGCGACGGAGGCCTGCAGCCCGGTCGCGTCCGGCTCCCAGCCGCCCGTGTCGACCAGGGTGAACTTGCGCCCGCCCCAGTAGGCGTCGTAGGCGACGCGGTCGCGGGTCACGCCCGGCACGTCCTGCACGACGGCTTCGCGGCGGCCGAGGATGCGGTTGACCAGCGTCGACTTGCCCACGTTGGGCCGGCCGACGACGGCGAGCACCGGCTGCGCGAGCGCAGCCTCCTCGGCCGCTTCCGCCGCCTCGATCTGCGCGTCGAACGCGGCGAACTCGGTCTCGTCGGACCAGGTGCCGTCGACTTCGCCGGCGCTGTCCAGCTCCGCCGACGTACTCGTTCCCGCGGAAGTGGAATCAAACTCAGCCATCACTACCCAATTTCCCTTATGGCGAGCCGAAACCGTTTTCGGAACGCCAATCGTCCAAAGTCTTCACGAGCGCCGCGAGCTCACCGCGCAGCTCTTCGGTGCCCTGGTCGAGCCCGGTCTTCCCGGGGCCGACCTTCGGCGAGAACGGCTCCCCCACGAGGATGTCCACGCGCGGGCGCCAGCGCCGCTTGCCGTCGGCGGGTTTGCGCGTGCCCCGCGTCGCGACCGGGAGCACGGTCGCGCCGGAGGCCCGGACCAGCCAGGCCGCGCCGCGTTCGGCCGCGCCGACGTCCCCGGCACCGCGGGTGCCCTCGGGAAAGATCCCGACGACACCGCCGTCCTTCAGGACACCGGCCGCGGTCATCAGCGGTCGGCGGTCGATCTCGCCGCGCTTGAGCGGGATCTGCCCGATCGCCACCAGGAACTTCCCGACGATCCCGGTGAACATCTCGGCCTTGACCAGGAACGCCGAACGCCGCGGAAGCATTCCGAAGATCAGTTGCGGTTCGATCATGGAGCTGTGGTTGGCGATCACCAGCACCGGCCCGGTGGCGGGCATGCGCTCGCGGCCGTGCACACGGATGCGGAAGGCCGAACGCAGATGGTACCGGGCGAAGACCCGCCCGGCGTCGTGGAGTGCGCCGACGGAGCCTTCCGGCAGCCCACTGGCCGCTTTCGGGGGGTCCAGGGGGGCTTGCCCTCCGGCTGGGGTCTGGGGGTCGGGCCCAGGGGACCCAGCTTTCATCGAGCTACCTCGGCGTTGCACCCCGCCAGCAAGCCGCGGTGGCTGGCGAGCTCGCTGAGCGCGACGATCACCTGGTCGATGGACAGTTCCGACGTGTCCACGTGGACGGCGTCGTCGGCGGCGCGCAGGGGCGAGGCGGCGCGGGTCGAGTCGAGGTGGTCGCGGCGCTCGACGCTCGCCAAAGCATCGGCGACCGACGACTGCCGCCCGGCCGCGGTGTCCTGGGTGCTGCGCCGTGACGCGCGGACGTCGGCGGACGCGGTCAGGAAGACCTTGAGCGGCGAGTCCGGCACGACGACGGTGCCGATGTCCCGGCCCTCGACGACGATCCCGCCGCGGTGCGCCACGACGTCGTCGATGATCTGCCGCTGCCGCGCGACCAGCAGCTCACGCACGTGCGGCACGGCCGAGACGGGCGAGACGGCCTTGGTGACCTCGGGTCCCCGGATGTCGGCGGCGACGTCGGCCCCGGCGAGCCTGATCTCCGGCCGGTCGGGGCTGGTGCCGATGCCGAATTCGGCCCCGTCGGCGACGGTGGCGACAGCGGTCGCGTCGGCCGGGTCGACGCCGGCGCGCAACACGGCGAGAGTGACCATCCGGTACATGGCGCCGGTGTCGAGGTAGCCGGCCCCGAGCCGCTGGGCGAGCTTGCGGGCGACGGTGGTCTTCCCGGTCCCCGACGGGCCGTCCAGCGCGACCACACCTCGTAGGGCTCCCGTCACCGGCGTTCTCCTCGCGTTCTCGTCCCGTTCTGGCCGGACCCCATTCTGCCGGTCGGGCCGCGGAGGAGATCAGTCGGCCCGGGCGCCGAAGCGGGCGACCACCAGCGCGAGGCGCTCGTCACGGTGCGCCGGTGACAGGCGGCGGCCGCGGTCCAGGGTCACCAGACCGTGCAGCGTGCTCCAGAACACCTCGGTCAGCGCGCCCGCGTCCTGCTTCCCCGCCACCGGCTCGATGACCGCGAAGAGCTCCGCGAAGCACGCCTTCATCACCTCCGGGGTGTCGTCCTGGGCGAACGGCAACTCCGAGGCGAGCGTGAACATCGCGTCGTAGAGCGCGGGTTTGGTCTCGGCGAAGCCCGCATAGGCCCCCGCCACCCCGGCCAGGCCGCCGGTGCGACCCGCCGCGAGTGTCGAGGCCAGCTCGGCGAAGCCTTCCAGGGCAGCTGCCGCCATGATCGCGTCCTTGCCGCCCGGGAAGTGGCTGTACAGGACCGGCTGGCTGTACTCGATCAGCGCCGCGAGCCGCCGGGTGGTGACCGCCTCCCAGCCTTCCGCCTCGGCGAGTTCCCGCGCCGCCGCGACGATCCGCTCTCCACGCTCGGTCCGGTCGCGCACACGCCGTTGTCGCTGGGTCATGCCGCCGACCCTAGCACCGCTAGACAAACTAGCGCTGCTAGTCTAGCGTCGCTAGCAATCCTAGCGATGCTAGAAAACTGGAGGGAACACCATGCTCGTCACCGGCTACATCCTCGTCGCGATCGTCGCGCTCGGGATCATCTACATCGGCCTCAGCTACCTCTTCGCGCCGGCGAAGATCGCCGCGGGCTTCGGCTTCACCGAAGTCCCCGAAAACGCCACCGGCTTCTTGAACGTCAAGGGCGGCCGCGACGTCGGGGCCGGTCTCGTCCCGCTGGCCCTGATCATCTACGGCGACCCGCACGCGCTGGGCTGGGTCATCCTCGTCGCGGCCGTCTGGCCCGTCTTCGACATGCTGATCATCCTGCGCCACCGGGGGAAGAAGGCCATCGCCTTCGGAGTCCACGGCCTGACCGCCGCCGTGATGGTCGTCGCGGGCCTGCTCCTGCTGCTCGGCTGAAATCCCGCGAATCGGACACCTGGGTTACCGTGGTTGGGTGAACGTCGAAGTAACTCCTCTGCCCGGCATCGGGGTCCGCAAGGACTTCGCCACCCGTACCGGTCGCCGCATCGGCGTCGTCACCCAGCGGGACGGTCACATCGAGCTGATCGTGTCCAAAGCCGACGACGCCGATGCCTGCGCCGCCTCGATCCCGCTGACCGCGGACGAGGCGGGTGCGCTGGCCAACCTGCTCGGCGCGCCGCAGCTGGTCGCGCAGCTCACCGAGGAGCACCGGGACCTGCCGGGGATCAGCACGCGGCAGCTGCCGATCATGCCGTCCGGCCCGTTCGACGGCCGGACGCTCGGCGACACCGCGATGCGCACCCGCACCGGCGTCTCGGTGGTCGCGGTGGCGCGGGCCGGGCAGGTGCACCCGTCGCCTACGCCGGACTTCACGTTCACCGGGGGCGACCTGCTGGTCGCGGTGGGCACGAGCGAGGGTCTCGAAGCCGCCGCCAAGATCCTCAAGTACGGCTGAGCGGCCCGATGGACCACACCGCACTGTCCCTGATCGAACTGGGGGCGGTCTTCTTCGTGCTGGGCGTGCTCGGGCGGCTGGCGGGGAAGATCGGTCTCTCCCCCATCCCGCTCTACCTGCTCGGCGGCCTCTGCTTCGGCTCCGGCGGCCTGATCCCGCTGACCGACATCGGTGGCTTCACGCACCTGGCCGGCGAAATCGGCGTCGTGCTGCTGCTCCTGCTGCTCGGCCTCGAGTACTCCGCGGCCGAGCTGTTCACCGGGCTGCGCCGCTCGTGGACGGCCGGCCTGCTCGACATCGTCCTCAACGCCGTCCCCGGCGCGGCCGTGGCACTGCTGCTGGGCTGGGGCCCGGTCGGCGCGATGGTGATGGCGGGCGTCACGTACATCTCGTCGTCCGGGATCGTCGCCAAGGTGCTCGGCGACCTGGGCCGGCTCGGCAACCGCGAGACACCGGTGGTGCTCTCGATCGTCGTGTTCGAAGACCTCGCGATGGCGCTCTACCTGCCGATCCTCACCGCGGTGCTGGGCGGCGTCTCCCTGCTCGGCGGTCTGGAGGCCGTCGGCATCTCGCTGCTGGTGATCACCGTGGTGCTGGTGATCGCGCTGAAGTTCGGCCGGTACGTCTCGGCCGCGGTGGACAGCCCGGACCGCGAAGTGTTCCTGCTCAAGGTGCTCGGCGCGGCCCTGCTGGTCGCCGGGCTGGCGTCGGCGATGCAGGTGTCGGCCGCGGTCGGGGCGTTCCTGCTCGGCATCGCGATCTCGGGCTCGACGGCGGAGAACGCGACGCGCATGCTGGAACCGCTGCGGGACCTGTTCGCCGCGGTGTTCTTCGTGGTCTTCGGGCTCAACACGAACCCGGCGTCGATCCCGCCGGTGCTCGGCTGGGCCGTGGTCCTCGCGGTGGTCACGACGCTGACGAAGGTCGGCACCGGCTGGTGGGCGGCGCGCCGCCAGGGCATCGGGAAGATGGGCCGGGCCCGGGCGGGCGCGGCACTGGTGGCGAGAGGCGAGTTCTCGATCGTCATCGCCGGGCTGGCGGTCACGGCGGGCGCCGTGGTCGGCGAGCTGGCGGCCCTGGCGACGGCGTACGTCCTGCTGATGGCGATCCTCGGCCCGACGGCGGCCCGGGTCGTCGAGCCGATCGCCCGCGCCCTGCAACGCAAGTCGGCCACGAAGACCGCCCCGGCCGAGGCGAACTAACGCAGGTCCGCCCGGCCCGCCGACGGCACGAACGCGCCGCCGTCGAGGACCGGGTGGGTCGTCGCGGCCGGCACCACACCCGCCAGCGGGACCGACGCCGAGGTCCGGGCCAGGTCCAGCGTCACCCGGCCCGGCTGGGCGGGCCCGCGGATGAAGCTGCCGTCCGTGCCGCCGATGATCAGCGCCAGCGCGTGGCCGCGGGGCACGACGTGGTCCGTCGACGCCAGCCGGAACGTCATCGTGTACGCCGTGCCGGGCACCAGGGGCCGTTCCTGGGACAGGGAAGCGTAGTTCGCCAGGTCGGCCCAGCCGCGGCTGAGGATCGTGTAGTTCACCTTCTTCACGTCCGCCGACGCGATCCGGTAGCAGGCGTCGTCACCCGCGGCCGACGAGCCCCAGCAGTTCTCCGCCGTCCCCGTCTTGATGCCCTCGCCGCTCCCGGCGAAGTTGCGGATCGTCGCCGCGCCGAGGTCCACCAGCAGCGGGGACACCCGGGCCGACGACGTGCTCGGCGTGGCCGTCACCGTCACCGAAGAGGTCCCCGAAACCTGCAGGTCGGACGCCAGGACACCGGTCGAGTAGGTCAGCGCGGCGCTGCCCGGGTTCGTCACCCAGGTGTCCTCGCCGACGCCCGGGGTGTCGGTGAACGACGCCGTCCCGGACCCCGCGGCGGTGCCGAGGCGGCCGGGAGCGTGCGGCCGCAGCGTCGTCGCGACCGCGTTCGCCGCCGGGTACCGGCTCTGGTCGGCCCACTGGTCCGGCTGCCGCTCGAGGCTGGCCATCGGGCCGTTCTGGACGCCGTTGTCGAAGCCCAGCAGGTAGTGGTCGAACCACCGGTGCAGCAGGTCCACCCAGTCCGCCCGCCGGTAGTCGAACGGGTCGACGTGCCCGGTCTGCGCCAGCCAGATCTTCTTCTCGACGGCCAGCGCGTCCCACCACTGTCCGAAGTGGATAGTCTTGACGTTGAGGTCGTTGACGCCGTGGGACAGCAGCACGCTCGCCCGCACATTGCGCGCGGCGGTGACGTAGTTCCGCTCCGCCCACAGCGGCCCGTAGTCGCCGTTCGCCGTCGCGCCCTGCCGGAGGAGCTGGTTCTGCGCCGAGCAGTCCTGCCCGCTGTTGCGGTCCTCGACGGTCTGCGCGAGCCCCACCGGGCTGGAGCCGAAGGTCGCGCCGTCGGAGCGGTAGTAGTCGTACCAGGAGCTGATCGCCGCGATCGGGACGATGG
This sequence comes from Amycolatopsis sp. NPDC051045, assembly GCF_040682955.1. Taxonomy (NCBI): domain Bacteria; kingdom Bacillati; phylum Actinomycetota; class Actinomycetes; order Pseudonocardiales; family Pseudonocardiaceae; genus Amycolatopsis; species Amycolatopsis sp. NPDC051045. The sequence goes on from NZ_JBFBCC010000029.1 coordinate 61,339, forward strand.
TCTTCAGCCCGGCGACGCCGGTCGCGGCGACACCGTTGGCGATCGTGCCGTCGTAGGACTTGCCGATCATCCCGACGTTCCCGGTGGTCCAGCCGGCGCTCACCGCGCTGCCGCCGGTCTTCGCGGTGTAGCCGGTGGCCCGGCCGTTCAGCCAGTCGACGACCTTGCGGGCCGAGTCGACGTCCGAAGCGCCGCCGACGTCCGTGCAGCCGGCCGAGCGGTTCGTCCCGGCCAGGTCGACCAGCACCACGGCGTAGCCGCGCGGCACGAAGTAGTTGTCGTAGAACAGCGGGAACTTCACCGGTTTCCCGGTGCTGTCGTAGCTCTTCAGCTCACTCTCGTTGCCGCGCCCGCAGCACGAGTAGTACGGACTGGCGTCCATGATCACCGGCACGCCCGAGGTCGCCTCGGACGGGCGCACGATGTCGGCGGCGACGCGGTCGGAGCGCCCGTCGCCGTCGCCGTCGCGGCCGATGTCGACCCAGACGGTTTCGCGGATCGCCTTCGCGTAGTCGTAGACCGGTTCGCTGGCCCGGGGCGCCGCGTGCGCCGCCCCGGGCGTGAACGTCGAGAAGAGGATGAGCGCGAGCAGTACCAGACCGGATCGCATGCGACCACGCTGGCAGGGCCGGGCTCCGCCGCGCCACGGCGGAAAGTCGGGACCTACAGCTCCACGTTGCGGTAGAGCGCGCCGACCTCGCCCTTGGTCAGCCGCCGGATCGAGCCGACGCGCTGGTTGCCGAGCTGGACGTCGCCGACCGCGGTGCGGACCAGCTTGAGCACCGGGTGCCCGGTGTCCTTGAGCAGGCGGCGCACGATGTGCTTCTTGCCCTCGTGGATCACCAGCTCCACCAGCGACTTGCCGGAGTGCATGTCCTTGACCCGGAACTGGTCGACCTTGACGATGCCGTCCGGCAGCTCCCAGCCCTTGCGCAGCTCCTTGCCGAGCCCGCGCGGCACGAGGCCGTCGACCTCGGCGAGGTAGGTCTTGAGCACCTGGTAGGACGGGTGCATCAGCCGGTGCCCGAGGTCGCCGTCGTTGGTCAGCAGCAGCAGGCCCTCGGTGTTCTCGTCGAGCCGGCCGACGTGCACGACGCCGGGCGTCTCCTCGTAGCGGCCCTTCAAGTAGTCGCCGACGCAGGGGCGGCCACGGTCGTCCGACATCGTCGAGTGCACGCCCTTGGGCTTGTTCAGGGCGAGGTAGATCAGGTCGTCGCGGAGGTTCACGCGGGTGCCGTCGACGTGGATGATCGCGGCGTCCGGGTCGACGCGGCGGCCCAGCTCGGTGACGACCTCGCCGTTCACCTCGACCCGGCCGGCGACGATCAGGTCTTCCGCCGCGCGCCGGGAGGCGACCCCGGCCTGCGACAGCACCTTCTGCAGCCGGACGCCGTCGGGGTGTTCACTGGATGTCATCGATGGTGTCCACTTCGGGTAGCAACGGAGCGATGGGGGGCAGGTCGTTCAGTGACGAAAGCCCCAGTCGCTCCAGGAACAGCTCGGTCGTCACGTACAGCGTCCCGGTCGTGTCGGGGTCGGTCCCCATCTCTTCGATGAGGCCGCGCGCGAGCAGCGTCCGGATCACGCCGTCCACGTTCACGCCGCGCACCGCGGCGACCCTGGCACGGGTCACCGGCTGCCGGTACGCGATCACGGCGAGGCTCTCCAGCGCGGCCCTGGTCAGCTTCGACCGCTGGCCGTCCAGCAGGAGCTTCTCCACGAACGGGGCATAGACGTCCCTAGTGTAGAACCGCCACCCTTCGCCGACGCGCCGCAGGTCGATCCCGGAGGACCGGTCGGTGAACTTCTGCGCCATGGTGCGCAGGGCGACGACGATCCGCGACTTGGGCTGGCCGAGGGTTTCGGCGAGCAGTTCTTCGCCCGCGGGCGAGTCGACGATGAGCAGAAGCGCTTCGAGAGCGGCTTCGAGGGCCTCATCGGAGGTGAGGTCCGGCGTGGAGTCGGCATCACCGGCGGCGACCAGGTCGGAGTCGGGCGCGGCCGGGTCCGGCAGGGGTTCGGCCGGGCCGCCGGCTGCGGCGTCGGTCGGCTCGGCAGGAGCTACCTCGGCAGGTGCCTCCTCGGCACGAGCCTCCTCAGCGGGTGTCTCCGCAGCGGGAGCCTCCTCGGCCGAGGCCACCTCGGCACGAGCCTCCTCGGCGGGTGTCTCCTCGGCAGGAGCCTCCTCGGCCGAGGCCACCTCGGCACGAGCCTCCTCAGCGGGTGTCTCCGCAGCGGGAGCCTCCTCGGCCGAGGCCACCTCGGCACGAGCCTCCTCGGCGGGTGTCTCCTCGGCAGGAGCCTCCTCGGCCGAGGCCACCTCGGCACGAGCCTCCTCGGCAGGAGCTACCTCGGCAGGAGCCTCCTCAACCGAAGCCTCCTCGGCCAGCGGTTCCTCCAGCTCACCGTCCTCGGTGACCGGCTCGCCCGACAGGGCCTCGTCCAGGGCCAGCTCCACCGCGGCTTCGGCAGGCTCGCCCACCGGCGGCACCGGCGGCTCGATCGGCTCGTTGTCTTCGGGACTCACCCGTACTCCTCTTCGTCTCCGGCGGCGCGGTCCAGCTCGGCCGCCACGGAGGCTTCGGCCTTCGAGCCGCCCGTCCAGCGGACGTGCAGCTCGGCCAGCGCTTCGGTCTGCTCGAACTGGACCGTCGCCTCGCGGTAGAGCTCCAGCAGCGCCAGGAACCGCGCCACGATCTCCACCGTGTGCTCGCAGTCGTCGACCAGCTCGCCGAACGTCGCCTGGCCGCGTTCGGCCAGCATCACCCGCAGCAGCGCCGCGTGCTCGCGCACCGAGACGCGGCCCATGTGGAGGTGGGCGATCGACACCGTCGGCGGCGGCTTCGGCCGGAACACCGTCACCGCGATGTCCGCGAACTTCTGCGGCGTCACGCCCAGCATCACCTCGGGCAGCAGCCCGACGAACCGTTCCTCCAGCGCCACCGACCGCGGGTAGCGCCGCAGCGCCCCCTGCTCCAGCTCGCCGAACAGCGCCGCCACCTGCTTGTACGCGCGGTACTGCAGGATCCGCGCGAACAGCAGGTCGCGGGCTTCGAGCAGGGCGAGGTCGTCCTCGTTCTCCACCTCGGCCGACGGCAGCAGCCGCGCCGCCTTGAGGTCGAGCAGGGTCGCCGCGATGACCAGGAACTCGGTCGTCTCGTCGAGGTTCCAGTCGCTGCCCAGCGCCCGCGTGTAGGCGAGGAAGTCGTCGGTGACCGTGTGCAGCGCCACCTCGGTGACGTCGAGCTGGTGCTGCGAGATCAGCTGCAGCAGCAGGTCGAACGGCCCCTCGAAGTTGGCCAGCCGCACCTTGAACTTCGACGTGCTCAGTTCCTCGGTGTTCACCCCTTCGGGGATCATCCCGCCGTGCACCGTCTGGTGCGGCTCGGGGGCCTGCTCGACCGGCTCCGGCGGCACTGCGGCCGAGGCCGATGCCGGCTCGTCCATCAGCCCTCGGTTTCGCCGCCGTCTGAGCCGACCACCCGCAGCCGCTGCACCAGCACCGATTCCTCGCCGTTCTGGTCGAAGTCGGCCAGCAGCACGGCCACCGCCTCGCGGACCAGCCGGCCGCGGTCGACGACCAGGTCGTGCTTGGCGCGCAGCGTCAGCCGGGCCTGCTCCATGGCCAGGAGCTCGTCGCCGGAGACGTAGACGGTGATCTTCGCGTCGTGCTTGGTCCGGCCGGACCCGTGCGGGGCCACGCCGCCGCTGCGGGCGAGCTGCTCCTTGCGGCCGTTGCCCGCGGGCTTGCCGTTGCCGTTTTCGGCGGGTTCGGCGGGCGGCGCGGGCGGCGCCTGGGGAGGGAGATCGAGGGCGGGACTGGAGGTGATGCGGAAGAGTTCCGACGCACCGGGCAGGGAGGCGCGCCTGCTCACCGAGCGATCACCTCGCGGGCCAGCTGACGGTACGCCGCCGCGCCGGCCGACTTGGGCGCCCAGGTCGTGATCGGCTCACCCACGACCGTCGTCTCGGGGAACCGCACCGTGCGGTTGATGACCGTGTCGAACACGGTCTCGCCGAATGCCTCGACCACGCGAGCCATGACCTCCTTCGAGTGCAGGGTTCTCGGGTCGTACATGGTGGCGAGAATCCCGACTATGTCCAGTTTGGGGTTGAGGCGTTCCTGCACCTTCTCGATCGTGTCGATCAGGAGCGCTACGCCTCGGAGACTGAAGAACTCGCACTCCAGCGGGATGATCACGCCGTCCGCGGCGGTCAGCGCGTTCACCGTGAGCAAGCCGAGCGAGGGCTGGCAGTCGACAAGAACATAGTCGTAGTCGTTGATGACCGGACGAAGGACCCGTAACAACGTGTGCTCGCGCCCTACCTCGGCGACGAGCTGGACCTCCGCCGCGGACAGGTCGATGTTGCTCGGCAGCAGGTCAACGCCGTCGACGCGGGTTTTCAGCAGCACGTCGGTGGCGCTGACGGCCCGCTCCATGATGGCGTTGTAGACCGTCTGGTCCAATTCGTGTGGCTGGATGCCGAGACCGACGGCGAGCGCGCCCTGCGGGTCGAAATCGACGAGCAGCACCTTGCGGCCGTACTCGGCGAGGGCGGCGCCCAAGTTGATGGTCGACGTCGTCTTGCCGACGCCGCCCTTCTGGTTGCACATCGCCATGATCTTGGCCGGGCCGTGTTTGTCCAGCGGCGCAGGATCGGGGTGCTCGCGAATCGGGCGGCCGGTCGGGCCGATGCCCTCGAGCTTCACCTTTTTGCCGTTGCGCTCTCTCGGATCGTCGCCCTCGTGGCGGGCCGGGGTGGCGATGGTGACCTGGCTGAGGTTCGCCGCCGCCGACCCGGCGGACTCGGCCGGGTCGGCCGGCTGGTTCGGTGTCGACATGGCGCGAAAGCTCCTTATTCGGCGAAGTCCCCGGCAGCCTATGTCCGGAGTCGGAGCCCCGGCAAAGCAACGCGCCGGACCCGAGGGGGCAATGTCACTCGACCGTCGGTGCAGGCTGGGAAGGCCCTTCGCCGTCTATAGGGCCGTCTAGCCCAACGCCCGCGGGTGCGCGGTCGCGTAGACCTCGCGCAGCGTGTTGACCGTGACCAGCGTGTACACCTGCGTCGTCGTCACCGACGCGTGGCCGAGGAGTTCTTGGACGACCCGGACATCGGCGCCGCCTTCGAGCAGGTGCGTGGCGAAGGAGTGGCGGAGCGTGTGCGGCGAGACGACGGCGGTGATGCCCGCCCGTTCGGCGGTGTCCTTGAGGACCTGCCACGCGCTTTGCCGCGACAGCCGGCTGCCGCGGGCGTTGAGGAACAGCGCCGCCGTGCCCCGGCCGCGGGCGGCGAGCGCCGGGCGGGCGCGGACGGTGTAGGCGTGCAGCGCCGCGAGTGCGGGACGGCCGATCGGCACCAGCCGCTGCTTGCCGCCCTTGCCGTCGAGCAGCACGGTCCGCTCGGTGTCGTCGACGTCGTCTACGTCCAGGCCGACCGCCTCGGAGATCCGGGCTCCGGTTGAGTAGAGCAGTTCCAGCAGTGCCCGGTCGCGCAGCGGGCGCTCGCCGTCCGGGGACGGGGTCTCCAGCAGCCGCAGCACGTCGTCGACCGGCAGCGCCTTGGGCAGCCGCTTCGCCGGCGTCGGCGGCCGGACTTCGCGGGCCGGGTTGTGCTCGGTGAGTCCTTCGGCGTGCGCGAACTTGTGCAGGCCCCGCACGGCGACCAGGGCACGGGCGGCCGACGACGCGGCGAGCGGCTGGTGCTCGTCGTCGCCCTCCCGCAGGGCGGCGCCGAAGGCCGTGATGTGCGTCGAGGTGACGTCGGCGATCTTCGCGACGCCCAGGCCGTCCAGGTGCGCGGCGTACCGGCGCAGGTCGCGGGCGTAGCTGTCCAGGGTGTTGCGTGCGGTCCCGCGTTCGACGACCAGGTGGTCGAGGTAGGCGGCGATCACGTCGGCCGTGCTGTGCGGGCTGGAGGCCACGCCGCCACCTTAGGCCGCCCGGCACTCGTGACCCGGGAGAAACCCCGTTGGCGTCCGGACGCGGTTACCGTGGATCCATGGGGTCCGACGAGCTCCGCATCGGGACGGCCGAGCGCGAGGAAGCGGCGAGGCTGCTCGCCGATCACTTCGGCATGGGCCGCATCACGCCGGACGAGTACGAGACCAGGGTGACGGACGCCTACGCCGCGACCACCCTGGGCGACCTGCGGCCGCTGTTCCGCGACCTGCCGCAGCCGCACCCGGGGTTCTTCGGGCCGCCGCCGACGCCGGCACCGATGCCGATGCCCCTGTACGCGCCACCCCCGGTGCCCGCGCCGATGCCGTACGCGCCGTCCATGCCCGTGCCGTACTCACCCCGGTCGAAGACGGTGGCGGGGGTCCTGCAGATCGTGCTGCCCTTCGGCGCCGGCCGGTTCTACACGGGCCAGATCGGCCTCGGCCTGCTGCAGCTGTTCGTCTGCATGATCACCCTCGGCGCCGGCACGATCTGGCCGATCATCGACGGCATCGTGCTCCTCGCCAACGGCGGCATGGACGCCGAAGGCCGCCCCCTGCGCCCCTGAAAGCCGTGAATGCCACCTTCAGGGACTTGGCGTCCCTGAAGGTGGCATTCACGGACTTCGGTCAGGACTCCTTGCGGTTGGCGAACGCCGTCGGGCGGTCCTCCCACGGGGCGTCCGCCGGACGCGGCTCGGCCACGCCGGTGACCACCGCGTGCGCGGCCAGGACCCCGGACACCGTGGCGCCGTTCACCAGCTCGCCCGCCAGGGCCATCCGCACCGCCTCGGCGAGCGGGAACTTGCGGATGACGAGGTCCGCCTCCTCCTCGCCGAGCACCTCGCGGTCCACATCGGACAGTCCACGGGCCAGGAAGACCCGCACGACCTCGTCGGTGAAGCCGGGCGACGCCGCGACGTCGACCAGCGTCACCCAGTCCGCAGCGGCCAGGCCGACCTCTTCGACGAGTTCCCGGCGAGCCGTGCCCACCGGGTCCTCGCCGAGGTGGTCGATCAGGCCGGCGGGCAGCTCCCACAGCCGCTTCCCGAGCGGGTGCCGGTACTGGTGGATCAGCGTGACCTGGTCCTGCTCGTCCAGTGCGACGATCGCCACCGCACCCAGGTGCTCGATCACCTCGCGGGTCGCGGTGTCCCCGCCCGGCATCACGACCTCGTCGATGCGCAGGCCGACGACGCGTCCGATGTGGACGTCACGGCTGGCCGCGACGCTGAACTCGTGCTCGCCCGGCGCGGTCATCGGGCGGCCACCGGGGCTTCGGGCAGCTCGACCGGCAGCCGTTCGGCGACCTTGCGGTCCACCACGGCCTTGACGAACGCGCTGAACAGCGGGTGCGGCCGGGTCGGGCGGCTCTTCAGCTCGGGGTGCGCCTGGGTGCCGACGAAGAACGGGTGCACGTCGGCGGGCAGCTCGACGAACTCGACCAGGCGGTCGTCCGGCGAGGTGCCCGAGAACACCAGCCCCGCGTCCGAGAGCTGCTTGCGGTAGGCGTTGTTGACCTCGTAGCGGTGCCGGTGCCGCTCGGAGACCTCGGTGCTGCCGTAGGCCCTGGCGACCTGCGAACCCGGCTTGAGCTTCGCCGGGTAGGCGCCGAGCCGCATGGTGCCGCCCATGTCCCGCTCCCCCGCGACGACGTCGCGCTGGTCGGCCATCGTCGAGATCACCGGGTGCTTGGTGTTCTCGTCGAACTCCGACGAGCCGGCGTCCTCGATGCCGGCCAGGTGCCGGGCGGCCTCGATGACCATGCACTGCAGGCCGAGGCACAGGCCGAGCAGCGGGACGCCGCGGGTACGGGCGTACTCGATCGCGCCGACCTTGCCCTCGATGCCGCGGATGCCGAACCCGCCCGGGATCAGCACACCGTCCACACCGGACAGCACGGAGGCGGCGCCGGACGCGGTCTGCGCGTCGTCGGAGGCGACCCAGACGATCTCGACCTTGGCGCGGTGGGCGAAGCCGCCCGCGCGCAGGGCCTCGGTGACCGACAGGTAGGCGTCCGGCAGGTCGATGTACTTGCCGACGACGGCCACCCGGACGGTCTCGCTCGGGTTGTGCACCCGGTCGAGCAGGTCGCCCCACACCGTCCAGTCGACGTCGCGGAACGGCAGCCCGAGGCGGCGGACCACGTAGGCGTCGAGCGCCTCGCGGTGCAGCACCTTCGGGATGTCGTAGATGGACCGCGCGTCCGGGCAGGCGATGACGGCCTCGGTGTCGACGTCGCACATCAGGCCGATCTTGCGCTTGAGGTCCTCCGGGATCTCCCGGTCGGCCCGGCAGACCAGCGCGTCGGGCTGGATGCCGATGTTGCGCAACGCGGCGACCGAGTGCTGGGTCGGCTTCGTCTTGAGCTCGCCCGACGGCGCCAGGTACGGCACCAGCGAGACGTGCAGGAAGAAGCACTGGTCGCGGCCGACGTCGTGGCGGACCTGGCGGCAGGCCTCCAGGAACGGCAGGGACTCGATGTCGCCGACCGTGCCACCGACCTCGGTGATCACGACGTCCGGCGACTGGCCGTTCTCGTCGGGCTCGGCCGCGGCGGTGATCCGGGCCTTGATCTCGTCGGTGATGTGCGGGATGACCTGCACGGTGTCGCCGAGGTATTCGCCGCGGCGCTCCTTGGCGATCACTTCCGAGTAGACCTGGCCGGTGGTGACGTTGGCCTTGCCGTCGAGGTCGCGGTCGAGGAACCGCTCGTAGTGCCCGATGTCGAGGTCGGTCTCGGCGCCGTCGTCGGTGACGAACACCTCACCGTGCTGGAACGGGTTCATCGTCCCGGGGTCGACGTTGAGGTATGGATCGAGCTTCTGCATCGTGACGCGAAGCCCGCGTGCGGTAAGGAGCTGACCCAGGCTCGAAGCCGTGAGTCCCTTACCCAGAGAGGAGGCAACGCCTCCGGTGACAAAGACGTACTTGGTTGCCCGTGACTGAAGTCCCACGGGCCGCCAGCATATCCCACGCCCGGAGATCCGCGCGCTGCGCCTCACCCGGCGCGCCGGATATGACCCGCGCCACCCGCACGGGTGAGGTCAGGCGGCGGCCTTCGCCCGCCGCAGCCGGGGCCTCCCGGTGAGCGCGCGGCTACCGGGCAGCCGCCGCAGCACCTCGACGATCAGGACCGTGAGGACGATCGTGCCCAGGTAGATCACCACGCTGAGCCACGGCGCGCCGAAGTGCTCCGCCACCACCGGGATCACCGGCCCGAGCAGCGCCAGGGCGAGCGGGTGCACGAGGAAGATGCTGAACGACCGGTTCGCCGCCCACGACACCACGCGGGCCCCGCGGCTGCCTTCGCGGCGGCGCGCCGCCCACCGCGTGGCGAACGCGTAGATCGCCGCGATGACGGTGAGGAACCACGGGATCAGGTACGGCTGGAACGGGTCGCTGGCCACCTGCGGGAAAGTTCCACTGTGGACAGTACGGAGGTAGTACCACTCGGTGCCGGCCAGGACGGCGACGAACGCGCCGCCCAGCAGCAGCCGGTGCCGCCCGGCCCAGGCGTGCACGGTCTCGAAGTGCATGGCCACCACGGCGCCGAACAGCGTGTAGAACTGGTACGGCAGGATCGTGCCGTACAGGTGGGTGATCGTCTCGTAGCTCACGCCGAGCGGCTGGTAGGTCATGAACAGCGTCACGCCGACCTGCACCAGCCCGCTGCCGAGCAGCAGCCACCGGTGCTTGCCCTCGGTCGCCCGCAGGAGCTTCATCAGCACCGGGAAGAGCAGGTAGACCTGCATCGTCACGAGCAGGAAGTACAGGTGGTACCAGGCGCCGCCGGTGACGAGGTCCGCGAGCAGCAGGCGCATCGACGCCTCGAGCGAACCCGGCTGCTGCCCGCCGGTCACCAGCGAGTACGCCCAGAAGAACATCGACCACGCCAGGTAGGGCGTCGCAACCAGCGGGAGCCGCCGTCGCCAGAAGTCGCCGGCGGTGAACTCGCGGCGGCGGTTCTGGAACACCAGGACGAAGCCGGTGAGCGCGAAGAACGCCTCGCGGGTGAAGTGCAGCGGCGTCTCGACGGCGTTGGCGCCGACGTCCTGCGCGAAGTTCGTCGCGCCCACCACGTGGATGAGGATGACGCAGGCGAACGTGATCAACCGGAACAGGTCGATCTGGTGGAGGTACGGCGCTTTGCCGCCCGGTCTCGCGTCGCGGGCGGGGGCTTCGAGCGTGGCCTGGGCGGTCGTCATCGTGCCGCCGATCCGGCACCGTCGTCGGCGTGGTTCACGTTGTCAGACTTGCCACCCATTCTGTGAATTTCCCATGAAGCCACTGGGAACCGCCTGTTGGCCGGGGCCTCCCGGGCTGTTGGATATGCCACTTCCGCTCAGGGAGCGAGGCCCCGCCGATCATGTTAACGGGTGAGCCTCCCGGTACGCAGCGTGACCTTCGTCATCAAGCTGTGACCTGCGGAAAGAGCAGCGGCACGTCCCGGCTGACGCACAGTGGTGACACGTGGCCGGTGCGGGTGTCCTGACCCCGCCCTTGAAGTGAGCCGGCCTCGCGCCGGCCGGGGTCAGTTGCCGGCCGGGGCGGTGACGCCAGGGGCGGGCGCCTGCGCGTTGCCCGCGACGCCGTAGCGGCCCGCGCCGCCGTCGAGCTGTTCCTTCAGCGCCAGCACGGTGCTCACCCGCCCCGCCGAGGTATCGGCGTTGTCCACTGTGGACAGGATGGACGTCGCCGAGGTGTCCGCCCGGACCACGCCCAGCGCGCCGGCACCTTCCGCGGAACCGGCGTCACCCGCGAGGACCGCGCCCGCGCCGCTGCGGTCGAGCTGCGTGGCGAACCGGGCGATCGTCGCCGCGCGGTCACCCGCGCCGTCGCCGGTCGCCTGGGCGCCGGTGAGCACGATCGCCAGCTGCGCGGGCTTGACGTCCTGGCCCGTCTTGACGAACCCGCCGTCGGTGAGCCCGGCCAGCGCCGCCGCCAGCTCCTCGTTCGAGGACTGCGGTTTCGCCGTGGTCTTGTCCAGCAGCAGCACCGAACCGAACAATGCGCCGGCGAGCGTGCCGGAGTCGCCCGCGGTCGGGAACTTCGAGCCGGCCGGCTGCAGCCGCGTGACGACGTCACGGAGCTGGTCGGCCTTCTCGGGGTCGGCGAACGCCGACGTCAGCTGCACCTCGCCGGTGACGGCCGCCCCGGCCTGGCCGACCAGCTGCTTGAGTGCGTCCCGGTCGGCCGGGCGCGCGTCTGCGGTGGTCACCAGCACCACCGACCGCTTGTCCAGCACGCCGGCGACGACCTTCGGGCCCATCGAGCCGGCGAAGGCGTCGGCGTCGGTCAGCCGGGCGTTGAGCGCGTTGCGCTGCGCCTCCAGGTCGGCGACCTGGAGGCCGAGGTCCTTCTTCTCCCCCGCGAGCCCCGACAGCAGCGAGCCGTTGAGCGCGGTCGAGCCGAGCACGACGCCCACGGCCAACGCGAGGAAGCAGGCGGCGATGGAAACGACGTGGTAGCGCAGCGAAATCACGTGAAGAGCCCCTTGACCCAGGCGGTGAACGAAGTCCAGGTGTCCGTCAGCCAGTCCAGGTAGACCGAGCCCACGTCGGACACCAGCAGGGCCGCGGCGACCACCACGACCGCGGCCAGCACGAGCAGCACGACCGCGCCGATCGACACGCGGTTGCGGTGCAGCGTCGCCACCGCTTTCCCGTCGACGAGCTTCGTGCCGAGCTTCAGCCGCGTCAGGAACGTCGACGGGTTCGAGCCGGACCGGCCGTGGTCGAGGAATTCGCGCAGCGTGGCCTGGAAGCCGACGGTGACGACCAGGGTCGCGCCGTGCGCGTCGGCCAGCAGCAGCGCGAGGTCTTCGGCGTTGCCCGAGGCGGGGAACGTCACCGCGCCGATGCCGAGGTCCTGGATCCGCTCGACGCCGGGGGCGTGCCCGTCCGGCTGGGCGGGCACCACGACCTCGCCCCCGCCGCGCAGCGTCGCGGTCCCGATGCCGGTGGGGTCGCCGACGATGATGTCCGGCTGGTAGCCCTGCACGCGCAGGGTGTCGGCACCGGCGTCGACACCGATGAGCACCGGGCGGTGCTCGGCGACGTACTTCTTGAGCTTCTTGAGGTCATCGGCGTGCCCGTTGCCGCCCGCGACGACCAGTACGTGCCGGTCGCGCAGCGGCACCTTCAGCTCGGGCACGCCGACGCCGTCGAGGATCAGGGTGCGCTCGCGGCGCAGGAACTCGATGGTGTTCGCCGAAAACGCTTCCAGCTGCGTCGACATCCCGGCCTTGGCCTCGATCATCTGGTCGGCGACGCTCTCGGTGGTCTGCGCGATGCCGGAGGCGACCTGCCGCTCGCCGACGTACACGACGCCGTCGAGCAGCCGCAGCTTCGTGCCGTCCTTGATCGAGCGCAGCAGCTCGCCGCCGACCGAGTCGACGAGCGGGATCCCGGCCGCGACGAGGATCTCGGGGCCCATGTTGGGGAACCGGCCGGAAATCGACGGCGACGCGTTGACCACGCCCGCGACCTCGGCCTCGACCAGGGCGTCGGCCGTCGCGCGGTCGAGGTCCAGCTGGTCGAGCACGACGATGTCGCCGGGACTGATCCGGCGCAGCAGCTCCCGGGTGCGGCGGTCGACCCGGGCGACCCCGGTGATCCCCGGGAGGGGTTCTTGGTTCCGCGTGAGCAAACCGGTGAGCTTCATGTGGCCGATGGTGACAAATTTGCTCGTGGGACGACGTACGCCACGCCGTAGCAGACGTGACTCGTTGTGGTGAGGCGGGTCGCGGCTCAGGCGTCCGACTCCTCCGAAAGCGAGCCGAAATCGAGGTTCAGCCACGGGCTCGCCGGATCCTGAAGGAGCTGGTGGTGGACCCGCACGGCCGCGGGGTACCACTCGCCGAACTCGTCTTCGCCGGCGTGCAGCACCCGGCCCATGACGTAGCCCGCCGACAGGTCGGCCCATGACTGGTGGTAACGACGGGCCAGGGAGGCGGCTTCGAGCACCATCAGCTCCGCGGTCAGCGCGTCGCAGTACCCGGCCGCCAGTCCCCCGCGGGCGATGGCGACCGCGCGGCCGACGTCCCAGGACAGCGCCGTCGTGACGCACCCGTCCGCGTCGACCAGGCCGTCGGCGCGGAACCGCCGCTCGTACCGGGACACCCGCCGGACCGTGTCCCGCAGCTCGCCGGCCTGGTCACCGGCGTCGTTCTCCGCGCACCACCGGTCCACCAGCTGCGCCCAGGTCAGCGGATCGAAGTCGGCACCCGGCAGCCCGTACTCGGCGGCGAACCGCAAGCGCAGCATGAGCACCAGGTTGCCGGGCGTCAGCGCGTAGCCGTCGCCGATCAGGCCGGTCATGGTCGCGCGCCAGCCGGCCGGGTCGGGCACGCCCCACCAGTCCCGCAGGCCCCGCACCTCGGCGACGTAGTCGTGGTAGCGGCCGTCGAGGAGGTTCCACGGCGCCGCGTTGAGCACGGCCAGGTGCGCACCGCAGGCAAGCGCGTGCGCGATGGGTCCTTCCAAGTGCCCGTACGGCGCGGTGATCAGCCGCTCGACCTGCTCGTCCAGCGGCGTGACGTCGTCGAGGTGCGCGTCGAGCCACGGCTGCAGCGTCGCTCCCGGCAGCCGCCACTCGCCGCGGGTGCCGCGGTTGAACACGACGCGCTCGTGCCGCCCGACACCGTCGACCGCCCAGTCCAGCGCGCCGCTCATGGCCACGACGTCGGGACCGAGGTCCGGCAGCGCGCCGCGGGTGAAGACCTGCAGGAACTCGTCGCCGCCGGTCTCGAAGTAGACGTTGGGGAAGGTCTCCGCCCGCTCGTCGAGGATGCTCCGGGCGTCCACCCGCCGGATCGGGACGAACAGCTCCTCCCCGGCGAGCAGGCCGAGGTAGCGGTCGAGGTCGCCGTCCCGCCGCGCGGCGGCCAGCTGGGCTTCGACATCGGCGGGCGGCGGCAGGATCACGGGGCGGCTCCCTCCGCTCGGCCGGTCAGCACGACGAGCTTGCCCGCCGTCCGGTTGTGCTCCAAGTCGTCGTGCGCCTGCCGGATTTCCGTCATCGGGTACACCTTGGCCGGGCCGAGGCTCGCTTCGCCGCGGGCGATCCGGTCGAGGTGGCGCTGGAGGACGGAGACGGGCAGGTCGTCCGCCTCACCACCATAAGCGGTCAACCGCACCCCGGCGGGAAGGTAGCCGATCGGATAGAAGTTCGAGATCGTCCACTGGTTGGACAACATGCCGGCGAAGCAGACGGTGCCGTGCACGCGGGTGGCGTTCAGGGTGTCCGGCAGGGTCGGGGTGCCGACCAGTTCGAGGGCCGCGTCGACGCCGTCCGGGACGATCTTCCGCACCTGCGTCGCGATGTCGCCGTCGTCGAGCAGCGGGTGGTCGACGCCGTGCTCGGCCAGGGTGTCCAGGCGGTCCTGCTGCCGCGTGGTGGCGAAGACGGTGGCGCCGAGGTCGCGGGCCACCGTCGCCGTGGCGAAGCCGAGCGCGGACGTGCCGCCGCGGATCAGCAGCGTTTGGCCTTTTCGCAGGTCCAGGCCGGTGGTGAGGGAGCCGTACGCGGTCTGGAGGGTCTCGGGGACCTGGCCGAGGATTTCCCAGGGCAGGTCGGAGCGGAACGGGATGACCTGCCGGCGCGGGACCACGGTGTATTCGGCGTAACCGCCGTCGAAGGTGCGGCCCATGCCGCCCATCATGGTGGCGACCTGCTGCCCTTCGGCGAATTCCCCGCCGGGATCCTCGTCGACGACGCCGACGGCCTCGATGCCGGGCACGCGGGGGAACGTGACGCCTTCGGCCAGCCCGAGCCGGGTGTGCAACTCGGACCGGTTGAGGCCGAACGCCTTGACGGCGATCCGGACCCAGCCGGGCTTCGCCTCGGGCAGCGGGAGATCGGTGAGTTCGAGGTTCTCGACGGGACCGGGTTCTCGGAGTACCACCGCGCGCATCCTGAGTCCTTTCTTCGCAAGCGAACAGTCCGCACAACAACTGTTCGCGCGAGTACTATTCCCGGGGTGAGCCTGTCCCGAGACCACGACGCGGCCTGGCGGGGATTCCTGCGCTCGTCGGCACTGCTCCTTCGCGTGCTCGACGCGGAACTGCGGGCCGAGCACGGCATGTCCCACCGCACGTACGACGCACTGGTCCAGCTGTCGGAGGCCCCGGAGCGGCGGCTGCACATGAAGGACCTGGCGGCGGCGCTGGTCCACAGCGCGAGCGGCCTGACCCGGATCGTGGACGGCCTCGAGTCGTCGGGTTACGCGCGGCGGGAACCGGATCCGGAGAACCGCCGGTCCACGCTGGTGGTGCTGACCGACGAAGGCCTGGCGGCGCTGGAGCGGGCGTGGCCGACCCACGTGCGCGGGGTGCAGCGGCACTTCGCGGACCGGATGAGCGGCGAGCAGGCGCGCGTGCTGGCGGAGGTGTTCCGCGGCATCACCGCGAAGCTGGACTGACGCCGCTACTTCTTCTTGGCGGCTCGCTTGCGCTTCGGCACGAACTCGGCCTTGTCCTTCTCCGCCGTTGCCAGCAGCTCCTCCGCGTGCGCGCGGCCCGTCTCGTTGTCCATGCCGGCGAGCATCCGGGCCAGCTCGCTGACCCGCTCGGTCTGGCTCAGGTTCGTCACGCCGCTTCGCGTGACCCCGCCGGTGTGGCCCTTGTCCACCACCAGGTGCTGGTCGGCGAACGCCGCGACCTGCGGCAGGTGCGTCACCACCAGGACCTGGTGGGTCCGCGCCAGCCGGGCCAGCCGCCGGCCGATCTCGATCGCCGCGCGGCCGCCGACGCCCGCGTCGACCTCGTCGAACACCAGCGTCTGGACCGTGTCCGCGTGCGCCAGGACCACCTCGATCGCCAGCATCACCCGCGACAGCTCACCACCCGAGGCGGCCTTGTGCACCGGCAGCGGCGGCGCGCCGTCGTGCGCGCGCAGCAGCAGCTCGACGTCGTCGACGCCGTCGGCGCCCGCGTGCACCGCGCGGCCGTCGATGGTCAGCGCGTGCGTGTCGCCGTGCTCGGCGGGACGCTGCTCGACCGTCACCTCGATCGCGGCCTGGCCCATCGCCAGCCCGGACAGCTCGCGGGTGATCTCCGCGGCCAGCTCGGCCGCCGCCTTCTCCCTCGCGGCCGACACCTCGGCGGCGTGCGCCGCGAGCTGCAGCGCGAGCTGGTCGCGCCGCAGCGCCAGCTCGGCGAGCGCCTCTTCCGACGTGTCCATGGTTTCCAGGCGGCGCCGGGCGTCGTCGGCCCAGGCGAGCACGCCGTCGACGTCCGCGGCGTACTTGCGGGTCAGCCGCTTGAGTTCGGCTTGCCGGGCCAGCACCTTCTCCAGCAAGGCCGGGTCGGCGTCCAGCGTTTCGACGTAGTTGCCCAGCTCGGCTCCGACGTCGGCGAGCAGCACCGACGCCTCCTCCAGCCGCGGCGCCAGCTCGCGCAGCACGGCGTCCTCGGACGTCGAAAGCCGCCGCAGCGCCTCGGAGACCAGGCCGGCCGCACCCGGCGCGTCCGGGTCGCCGTCCGGGGAGCCGGACACGGCGACGTGCGCCTCGGTCGCGGTCGCGCGCAGCTCGTCGGCCGCCGCGAGCCGCTTGATCTGCGTGGTGAGCTCGACGTCTTCGCCCGGCTCGGGCGCGACGGCGTCGATCTCGGTCAGCCCGTGCTTGAGCAGGTCGGCCTGCTGGGCCATCTCCCGCGAGCGCGTCGACCGCTCGGTCAGCTCGGCGATCACCGCCAGCCATTCCGACCGGATCTCCTGGTAGGCGCGCAGGGGTTTCGCCACCGCGTCGCCGGCGAACCGGTCGATCACCGCGCGCTGCTCGGCCGGCCGCAGCAGCCGCAGCTGGTCGTTCTGCCCGTGCACCGCGATCAGCTGCTCGGACAGCTCCGCGAGCACGCCGACCGGCACGGACCGGCCGCCGAGGTGGGCGCGGGACCGCCCGTCGACAGCGATTGCGCGCAGCGCGATCACGCTGCCGTCCTCGTCCACGTCCGCGCCCGAATCGGCGACGATCCGCTCGGCGCCTTCGACGCCGGAGTAGGTGAACCGTCCTTCCACGAATGCTTTGAGCATCCCCGTCCGGACCTTGGACACCTCGGCGCGGCCACCGGACAGCAGGTGCAGCCCGGTGACGACCATGGTCTTCCCCGCACCCGTCTCACCGGTCACGACGGTGAAGCCCGCGTGCAGTTCCAGCAGGGCGTCCTCGATGACTCCGAGGCCCTGGATGCGCATCTCGGCCAGCACGCCGCCTACCGTAGCGGCCACCACCGACACTCTGCGCGCCCGCTACCCCGGCGAGTCGCCGATGTGTTCGAATTTCGCGTTCAGCGGCTTCATTCGACGGGCCGCGCGTGCCGTTCGCGCCAGCTCTTCACCGGCAGCGAGAACTTCTGCACCAGCCGGTCGGTGAACGGCCCGTCCCACAGCCGGACCAGCCGCACCGGCGTCTTGCCGCACGTCACGCGCACCCGCGCCCCCGGCGGCAGGTCGATGGGGCGGGTGCCGTCGCAGGTCAGGACCGCGGACGAGCCGTCCGGGTCGATCCCGACGGTGATCACCGAGTCGCGGGAGACGACCAGCGGGCGCGAGAACATCGCGTGCGCGTTGCTCGGCACCACCAGCAGCGCCTGGACGTCCGGCCAGATGATCGGGCCACCCGCCGAGAACGCGTACGCGGTCGACCCGGTCGGTGTGGCGCACAGCACACCGTCGCAGCCGAAGGCGGACACCGGACGGCCGTCGACCTCGATCAGCGCGTCCAGGACCCGCTCCCGGGTGCTCTTCTCCACGCTGGCTTCGTTGAGCGCCCAGGTGCGAGCGAGTTCGGTGCCGCCGTGGGTGACCGTGACGTCGATGGTCATCCGCTCTTCGACCTGGTAATCGCCGTCGACGACGCGCTGGACGGTGTCGGCCAGCGCGTCCGAGTCGGCTTCGGCGAGGAACCCGACGCGCCCGAGGTTCACGCCGAGCACCGGCACCCCAGCGGGGCGGGCGACCTCGGCCGCGCGCAGCAGCGTGCCGTCACCGCCGAGGACGAAGACCAGCTCGACGCCGTCGGCGGGGTTGTCCTTCGCGGCGACGACAGTGCACTTCGACCCGACACCGTGTTCGTCCGGGTCGATGAGCGCGCAGACGTCCTCCTCGATCACCCGGATCCGGATGCCGGCCTTGGCGAAGCGCGCCGAAACCTCGCGTGCGGCCTCGCTCGTCGCGTCGCGATCGGGGTGCACCATGAGGAGCACTTCACGTTCGGTGGTCATGCGGGCCCTTCCTCGACGGCGGTTCGGACGAGCCGCTCGGCCTCTGACCTGTCTACCGCGTCCACTGTGGACTCGGCCACGTGATCTTTCTTCAGCCACACGAAGTACTCGACGTTCCCGGACGGCCCGGGCAGCGGGCTCGCGGTCACGCCGCGCAGCGCGAGCCCGAGCTTCGCGGCCTCGTCGATGACGGTGAGCACCGATTCGGCGCGCAGCTGCGGGTCGCGGACCACGCCGCCGCTGCCGAGGCGATCCTTGCCCACCTCGAACTGCGGTTTCACCATCGGCACCAGGTCGGCGCCTTCGCGCGCGCAGGCGGCGAGCGCGGGCAGCACGAGCTTCAGCGAGATGAACGAGAGGTCCCCGACGACGAGGTCGACCGGCCCGCCGAGGTCCTCGGGAGTCAGGTTGCGAACATTGGTGCGATCCATGACCACTACCCGTTCGTCAGTGCGGATTCGCCAGTCGAGCAGGCCGCGGCCGACGTCGGCGGCGAGCACGGTCGCGGCGCCCTCGCGCAGGAGCACGTCGGTGAAGCCGCCGGTGGACGCGCCGGCGTCGAGGCAGCGCTTGCCTTCGACGGACAGGCCCAGCGGGGTGAAGGCCTCGAGCGCGCCGAGCAGCTTGTGCGCGCCGCGCGAGGCCCAGCCGGGGTCGTCCTCGTCCTTGACGACGATCGGCGCGCCGGATTCCACGCCGGTGGCGGGTTTGGTCGCGACCATGCCGCGCACGGTGACCTTGCCGCCGGTGATCAGGGCCGAGGCCTGCTCGCGCGACCGGGCGAGGCCGCGCCGAACCAGTTCCGCGTCGAGGCGGGCCCGCTTGGGCACGCCGATCAGACCTTGTCGATGCTGGACAGGGCGACCGTCAGCTCGGTGTGCACGGCGTCGAAGCGCTCGACGTGCTCCGCGAGCGGCAGCGCGTCCAGGTCGTCCAGCCCGGCGACGGCTTCGTCGATGCCGGCCCGCGGGTCGGTCTGCGGCGAGAACGAGCCCGGCGGCGGGCCCGGGACGGGGTACGGGTGGTCCTGCACGGTACGAACGGTATCAGTCAGGACGGACCGAACCGTGCTTCGGCGTCGCCGCCGAGTTCGGTGACGCCGGTCTCCCAGGCCGTGTGGCACAGCGCGCGGAGCAGATCCAGGTCGTCCCCGCCGCCGGTCGCGGTGAGGACGTGGTCCCGCACGCTCACGGACCAGCCCGGGCGCGGCCCGATCCTCAGGTCGTCGGGGTTGGCGGTGAGAGCGGTGAGGTCCGCCGCGAGGTAGGTGCCGCGCTCGGCGGGAACCGCCTCGATCAGCTGCTTCGGCGTCGCGACGCCCGAGAGGACGACCAGCGAGTCGATGCCCGCGGCGACCGCGCCGGCGATGTCGGTGTCGAGCCGGTCGCCGACGACCAGGGGCCGCCGAGCGTCCGCCGACCGCGCGGCGGTCTCGAACAGCAGTGGCTGCGGCTTGCCGGCGACCAGGGGTTCGACGTCGGTCGCGGTGCGCAGCGCGGCGACCATCGAGCCGTTGCCGGGCAGCAGCCCGCGCTCGCTGGGCAGCGTCGCGTCGACGTTGCAGGCCACCCACAGCGCGCCGGCGCGGATGGCCAGGCAGGCCTCGGCCAGCGCGGCCCAGGTGTTGTCGGGCGAGTGCCCCTGCACGACCGCCCGGACGCCGTCGCCGTTCTTCCGCACCGGCTTCAGCCCGGCGCGGGCCACTTCGGCGGCGAGCGACTCCGTCCCGACGACGAGGACTTCCGCGCCGGGCTCGAGCCGCTCTTCCAGCAGCACGGCCGCGGCCTGGGCGCTGGTGTGCACCTCGTCGGTCTCGGCGGGCATGCCGAGCCCGGTGAGGTGCGCGATGACCTCGTCCGGCGCCTTGGAGGCGTTGTTCGTGACGAACCGGACGGGCGTGCCGTGCTCCCGCGCGGCCCGGACCGTCTCCGGGGCACCCGGGATCACCCGGGTGCCGTGGTAGACGGTCCCGTCGAGGTCGAAGAGGACCGCGTCGTAGGCCGCGAGGAGGGCGTCACTCATCGGTCGCTTCGGTGTCCTTTTCGCCGGTGTTCTCGTTCGACAGGTCCGCGGCCCGCTCGGCGGCGTCGGTCTCGTCCTCCGCGTCGGCCTCGGCCGCGTTGAGGAACCAGCGGACGGCCTCCTCCTTGCGCCCGGCAGCCGCGAGGTTGTCGGCGTAGGCGTAGAAGAGCCGTGCACTCCACGGGTCGCGCTTCTCGGCCTTGAGGTCGTCGCTCTGCAGCGAGACGACGGCGGCGTCGAGCTGCCCGAGGTCCCGGCGCGCCCCGGCCGCGACGATCGCGAGCTCGATCTGGGTCGCCTTCGCGAGCTTCGCCGTGTCGACCTCCTTCGCGAGGTCGAGGGCCCGCTCGGGACGGCCGAGCGCGCGCTCGGCGTCGGCGATGACCGCGATGTGGTCGTCGGTGCGGGTCATCCGCCGGACGGCCCGCAGCTCGGAGAGGGCCTCCGACCAGTTGCCGACCTGGTAGGCGACCAGGCCGAGGGCTTCCCGGACGATCGGGACGCGGGACGCCTTGGCCTTGGCGTACTTGGCGTGCTCGAGAGCGGCCTCGGGGTCGCTGTCGATCAGGCCGCCGGCCGCGACGAGGTGCTTCCCGACGGTCTCGGCCAGTCCCTTCGGCAGGGTCCGCAGCTCACGGCGGGCGTCCTCGTCGAGGTCGGAGAACTCGATGTCTTCGGGGAGCTCCGGCGCTTCGAGGAGTTCCCTGGCGAGGGCCTCGTCGTTGAGCGGGATGCCGACCCGCGGCTGCGGGTCCCGGCGCGGCCGGTCGTCCCGGCGGTCCTTGCGGTCTCCCTGGTCGCGAGCCGCGGGGCGGCTGTCGTCCCGGCGCGGGCTGCTGTCGCGGTCGTAGCGCTTGGCCGAGTCGCGGGAACCGCCACCGGTCCGGTTGTCGCGGTTGTCGCGGTTTTCCCGGTTGTCACGGGTGTCGCTGCTGTCACGGCTGTCGCTGCGCTGGTAACCACCGCGCTCGCCCCGCGAGTCATCGCGGCGGTCGCTCCCGCCACGGCTGCGGTCATCCGAACGGAAACCACCCGTGCGAGGGCCACGGTCATCGTCACGGCGCTGGTAACCGCCACGGTCGCTTCCACCACGGCTGCGGTCATCCGAGCGGGAGCCACCCGTCCGGGTGCCGCGGTCATCGTCGCGGCGCTGGTAGCCACCACGGTCGCTTCCAGCACGGCTGCGGTCATCCGAACGGGAGCTACCCGTGCGAGTGCCGCGGTCGTCGTCGCGGCGCTGGTAGCCACCACGGTCGCCGCGGGAATCGTCGCGGCGGTCGCTCCCGCCACGGCTGCTGTTCTCGGAGCGGAAGCCGCCGGTGCGGGCACCGCGGTCGTCGTCGCGGCGCTGACCGCCACGGTCGCTTCCGCCACGGCTGCGGTCATCCGAACGGAAACCACCCGTCCGAGGGCCACGGTCATCGTCACGGCGCTGGTAACCGCCACGGTCGCTTCCACCACGGCTGCGATCATCCGAGCGGGAGCCACCCGTCCGGGTGCCACGGTCGTCATCGCGGCGCTGGTAACCGCCACGGTTGTCACGGCTGTCGCTGCGCGAATCATCGCGGCGCTGGTAACCACCGCGCTCACCACGCGAATCATCGCGACGGTCGCTCGCACCTCGGCTGCGGTCGTCCGAGCGGAAGCCGCCGGTGCGAGGACCGCGGTCGTCGTCGCGACGCTGGTAACCGCCACGGTCACCACGCGAATCGTCGCGGCGGCCGGAACCGCTGCGGTCCTCCCAGCGCGGCTTGCGGTCGCCGTACGACGACTTGCCCTGCGGCCGGCCGGCCCGGTCGTCTTGGCCACGGCTCGAGCTGTCGTTGCGGGTGCCGGAGCGGCTGTTGCCCCGGTCTTCGTAGCGGCCGCCGCCGGAGCGGCTCGGGCCGTCGGAGCGGCTCGGGCCGTCGGAGAACCGGCTGCCGCCCGGCCGGGCGCCGCTGTCGCGGCTGCCGGACCCGCCTCGGCGGTCGTCGCGCTCGCCGAAGCTACGGCCGCCGCTGCGGCTCTGACCTGCGTAACCTCCGCGCTGGTCGCCGCCGCGGGGAGCGTCGCCGCCGCGGAAGGGCTTGCTGCCGCCGCGGACCCCGCGGTCGTCATGGCGCGGCCGTCCCTGGTGACTGCTGTCGCGGCCGCCGCGGTCCTGCCGCGCGCCGCGCCGGTCTCCCCCGGGTGCGTCCGGCCGGCCCCGGGAGCTTTCGTCCCGGCGTGCCGACCGGCCGGACCCATCATCCGCTGAGTCTTGTCGACCGAACTCGGACACCTGGCCTCCTGCCGTGGAAAAAAATCATGTCTGGACATACGCGTACGGCCCGTTAGGGCAGCCAACTGGCTATCCTAACGGGCCGTACGGAAGGTAAGTTCGGCGGTGTCCTACTCTCCCACAACCCTTCGGTTGCAGTACCATCGGCGCTGTCAGGCTTAGCTTCCGGGTTCGGAATGGGACCGGGCG
>NZ_JBFBCC010000030.1:0-80759 GCF_040682955.1 Amycolatopsis sp. NPDC051045
CCGTTGACGACCTGGAGCCTGACCAAGCTGGTCGAGTATCTCGCCGACCATGCGCGGCTGGTGGTGAGCACCGAAACCGTCCGGCAGATCCTGCGTAAGGAGGGTGTGTCCTGGCAGGCGACGAAGACCTGGAAGGCGAGCAAGGACCCGGACTTCGTGGCCAAGAAGACCCGCATTCTCGACCTCTACGATCACCCGCCCGCCGACGGGCGGGTGATCTGTGTCGACGAGTTCGGGCCACTGAACCTGCAACCCCGACCCGGCCGCGGCTGGTTCCCCCGCGGCCGCCCGGACCGCCAACGCGCCACCTACACCCGCACCAAAGGCATCCGGCACATGTTCGCCGCGCTCGATCTCGCCACCGGGCAGATGTTCTACCGGTTCCGTGACCGCAAACGCTGGCCGCAGTTCCTCGACTTCTGTAAGCAACTCCGCCGCCGCTTCCCCGCCGGGAAACTCTACCTGATCTGCGACAACTACGGCCCCCACGGCAAAGACGAGGTCAGGACCTGGTGCGCCGATCACGACATCGAACTGGTCTACACACCCACCAACGCGTCCTGGCTGAACTGGATCGAATGCGAGTTCACCGCGATCCGCTACTTCACCCTCGACGGCAGCGATTACCCCAGCCACGCTGCCCAGGAAGCCGCCATCGCCGGCTACCTCCGCTGGCGCAACCGCCACTGCCACCCCAAACGCCACTTCGCCGTCAACTCCAAGATCCGCCGCCCCGATTACCTACCCAACGTTGCTTGATGAAGCACTAGTGTCCTGCGCCTGGAATCCGTTGGCAATATCGTGCGAGCGAGTCGATGATCTCCTCGGTGGTCTTGCGCCAGACGAACGGGCAGGGGTCTTCGTTCCAGCCTTTGATCCATTCGTGGATGTCCTTCTCCAGCGCTGCAACGCTTTTGTGGACGCCGCGGCGGATCAGCTGATCGGTGAGGAACGCGAACCATCGCTCGACCTGGTTGATCCAGCTGGACCCAGTCGGCGTGAAGTGCATCTGCACCCGGGGGTGTTTGGCCAGCCACGCCTTGATCGCCGGAGTTTTGTGGGTTCCGTAGATGCCCCTATGGATGTCAAGCGGCGGTGGGTTGCGATCGCAAGCTCGGCGCAGGTGTTGGTTTGGAGATCAGGTAGTAGATCTCTCGTGCGATGTAGCGCTTGAGGCAGCGGATGGCCTCGCGGCGGGTCTTGCCTTCGGTGGTGCGTCGGTCGAGGTAGTCGCGGCTGCGCTGGCCCCAGCGCAGGCGGGAGAGCGTGGTGCGGTAGAGCGCGGCGTTGGCCTGGCGGTCACCGCCGCGGTTGAGTCGCCGTCGGTGTGTCTTGCCCGATGATGCCTGCACGGGGCTGACGCCGCGGAGGGCAGCGAAGCACGCCTCGCTGTGCAGGCGGTCTGGGTTGTCCCCGGCCGTGATGAGCAGGGCTGCCGCGCTGTCGGGGCCGATTCCAGGACGGTCCAGCAGCGCCGGAGTATGCACGGCAACAGCATCGGTGATCCGGTGCTCCAGATCGCGGACCTCGCCGGTCAACTCACGAATCCGGCCGGCCAGCAATCGAAGCGTGTAGACCGCGGCGCTGGTGACGTCACTGGCGTGGTGGGCGGAAGTTCCGCGCAGCGACGGAAAAGTATGGGATTGCTCAGACCGGTCAATTCCTCGCGTAGCGTCGGGTCGGCAGCGATGAGCATGGCCTTGAGCTGATTGATCGTCTGCGTCCGGGCCTTGATAGCGGATCCCTTGGCCAGCTTGAACATTCGAAGCATTTCCACCGACCCGTCACCGGCCTTCATGCTGCCGTTCGCCCGGCCAGACAGGACGGCGCGAGCGGCCTTGTCCGGCTGGTTGACCTCGATCACCTGCACGCCTTCCGCGTGCAAGTGTCGAGCCAGTGCCGCGCCGTAGGAGCCAGTGCATTCCACCCCAGCCCGCTGTAGCGGGCCGAACCTCCGTGCCCACGTCAGCAGCTGCTTGTAGCCGGCCCGGGTCGTGGCGAACGCGCGGCTGCCCAGCAGGGCGAGGGTCGTGATCACTGCCGCGACATGCAGATCCTTGTGCGTGTCCACGCCGAGAACGACCTCACCGGCGGAGGTGCCATCTTGGCTGGGCAGGGCGGGATGGGGCATGCTGGGCACAGTCGTCCGTCTCCTGACCTGCTCGGGACGGATGGGCCGTCGCCGGGCCGGTGGAGGCGGTCAGAACTGTGATGGTGCCCTGTTCACGGCAAGGCCCCTATCGGGACACGCCCCGCCGGTCCGGCGGCAGCAAGCACCGTCCCAGGCTGGGGCCGACAGATCTACGGAAAGGCACCACGGCCGGTTGTCGCACGGGTTAGACCACAGCCCGGGACGGCACCTGATCATCCTCACAGTTGTCGCAGATCAGGTGGATGTCCAGCCCCTCGGGCACGGTCTTGTCGATCGTGGTCAGGAACTTCTTGAACTCGGTAGCCCGGTGCCGGCGGTGCAGTTCGCTGATCACGGTGCGATCGGCGGTGCTGAACGCGGCGAACAGCGTGGTGATGCCGTGACGGACGTAGTCGTGGCTGCGCCGCTCGGGCATGCCCGGCATCATCGGCAGTACCGGCTGGGACCGG
This sequence comes from Amycolatopsis sp. NPDC051045, assembly GCF_040682955.1. Taxonomy (NCBI): domain Bacteria; kingdom Bacillati; phylum Actinomycetota; class Actinomycetes; order Pseudonocardiales; family Pseudonocardiaceae; genus Amycolatopsis; species Amycolatopsis sp. NPDC051045. Next base: position 2,602 of record NZ_JBFBCC010000030.1, read on the forward strand.
TCCAGCGCCTGAACCCTGGCTCTTCTCGTCGGTGCACAGCACCACCGCCCGCTCCGGCGGGTGGTGATACAGCCCGACCACATCGACGACCTTGTCCACGAACAGCGGATCGGTGGACAGTTTGAAGGTGTCGGCCAGGTGAGGCTTGAACCCGAAGTCCTGCCAGATCCGCCCGATCGCCGAGCGCGATAATCCGGACCGTTCGGCCATCGACGCCCCGTGACCAGTGCGTGGCGTTGCGGGGCGTCTGTTCCAGCGTTGTCACGATCACGTCCTCGACCTTCTCCAGCGTGATCGACGGCGGCCGGCCCGGCCGGTCCTCGTCGACCAGCCCGTCCAATCGCTGCGCAACAAACCGGGACCGCCACTTGCCCACCGTCATCCGATGGATCCCGAGCTGATCCGCGACCTCGGTGTTGGACAAGCCTTCCGCGCAGGCCAGCACAATCCTGCACCGCAACGCCAACGCCTGCGCCGAACGCCGGAGAGTTCGCCAGTGCCCTGGCGAGGGCCAGCCGCTGCCGTTGGCCGCCGGACAGGCCGCTGCCGCTCTCGCCGAGGAGGGTGTCGTAGCGCATCGGCATGCGCTCGATGTCGTCCTGTATGCCAGCGAGGGCGGCCGCTTCGGCGACATCGAGCCGTCGAGCACGTTCACCGCGCCGACGCCGAGCAGCAGCAGGGGAGCGAAGGTGCGCAACGCGTGCAGCACGTGTTCACAACCGCCGTCAGCCGGTTGCGATTGAGCGAGGCTTGCAGCTCTTCGAGGAAGAGCGACGACCAGTATTCCAGAATCTGACCCTCGGAACCGGAAGCTTTGAGCGTGCCGATGCCCCGGATCACCTGGACCCCGAAGCTCTGTGACTCCGACTGCGCCACCAGGTACCGCTGGGTCAGCTCGCGCAGGGGCCGGGCGGTGAGCAGCAGCACCAGCACGAACCCGCCGTCGAGCAGCACCGACAGCGTCTGGCTGGTGAACATCTCGCGGATCATCGCCGAGCTGCTCAGCCGGAGCAGGAGGTCGCCGCTGGTCCGCTGGGCGAAGAAGCCGTAGGGCAGGCTCAACAGGTGCCCGAAGAGCCCCAGCATGATCCGGGTGTCGAAGCGGGCCTGCAGGTGGATCAGGACGGCCGCCCGCAGGTAGCCCGCGACAAGGTCAATCGCGACGACGAGCACGATACCGGCCACCACGATCCCCAGGACATCGGTCACATGCAGCGGAATTAGATGGTCGACCAGCACCATGGTGAACGCGGGGATCGCGAGCACCGACAGCTGGATCACCAGTGAGACGGTGAAGACCTGGGCCAGCAGCCGTCGCCAGCCCGGCAGGCGCAGCACCTGCCGCAGGTACGCCGACACCGCGGAACGCGCGCGCCGCTGCCGGGCGAAGGACGGCCCCGGCGTCATGGTCATCGCCACGCCGGTGAACTCGCGGGCGAAGTCCGCGTCGGTGACCCGGCGTCGGCCGCTTGCGGGATCGATGATTCGGTAACCCTTCCGCCACCGCGGTTCGACGGTTCCGGCCGGCCGCGCACCGTGCCTTCGCGGAGGACGACCGCCGCCCCGTCCGCAGGGCCGGCCGTGCCGGACATCGGCAGCACGACCACGAGCACCGGCTCCGCGGGGGCCGGGCACCGCCACCGCGGTTCCTGGGCGGTAGACCTTCGTCGGCACCAGTGCGGCACCGAGCAGTAGGACCGCGACGAGCGCGGCGACGACCCCGATACGCCATTGGCACGTGCCGAGGTGGTCACCGGTTTCGGCGAAAACAGGCCTGCGGAGGAAAAACGAATCATTGAGATGCTTCGGGAAGCTGGGCTGACCTGGCTCAGCGCCGGAGAGATCGAGGCGACCGTGGATTTCCACCCGCCGGACGGTCGTTTCCCGGTGTCCACGTTCGTGCTGCTCTTCGGCGAGTCGGACGTGCCTTGGTGGCATGACGGATAGGCAGTCGTACGAACGTGAGAGTCCACTCGAGGCGCGCAAAGGCGACCAGGAGGGCACGGGTCACAACGGCACGGCCATCGTCGTCACCGCGGTGTTCCTGGCGCTCGCCGTCACGATGGCCAGGTCGGCCGCTTGATCGCGCGGCAGGCGACTAGCTCGGCGGTCGCTGGGCCTGCTGGCCGGGCTGGGCATAACCGGGCTGTGGACTCCCGAAAGGCTGGGCCGTCATGGGGTAGCCGGCCGGATACGGCGGGGCGCCGAACTGCCGAGGTGGACGGCCGCTCTTGACGACCGCGAGCGCGACCAGGAGCCAGGAAAGCACTGCGGCGACGTCGAGCGGGATGGCCACTGCCAGGAAGATCAGGTTGAGTTCGTCGACGCTCAGGTGGTTCGACCGGATCCAGGACGCCGCGTCCAACGATACGAACTGCCACGCGATGCCCGCCGCCGTCGCGACCAGCATGATCGCGAAGGCACCCACCATCAGGCCGGAGACGCCCTTGGCGCGTCCCCTGATGGCGAAGATCAGACCGAGCAGGCCCACGACGAGCAGCAGCACCCGGGGAATGACCTCGATGCTCCTCAACGCAAGGGGTGACATGCCTGCCCTCCACAGAGTTCCGCCCGCGATCGAGGCGTTCGGGCCCATCCTATTCGAGGACCCCACCCTGGCGTGGCGATTTCGGCGAGGAGCGCCGGCGATCGAGCGATCTCGCCCACGGAGCCGAGGCTGAGCAGCTCGGCACACCCGGTGACCAGGAGTTGCTCCAACCTTCCCCGCGCCATCCGATCGCCGCCGATCGCCGGGCGGGGCTTGGTGCGCCCGGCGCACTTCCGGCGGGACCCGGCCGAATGATCCAGCACCGCCTCGACCTGCAGCGGCTGAGGCACCTCGGGGTGGACGTGCTCGGACGATCACTCGTGGAGGCGGCGGAGGTGGGGAAGCCGGGCGGCGCCGTCATCCCGGTGCGGGCCGCGAGGTCGGACGTCGTGGCCGGCTCGTTCACCACGTGCCGGCACAGCGACAGCCGGGCCGGGGCGGCGAGGATGGCCAGCCGCAGGCGGACCTGGGCGAGCGTGTTCCGGCTGCGGTCACCCTCCACCGGGAAGTGCGCCACCGCCGGGTACCCCGGGCCGACCCTGACGAACAGGTGCGGCCGGGCGTGCATGGACGGCGCCAGCAGGCAGCGGCGGCCACGCAGGTCGGCGTGCAGGGACCGCAGTTTTTCGAACACCACCGATGGCGGCTCGTGCCGCACCGCGGTGTTCGGGCTTGGCGACGCGAGCGCCTCGGCGACAGGCAGCGCGCTGACCCGCGTCCGCACCGCCGCGCATTCGGGTTCGAGCCGATGCGACACCCTGGCCCGCTCGTCGGCGTAGGCGCGCTTTTCCGTCGAGCAACAGAAACCGCTTCATCCACGCCGAGTTCCACCGTCAGCCAGGGGCCACCTGATAGCAGCCCGCCCTGCCGAGCGCTCAACGGGACCGAGACCGCAGTCGCGCAGCGAGCGTCATCGACGGCGTCGCTCCAGCCCGTCGAGGATGAGGTCGAGGCCGAACTCGAACTCGTCGGCGAAGTCGTAGCCGGGCTGCAGGTAGTAGGTCGTGGCCATCTCGACCATCGCCGGATACTCGCCGGTGGCCATCAGCGCCATGATCGGCTCCGCGACCTCCTCGACGGTGTCGGACCCCTCGAACGGCAGCGATGCCTCCTGCAGCGCGAAGCCGTAGACGTAGCTGTCGATGAGCGCGTAGGCGTGTGCCGTCAGCTTCGCGGAGAAACCCGCGCGCCGCAGGCAGTCGAGGACGCGGTCGTGGTGGCGCAGTGTCGCGGGGCCGGGGCTGGCGCGGGACTCGAGCAGGCCGATCGCCCAGCAGTGCTGCTTGAGGCGAGCGCGCGCCGAGTGTGCGCGTCGGCGCATCTCCTCGCGCCACTCCCCGTCGGGGTCGGGGAGTTCGATCTCCTCGAAGACGACGTCGACGAGAGCGTCGAGGAGCTCGTCCTTGCTGGCGACGTAGTAGTAGACCGACATCGGCTTGGTGCCCAGTTCCTTGGCCAGTGAGCGGATGGTGAGGCCGGACAGCCCTCCTCGATCGGCGATGACCATCGCCGCGCTCAGCACGCGCTCCTTGCTCAGTCGCGGACGGGTTGACGCGGACGGTCGCGCGGATGCGGTCATCGGTCTCCTCTGGCGCTTCACAACGACTTTCGTACAGTGTACAGTGAAATCGTACATTGTACGAACGCGCAGACATGCCGACCTGGCGCGCGGGGCTCGCGAACTTCGACGGAACGGATCCGACATGGCCTCCCGCGCTGTACCAACCATTGATCCGGGCTCGGGCTCTCAGCGCGCCCGGCACGAGACGCCGGGGCGACGCGTCGCGGTTCTGGCAGGCGCGGGACTGCTCGTCATCGCTGCGCTGGGTGCGTTCGGCGGCCTCGTCGTGGTCGAGCGACTGGTGACCGACGGTGACGCCGGCCGTACCGCCGCTGACATCACAGGATCGCCCGGCCTGTTCGGCCTGGGTGTGGCCGCGCTCTACGTGGTGGCACTGCTCGATGTCGTGGTCGCCTGGGCTCTGCTTCGTTTCTTCGAGCCGGTCGACAGCCATCTCGCCCGCCTCTCGGCGTACCTGCGCGTCGCCTACGCCGCAGTCTTCACCGTTGCGATCAGCCAGCTTGCCGGTGTTCCGGGAATCCTCGAACAGGACGGGGGTGCCTTCTCGACCGACCAGCTTCAGGCTCAAGCCCTCGCCAAGACCGGCGTCTTCCACGACGTGTGGCTCGCCGGACTGGTGCTCTTCGGGGCACACCTGGCCGTCCTCGGGCTGCTGGTCCTTCGATCCGCCGCGGCGCCTCGCGTCATCGGGATTCTTCTCGGTGTGGCGGGCGCCGGGTACGTCTTCGACACCTTCTATGCCGTGCTGCGCCCCGATGCCACCCTGGAAGTCTCGACGGTGACCTTCGTTGGCGAGTTCCTGCTTGCCCTCTGGCTGGTGGTCAAGGGCGGTCGCGTGTTCATCGCAGGTGACTCACGATGAACGCGACAGTGCCCCCGTGGCACCCGGCGGGTCGACCTCGGCATCGCGCATGATGCGAGTCATCGTGCAGGACACCTACGACACCGCCGGGGCCGCGTCCGGAGCAGATCGAGAGCCCCCGCGTCGCGTCAAACGAGGTGCTGGTGCGGGTGCACGCCGCGGGACTCGACCGGGGGACTTGGCATCTCCTGACCGGTCGGTCCTACCCGATGCGGATCATGGGCTTCGGATTCCGGGGCCCGAAGAACCGGGTGCCCAACCTGGACATCGGCGGCAACGCAACACTCTCGCGGCTCCGGCGCGCACTCGCCAGCCGCAGGACGCTCGTCATCGTCGGCGGGAGAACTGCGGCAACGTGACCGGAGGCTCCGGTCGGCAGCTGCGCGCGGTCGCCCTTTCACCGTTCCTCCGCCGGATCGCGGCGGGTCGGGTAACCCCCGAGCCTGGAGCGACCTATCCGCCGGAGCAGGTGCCCGACGCCCAACCACGACGCGCGTGTCCACACGGCGTCCCGCAGCTCAACCGAAGGAGAATCAATGTCAAGAAGAATGATTGCGGTCACCGTCGGTGTCCTGTTTCTCGTCCAGATGGTCACCGCTATTTTCGGCACCTCGCTGATCCAAGCATTTGTAGACGGTGACACCAATCGGGAGCCAATGACAATCGGTGTCCTGCTCATGATCTGTTCCGGCATCGCCGTCGTGGGCATCGGCCTTCTGATGTACCAGGTTTTGAAGGCCGTCAACCACAGACTCGCGCTCTGGTACCCGGTGATGAGAGTCATCGAACTCACCGTCTCCACGACGTGCGGCATCTATCTGTTGACGCAGCTGGAAGTAGTCCCCAACCACCTGCTGTGGGTCTACATCCCGACCGGCGTCGGCGGTCTGATCCTCACGTACCTGCTGTTCGTTTCCAGTCTGGTTCCTCGGCCCATCGCCGTGCTCGGGTTCGTGGGATATGCCGCGCTGTTGATAGGAGTTCCACTCGATCTCCTCGGCGTTCTCGACATGAATGAAGGACCAGGGCTCGTGCTCCTGGCGCCGGGTGGACTGTTCGAGTTCGTGTTCATGCCGATCTGGCTGCTCGCCAAGGGCTTCCGGTCCGAAGCCCACGACGGTCCCGGTCGACGGCTCACCACCCTCGAGCGCGCGCCAGGCTCGGCCGCGCTGTAGCCGCGAACCGATGATCGGCAAGATCGCCATCGTCGTCACCGGCGGCATCGGCTTGGCCACGGCCGCCGGACTCGTTCGCCGAACACGGAATGCACGCGGTGTCCAACCGCCAGATCGGCGAGGCCGCGGGCCAGAGCAACACGGCCGTCGTCAGCTACCACTTCGGAACGAAGGCGGATCTGGTCCGCGCGATCGCCCGGAAGTACGCCGGCGAGATCGAACAGGTCCGGGTCGACATGGTGGCCGACATCGCCGGTTCGGAGGTGCTGCGTGACTGGGTGGCGTGCTTGGTCTGCCCGGTCACCCAGCACCTGGCTGCCCTCGGCAGCCCCACGTGGTACGCCCGGTTCTGCGCTCAGCTGATGAGCGACCCCGCGTTGCAGGAGATCCGGGTCGAAGAGTCGCTCGCCTACCCGTCCCTGCGGCTGCTGCTGAACGGGTTCAACCAGCGCGTGCCCGACCTGCCGGACGACGTGCGCGCGGAACGGTGGGCAATGGCGCGTCACCTGATCGTGCACATGTCGGTCGACCGTGAACGCGCGCTCGCCGACGAAACTACGCCCATCCAACCGAGTTGGGACGCACTGGCGGCCGGCCTGACCGACGCGATCGTCGCATTGTGGCAGGCGCCGGTCGGCCAACGCGGGTAACCGGCGCCGGAGGTGCAGCGAGCTGCCCGGTCCTTGAAGGAACGATCATGAACACCGAAGAGGAAACGCCGCTGTGAAGATGTCGACGGTGGCGCCCGAGCTGCGCCCGGCCCTGCGGCGGAACCCGCCGCTGCCGATCGAACACGAGTGGGCTCGTCGGTTCGTCGCGGCCTTGTTCCGTCGCATGGCGGCCGCGCTCATCCAGCGGCTGCGCGATTCCGACGGCCCGCAGCCGATCGCGCAATGGCTCTTCGGCCACCGGGTGTGGAACAACCGCCTGAACCGGTTTGGCTGGCAGTCCTACCTCGGTACCGCTCCCGGAGCAGCGAACTTGCCACCTTACGCGGCCGCAGCACGCCGCGAAGATCTCAGCGGGCTGCCGCCCGCGTGGATCGGAGTGTGAAGCAGGTGGTGATGACACCGCGTGCCAAGGCAAGAGCGCGATGAAGATTTGCCCTGTGGTGCTGTGGGTGTCGAGGTCGCTGCGGTTCCGCACGCCCGTGGAGGCGAGCATCAGCCCACGGTCGAGCCCGACCCCGATGCCGCTCCACGAAGGAGCAGGTTTCCATCGGGCCGTCCGGATCGGCGGGCTCTGTCTCCTCCACCATTCTCAGACCATAGCCAATCCGTGGGTTCTGGGTTCGAGCCTCAGGTGACCCACTCGCTGCTTGTGGATCATCGTCGACGTCGGCGTGATCTCGGCTGGGTTCGGTGTGGGCTCCACGTGTGCCTGGACCTGGGTGGATGCCTTTCCGGCAGTGCGGTGCGAGGACGGACGTGCTGTCCTCGCAGCAGCCGGTCAGTCGCTCAGCAGCAGCTGGTCGACCATGAGGTGTCCCCAGGCGCCGGTGGCCTGGTCGATCGCCTGTAGCCGGGCGGTCTGTCCCTGCAGGGTGCTGACGTCCCAGTCGATCGGTTTGAGCACGCCGGTGTCGTCTCCGGTCGCTGTGCGCACGACTTGGCCGTTGACGACGAGGTTGATCGAGGTCTGGCCGGGTGAGCCGGCTGGGTGGTTTCCGCCGGCGAGCAGGAAGTGCAGGTGGTTGCGGTCCAGGGTGAACGTCGGTGAGGTGATCGTGCCGGTGGCGGGGTCGCCGCCGCCGGCGAAGGTGTCCAGTACCGCGTTGCCGACCATGCCGGGCAGGTACTCGAACGACGGGCCGGTGCCGGCGAAGCTGCCGGTGGTGGTCCAGCCGGGGTCGTAGCCGGTGCCTTCGAACCCCGAGACGACGTGCGCCGGGCGCTGGCTCAGGTCCGGGAATTCGGTGATCGTTGTGTTGGCGAAGGTGCCGCTGCCGCCGGTGGTGTAGAGGTTGATGCCGGTGTCGGCGGGGTCGGCGAATACCTCGCTGGAGTGCACGTACCGGCCGTCGTCCAGGAACACCTCGATCGTGGTCCGGTCGACCAGGATCCGCAGGTGCGCGGTCGTCTTCGCCGGGTTCCACGGCGCGTGGCTCTCACCCCGCGTGCCGGTGGTGTCGGGTTGACCGGTCTGGCGCCGGTTCAGGTAGCTGTAGTCGTGGTAGACACCGGCGTCCGCGTGCCGTGTTCCGTCGGCCGAGGCCCGCAGTTGCAGCCCGATGTTCTCCAGCTGGGTCCAGCTGACGTCGGTGTCCAGTTGGTAAGCCGTCCCGTGGTAGGCCAGTGGCACCACGCCGTCGTTGACCTGGATCGTGCCGAGGTTCTTCACCGAGGTGGCGTGGGTAGCCAGCGCTGGTGTCGGCTGCGACGCCAAGGCGTAGCCGTCCGCGTAGTGCTTCAGGGTGATCTGGCGGACGATCGAGTCGGTTCCGTTGAAGCCGTCCGCGGCTCGGGTCGGCGTGTTGTCCGCGTACGCCCAGTTGTTCATCCAGGCGAGGCCGAACCGCCGGTCCGACGGCGCGGCCGGATCCTCCCAGGTGACCCCGGCGTACCAGTCGAAGCCGTGATCCAGCCACTGCGGCGTGGGCGCGTCGGCCGTGAAGCCGGTCCCGTCGAAGGATCCGGTCCAGTACGCGTAGGTGCCCGGTGTCCCGCCGGCGCTCACGCCCAGTACCCAGTGGGTGGTGCCGTCGTCGGCGCGGATCGGGTAGAGGTCCGGGCACTCGAGCGTGCCCATGGTGCTTGCGAAGTCCGATCGCCACGTCCAGGTTTTCAGGTCCGGCGAGGTGAAGAACCCGATCCGGTCCCCTTCGGTGATCGCCGCGACCCAGCGTCCCCGTGCGCCGTCCCAGATCACCTTCGGATCGCGGAAATCGCGGCGGCCACCGTTCGGGATCACCGGTGTCTCACCGTAGGGGCGGAACGTCCGGCCGCCGTCGATCGAGTACCACAGGAACTGCGCCTGCGGTCCGGAGCCGTTGACCGGGTGGTCCATCTGCGTGACCAGCTGGACCACCGCACCGGCGCCGAAACCGGCCGTGTTCGCGGTGTCCACGACCGCGGACCCGGACCACAGGTCGGCGTTCGCGTTGGTGTTCTTCGGCGCCGCGATCCCCTGGTCGGCGAACGCCACCCCGTCGGTGGTCGTCGCCAGCCGCCAGGCCGTGCCCACCGTGGCCGGGTAGTCGGCGTTGTAGAGGTAGTAGTAGTTGAACTTGCCGTTGACGTACACCGGCCGCTGGGGGTCGTTCTTCCAGTGGTCGGGCACCGTGAAGTGGTACTGCGCGCGGTAAGTGCCCGCGGCGTGCGCCGGGGTGGCGCCGCCGGGGCCGGTCAGACCCACGGCCGCGGTAGCCGCCACGAGGGTGGCGGCGGACAGCAGGCGAAGTACGCTCGTCGTTGAGCTCATCGCATCTCCAAATGTCAGGAATCGAAAACAGCGAGACGTTTGCCGTCCCACGCCACCGGCATGGGATCGCTGATAGCACCGACGAAGCCGCGCTCGCCGCGGTTGTGGAACGCGAGCAGCACCCAGCGGTCGTCGGTCCGGCGGCGGATCAGTCGTCCGCTGTAGAAGCGGTCGTCGGTGACGGGTTCGGCGGCCGCGATGTCGAACGGCCCGAGCGGGCCGCCGGCCGGGGCGGCCCAGATCCCGCCGGTCGTGCCGGTTGCCCGGCGGTCGGCCGAGGCGTGCTCGGCCAGGCAGGAGAAGATCACGACCGGTCGGCCGTCCACCACCTCGGCCTGGAGGACCTCCAGCTGCCCGAACCCGCGCGGCCCGGGCGTGGTCAGCGGTGGGCGCAGCTCCCAGTGCCGCAGGTCCGCGGAGACGGCGTGGCCGACGACGCCGCGTTCGAACGGCTCGCCAGTGCCGGCGCGGGCGGTGATGAGCATGTGCCAGCCGTTGCCGTCCGCATCGGCGAACACCCACGGATCGCGGAACGCCTCGTCGTGCCAGACCCCGGCGTCCAGCGTCTCGTACCAGCGGGGATCGGCGGCCAGGACCGGGTTCTCCGGAGCCCGCTGCCAGGTCACGAGGTCTTGTGAGGTGGCATAGCCGATCCGCTGGATGTTCTTGCCTTCGGGAGCGGACGTGGAGCCGGTGTAGAACAGGAACCACGTCCCGTCCGGGTGCCGCACCACCGAACCGGTCCACGTCGCCAGGTCGTCGAACGCCGGGGCGTCCGCGCGGACCAGCGCGTCCTCGATCCGGGTCCAGTGCACGAGATCGGTCGAGACGGCGTGGCCGATCGACGCGCGGTAGTGGCGGGCTTCGGGATCGCCCAGGGCACGCGAGGCGTAGAGGAAGAACAGGTGGTAGCGCTCGCCGTCGTCGGCGAACCAGAAGTCCCAGACCCAGGAGTCGGGCAGCGAAAACATGCACAACCTTTCGGAAAGTCGTCTGCCGGGCGAGCGCGTCATTCCTTGACGCCGCTGGCCGCGACGCTGCTGACGAACGCGCGCTGGAAAGCGAGGAACACCACGAGCACCGGGAGGGTGATCATCGACGTGTAGGCCATGACTTCGCCCCAGGCGGTGTTGTCCTGGAAGAAGTACTGCATGCCGACCATGACCGGCCGCAGCTTCTCGTCCTGGACGACCATGCTCGGCCACAGGTACTGGTTCCAGGCCGGCAGGAACGTCAGGATCGCGACGGTGGCGAACGCCGGCCCCGACAGTGGCACGGCGATCTTCCGGTAGATGGTGAACCAGCCCGCGCCGTCGATCCGGGCGGCTTCGTCGAGCGCGATCGGGATGGTCGAGAAGTACTGGGTGAACAGGAAGATCGAGAAGCCGTTGGCGATGAACGGGATGATCTGCACCTGGTAGGAGTCCAGCCAGCCGAAGTCGTATTCGATCCGGCCGTTCTGGAACAGCAGGGTCGGCAGCTGCGAGACCCAGTAGACCATCGGCACCGCGATGGTCTCGAACGGCACGATCAGCGTGGCGATGATGACGCTGAGCACGACCCCGCGGCCGGTCCAGCGCAGCCGGGAGATCGCGAACCCGGCCATCGAGTTCACCACCAGCCCGGCGGCCACGATCGCCACCGTGACGATCACCGAGTTGAGCAGGAACCGCCCGACCGGCACCCGGTCGAACACCGCGGAGTAGTTGTCGAAGCTGATGTCGCCCAGCGGCAGGAACGCCCGCCACCCGCCGACGTCGGACAGGATCTGGCCGTCGGGCTTCAGGCTGGAGACGAACATGAACACCAGCGGGAACAGGAAGAAGACGGCGAGTCCGAGCAGGACCAGGTAGGTCCAGACCCGCCGGCGACGGCGCAGCACGCGCTCGTCCGGGTTGCTGTGTCCTTTGTGGATCGCCATGGGTCAGTCCTTGTCCCGGGTCAGGAAGCGCTGGACCAGCGCGACGATGAGCACCAGCACGAAGAACACCAGCGACAGGGCCGAGCCGTAGCCGATCTGCTGCTGGTGGTAGCCCATGCGGACGGCGTGGTAGACCAGCGTCGAGGTGGAGTCGACCGGGCCGCCCTGGGTCATCACGTCGATCTGCACGAACAGCCCGAGCGCGGCGATGGTGATGGTGATCAGCACGAACACCCGGGTCGGGCGCAGGCCGGGCCAGGTCACGTTGCGGAACTGCTGCCAGGTGCCCGCGCCGTCGATCCGCGCCGCCTCGTACAGCTCCTGCGGGATGGTCTGCAGCCCGGACAGCCAGATCAGCATGTGGAAGCCGACCGCCTGCCAGATCGACAGCACGATGATCGCGGTCAGCGCGGTGCTCGGGTCGTTGAGCCACGCGGTGCCCTGCCAAGCGCCGAAGGTGATCGAGTCGATGAACGAGTTGATCAACCCGTCCGGCTGGTACATGAACTTCCACAGGATCGAAACCACCACGATCGACGTCACGACCGGGATGAAGAAGATGACCCGGAACGCCACCGCGCCGCGGATCTTCTGGTTCACCAGGATGGCCAGCAGCAGCCCGAACCCGGCCTGCACCGGCACCACGACGGCGGCGAAGCAGAAGGTGTTCACCACTGAGCGGAGGAACGTCGGGTCGGCGGTGAAAGCCCGGACGAAGTTGTCGAGGCCGGTGAACGTGGTCGGCTCGGGCGAGACCAGCCGGGCGTTGGTGAACGACAGGACGAAACCGAGGATCACCGGGACGATCAGGAACGCCAGCAGCAACAGCACGGCCGGGGTGGCCATGGCCCATCCTGCGCGGCGCTGGGAGCGCAGTTCGTGGCGGGTTTTCCGTCTGGTGACGGGTTTCGGGGCCGCGCTCGCGGCGCGGGTGTCCGGCGAGATGGTCGCCGTCATGGGAGGTGCCTTCCCTCTCGGCCCGCCCGGCGCCGGCGCCGGGCGGGGTGCGACGAGCTAGAAGCCGTAGCCGTTCTGGGACTTGATGTCGGTGTCGATCGTCCGCACGGCGGTGTCGAGCGCCGGCTTCACGTCGGCGCCGCTCATGATGTCCTTGGCCGCCTTCTCGAAGGTCGAGGAGATCACCGGGTAGCCGGGGGTGGCCGGGCGGGCCAGGGCGAACTTCTGCGACAGCACGGCGAACGGGTGCAGCGGAGCGTTGTCGCCGAAGTACTTCGACGCCGCCGCGGCGGCCGTGGTGCTCGGGATGACCACCTGGCTGTCGGCGAAGGCAGTGAGGTACTTGTCCTGGAAGCTGAACTTCAGGTAGGCGCGGGCGCCGTCGGCGTTCTTGCAGCCGGCGGAGATGCCCCACTGCCAGGAGCCGCCGCCGATCTTCGGGCCCTTGCCGAAGTCCACCGGCGGCAGGATCAGCAGGTCTTGGCCGACGCTTGCGAGCGCGTCCTTGGCGTTCCACACGCCGGTGTAGCTGAGGGCGACCTTGTTGTCGATGAAGCGCTGGTTGCCGACCGGGCCCGTGTTGTCCGCCCAGCCGTTCTTGAACGCCTGCTGGAACCAGGTGAAGAACTTGACCGCGTCCGGGCCATTCAGGGTGCCGTCGGCGGATTTCATGGTCTGGCGGTTGATCAGGTCGCCGCCGGCGCTCTGCAGCATCGGCGAGTACGCGTACGACCACCACTCGCCCTTGTCGGCTGCGCCCAGGTCCAGTGGCGTGGTGTAGCCGCCGGCCTTCAGCTTGGTGACGGCCGCGTCGAACTCCTCGAGCGTCCACGGCTTCTCGATGGTCGGGATCCGGATCTGGTTCTTGTCCAGCACCGACTTCCGCGCGAAGATCGACAGCGCCGCGTCCCAGTAGCCCGCCGAGTAGACGGTGTCCTTGTAGCGGCCGACGGTCGTGGGCAGCAGCGTCTTGATCAGGTCGTCCGGCAGTCCCAGCGGCTGCAGGTAGCCGGCCCAGGCCCAGTTCGGCATCACCGGCCCGTCCATGTCCAGCAGGCAGGGCAGCTTGCGCGCCGCGGCGGCCGCGGTGATCGCGTCGTTGTAGGAGCCCTGCGGGAAGTTCTGCTCGACGATCTTGTACTGGGCCTGGGAGGCGTTGAAGTCGGCGATGATCTGCTGGTAGACCGCGAGTTCGCCGGGGTTGCCCGCCGAGTGCGTCCACATGGTGATCTCACCGGGGCTGCCGGAGGACGAGGAGTCTTGGCTCGCGCGGGCACAGCCGCCCAGCGCGAGCGCCGCGGCCAGGCCGGCCGCTATGATAAGGGGGAGGGATTTGCGTTTCACCGTGCAATCTCTTTCTGTTTCGGAGCGCGACCGGCCGTCGCCTCCGTGCCGGATGGCAGCGCCAACTGCCATGTGGGATGCAGTGCAAGAGTGCGGTCCGCCGTCAGCCGCCGAACGCGGCCGGCGGCGGGCCCACCGAAGCCCGGCGGATGACCGGGCACGGCATCAGGTGCGGTTCTGCCGGGTCGGCTTGACGCAGCCCGAGTGCCACCTCCATCGCCCATCGGCCCATTTCGTAGTGCGGGAGCGCGATCGTGGTCAGCGGCGGATCGAGTTCCGCCGCGACCAGCTGCTGATCGTCGTAGCCGACGATGGACAGATCACCGGGAACCGAAAGACCCCGGCGGTGTGCGGCCGCGTAGGCGCCCATCGCCATGCGGTCGTTGAAGCAGAACATCGCGGTGGGGCGCCGTGCGGCCGGCAGCTCCAGCAGCCGCCGGGCGGCTTCCCGGCCACCACCGGCCACCGGTTCGGCACGGGCGTGCAGCGCGGGGTCCGGCTCGATCCCGGCGTCGGCCAGGACCCGGAGGTACCCCTCGTACCGCAGCCGGGAGGCGACGAGGTCGAACCGTTCTTCGGCGTCGACGAAAGCGATCCGGCGGTGCCCGGCAGTCACCAGCTCCCGCACCGCGGCCATCCCGCCCGCCCGTTCGTCCGGGACGACCGCGGCCCGGTCGCCCGCGACCGGGGCACAGTCCAGCAGCACGGCGTCCTCGGGCAGTCCTTCCGGCACCTCGACCACCTGGTGCCACATGCAGGCGTAGATCATCGCGTCGACCTGCTGGCCGCTGAGGGCGTGCAGCGCCCGGCGCTCGGCGGCGGCATCGTGCTCGGTGTCGACCAGGATCACCAGATGCCCCTGCTCACGCGCCACGTCGTTGGCCCCGGCCAGCATCCGCCCGGCGAACGGGGTGCTGGCGATGGTGTCCGAGATCAGGCCGACCATGCGGGTCTGCTGCGTCCGCAGGCTCCGCGCCACCGAGTTCGGCTTGTAACCGACCTCTTCGGCCGCCTCGCGCACGCGCTGCTGAGTCTGCGACGAGATGCGCGTCGCGTTCACCCCGTTGAGAACCATCGACACCGTTGCCGTGGACACCCCGGCGCGAGCCGCCACGTCGGACATCCGGACCCGCGCCATCGCGTCGCCTCCTCGCGGCTGTTTAATCGATTAAACTGAGGTTGACAGAGTATGCAACCCGCTCGTTCGGTCGTCAAGGGTTCCGATGGACGCGGCCACTGCGGCCGTTACCGCGCGTCGCTGGATCGAGCGGGCTCGGACCGGCTTGACGTTGACGGTGGGGGAGCTGCTCGAAGCCGCGCACATGGCGATCTCCGGCAGGGCTGAACCATGAAGGGAAGGCACGTTTCGGGGGCGGAACTTCGGCAATCTCCCCGATTTGGGTTCCTGGCGTTGGGCTGCCGGCCGATCCGGATCGGCCTTCACTGTCGACAATGGACTGGCGCACAGGTCGGCAACATGATGGCCCACGGCAACATTCGCTCGATGTCCGCTGTCGGGATCACGGTCCGGTAAAGTCCATTGTGTCCGATCCGGTGATGTGGTCGGCTGGTGCGATCGGCAGTCGCGTCGGCGGAGGGCACGGATGGCGTTCTTCCTGTCCCGGCTGCTCGCGCGCTGGATCCTGGCCCGGGGGTGGCTGCTGCCGGTGGCGGTCGTCGTGGTCGTGTTCGTGACGAGCTGGCCGCTGATGGCGCTCGCCGAACCGGCGGGCAGCGAGCTGGTGCGGCCGGGAAACTACTGGTGGTACTTCGTCGTGACGGCCGCCACGGTCGGCTACGGGGACTTCTCGCCCGAGACCGCCGCGGGGCACGTCGTGGGCGGCTACGTCATCATCGGCGGGATCGCGACCCTCACGGCGGTTTTCACCAGACTGGCGTCGGCGCTCGAGCAGGCGAAGGGACGGCGAATGCAGGGAACCGAGCCGGTTCGCGCGACCGGGCACACGGTGCTGATCGGCTACACGGCCGGACGGACCGAACGGATCGTGGCCCAGCTGCTGGCCGACGGCGTGACCGGGCTGGTCCTCTGCGCGGGGGAGGAGGTGCCGGTGCACCCGATGCCCGCGGAGCCGGTGGACTTCGTCCGAGGTGATCCGACGGCCGCCGGCGTGCTGGCGCGGGCGGCCGTGCACCGTGCGGCGACCGTTCTGGTGGACATGGCCGACGATAACGAGGCACTGGCCGTGGCGGTCACCGTCGACCACGCGAACCCGGCGGCGCACGTCGTGGTGGCGCTCCGGGACATGGACCGCGCCGAGCTGGTCCGCTACGTCGACCCGAAGATCAACTGCGTGCTGTGGCACACGCCCCGCATGATCACCGAAGAGCTGATCTCGCCCGGAATCGCCGACGTCTACACGGAGCTGATGACCGCGGGCGGTGCCGCCACTTACTCCGTGACGCTTCCGGAGTCGCCGGGGACCTTGGGGACCGAGCGGTGCCGGATCGCACTGGGCCGCGCGTTCGGGGTCACGATCCTGGCCGCGCGGACCGCCGACGGCCTCGTCGTCAACCCCGGCTGGGACGGCGAGCTGCCGGGCGGTTCGGTGCTCTACTACGTCGGCCCGCGGCGGCTCACCGACGCCGAGATCGCGGCCGCCCTGCGCGCGCCGGGCGGCTGAGGCCGGCCGGTCGACGTCGCGCCCGGGACGTGGTCGCGGCACCCCGTGGAGTTCGTCCGCGACGGCCTCGGCGTCGTCCCGGCCGCCGGCGCGCTCGACGTCGACGGCGCGCCCCCTTCGCCCGGTGGCGGCCCGTGATCGGGGGAAGGCGCGGCGACGTACGGCGGACTGCTCGTTCGGGCCGCGGCCCGACGCCCGGCCACCGCTCCGGCGACCGTCCGCTGCGTGGTTGTCTGAAGGCGCGTGGATCGTGTGGCCCGAGACCGCCGCCACCCGGCCGTCGTGGACTTGCCCCGGACCGGCGAAGGGCCGATGTTCGCCCACTACAACGGAGGAGCCAGGAGACTCCCCGGCCCCTCCAGGGGCTGTCGACACTCAGGTGACCGCCGCTCTCGAAGGCCGCCGTGCGCGGTGACCTCCCAGATGACCGGCAGCCCGGTAGCGCCGGCCGCGGTGAGCAGGTCGGCCTCCTCGCGGCTGGACACGTGCAGCACGTGGGCCGCGGTGCCGTGCCGCCGGGCCAGCTCGATCAGCTTGGCCACCGCGTCGATCCCGCCCGAGCGCGGCCGGAACCGCTCGTAGTCGCGTAGGTCGCGGGCGTCGCCATCGTCTACCGCGCCGCAGTCGTCCTCCATGCCGTCGTCACCTGGACCAAGGCATTGTCAGACACGCCTAGGTGGTGCGCCCGGCGGTCACCCTCTGGTCGTCGGAGGTGCTAGGCGGGTGAGGCGGTGTCGGTGTCGGCGCCGTTGTCGGCCTGGCGTTCGGTGCGACCGGTCCCGTGCCAGTCCAGACACAGCACGGTGGCGTCGTCCTGCAGGTGACTGTGGCAGGCGTGCGTTACCGCCCTGGTCGCGGCCCGCACCAGCTCTCTGGTGTGCAGGCCGTCGGTCTGGCGGATCAGAGCGGGCAGGTCGGCGTCGGCGGCGTTGCGTTCGAGCATGCCGTCGGTGAGCAGCACCAGCCGGTCGTCGGGGCGCAGGTCCAGCCGTTGCACCCGGTACCGGTGCGGCTTGACGCCGAAGAGCAGGTCGGGTTCCAGCCGGAGCGGCTCCACGACACCGTCGCGCAGCAGCAGCGGCGCGGGATGGCCGGCGTTCACCAGCTCGACGCCGCCGGTGTGCAGGTCCACACGCAGCAGCAGCCCGGTCGCGAGCGCTACCTCGCCGCCGTGGTCGAGCAGGGCCTGGTTGGCCTGCCGTGCCTGCTCGGCCAGGTCGTGACCGGCTCGGCGGGCCCCGCGCAGCGCGCCGACCAGCAGGGTCGCGGTGAGTGCCGAAGCCACGTCGTGACCGGCGGCGTCGGTGATCGACAGGTGCAGGGTGCCGCGGTCCAGGGTGTAGTCGTAGGTGTCGCCGCCGATGTCGTCGGCGGGCACCAGGGCGCCGGCGACGGTGAACTGGGCTGCTTCGCAGCAGGATGCCGAGGGAAGCAGCTGGTGCTGGATCTCCGCGGCCAGGCTCATCGGTGTGGTGCGCCGGCCGGTGTGGTAGCGGTCGGTGAAGCGGCGGTCGGTGACGATGACGTAGGCCAGCGCGTGTGCGGCCTGGCCCAGCTGGGCCAGCACCTCGTCGTCGCAGAAGGGCACGGTCACCTCCAGGACCCCGACGCAGTCGCCGCGGTTGGTCACCGGCAGCACCACCCGCATCTCGCCGTCGTTCTCCTCCCGCCACGGCCGCTGGGTGCGCAGCACCCCCTCGTAGACGCTGTCCCGCAGCTCGACCGCCTCCAGGGCGCGCCCGTCCGGGTCCCGCGCGGTCGAGGTCAGCCGCACCAGGTGTTCCTCGACGAGGTCGACCAGCAGAAAGGACACGTCGAAGGCCCCCAGCCGCTTCGCCAGGTCACGCGCGCCGACCTCGACCGATTCCACGGGCGGTGCGGTCTCGGCTGCCGCCAGCACATCGCCCGGTCCCAATGCTCTGTCCACGGCATCCTCCGACCACTCGGAGCCCAGCCAACCACACCATCCACACCGCCGGGGCGCCAGACCGCGCCGCGTCGATATGCCAGTACCTGACTGAAAGCGGGGTCGTGCCGCTCGTGCGGGGGCGTCGACGTGGTTGTGGCGCGGCCGGCGCGGGTTCGTGGTCTCCGCGCCGGACGTCTTGGCGACCTTGGCGAAGCCCAGCCGAAACTACGCTGGTGCGGCGCGTTTCCGCCGGTCCCACTGAGCCCTCAGCGCGCGGCGAGCACCCGGCGTACCTCGTCCGCGCCCAGCACTACGGGGGAGCGCAGCGATCCGATTGCGTCGATCTCGATCTCGACCACGTCTCCCGGCCGCAGCCCTTGATCGAGCCCCGGCACGACGGACGTGCCCGTCGAGAGTACGGCGCCGTCGGGGAAGTCGTTGTCCCGCCACAGGTACTCGACCAGTCCGGCTGGTTCGCGGTTGAGCTGGGTGGTACTGGCTTCGCCGGCGAACACCTCGTGACCGTCACGCAGGATGCGCATGCGGAGGCCGAGCGACAGTGGGTCCGGTACCTCCCACGCCGGTCGTACCCGCGCCGACACCGCGCACGAACCGGTGTAGATCTTGGCTTGCGGGAGGTACAACGGGTTCTCGCCTTCGATGCTGCGGGAGCTGACGTCGTCGACCACCACGTAGCCGGCGATCTCCCCGGCACGAGTCAGCAGCAGGCCGAGTTCCGGTTCCGGCACGTTGTTGGCGGAATCGGCACGGATGGCGACCGGCTCGTCGTCGGTGACCACGCGCCACGCGGGCGACTTGAAGAACAACTCGGGCCGCTGCGCGCGGTACACCCGCGCGTAGATGTCCTCGTCGGCGCTCTCCTCGCGGCGGGCCTCCTCGGACCGCAGGTAAGTCACCCCGGCGGCCCACACCTCCATTCGGCCGTCCAGCGGCGGCAGCAAGCGGGTCCCGACCGTGGACACGGGCTCCCCGGCAGTCTCGGCCAGCTGGCGGATCTCCGCCACGGGGTGGCGCAGCAGGTCACTCATCGACGCCACCGCGAGCGGCCGCAGCTGCTCACCGGTGAGCAAGCCAACCCGGATGTTGCCCGTTCCGCCGGCGAATCGCACCAGGTGACTCATCCCGGACCTCCTCGTTCAGTATCGAACCTACGGAGTGCGGAGCGCGGCGGTCAACGAGTGTCGAACAGCCGGGAGCTGCAGCGAAGACAGGTTGTACTGCGCCGCCAGGGCGTGCAGCCGAGCGACGTAGCCTGCCAGCGCGTTCGCGTCGGTCTTCGCGGCGGGCGCTTCCGGGTCCAGATTCGGCGTCGCCGTTATCGACGACGAGGTACCCACCAGCCATCTTCGGGTGCCTGCAGCACGATGGGGGTGGAATCATAGTAGTCACCGAAAAACGGACCTGACCAAGCTCCAGGCACAGGGAGCGTTCGTCTCCACCGGTGTGAGCGGTGCGGTCGAACTCGTGCTGCGCGACAGAGCCGAGGACGTCATGGCGTCGGTCTACGCCGAGGTCGCGCACCGCCGTGGCTGGCTGCCAACAGCACCGCCCCGGACCGGGGAGGAATGACGTCAACAATTGGGGCGAGTGCCGCTTGTGCTCGCCACGTTGCCGCTCCAGATCCAACCAAGGACACCGGAAGAACGATCTCTTGCGTAGTACCAGAGGTTGCCGAGTTCGTTGAACTTCTTGCAGTAAATGTCGGCGGTTCCTGAGCGGTAACTCAAGAGTCCGCAGTTCTCGCCGGGCCCGTTCCGGTATGGCTCTGAACCAATGGTTTGCAGGGTCCCTCCCTGGCCGTTGCGGCCGCTCTGTGGGCAAATAACGGCAGCTTGAGCTGGCGAGACGCCAACGCCGATGAACGATGAAACTGCCATGATCCCCACGGTCATCATTCGTGCGAACAATGCCCTTTTTGACATTTAAGTCCCCTTTCGTGGTGGATGAAGATCGGCGCTTGCGGCGGAAGTTCGAGCTGTCCGCCAGCTAAGCAGGGGTAGTAATACTTTGTCTAGGAATACGGAGCTGTTCAATCTTGGTACCGCCGGTCGGGTGAATATAGGCCAGTGGTGGAAGTAGTGAAATAGGCCATTTTGCAATGATCTTTTGTGCGTGGATGGCAACGCGGAGCACAGGCGAACAGGAGTAGCGCTCTGATGGCGTGCCGGGGGTGGACGACCTCCGCAGGTACGGCGGCACGGTTGTCCCCGTGACGCCGGCGCCGGATCATGATCACGGTGACCTCGGTCTACGTGCTACCGACGGCAAGACCACCCCGGCCTGAGACGGCCTATGCCAAGCGGCTCGTCCAACAGTTCGCCCGCGAGACCCCGGAGTCGGTCACCGCGGTCATGGCGAAGAAGGCACGCGCCGGCCGGGTGTTCATCGATTGATCCCACGACAATCCGGTCAAGACCACGATCGCCCGTACTCCCTGCGCGGCCGCGACCGACCCAGTCGAGAACTGCTCCTACATCGCCCAGTTCACCTTGATGCCAGCAGGTGCTCGAGTCTGCCCTGTGAGTGCCGACGGACTGCCTGCCGGACGCAGTGACCGTCGTGACAGGTGTTCGCGGCCCGGTGCTGGTGCCCGTCTCGGCGTCGGAGGAGCTGTTGACCGGCGCGGAGCCCTGCACCAGGATGACCTCCAGCGCTGGCTCGGGGGGATGACGCATGTGGAGCTTCGCACTGCTGGGGCCACTCGAGGTGCGCCGGGAGGGCGTGGTCATCCCGCTGGCCGCCGCCAAGCACCGGGTCGTGCTGAGTGCGCTGGCCTTGCGTGCGGGGGAGACCGTGTCGGTGGAACGGCTGATCGAGGCCTTGTGGGACGAGGCCCCGCCGGGCGGGGCGCGCACGACTTGCCAGGCGTACGTGATGCGGCTGCGGCAGGCGCTCGGTGACGCGAGCACCATCCAGACCGTTCCCGGCGGCTACGTTCTCGACGTGCCGAAGCACCAGGTGGATCTCTTCCGGTTCGCGGACCTGATCGACCAGGCACGGCAGACGCCTGCCGCCCAGACCCGGTCCGCGCTGCTGCGCCGGGCGCTGGGGCTGTGGCGTGGGCCGGCACTGGTGGACGCGCCGTCGGAAGTGCTGCACCGCGACGAGGTGCCCACGCTCGTGGAACGCCGGCTGCTGGCGCTGGAGCAGCGCATCGAAGCCGACCTGGAGCTGGGTGGCCACGACGAACTGGTGGGTGAGCTACGCGCGCTGACCGCGGAGCACCCCCTCCGGGAACGATTCTGGGCGAGCCTCATGCTCTCGCTCTACCGCGCCGCCCGGCAGGCCGACGCGCTGCAGGTGTACCGCGACCTCGACATGCTGCTGGCCGAGTCACTGGGGCTGGGGCCCGGCGAGGAGGTCCGGAGGTTGCACGACGCGATCCTGCGCAACGATCCTGCGCTCGACGCCGCGCCCGCGCCCGCCCCGCGAGTGGCGGCGACCACGACGCTGCCGCCGGACATCGGCGATTTCGTCGGCCGCGCGGACGAGATCGCCCTCGCGACCGAATTGCTCACCGGCCGGAGCGCGACGGCCGCCCCCATCGTGGTGCTGTCCGGACCGCCGGGGGTGGGCAAGTCGGCGCTGGCCGTGCACCTCGCGCGGCGGCTGCGGTGGGAGTTCCCCGACGGCGTGCTGCACGTCAACCTGCACGGGTACTCGACCAGCCCGGCGGCGACCGTCGGCCAGGCGCTGGGCTACTTCCTGCGCGCGCTCGGCGTTTCCGCCGAGCGGGTACCGCTCGACCAGGACGAGCAGGAACTGCTCTACCGCTCGCTGCTCACCGACAAACGGGTACTGGTGGTGCTCGACAACGCCGCCGATGCCGACCAGGTGCGCAGGTTGCTGCCCGCCGAAGCACGCTGTTCGGTGCTGGTGACCAGCCGCAGCGAGCTGCGTGGGCTGACCGCGCTGCAGGGCGCGCGCCGGGTCGTGCTGGACGTGTTGTCCGAGGACGAGTCCCGGACGCTCATCGCCGGCATCGCGGGCCACGCGATCGACCACGACCCGGTGGCCGGCAGCGAGCTGGCCGCGTTGTGCGGTGGCCTGCCGCTCGCCCTGCGGATCGCGGCGGCCAACCTGTCCAGCCGGCCGCAGCCGGACATCGCCGAGTACGTGGCCGAGCTGCGCCAGGACGACCGGCTGGCGGCGCTGGCCATCGACGGGGACGAGTCGGCGGCCGTGCGGGGCGCGTTCGTGCCCTCCTACCGCGCGCTCAAGCCGGACTCCGCCCGGTTGTTCCGGCTGCTCGGCCTCGTGCCCGGCACGGACTTCGCCGCGCCCACGGCCGCGGCACTGCTGGGCGTGCCGTTCGGCACCGCCACCCGGTTGCTGGAACAGCTGGCCGCGGCGAGCCTGGTGCAGCAGTACGAGCCGCGCCGCTACCAGTTCCACGACCTGCTGCGGCTGTACGCGGTGACGACCTCCCAGGAGGAGGACGACGCGGTAGCGCGTACGCAGGCGTTGTGCCGGGTCTACGAGTACTACCTGCACACCGCGGACGCGGCCGCCGAGCTGCTGCACCCGACGCTGGCCCGGTTCCCCCGGCCGGTGCCCGAGGTGCCGCCGCTGGTGCCGCACCTCGCGGACCACCTGGACGCCGCGGCCTGGTTCGACGAGGAACGCGCGAACCTGGTCGCCGCGGTCCGGCAGGCGGCCGGCGTCGCGCCCGAGTACGCCTGGCACCTGGCCGACGCGGTCCGCGGCTACCTGCACTCCCGCCGGCTGGACGCCGATCTGCTCACCGTCACGACCACCGCCCTCGCCGCCGCCGAAAAGGCGGGGGAGCGCGGGGCGCGGCCGTGGTTGCGCAACAGCAAGGCCATGCTGTTCTGGAGCCGCGGTGACTACCCGGCCGCGATCGAGGACCTCGGCCGGGCGCTGGCCGGGCACCGCGAGAACGGGGACCGGATCGGCGAGACGGTGGCGCTGGGCAACCTCGGTGTGGTGCACCTGGAGCTGGGGGACCTGCCCTCGGCGCTCACGCACTCCACGCAGGCGCTGGCGGCGAGCCGGGAGCTGGGGCAGGAACGGCTGGAGGCCGCCGCGCTGGTCAACCTCGGCGCGATGCACCTGGAACGCGGCGAGCTGGACCAGGCGGACACCCACCTGACCGAGGCGCTCGCGCTGTGCGAACGGGCCGGTCTCACGCACACCGGCGCCACCGCGCGCAACAACCTGGGTGGCGTGCGCTTGCGCCAGGGCCGCATCGACGAGGCGCTGGCGCACCACCACGCCGCGTTGACCGTCCACCGCCGGCTGCGCGCGCGCCACGACGAAGCGGAGGTGCTGCAGAACCTCGGCGCGACCCACCGGGAGGCAGGCGACTACGCCGCGGCCAGCCGGTACTGCGAGCAGGCGCTGGAGCTCGCCGGGGAAACCGGCAACCTGCGGTACGAGGCCGACGCCCTCAACACCCTCGCTTCGGTCGAGCACCGCACCGGTCACCGGGAGACCGCGCTGGCCCAGCACACGTCGGCGTTGGCGATCAGCCGCAGCGCGGGCTACCGGCAGGGCGAGATCACCGCGTTGATCGGCCTCGGCCGCACCCTGCCGCCCGAGGAGGGGCTCCACCACGTCGAACAGGCGCTGGAGCTGGCCGGTTCGACGGGCTTCCGGCTGCGCGAGGCTCAGGCGCTGGCCGTGCTCGCCGTCGTCGAACAGGCACTGGGCCTGGCGGAGCGGGCCCGGCGGCACGACACCGAGGCGACCGCGATGAAACTCGCCATGGGACTCGCGTCAACGCCGCGTCAACCGGACGTCACGACGGCTCAAGAGGATGGGCACATCCCAGTCCGGTGACGACAGGAACCGACACCATGCACAGCATCTCCCGCCGCGGCTTCCTCGTGGGCACCATGGCGACCGCACTGCTCAGCGCGGGCCGTGCCGCACCCGCGTCGGCCGCGGCACCCACACTGGCCTCCGTGCCCGCGGACGGGCCGCTCGTCCGCGCGGCCATCTCCCGGCTGCTCGGCCGGAACGTGGACGGCCTCATCGGCCTGCGCCAGCTCACCCCGCAGGCCGGGGAGGCCGACGCGTTCGAGGTCCGCGAGTTCGAGGGCAGGCCGATCTTCGCGGGCACCAGCGCGGTGGCGACCCTGTCGGCGTTCCACTGGTGGCTCAAGTACGTGGCGGGCCAGCACCTGTCGACCAACGGCGACCGGATCGTGCTGCCTGCCACGCTGCCCACCCCGGCGGCGACGATCCGCCAGTCGACCGAGCTGACCGAGCGCTACGCCTACAACTTCACCGTCTTCGGCTACACCACCCCGTTCTGGGGCTGGTCGGAGTGGGAACGGGAGATCGACCTCCTCGCCGCGAGCGGTACGAACCGGGCGCTCACGCTGATCGGCCAGGAGATGGTCTGGTACGACACCTTCCAGGACTTCGGCATGACCGAGCTGCAGGTGCGCCAGTGGATCTCGCAGCCGGCGATGCAGCCGTGGCAGTGGTACGGCGAGACGACCGGCTACGACGACGAAGCGTCGTCGTTCAGCGGCCCGGTCAGCCTCGCGCTGCTGGAGAAGCG
This sequence comes from Amycolatopsis sp. NPDC051045, assembly GCF_040682955.1. Lineage (NCBI taxonomy): Bacteria > Bacillati > Actinomycetota > Actinomycetes > Pseudonocardiales > Pseudonocardiaceae > Amycolatopsis > Amycolatopsis sp. NPDC051045. The sequence goes on from NZ_JBFBCC010000030.1 coordinate 27,515, forward strand.
GGCCGAGCTGGGCCTGCGGATCATCCAGCGGATGCGGGAGCTGGGCATCACCCCGGTGTTCCCCGCGTTCGCCGGCCACGTGCCGGACCAGGTGTTCGCCGACCTGCACCCCGACACCCACATTCCCGCGCAGGGCGTCTACGCCGGCCACCCCCGGCCGTACTGGCTCGACACCACCGAGGCCCTCTACCCCGAGGTGGCACAGCGGTTCTACCAGGCCCAGACCGACCGGTTCGGCACCACGACGCACTACTCGAACGACCTGTTCCACGAGGTCGACACGGACGAGCTGCCCGCGGTGCTGGACGGCGCGGACCTCGGCGAAGCGGCCAAGGCGGTGCAGGACGAGCTGGAGAAGGCCGTGCCCGGCGCGATCTGGCTGATGCAGGGCTGGCAGGACAACCCGCAGCTGGACGTGCTCAACGCGGTCGACGAGAACCGGGTCGTGGTGCTCGACCTCGACTCCGACGACAGCCGCAAGTGGGCGGACACCGAGGCCTACTGGGGGGTGCCGTGGTGCTGGGGCACCATCCAGAACTTCGGCGGCAGGCTCGGCATGTTCGGCAACCTCACCGAACCGGGCCGGACGTTCCCGGAGGTGCGCACCTCGTCGCAGCGCAAGCGGCTCGTCGGCAGCGCGATGGCACTGGAGGGCACGCACCAGAACCCGGTCGTCGCGGACCTGCTCAGCGAAATGACCTGGCGGCGCACCGCCGTCGACCTGGAACCGTGGATCCTCGCCTACGCCCGGCGCCGCTACGGCGCCGACGACCCGCACGCCGCCGCGGCCTGGCGGATCCTGCTGCGCACCGCGTACTCGTTCGCCGCCACCGGGCACACCGAGAAGGAAGGCCCCTTCGAGACGCCGTTCGCCGCGTGGCCGACGCTGAACCTGACCTCCGCCTGCAACTTCGGGCCGGACGACTGGCGCTACGACCCGGCCGAGTTCGCGCCGGTGCTCGGCGAGTTGCTGGCCGTCGCGCCCGCGCTGCGCTCGTTGCCGACCTACCGCTACGACCTGGTCGACGTGACCCGGCAGGTGCTCGCCAACCGGGGCCGGCTGCTGGTCGACCAGCTCCGTGAAGCCTACGAAGCACGGGACCGCGCCGGGGTTTCCCGCCAATCGCAACGGTTCCTGCGCGCGCTCGACCTGTCGTCGGAGATCCTCGCGACCGACCGCGGCTGGCTGCTCGGCCCGTGGCTGGAGCAGGCGAAGTCGTGGGGATCGGACGACGAGGAGCGTGGCATCCTGGAGTGGCACGCGCGGTCGATCCTCACCATCTGGACCTCGAAGACCCTCGGGGCGAACGGGCTGCACGAGTACGCGAACCGCGACTGGCACGGCCTGCTCGGCGGCTACTACCGGCCGAGGTGGCAGAAGTTCCTGGACGCGTTGCCCGGCACGATCAGCTCCGGCAACGAGCCGAGCCTGGAGGACGAGTGGGACCGGTTCGGTCTCGCCTGGACCGCGCAGACCGAGGCGCACACCACCCAGCCCGTCGGCGACCCGTACACCGTCGCTTCCCGGATCGCGGCCGAACTCGCGGGCGACCCGGTCTGAAGTCCGCCCACCACCCTCCTGGAGCTCCGTCATGCCCGGAATCAGCCGTCGTTCGATCCTGCGGGGCGGTGTGCTCGCCGCGACCGCCGTGGTCACCACCAGGCTCGCAGGCACGGCCACCGCCTTCGCCGCCCCCGCGAGCCAGTTCGCGGTGGCCTACAACGAACTGGACATCACGCCGCACGTGCCCGACTGGCCCAGCCTCTGGATGGGCGGCTACGGCTGGGACCCGCGGGGCGCCTCCGCGTCGGCCCCGCCGCCGGCGCACCCGCTGCGCGCGCACTGCATCGCCATCCACGACAACGGGTCGGTCAACGTGCTGCTGCGGGTCGACGTGGTGAGCATCCCCCGTGACGTGCACCAGGAGCTGCGCAGGCGGGTGTGCGACGAGCTGGGCCTGGTCGGCAGCTCGGACTTCATGGTCGTGGCCAGCCACACGCACAGCGGCCCGTTCATCGGCGACACCCACCCCGACCCGAGGGTGGTGCTGAACGTGAGCGACGCCGACGTCGACGCCGTCAACGGATCGACGTCCGTGTTCATGGACCTGCTCACCGACCTGGTCGAGCGGACCGTGGCCGAGACGCCCATCCCGGCGACCCTGCACTTCGCCGAGGGGTCGGCGGAAGTCGGGCGCAACCGGGTCGGTCTCGACCTCGTGCTGACCGGCGTGCCGGTCGTCGCCGTGCGCGACGCCCAGAACGGTGGCCTGCTCGCCGTGCTGTTCGGCTGCGCGACGCACCCCGTGTCGTGCGGCCGGGCGCCGTTCGAGTTCCACAGCGACTTCGTCGGCGTGGCCGCGGAGATCGTGGAGCAGGAGCTCGGCGCCATGGCGTTGTTCTTCCAGGGCACCGCCGGCGACCAGGACCCGCTTCCGCTGCCGACCGGCGAACTGGGGCAGATCCTCGCCTCGGCCGTCATCGACACGATCGACCAGGGCGATTTCACCGACGTCGAGGGCCCGATCACGACCGAGCTGACCGAGATCGAGCTGCCGTTCGCCGTCGACACCACCGACGACGGCGTGCGCGCCGAGCTGCGGAGCAAGTTCGAGTCCAGGTTGGACGGTCATCTGGGGCAGGCGGAGGTGCGGCACGCGCGGCTGATGATCGGGCAGCTCGACACGGGTACTCTCCCCGCGTCGATCCCGATGCCGTTGCAGTGCTGGAAGATGGGCGGGCTGACCATCCTCGGACTGGCCCACGAGGTGGTCAGCGACTACCACGTGCTGATCGCCGCCGCCGCCCAGGACGCCGGCGTCGGCAACCTGTGGATCATGGGGTACGCCAACGAGACGCAGTGCTACGTACCGTCCGACCGGATCCTGTGGGCGGGTGGTGACCTGCACATCGGCTACGAGGCCGGCTGGAACGACGACCCCTGGATCGCCGGCTACGGCAGCAGCATGCTCTCCTACGGGTGGCCGTCCCCGTTGAACGCGTCGGAGCCCGGCAGCGACCCCGCATCCCCGGACAGCACCGAAGCGCTCGTGCTGGCCGCCTGCGAGGGTCTGCTCGGCTGAGCGCGACATGCACGTCTGCTTCGTGTGCAGCACCAACACCTGCCGTTCCGCCATGGCCGCGCTGGTCTTCCGGGAACACGTGGCCCGCGGCGGGCTCGCCGGCCGGGTGCGGGTCACCAGCGCGGGCACCGGGCTGTGGCAGGCGGGCGCCCCCGCCGACCGCCGGGCCGCCGCGGTGCTGGCCGAGCACGGCTACCCCACCGGACACGTGGCCGCCCCGCTGGGCCGCGACCACCTGGCGGCGTCGCTGTTGCTGGCTCTGGATTCCGGGCACGCGAGGACCCTGCGCAGACTGGTCGACGACCTGACCCGCGTGCGGCTGCTGCGCTCGTTCGACCCGGCGGCGGGGGAGGACGCCGACGTACCCGACCCGTACTACGGCGGGCCGGGGGAGTACGCCGAGGTGCTCCGCATGGTCGAATCGGCCGTGCCCGCGCTGTTCGACTGGGTGTGCGTGAGGGTGCGCCACCACTAGGAAGACACCCGCGCAAAGGTCGCAAGTGGACTGTCCACTTGCGGCCTTTCGCTGTTTCCGGGTGCCGGTGCCGATGACGCGACCCGTCGTCGCCGCGTCACGACGCAGTCAACGGCGCTCGGCAGGCTCGGTCCCGACAGCAAGGGACAGCAGTACTTCCGAGCGAAACGGAGCTCCACCGATGTCCAAGCCCCTGCGCACGACACTGGCGCTGGCCGTCAGTGCCGGCCTTCTCGTGGTGCCCGCGCCACCCGCGACCGCGGCGACCGGTCAGGAGGACCGCATCGCCGTGCTCGAAGGCGACACGCTCTTCGTCAAGGAGGGCGGACTCGACGCGGACTGGGAGCGCCAGGAGTCCGACGTCAAGAAGTTCCAGCTGGACGGCGACCGGATCGCGGTGCTGAAGAACGACGGTTCCCTGCTGGTCAAGGAGGGCGACCTCGGCCCCGACTGGTACACCGTCGACGCCGACTCGGTCACCGACTTCCAGATCCGCGACGGGCGCATCGCGTTCACCGAGGGCCCCGACCTGTACGTGGTCGACGGCGAGCTGGACGGCGAGGTCGTGCACCAGGACGCGGTCGTCAAGTCGTTCCGGATCGAGGGCGACCGCATCGGGGTCCTCACCACCGACAACGTGTTGCAGGTCAAGGAGGGCGACCTCGGCCCCGACTGGGCGGTGATCAGCGAGAACAACGTCACCGACTTCCAGCTGGAGGACAGCCGGATCGCCTACACCGAGGGCACCGAGCTCTGGGCGCAGGAGGGCGAGCTCGACGCCGAGTCCATCCTGCAGGAGTCCGACGTCAAGAAGTTCGCGCTGAGCGGCGACCGGATCGGCGCGTTGCAGAACGACGGCCTGCTGCAGGTCAAGGGCGGCGACCTGGAGCCCGGCTGGGACGAGATCGCCGGTGGTGTCACGGACTTCAAGCTCGACGGCGACCGCATCGGCTACCTGGAAGGCACCGACCTGTGGGCGCAGGAAGGGGAGCTGGACGCCGAGTCGTTCCGCCAGGAGGAGGGCGTGTCCGCGTTCGACCTCGTCGGCGACCGGGTCGCGGTGGTCAAGAACGGTGAGCTCCTGGTCAAGGAGGGCGACCTCGAACCCGGCTGGTTCACCGCCGACGAAGACAGCGCGACCGGCGTGCAGCTGCTCGCCGCACCACGCCACGGCGGCGGTGGCGGCACGCTCGTGACGCTCGACGACTTGACCGCCATCTACGGCTTCCTGCGCGAAGAGGACATCGTCGCGGAGGGCCTCGACAGCCTCAACCAGGCCATGGCCGAAGGCGAGATCACCAACCCGGCCCGCATCGCGGCGTTCCTCGCCACTCTGCGCAACGAGAGCGGTTTCCGCTACAACGCCGGGGAAGACGGTCAGACCGTCCCCTACCTCGGGCGTGGGTACATCCAGCTCACCGGTTCCGCCAACTACGGCGCCGCGAGCGGCTACGTCGGCCACGACCTGCTCGCCGACCCGGAGGCCGCCGCCTCGCTGCAGTACAGCGCCCAGATCGCGAAGTGGTACTGGACCGAAGCCCGCTCGGACAGCAACAACGCCGCCGACAACCTGAACATGGGCCTCGTCGACGCCTACATCGGCTACGCCAAGGACGCGCGCGAAGACGGCGAGCGCTGCTCCGACTTCGAGGCCGCGCTGCGCTACTTCAACGGCGGCGAGCTGCCCGACGGCCACATCAACTGCGTCCGTCCCTGACTTCTCCCGACACTCCACGAGGACATCTGCGATGAAGAAAACCTTCCGGCTGGCGCTCGCCGCCGTGATCGGGCTCGGCACCACCGCGCTCAACCTCGCCGCCGCACCCGCCGCCTCCGCGGCTCCCGAGTGCGGGGTGTTCGCCGACGGCGCCGCGGCCGAAGCCGCGGCCGCGGTCGAGAGCGCCTGCGAGCAGATCGGCGTCCCGTACGCCTGGGCCGGCGGCCACGGTGCCGAGCCGGGGCCGTCCAGGGGGGATTGCAACGCGGGCGCCGGTGCGCCGAACGACTGCAACGTCATCGGCCTCGACTGCTCCGGCTTCGTCCGCTACGCCTACGCGCTGGCCGTGGGCGAAGACATCATCAACGGCATCACCACCACCCAGTGGCAGTCGTCCAGAGTCGTCGACCGGTTCCTGAGCTCCGAGGGCTACGACCCCCTGCTGCCCGGCGATCTGCTGCTGTACGGAACCGCTCCCGGCAACCTGCACCACATTTCGATGTACCTCGGTGACGGCTGGATCGTCGAGGCACCGAACTCCGGCGCGCTGGTCCGGGTTTCCGCCGCCTCTTCGCACGGGGATTACTACGGCGCGGTCCGCCTCTTCGAGGGCGGCACGTCGAGCGCTCCGGCACCCGGCTCGCAGCGCGTCGCCTACGCCGAGGGCGGCGAGCTGTGGGCGAAGGACGGCGACCTGGAGGCGCCGCCGGAGTGGCAGGCCTCCGACGTGAAGAAGTACGTCATGGAGGGCGACCGCGTGGCGGTGCTGAAGAACGACGGTGCGTTGCTGGTCAAGGAAGGTGACCTCGGCCCCGACTGGTACACCGTCGACGCCGACTCGGTCACCGACTTCCAGCTCGACGGCGACCGCATCGCGTTCACCGAGGGCACCGACCTGTACGTGGTCGACGGCGAGGTGGACGGCGAGGCCGTGCACCAGGACGCGGTCGTCAAGGCGTTCCGGATCGAGGGCGACCGCGTCGGCGTGCTGACCGCCGAGGGCGAACTGCTCGTCAAGGAAGGCGATCTCGGACCCGAGTGGGAGACCATCGCCGACAGCGGTGTCACGGACTTCCAACTGCACGGCACCCGCATCGCCTACCGCGAGGGCACCGCGTTGTTCGCCCAGGAAGGCGAGCTCGACGCGCCGTCGGTGGACCAGGAGGTCGACGCGACCGCCTACCAGCTCTCCGGTGACCGCCTCGCGGCGCTGACCGCGGCAGGTGAGCTGCTGGTCAAGGAAGGCGACCTCGACCCCGGCTGGTTCACGGTGGACGCCGATTCGGTCACCGCTTTCCACCTCGACACCGACCGCATCGCCTTCGCCGAGGGCGGCGAGCTCTACGCCAAGGACGGCGACCTCGACGCGGACATCGTCCACCTGGGCAGCGGCGTCACCGCCTTCCAGCTCGACGGCGACCGGATAGCGGCCCTGCGGGGCGACGACCTCGAGGTGAAGGAGGGTGACCTCGACGCGGACTGGATCGCGGTGAACCCGGACTCGGTGACGAGCTTCCAGATCGGCGCCGACCTGAACCGCCCCATCATGAACTGACCGTGCCGACACCGGTGGCCGGGGCGGGAGCGCCCCGGCCACCTTTGGATCGGTGTGTATCCCCGGCCGGCAGGGGGTCAAGCGGCCGGCCTGGGCTTCCTCCCGATGACGGTGGTCAACTTCGCCGTCGCGATGGCGATCCCGCGGCTGACCAACCGCTTTTCCGGAGCGGTGCTGCTGACGGCCGGCGTTGCGGCCACGCTCGGCCGGGATGGCCTGGCTGAGCCGGCTGGATCCCGGTGACCCCTACCTCGGGCGGTCGCGCTGCCGATGGCCGGTGGGCAGCGCGCACGCTTCCTGGCGATCACTTTGGTCATCGTGGCGCCCTGGAGGGAACGCGGAACTGCGCGCACTGCGGTACTTCGCGACCGTCGCCGAGGAGTTGCCCTTCGGCTTGGCCGCCGAGTGGCTGGACTGACGCGGTTCCCGTCTGCGGCCGCCTCGGTGCGGCAGCGGGATCCGCCGACGCGCGCGGGCCGCGGCCGATCGGACAGGTCGGCTGCGGCCCGGCGGTGTGCGGGTCAGAGGATGACGACGTTGACCGGTCCCGAAGTCTGGGTCAGCCCCTGCGGGGTGAGGCAGGCGACCAGGTTGACCGAGGCCACCACCTTGGCCATGACCAGGGTGTGGCCGGCGTAGTCGCCGGAGGTGATCTGACCGGTTTCGGTGATCACGCTGACGCCGTCCGGCCGGAGCACGATCAGGCCGGTGTAGGTGAAGTGGGAGTCGTGCGTGCCGGGAGCGGCCCAGTCGATCCTGCCGGTTCCGCCGGAGCCGCCGTCGAGGCAGCTCAGGGGGCCCGTGCCGTCCAGTTCGAAGGTGCCGGCCGTGTGGACGAAGTCCAGAGCCACGCAGACCCCGAGGTTTCCTTCCGTGTGCACGTGGACGTTGGGTGGGGTGAACACCAGGCGCAGCCCGGGGTCGTAGGTCGAGGACTGCGCGCCCGCCGCGCACGTCACCGGGGCGGTGTCGGCGGAGGCCGCGGTGGCGCCGGTCAAGGCCAGGGACACGGTGGCGACCAGGGCCAGCAGCGCTTTCGCCACGGTCCGGATGTTTCTCATGATGTTCCGTTCCGGCCTCGGGGGATGTCGTGGTCGTTCGGTGGAATCACCGCCCGGGCGGCATTGCGGGGCCTTTGTCGTTCATTTCGGAAGGGAGTCACTGGTGATTCCGTGGCTCTGGCGAAACGATACGCGCTGCGCTCGTCCGCGCCGCACAAATCCCCCGGCTGGGGGAGTGGGCTGGTTCGACGTTGATTTTTAACGTCTTATCAGCTGTTGATGTTCGGCGATATAAGATCTTTCCAGTCTCAATTGTTGGCGGGCTTTGTCCACTAATTGTCCAAAATTCGGTGGCCGGAGGCTGGGTCGGGTTGGACGGCAGACACCCCCGCCCCGACCCGGCCAACCGGACATCTGTTCATGTCGGAACAGCGCGTTTCCCTGTCCATCGAATGGGGGCATCGGGGATGACCCAGCGAAGCGATCAAGGACAACCTGCACACGTGGGCTTCGATGACCTGGTGCAGATCGCCCGCCGCTGACGCCGCGTCTTACCTCGGCCAGCTGGCGGGAATCGATCCGCCACCACAGCAGCGACAGAATCGCCAGGCGACGTACGACGGCGTCCGGATCTTGCCGAATCGTGCGGCAGAGCAGCGGCAACACCCGTCGGCCGACGTTTTTGCCGAGCCGTCGCCGGCCGGGAACGGCTACGGCGTGCCGGCGGATGATGAGGTGTGGCGAATTCAGGCCGGTCACCGCGGCGTCCACCTCGTGCGCTGCGATGTCGGAAAAGCCGCTACCAGACGCGAGGTGCTGGTCCAGCGCGGGCAGGTACGCCGGACTCCGCGCGATGAAGTCCGCCAGGGGGCAGTAGTCCAGCGGTGGCACGCTCTGATGAGTTTTTCGCGCCGCGCCCGTCTGTACGTGTGAGACCGACCCACGGAAGGCTGGCATGATGCGGAAACTGATCTTCGGCATGAACGTGACCCTGGACGGCTACATCGCCGCGACCGGCGACGACATCGGCTGGAGCGTGCCGAGCGACGAGCTGTTCCAGTGGTGGCTCGACCGGGAGCGGGCGAGCGATCTGTCGCTGTACGGGCGCAAGCTGTGGGAGATGATGAGCTCCCACTGGCCGACCGGCGACCGACTGCCCAACGCTACCCCGGCGGAGATCGAGTTCGCGCGGAACTGGCGGGACACGCCGAAGGTGGTGTTCTCCTCGACGATCGACGAGGTCGACTGGAACACCCGCCTGGTCACCGGCGACGCGGTCGCCGAGATCACCCGGCTCAAGGCCGAGGACGGCGGCCCGATGGGCATCGGCGGCGCGACGCTCGCCGGGGCGGCCATGCGGGCCGGGCTGATCGACGAGTACCAGCTGGCGACCCACCCGGTTCTGGTGGGCGGCGGCACGCCGTTCTTCGCGGCGCTGGACAGCTGGGCGAACCTGAACCTCGTGGAGACGCGGACGTTTCCCGGCGGCGTGGTGCTGACCCGATACGAGACGAGGCGATGAGCACGGGCCACATGCCCGGGTCGTGAGGCCAGGTCGAAATCCTTCCTGGCGTGCTCATCGTGACTTCGGCGCTGGAGATGAGGAGCCCCGCCGGCAACGCCGGCGGGGCGGTGACGGCGCCCCGTGCGCTGGACTCGTCGACGACGGGGACACGGGTGATCACAGTGTCGGGGGCAGGTCCAGCCATGGTTTGTCGGTGGCGTCGAATCCGGTGAGCTCGGCAATCTTCCCGTCGACGATGTGCAGGACCGCAATGGCAAAGAGCCGGTACTCCGGGTCGTCGGGGGTGCGGAGGTACAGCACGGCGGCAGGCGTGCGGTTGATCGTCGTGGTGATACCGCGCCAGTCGTCGTGGCCGCGCTGGAAGAGCCCACCGGAGACCCAGCCGTCCACCGCATCCTTGGCCGTCATGGTCGAGGTGCCCGGCTCGGGCAGCATCGCGAAGCGCAGGTCGTCGCGCAGCAGGGACATCAGCCCGTCGAGGTCGTTGCGCTCGTGGGCGTCGATGTAGGACTTCACCACGCCGCGCTCGTCATCCGACAGCTCGTGGGTGGCGGGGCTCCGCCAGTCGAGGCGGCGGTCGGGCAGCTGCTCGCGCATCGTCACGCGTGCCCGCTGCAGTGCGCTGGTCACCGATGCGACGGTCAGCTCGAGGGCGTCGGCGGCCTTCGACGCCGGCCAGCCGAGGACGTCGCGCAGGATGAACACCGCCCGCTGCCGCGGCGGCAGGTGCTGGACGGCGACGATGAACGCCAGCTCGATCGTCTCCCGCGCCACCGCCGATTCCTGCGGGTCCTCGGGGAGCATCCGGTCGGGGTAGGGCTGCAGGTACAGCATCTCGGAGCCGGATTCCGGCAGCTCGGACGGTACGGGTGTGCGGTCGTTGCGCTTGTCCAGGAAGTCGAGGCAGACGTTCGTCGCGATCCGGCACAGCCAGGTCCGCAGCGCAGCGTGGCCCTTGAACGACTCCCGCTTGTTCCACGCTCGCAGGAACGTCTCCTGCGTCATGTCCTGGGCGTCCTCGTAGTTCGCGAGCATCCGGTAGCAGTGCACCTGCAGCGCACGCCGGTGGCGCTCCGTGATGAGCGCGAACCGCGCTGCATCGCCTGAGCGGGCCGCCGCGATGAACGTGGCCTCGTCGGCGCCCAGCGGTCTGGCGTCGGTCATGGTCGTCAATCCTTCCACCGGTGCGAGGGGGCTACCAGAACTGACGGCGTGGCGGAGGATTTCTGATCGGTCGATCCAGGGGTGCTCCAGGCCAGGCACCCCTCGATGCCGAGGTGGGGCCAAGTCAGAGTGCCGCACTTCGCAGCGACCGGCGAGGACGAGGGTCTGGACCGCCACGCGCGCGAGCCCCGCAGAGCACCAGGATCGCCACGCGTCACACGCAGAACCCCGGCGACGGGCGACCAGATCCCACCCTCGCCGACGGGTACCGGAGGACACGTTGAGGCGCTGATCTTCATCGTCCGGCCGAGTTGACCCACCCCACCACCACCGAGGCCCCCCTGCGCGGCGGATCGTTGGTCCGCCTGGCCGGTGGGCCGGTGGCCCAGTCGCTCCGGGCGCGGATCGCGATGCGTCGGACCCGACCATCGTGCATCCACCGCGGTGACGGACTTCAGGCGGTAAGTGCTGGGAAGTGGCCGTTGAGGAGCGTTTTGAACAGTTCCGCCAGCTGCCCGGCAGCAGCTTGCCCGCGCATTTGGTCAGCGTGGCGGCTGACCACCAGCGTCGTTCGATGAGGCCATCGCGCCTCGAAGTGCGGGTGCGGGAGGAAGCGGTCGATCAAGAGGTCAGGTCCGGCCGTCGTTCCAGCGTCGGCGACCGCGGTCCGGCAGGCAGGCGGATTTGGTCCCCGGTGAAAGGGACTTCGTGCTCTGATCCGTGAGTACCTCCCCCGGCGATGCCGGCCACGAGACCCGCAGGAGGACCTGATGACCGGAACCACGACCAGCCCGTTGGTGCGCCAGGACGGGAGCACGTGCTGTGCTGAGCCGCTACCGATCGAGGGTGAGCTGCTGCCGGTGGAAGGCGAAGTGCCGGCTCGGGTAGCGGTAGATGTCGGCCATGGTCATGGTGGGCCGGAAGAAGGGGTCCCACCGGGTCGGGTAGTGCATCCGGCGCGCGAGGTCGGCGTCGGTGGCCCGGTCCAGGCTGCGGTGCAGCGACGCGATGATGTGGTCGAGCCACGCGGCGGCGCGCCGGGGTCCGATCAGGCCGCCGCCGCAGGATCCGAGGTAGTTGATCACGTGGAAGGGGGGAGCGGCCGCGTCGAGCACGGCGGCGAACCCGCGGCTCACGGGGTCGGGCAGCCGGCCGAAGAGGCGGACCAGCACCAGCAGGGCACGCACGATCTGGTAGCCGAACACGAGGTGGAACAGCAGCTGCCGGTTGGTCCACCGGGTTCCCGCCGACCGGTGGCGGAGATCGGTGGCGGTCGCGGCGGCTACCAGCGCGTGGAGGGTGGCGCGGTCGCGCTCCCACTGCTCGTGCACTTCTCGCCGGTCCATGGTTCGGCCCTCCGCTCGCGCTGGTCGAGCATCCCACCGGTCAGCTGAAGCCGGACTCAGCAACGGAGCCTCCAGGAACGCCCACAGGAACACGAATCCGGTGGTGACCCGTAGGACAGCCAGGGACTCCCAGCGGTCGCGGGCTCGGCCACGAAGCCGGTGACGGCCGCCGGGCGCCGGTTCCCGGGGACCGGGCGGAACGGATCAAAGGCCCTCCGAACCGGGGGCGGAAGCTCGCGCTGGGAGCGGCTTCGGCGAAGAAGGTCGGTGGCCGATGAACAGCTCGGCCGTCGAGGAGCACGAGCGCGAGCTGCCTGCCCAGCGGACGGTCGGCTGGCCGGAGAAGGAGCCGGACGTCGTCGTGGACCGCGTCGTGCTGGCCGGGTGGCTGCTCGACCTCGCCGACCGGGCACAGCTGCTGGCCGTGGCCGGGGCGGGTTCCGCGGTCTCGCCCTCGGCTCGGCGAGCCAGTCGCTGATGTCCTACGCGCTCTGCCCGGTGCTGATCGCCCGCGGCGGGACCCGCCGCACCGCCCCGCCAGGTCTGCTACCGCAATGCGACCGTGAGGAGGACGACGGCGTCGCCGAGTGCCGTGAGTCCGTGGCGTTCCGGCGGTATGGTCGCCAGCTGCCCACGCTCGAGGGTCCATTCCTCGCTGTGGCTGTGCAGCCGCACCGTGCCCGAGACGACGTAGAGCGTCGCGGCCGGCGGTGAGTCGTGCTCGGCCAGCTCGGCCCCGTCGACCAGCGCGATCAGGGTGGCCCGTTGGGAGTTCCCGGACACCAGCGTCCGCGCTGCCCGCCGGGAGCCGTGGCCGCGGGCTTCGGCGAGCAGGTCCGGCGCGACTGCGTCGATCGACGTGACAGCGGGGTGCCCGGTCATCGCATGCGCTCCCATCCTCGGGCGGCCCGGTCCCGAGCCCGTCCACACGCTCACGGTAGCCGACGAGAGCACGCGGAGCAGGATCGACGGCCGCGCGTGCACCCGGGTTGTCCCTGCGTGCAGCACGCCTACCGAAACGGTGACCCGGACGGAGAAGCTCGGACCATGACGCAGCTGAGCGCCGAGCAGATCGCCCGGCACGCCTACACGGCCGGGTTCCGCGACCAGGGCCTGACCACCGCGGTCGCGGTCGCGCTGGCCGAGTCCGGCGGGCGGACGACCGCGCACAACGCCACCCCGCCGGACGACTCCTACGGTCTCTGGCAGATCAACATGCTGGGTGCGCTCGGCCCGGAACGGCGCCGCCAGTACCACCTGAAGTCCGACGACCAGCTGTTCGACCCGGACACCAACGCGAGGGTCGCCAACCGCATCTCGGGCGACGGCCACGACTTCACGCCCTGGTCGACGTACACGAACGGCGCGTACAAGCACTACCTGACGGCCGCGCGCGAGGCCGCCCAAGACGTCACGAAGCACCACGGGAAGACCGGCGGTGGCGCCAGCGCGGGTGGCAGCCCGCTCCGGGTGAACGACGCGGTGCTGCACTCCTACGTGCACCGGACCCGGCACGTCGCCGACGCGCTGGGCACCGCGACCGGGCAGCTGCGCGACGTCCGCGGGATCGCCCGCGACAGCTTCGGGAAGATCGGCGAGGAGTCGGGCTTCGCCGACGCGCTGGCCGGGTTCGGGCTGGCGCTGCAACGGCAGGTCAAGGGGGTCGGCGCGCACGCCGAGGGGCTCGCGTCGGCGGCCGGGAAGGCCGCGAAGTCCTACCGCGACCACGAGACGGCCACCGTCGCCGCGCTGAACGGGAAGGGCTGACATGGACACCGCCGCGCTCGCGCATTCCTTCGCCAAGGACCTCGTCGCGCACCGGAACAAGCTCGCCGGGAAGGCCGAGGACGCCGTCCGCGCCGAATACGCGCTGCACCAGGTGGCCGGGGCGCTGGACGCCCAGCACGACGCCTACCACAAGGAAAGCACCACGGTTCTCGGTCACTGGCACGGCCGCGGCGCGGACGGCTTCCGCCACCACAGCGCGAAGCTGACGAAGGAGCTGCGGATCACCGGTGCGGCCGGCGCGGCGGCGGAGAAGATCGTCGCCCACGTGGCGTCCGCAGTGGACAGCGGTCACGTGGCCGTGCAGCGGCTGGTCGACGAGTACACCGCCCAGGCCAAGCAGGTTCTCGACGCCGGTGTCGCGGCCGGAACGCAGGCGGCGCTGATGCGAGCAGTCGGGCACGCCGCCGACCTGGCGCCGCGGTACACGCGGCAGTCGGCGTCGACCCTGCGGCACGTCGACGCGGAACTCAAGGCGGCGGCGAAGAACCTGCACGAGCTGCGGAAGGACCTGACCCACGACGGGGTCGTGGACAAGACGGCGAAGACGACGCACCCGAGCAAGGTTCCGGGGCGGGGCAGAGAGATCGTCCACGCGGCGCGGAAGGAACTGGGCACGCGCGAGAGCCCGCCGGGCAGCAACCGGAACCCGTACGGGCCGACCGCGGCGTGGTGCTCGTCGTTCGCGACGGCGATGTGGCGCAAGGCCGGCGTGAAGATCCCGGTCCTGCCCTTCAGCGGCGACGTCTACCACTGGGGCGAACGCAACGGCCACGCCTACGGCAAGAACTCGCTGCACGAAGCGAGACCGGGGGACGTGCTGATCTTCGGCACCGGCCCGCAGAACACGTCGACGAGCACGCACATCGGCATCGTCGAGAAGGTCGAAGGGAACCGGGTCACGATGATCGAAGGCAACTCCGGGGACGCCGTCCGCCGGAACACCCACACGCTGTCGGCGTCGACGTTCTACGGAGGGGTGCACCCGTGATCACCGGAAAAGCCGCCGACCGGACGGTCGCCGTCGAGGTCGCGCCCGGTGGGGCGCTGCAGGAGCTGACCCTGGAGGCCGCGGCGCTGCGGCTGGAACCGGACGAGCTGGCACGCCGGATCCTGCTGCTGACAGCGGCCGCGTCGGCGCGGGCCACGGCTTCCTTGTGGCACAACCAGGACGGCGCCGAGGCGCTCGGCCTGCCCGAGCCGGGGGAAGCGGCGGAAGACACCACGCCGGACAGCTGGCGGGCGCAGTGAACGATTCGCGTACGGCGCTCGAGCTGGCCGAAGATGCGTGGGGCGCTCCGGAGCCGGGGTATGGGGCGCGGCTGGCGGCGATTCGCGCCGCCGCGGCGGATGACGGGGTTTCGGTGGTGGTCGATCTGCACGGGGCGCTGGTGGACCTGCGGTTCGACCGGTGGGCGCTGGACAAGCCGCCGGGTGAGCTGGCCGGGCTGGTCCGGCGGCTGGCGTCGGAGGCGGGCGCGGACGCCTTGCGGCAGGGACGCGAGTTGCTGGGCGACTTGCTGCCGGAGGAGGCCGAGCCGGCCGCGCGATCGGACCGCCCGCCGGAGCCCGACGACGACTCGCTGGTACCGGCGACCTGGGCGACGTGGTCGTGAGTGGTCAGGGCGGCCAGAACCACTCACGAGCAGCCGCGGGAGACTGCTCAGCGGACGTCGTCGACCATCCGCCCCAGGCGGTCGGCGAGCCAAGCGCCATCGGCGGGAGTCACCATCACCCACGGCTCGCCGCCCACGTCCTCCGGGGTCACGGCGTACCGGCCCGCCGCCGTGTCGAACCAGGCCAGTACCGGGCTCCGGCCCGCCGGGCCCGTCGCCGCCAGCTGGCCGGCCGCGTACCGCTCCGCCGTCACCAGCGTCGCCAGCGGACGGACCGCGCGGCCGGTGATCCCGGCCGTGCTCAACCCCCGCTCGAACGCGTCGTACCCGCCGCGCGCGTACGCGTCCATCGCCGCCGAATACGCCGCACGCGGCAGCCGCAGCTGGTCACCCGGGCCCACCTCGGCGTCGCCCACCATCCGGGCCACCGCGGGGACCAGGCCGTCCGGGCGCACCGGCTCCAGCACCAGGTCGCGGTCGTCCAGCACCGCGAGCACCCCGGCGCCGTCCCGCGCCGCCCCGAGCAGCCGCCAGGGCGCTTCGGCCAGCACCAGCGCGTCGACGCTCAGCGACGGCGAGCTCAGCAACACGACCAGGTCCGCCAATTCCGGGTCGACGTCGTCGCCGTCCGTGAGTCCCGCGTCGGCGAGGCCGGCGAACACCCGGACGCCCAGGTCGTCGCGCTCGGCGTGCGTCGCGCCGTGCGACGGCACGTCCAACGGGTACGGCGGCGGCCCGCCCGGCCCCAGGTCCTCCCAGAGGAGATCGAATTCCAGATGCGAGAGGATCACTCCCGCCGCCGTCGCGGTGCGCCGCGCCATGGTCCCCCTTCCCGTGCCGAGCGGCCGCCGTCGGGCACGATGGTGCCGATGGCCGAGCCGCAGCCGATGGACGTCCCCGCGAGCGGGTACCTCGTCGTCCGCGCGTCCGGCGCGGCGGCCGCGCGCGCCGCGATCCTCGGCGGCCGCAGGGACCCCGAGGACGTCCAGCTGCTGCTGCGCTGTCCCGTCCCGCGGGCGGTCGCCGAGTCCGGCGCGAAGCTGACGTTCGCCGACGCGACGCTGCACCTGCAGCCGTCCGGCGTCGTGATGCTGACCGTCGCGGCCGCGAAGCTGTCGATCTCCTTCGCCGAGCTGCGGCCGCTGATGTTCCGGCCGGTCGAGGTCGCCGCGCCCCTGCGAAGCCTCTTCGCGAGCGCGGTGGCGCACGTCGTGGCGGCCGGTCCGCGGCTCGACCCGCACGGCCTCGCGCACCACCTGCTGGGCCTGGCCGAACTGGTGCTGCGGAGCGCGCTGCGCGTCGAACTCGACCGCGTCGACGCGCTCGCGGGCCGGCGGCGCGAAGCTCTCGAGTACATGCGCGCCCACCTCGGCGAGCAGTCGCTCAGCGCGGACAAGGTCGCCGAAGCGCTGTACATCTCGCGTCGGCGGCTGTACCAGCTGTTCGACGACGGCCAAGGCGTGTCGGAACGGCTCAAGGGCCTGCGGATCGAGCGTGCCAAGGCGTTGCTGGCCGACCCGGCGAAGGCGGGGCGCGGGATCGCGGAGATCGCGCGGGACTGCGGATTCACCAGCGCCCCGCACTTCTCGCGGACGTTCCGCCAGGCGACCGGCCGGACCCCGCGCGAGTTCCGGGAGCGGGCGCTGCGGGGGTGAGGTCGACGCCGGCGACGAGCGTCCCGGCCAGACCGGCGACCTCCAGCCAGCCGCGGCCACCGGGGGAGTGCAAGGTGAACACGGCCGCGCGCGGCCGGTCCGGGTCGAGCACGACGGCCTGCAGCTGCGCGCCGGACAGGCCGATCCGCTCGACGATCACCACCGGGTAGCCGCGGCCGGTCCGTGCCGAGCTGACGTCGCGGATGCCGGGTGTCGTGTCCGCGATGAAGTAGCCGAGGTCGGCGACCTCGTCGATCGAGCCGTCGACCGGGACGACCCCGGCGATGAGCAGGGCGGGATCGGCGTCGCGGTGTTCGACGAGGGCCAGCAGCCCGGCCCGCTGCTCGTGGGCGATCTCCGCGCACTGGACGGCGGCGGCTTCCAGGCCGAGGTCGCGGGCGGCGTCGGGACCGCGCAAGCGGGCCATCAGCGCGTGCAGCTCAGCGGTGGTGCGCTCGACCGAATCCAGGTTCACCGGGGTGATCCCCGGAACGGCGGGCAGTTTCACCGGCCACCCAGTGCCGCGGCGAACGCGCTGACGGCACCCGGCGGCGGCGTGACCGGCACGACGGGCGTCTTCGCGACGGTGCCGCCCAGCTCGCGCCCGACGGCCGAGAACGCCTCCAGGTGTGTTGCCACGCCGGGGAAGCCCGGTGCTTCCGGCAAGGGGGCGCCGTCGCCGAGGGCGCTCAGCCGCTCGGCGACGCGGGTTGCTTCGGTGCTGTGGGCGCGTTCCAGCTCGCGGGCTTCGGCGAGGAGGTGGTCGAGGTCGTCTCGGCGGGCGGCGAGCCGGGCGCGGGCGGCGGTGAGGTTCGGCTGGGTGGCGGGGGAGAACTGGGCTTCGGTTTCGGCCTGTTCGACGTCGTCGTGCGCGGTGGTGACGGCCTGGCGCGCGGCGGTGGCCCGGCGGTCGAGGTCCTCGGCCCGGCGGTGGTTCGCGAGGAGGGTGCCGGCCCAGTCTTCGAGGACTCCGGCGGCGGCGCGGAGGGCATTGCGGGTCGCGGACAGGCCGGCGGCGGCTCGTCCGGCGCGGTCCGCGAGT
Source organism: Amycolatopsis sp. NPDC051045 (assembly GCF_040682955.1). Classification (NCBI taxonomy): domain Bacteria; kingdom Bacillati; phylum Actinomycetota; class Actinomycetes; order Pseudonocardiales; family Pseudonocardiaceae; genus Amycolatopsis; species Amycolatopsis sp. NPDC051045. The sequence continues at coordinate 45,479 of NZ_JBFBCC010000030.1, forward strand.
GCTTGTGCGGACCGACCGGCCCACTCGGGGATCGTGCCGGGGAAGGCGATTTCCTCGAGCCGGGCCGCGGTGGCGGTGTAGCGGCGGGCGGCTTCGGCGGCGGCGTCGGGGCTGCCGGGGACCGGGTCGAAGCCGAGGCCGCGGAACTCAGCCATGGGCGCGGGCCGGTTCGCCGGAGGCGGGGTGGTGGGGCTCGGACAGCTCACCGAAGGCAAGACGGCCGGGCTCGCGATTCCGGTCAGCCATCGGCCCGGCCCAGCTCCTCGGCGGCAGCGACATCCGTGGCCCGGTAAGCCTTCGCGGCCGTCCGGACACCGGTCGCCGCGGCGGTGAAGTCCCGTTCCGCCGCCCGGATCCGGCCGGACCACTCGCCGGTCAGTGCCGCGAGCGCGCCCGACACCGCTGCCGGCCCGAAATCGCCGGGCGGCGCCTCGATCCGCGCCGCCGCGGCCGCGTACTCCTCGGCCGTGTCCTCCAGCCGCAGCGCCAGTGCGTCGAGGGCCGCCGGGTCGGCCTGGAAGCCCGTCATTCGCCGAACACCGGTGGGTACGCCGGCGGGAGGTCGTCGAGCAGGTCGTAGCCCTTCGCGTACTTGTCGCGGTGCTCGGTGTCCTCCTCGCGCCGCGTTCCCTGGCCCGGCGGGTACATGCCGTACCCGCCCGCCGTGCCGCGGCCGTTCGTCCCGCCCGGTCCGAAGCCCGACGTCCCGGCACCGAAGCGTCCCGCTCCGGCTCGTCCGCCCTCGCCGAACGTCCCGGAACCCGGCGTCCGCGAACCCGGCGTTCCGGCTACGGCGAAGCCGGGGCCGTAGCCGGCAGCCGACGAGCCCGGCCCGGCGGGGCCGATGACGCCGTCGAACGCGCCCGGGGCCCCGACGCCGGTGAACGTGGTCGGCAGCGCGGACGCCGTCGACGTCGAGTCGTCCGGTCCGGCGCCCGGCTCGTCGTGGGATACCTCGTTCGGCGGCGGCGCCGGATCGCGGGGAACCGGCGGTGCGGGCGGGGTCCGGACCACCGGCGGCTGTGGTGCCGAGCCCGGGCCGGCGGTGACCGGCGGGGCTGTGTCGAACTCCGGGGGCAGGCGGTGGCGGACGTCGTGGCTCGCGCTCTCGTACTGTTCCATCACGCGGACGGCCGCGGCCTTGGCGTCGTCGGCTTCCTTTTTTGTCGGCAGCTTGTCGTCGAGCAGCTGGTCCAGCAGGTACGTGCCTTCGGGGCCGTCGAGCCGCTTCACCGCGTACCCCTGCCGGAACCACCGCTCGGCCCAGTAGTGCACGGGCTCGGGCATCCGCTGCCGGGCTTCGCTGACCACCGACGTGTACGTGTCGAGGCCGGAGCCGACGCGCTGGGCGTTGTCACCCACCGTCGTCGCCCAGCCGGTCAGCCGGTCCACCGATGCCGCGGCCTGGTCCGCCGACGGTCCCTGCCACGACTCCCGCAGCTTCCGGACGAGCGCCGACACCTCCTCGGTCGCGGAGCTGACGCCGGCGGCCACCTCCTTCCACCAGGCCGCGTGCTGGTCGAGTTTCGCCGGGACGGCCGACTGCACCATGTCCCACAGCTCGCGGTGCTCATAGCTGTCCCAGTTGATCCGGCCGAACGTGGTTTCGCGGTTGTTGACGGCCTTTTCCCTGCGGACACGCCGGGCCTTGGCCCGCTGCCGAGCAGTCGGGGCGTGGTGCGTCGAGTAGAACTCAGGCATCGGCGTCCCCCGTCGGCAGGGCCGCGGCGGCCTCTGCGTCGTTGCTCTGGTGCATCGTCACGACCGTGTCGAGCGTCTGCCGAAGCGTGGCGAGCTCGGCCAGGTATGACTGCAGCGCGGCCTGGACCCCGCCGGCCTCGGCTCCGCCGCGCACCGCGAACGAGCGGCGCATCCAGTGGGCGACCGGTCCCTTGCCGTCGGCCAGGTCGGTGTCGAGGGCGCGGGCCGTTTCGAGGTGATGGCTCAGCTCGTCGTAGCGCTCGTCGATGGCCCTCTTGACGCCCTCGACCCCGTCGTAGTGGAGTTCGATGCCGCCGGTGCTCGCGGTGGGCACCGGCCCCGCGATGACCAGCTCGTTCGTGTCGTGCTGCCGCTCCGCGCGCAGCTGCCGCCGCGCGTCGGCCTCGTCGCGCACAGTCGCCATGGAGGTCCTCCCTCGCCACCCAGGCGTCCATCTTGGCCAATGCCCGCCGTGTTGAGAAGAGCGACCCACCCGGGTGCACGGGTGGACATGAAGACTGCACGGGCGGATAGGGCAGGGATGTCCGGATTTCCCGCGGCAGGCGAGGTACTCGGCGTAGCTGCGCTGCACGACCGGCGCGCTGACCGGATCGGGTTCGAGCCGCCGCCACCGTTTGCCTTCAGCGGCTTTGGCCGAGTCGGACCCGCTCGACGCTGAGTCACTTTCGCGTCTGCGGTCCGATCATCGAGTTCACGTCGATCGGAGACGGGATGGCCCCGAGTTGCAGCAGCAGGTCCGGTACCCGTTGCAGGCGCCGCGGGTCCAGGAAGGAGCCGTAGCCCGGCAAGGTGAGCAACTTGGCGGTGTCTTCGTCGATCTTGGCGAATCTCACCAGCAGCGGCTCGACCTTGGCGCGGTCGTTCGTGGCATCGTGGGTGGCCTTCTGCATCGCACGCTGGAACGCGGACAGGGTCTTCGGGTTCTCCTGCACCCACTTCCTCGTCGCGCCGTAGCCGGTCAGCGGGAAGTCCTGGGTCGCACCGGTGTTGATGTCGATCACGGGAATCGCGCCGGCCGTCTTGGCGGCCTGCGTGATGTACGGCTCCGGCAGGTACGCGGCATCGGCCTGCCCCTGCTGTAGCGCGGCCGCGATGTTCGGCAGCGGGATCAAAATCCATTTCACCTTGTCGAACGCCACGCCGTGGTCTTGCATCACCGAGCGGGTAAGAAGATCCGAGGCGGTGTTCTTGGCCGTGATGGCGATCTTCTTACCGGCCAGGTCGAAGATTGTTTTCACCGGCGAATTGGGAACCGTGACGATCGCATTGGACTTCGCGTTGACCGACGTCGCGTCGGCGACCAGCTGCATGTCGGCGGCGCCGGTGCTGTTTGCGGCGAAGAACGGGGGGTATGTCGAGAACGCGATGTCGGCTTCGCCCGAGACCGACTTCGTCAGCGAGGCCTGACCGCTGGCGGCGACGACGGACTCGACGGTGAGGCCTTCGGCCTGGAAGTAGCCGCTGTCCTGGGCCAGCCAAAACGGCGCGAGGTCCGTGGTGGGCAGGATCGAGATCTTCAGCGTCGCCTTCTCCAGGTCGCTGCCGCTCGACAAGGCGTTCGAGTTGTCCGAACCGAGTGCGCCGCAGCCGGTGACGATCGTGACGGCCGTGAGGGCGAGCGCGGCGTGGCGAGCGCGCACCCGGCCGCTGCTGGCAATTCCAAACAAGGCCTGCTCCTCGCAGGAGATGACGGTTGGTGTACCGAATCCGGGGAAGGTGTGTGATTTACGTCCCGGCGTCAGGCAGGCCACTGTAGGGGCCCTGGTGGCCCTTGACAATGCGTGATGTGCACCGGGCTCCGGATTTCACCGGAATGGGGGCATGAATTCTTGATCGACGATCTTGTTTTGTCGCCGAGCATCGAAGGGTTCTACGAATTACTGCTTGGCAAAGGGGGTGGCCACTGATTTCCGGAGGGAGGGACGCCGGGATCGCGGATTCGAGCCGGGCCGGTTTGGCCCTTGCCGTTCGCCGGCGGCGCGGTCGGGTGCCGGCCGGCGTCGACGGACTCGCACGCCGGCTCGCCGGCGCTCACCCTCATGATCCATACGCAGGGGCGGCTATCAGCGGGCTTTGCGTGACGCGGAGCGGGCCCGGATCCCGTCCGGCCCGACCCGGGCCACTGGTGGAGTGCGGAAACCTGACCCGAGGGCGTCGACCAAGGCGGAAACAATGGATCGACGGCGATACCACCACGACGACGAACCCGGCGAGTCCGCTCCATCGAAATCAAACCCGCTGCCGCAGCCGGCTCGATCTCGGTCAATTCACGAAGGTCGTCTACGAAGGAAAGGCGATGGCTGCGGCTCGTCGAAATCGTCGAATGCCCCGTCCCCGGGACGCGGAATGGCCGCGGCTGGGAGTTGGCCCGGCTGTGGGTGGAGGGGACGATGCCCTTCGTTGCCACCGATTTCGCCGGACGAGACGCTGTCGTCCCACATTTGTCCGGACCGGGCCACGCCGGCGGCGACCGCTCGGTGCGCCGGCCTCATTCCGCCGGCTGCCGGTGGGAAGTTGATGATCCACCAATGTCCGGCGGCGGCGCCCACGCCAAGATAACAAATCGGAGCATTTATTGAACGGGATGTTTCCTCGGGGGGAAGTCTCGGCTACGGCCGGCCCGTTCCGGGCTGCCCAAGTACACCTCTTGTTGGGGAACAGGTTTTACTTCTAAAATCCCGGTGTGCGACCGCTCACGGACGGTACTGAGTTGCTGGTCGGCCGGGACGGCGAGCTGTCCCGGCTGGTCGCCTGGATCCGTGATGTGGCCGCGGGTCGCGGCCGCGCCGTACTGGTGGACGGCGAGCCCGGTATCGGCAAGTCCGCGCTGGTCCGCGCCGCCTGCACGGCCGCCACCGTTGCGGGTTGCCAGGTGTACTGGGGTGCCGGCGACGAGCTCGGGCAGGCGCTGCCGTTGCTGCCGCTCCTCGATGCCTTGCGGATCACGCCGGTCACGCGGGATCCGCGTCGTGATGCCATCTCGGAGCTGCTGGGTGGCGGAGCCGTCGCGGGGAAGGGTGCCGACCTCGCCGCCGCGGCCGCCGAGCAGGTGATCGCGTTGGTGGACCAGCTCTGCCAGGACGGACCGGCCATGCTGGTCGTCGACGAGCTGCAGTGGGCCGATCGCACGACGGTGGCGGTGTGGAGCCGGCTCGCCCGCTCGGTCCGGCAGCTCCCGCTGCTCCTGATCGGCGTGCTGCGCCCAGTGCCGCGCCGCGACGACCTGCGGACGCTCTTCCGGATCGTCGGGCAGGCCGAGCGGCTCCGCCTGGGCCGGCTGGCGGAACCGGCGGTGCTCGAGCTGGTGGCCGCACTGGCCGGCGGCAAGCCGGGTGCCCGGCTTGCGGAGCTGGCCGCCGGCGCGGCCGGGAACCCCTTGTACCTCACCGAACTGCTCGACGCGCTGACCAGGAGCTCGTGCCTGGAAGTCGACACCGCCGGCGTCGTGGAGCTGACCGGCACGGCCACGCCGGACTCGCTGCCGGAGGCGATCGCGGACCGGCTGGGCTTCTTGTCCGAGGCGGCGCGGACCGTACTGCGGGCGGCGGCACTGCTCGGGGACGGCTTCTCGGTCGGGGACCTCGTGACCGTGACGAACTGCTCGCTCGCCGACCTGCTGCCCGCCCTCGACGAGGCACGCGCCGCCGGGGTGCTGGTGGCGGCCGGTGACGACCTGGCGTTCCGGCACCCGTTGATCCGCAGGGCGTTGTACGACGAGATGCCGACGGCGGTCCGCATCGCCTGGCACCAGGCCGCCGCGTGGGCGCTGGCCGAGGCGGACGCCCCGGTCGAGCGGGTCGCGCGGCAGCTGCTGCCCATGGTGTCCACGACGGACAGCCGGGTGCCGGTTCCGGACTGGGCCGTGCGGTGGTTGCTCGACGTGGCCACGCCGTTGATCGGCCAGGCACCCGTGGTGGCCGTCGCGCTCCTGCGACGGGCGGTGCGGGACGCGCCGCTCGATGACGTCGTGACCGGCGCGCTGGCCTGCCGGTTGGCCGACGCGTACTACCGGGTGGGCAACGTGGCCCAAGCCGAGCGGATCGCCTGCCGCGCCCTGGACCGCGTCCGCGACCCTGACGTGCGTGTCGACCTGCACACGACGGTCGTCCAGTGCCGCGGGACGACCGGGCGTTCCGCCGAGTCCCTCGCCGCGCTGAACGACGCCTTGACCCGGCCGGGGCTGCAGGCCCGGCACCGGGCGAGGTTGCTGGTGCTCATCGCGCGGACGCGCCGCGACCTCGGTGAGGTCGACTCCGCGGGCCGGGCCGCCTCGGCGGCGCTGGCGGAGCTCGGCCCGGTCGAAGATCGCTGGGCGACCGGGTGGGCGCTGCACGTGCTGAGCCAGGGCGCGATGACGCGGGGCGAGTGGGCCGCCGCGCTGCCGCTGTTCGAGCGCGCGATGGCCGTCGTGCGGGGCGACCCGACGCTGATCGACCTCACCTTGCTGCTGCGCATCAACCAGTCGGTCACCTTCGGCGCGCTCGACCGCTACACCGACGCGCTCGCCGCCGCCGGGCAGGCGCGCGAGCTGGCCGACCGCACCGGCAGCGTCGCGCGGCTGACCCAGGTCCAGAGCGCGATCGGGCGGTTGCTGCTGGGCGCCGGCCGGTGGGACGACGCGCTGGCCGAGGTGGACGTCGTCGCGGACGACCGCAAGGACCCGGGCGTGGTGTGCTGCGACCACGGCGTCGCCGCGATCATCCACTTCCACCGCGGCGAGACGGCCGCGGCCCGCCGGCACCTCGACGTCGCGGCGCTGTACTCGGAACGCATCGGCGACCAGGTCGTGGAACCCCTGGTGCGGGCCCGCGCCCTCGCCTTCGAGCACGCCGGCGCACCGGAGCGAGCCCTCGCGGTGCTGACCGCCGTGCCGGCCGGCGAAGACGCGGGGGAGGAACTGCTGGGGGACGCCGCCCGGCTGGCCACGACGATCGGCGACGTGCGGACCGCGGCGGAGATCGTGACCCGGGCGCGCGCCATCGCCGCCGAGTCCGCCGTTCCACACCGCCGCGCGCTGGCCCTGTACTGCGGCGGCTTGCTCGAGCGGGACCCGACGATGTTGTTGGGTGCCGCCGACGGCTACCGCGACGCGGGCCGGCCGCTCTCCCGGGCCAAGGCCCTTGAAGCCGCCGCGATCGCCTTCGCCGAAGCCCAGGCCGAAGACCGCGGTTCGGCGCGGGCCGCCTTCACCCACGCCATCGACCTCTACTCGGAGCTGGACGCGCAATGGGACGTGGCGAGGCTGCGCGCCGTGTTCCGGGCGTTCGGCATCCGGCGTGGCCCGACGGTGAAGCACCGCCAGACCACGCACGGGTGGGACAGCCTCACCCCGACCGAGGGCAGGATCGCCGCGCTCGTGGTCGAAGGCCTGTCGAACCCCCAGATCGCGGCCCGCCTCTACTTGTCCCGGCGCACGGTCGGCACGCACGTTTCGCACATCCTGACCAAGCTCGGCGTGCATTCGCGCATCGACATCGCCCGGGAAGCCGCCCGCCACCAGTCCGCCTCGGGCTGAGCTTCGGGCCGACGGCTCCCGGAAGTTCCCGAAGGGGGGTGCGTGGTGCGGTGGACGTCAGACCCCGACCTCCGGAACCTCCCCCTGGCGGCGCACGACGAGAGGGTGCGGAACCGGCGACGCCGGAGTCCGGCGTGAAACCGCGACGTGCCCGCTGTAGACCTGGCCGATCAGGATCGCCAGCACCAGCAGCAGCGGGGTTTGCCAGGTGCCGGTGTAGGTGTGCAGCCAGCCGCAGGCCAGCACGCCGAAGCCGGCGATGACGTACCCCACGCCCTGGACCACGGCGGACAGCGCCAGTGAGCTGTCCTTGCTGCGCAACGAGATCGTCGTCAGGGCGAACGCGAGCGACCCCATGCCCGTGCCGGTGGCCGCGGCCCACAGCCAAGGCGCGGCCGCGGGCGCGACGAGCAGGCCGGTCACGCCGATGACGTTGGGCGTGGCCAGGGCGATGACGAGCAGGGTCCGGTTGCGCCACCGGCGTGTCCACCCGGGGACCAGGCACATCATGGGCAACCCCATGGCCATCGACAACGCGAGGCACGCGCCCGCGGTCGTCGGCGGAACACCCGCGTCGCGCAGGATGCCGGGGAGCCACCCCATGACCAGGAACGTCACCGTCGAAATGAGTCCGAAGTGGATGGTCAGAGCGGCGGCCGGCGTCGCCCCGGTGGCGGCCGGCGGCGACGCGAATTCGCCGGGGGTGCGCCGCCACACCTGCTGGGCCAGCAGGGCCGCGGTCGCCCACAGGCCGAGGGCGACTCGCCACGACGACGACATGATCGCCGTGGGTGTGACCAGCGCACCGGCCGTGCTGCCGAGCCCGAGCCCGAAGGTGAAGGCGGCGGAACCCCTGGCCAGCAGCGGCAGCATGGTGCCGAGCACGGCGATGGACAGGCACGCCAGCGCCGTCCCGACCAGAAGCTCTGCCGAGCCCCCGAGGACCCGCCCGGCCAGCGACAGCACCAGCCCGACGAGGGCCACGGTGACGGTCCGGTGCGTCCCCACCCGGGCGCAGAGCCACGGCGTCGCCCAGCCGCCGAGGCCGATCGCCCACAGGGGCAACGCGACGAGCACCGCGGCGACGAGATCACCGGCGACCGAGATGTCCGGCAGTGCCGCACCCAGGCTCGTCACGGCCGGCCGCAAGTTGATGGCCAGGATGAAGATCACAACGGTGGAGACGGTGGTGGTAGCACGCGACATCGCTCCTCCTCGGCGTCGAGGTCGGAGCGTCGGGCTCCGTAGAGCAATGCTTCGCGGCGCGCGGACTGCAGACATCCGTCACCTGACCGATGTACGAGGTTTGTTGCCCTTCAACGGTTGTGGGTGTTCTGATGGCGTTGCGGATGGGCGTGCATCGGCACGGCCGGACGGCATTCAGCCGGTCGGCATTCAGCCGGTAGCTCCCGGATCACGGTGGCTTCACGCGACCGCTGAGCACCGACAGGAACGAGCGCCCGGGGAGCCGCCCACCGCCGGGGTCTACGCTGATCGGCGGATCTCCGGGTTGCTTTGGGGCCCTTTCGGCCCTTGACCTGCGTGCCCGGATTGTTACAGGCTGTGTGATGTTGACGCGAAAAATGTTAAGAGGCGCATGACCGAGGACCACAGCACCCGTCGCGGGCCGGACTGGCGGCGGAAGGCAGTCGCCGACCACGTGCTGTCCGCCGGCTCGGTGAGCGCCGCCGAGCTGGCGGAGCAGTTCGGCGTCAGCCTCATGACCATCCACCGTGACCTCGACGAGCTCGAACGCCAGGGGATCGTGCGCAAGTACCGCGGCGGGGTCACCGCGCAGCCGTCCGGGGTCTTCGAGAGCAACGTCGCCTACCGCATGAAGTCCATGCGCCACGCCAAGGACGCCATCGCCGAGCGGGCCGCCGCGCTGGTCGAGCCCGGGATGGCGGTCATGCTCGACGACTCCACGACCGCGCTGGCGCTCGCGCGCCGCCTGGTCGGGATCACGCCGCTCACCGTGGTCACCAACTTCCTCGAGGTCATGAACCTGCTGGCCCGCGAGCGCGACATCCGCCTCATGGCCCTCGGCGGCGACTACGACCCCCTCCACGACTCCTTCCTCGGCATATCCTGCGTCGACGCGATCGAGTCGTTCCGGGTCGACCTCTGCTTCGTCTCCACCTCCGCGGTCTCCGCCGGGTTCGCCTACCACCAGGAGCAGCACATCGTCTCGGTCAAGCGGGCCATGCTCGCCGCGGCCAGCCGGAACATCCTGCTCCTCGACCACACCAAGCTCGGCCGGGTCGCGCTGCACCGGGTCGCGCCGTTGGAGGTGTTCGAGCGGGTCGTCGTCGACGACGGCGCGGACGCGGAAGCCCTGCGTGAGCTGGCCGAGCACCAGGTGGCGTACGAGGTCGCAACCGGTTCTTGACACGTTTCAATCCGGCTCTCTACGCTCCACGTCACACTCATCGGTGTTAACTTCACATCTCATCGTTGACATGTGATCGGAGCGGCATGACCGACGACCTCACCGCGACGCTGGCCCCGTACGGCTTGCGTTGCGAGCACCACGTCGCGCCGCTCGGCATCGGCACCCAGGCGCCCCTGTTGTCCTGGCGCCTGAGGTCCACCCGCCGCGGCGACGAGCCCGTCAGCTACCGCGTGGTGGTGACAGCGGCGTCCTCGGGCGACGAGACCGTCTGGGACTCCGGCGAGGTCGCCGACCCGGCCGCGGTGTCGGTGCGGGGCCCGGAACTGGCGCCGCGAACCCGCTACCACTGGCAGGTCACCGTCACCTCGGCCGACGAGCTCGCCAACTCCGCCGGCTCGTGGTTCGAGACCGGCCACGACGACTGGACCGCGAGCTGGATCACCCACGATCCCTCCGATGTGGACGTCGTGGACGCACCCGACGAGGGTGCTGTCGCGCTACCGGACCACGGTCTGCGGCCGCCCGTCGAGCTGAGGCGCGAGTTCACGGTCCGGACCACCCCGGACAACGCCCGCCTGTACATCACGGCACGCGGCCTGTACGAAGCGCACCTCAACGGTCACCGCGTCGGCGACCACGAGCTGGCCCCCGGCTGGACCGACTACCGCGACCGCGTCGACTACCAGACCCACGACGTCACCGAGCTTCTCCAGCCCGGGGACAACCTTCTCGAGGTCACCGTCGCTGACGGCTGGTGGAGCGGCTACGTCGGCTTCGACCCGCGCCGCTCCGGCGCCCACTACGGCACCTTTCCCGAACTGATCGCCGAACTGCACTTCGACGGCGAGATCATCGGCACCGACGGCACCTGGCAGTCCCGCCGCGCCACGACCCGGTACGCGGACCTGCTGATGGGGGAGTGCCACGACCTGCGCCGCGAACCCGAGCCGTGGCGCCCGGCGGTCGTGACCGGCGACGACCACACGCGGCTCACCCCCGCGGTCGCGCCCCCGGTACGGGTGACCGAGGAGCTGCCGGCGAAGTCGGTTGCACCCGGCGAAAACGGCTACATCGTCGACTTCGGGCAGAACGTCGCGGGCCGGGTCCGCCTCACGGCCCGCGGCCTCCACCCGGGCGACCGCGTGGTGGTCCGGCACGGCGAGGCCCTGAACATCGATGGCACACTCCACACCGACAACCTGAGAACCGCCGAGGCCACCGACATCCTGGTCGCCGGCGCCGAAGCGACCGTCACCTTCGAACCGCGCTTCACCTACCACGGCTTCCGGTACGCCGAGGTGACCGGGCTGACCGAGCTGTCCGAAAACGACATAACGGCGGTCGTGCTCGGCAGCGACACTCCGCCGGCCGGCGAGTTCGCCTGCGACGACCCGGCCATCCAGCGGCTCCACCACAACATCCAGTGGGGCCAGCGCGGCAACTTCGTGTCCGTCCCCACCGACTGCCCGCAACGCGACGAGCGGCTCGGCTGGCTCGCGGACGCCCAGGTCTTCCTGCCGACCGCGTGCTACAACGCCGACGTCGCCGCGTTCTTCGCCGGCTGGCTGCGTGAGGTGCGCGGTGCACAGTCACCGGACGGCGGCTTCACCAACGTGGCGCCGAAACTCGCCGGCGTCGCCGACGAGGGTGCCCCGGGCTGGGCCGACGCCGGCGTCCTGATCCCGTGGCACCTCTACCGCACCTACGGCGATGAGCAGGTGCTCACCGACAACCTCGACGCCATGGTCCGGTGGGTCGACTTCGTCCACCGCCACAACCCGGACCTGGTGTGGCGCCACAAGGTCGGCCCGCACTTCGCCGACTGGCTGGCGCTCACCCCCACCCCGCGCGAGGTCGTCGCCACCGCCTACTTCGCGCGCAGCGCCGAGCTGACCGGCCGTGCGGCGGCGGTTCTCGGCGAAGAGAACACGCACCACCTGAATCTCGCGGCCCACATCCGCAAGACGTTCGTGGAAACGTTCACGACAGAGCGGGGCAGGATAGCCGGCGACACCCAGACCGGTTACCTGTTGGCGCTCGCCTTCGAGCTGTTGCCGGACGACCTCGTGCCCCTCGCGGTCGACCGGCTGGTCGAACTGGTCACGGACGCCGGGCCGGCCGTCACCACGGGTTTCCTCGGCGTCTCGCTCATCGCGCCCGTACTCGACCAGCACGGCCACCCTGACCTCGCGCACGCCCTGCTGCGCAGGACCGAGCCGCCGTCGTGGCTGTACCCGTTGCGGCACAACGCGACCACGATCTGGGAGCGTTGGGACGGCTACACGGAGGAAGCCGGCTTCCAGGTACCGGCCATGAACTCGTTCAACCACTACGCGCTCGGCTCGGTCGGCGAGTGGTTGTACCGGGGAGTCGCCGGCCTCGACCAGGCCCCGGACTCCGTCGGCTACCGTGACCTGCTCATCCGCCCCCGGCTGGGCCGTCTCGGCCGGGCGAGCGCGCGGTACGAGTCGGTCCGTGGCACCACCAGCAGCGCGTGGTCCAGAGTGGACGGTGTGCTGAGGATGGACGTCTCGGTGCCGCCCGGCGCGACCGCGACTGTGCACGTCCCCACCGCCGACCCGGGCGGCGTGCGGGAGCGGGACCTGCCGGTGCGGGAGGCCGCCGGCGTTCGGGTCGTCCACGTCGAGCCCGGGACGCTCGTCTGCCGGCTTACCTCGGGGACCTTCCATTTCACCGCGGCAGCGCCGCCACCCCAGGAGAAACCATGACAATCGACAACCTCAGCCGGCGCGGATTCCTCGCGCTCACCGGCGGCGCGGCCGCCATGGCGGCGCTCACCGCGTGCGGCGGATCGGGAAGTGGTGACGACCCGCTGCGGCTCGTCGGCGTCGCCGACCAGCAGAAGCCGCTCGACGAGCTCACCAAGGCCTACGGCAAGGTGAAGTTCAACGCCTCCTACGCGCCCACCGACCAGGTGCAGACCTCGGTGCGCACGCAGCTCGGCGCCGGCAACGCGCCCGACATCCACGTCGTCTACCCGGGCAACGGCAGCGCGATGAGCATGGCGCAGATCGCCAAGGCCAACCTGCTCGCCGACCTGTCGGACCAGGAGTGGACGACGAAGATCCCGGACAACTTCAAGCCCGCGTTCCAGATCGATGGCAAGACCTACTTCTACTCCGCCGGCGCGAGCGTGATCGGCGCGATCTACAACAAGAAGGTCTTCGCCGACGCGGGTATCACCGCGATGCCCACCACCTGGCCGGAATTCCTCGCTGTCTGCGAGAAGCTCAAGCAGTCGGGCAAGATCCCGATCGCGCTCGCCGCACAGACCCCGTGGGTCACGCAGCTGATCACCTACGCGCTCGTGCCGTCCACCGTGTACGCCAAGGACCCGGATTTCGACAAGAAGATGGCCGACGGCAAGGCCAGCTTCGCCGGCTCCGGGTGGGCCGACGCCTTCGAGATGTACCTGGACCTGCAGAAGCGCGGCTACTTCAACGACAACCCGAACGGCACGACGTTCGAGCAGCAGACGTCCATGGTCGCGACCGGCGAAGCCGGCATGGCGATCCAGGTGTCGGCCGTGCTGCCGGACTTCCGCAAGGCCGCCACGAACGCCGACGACCTGTCGATGTTCCCGGTACCCGGCGGGGACACCGCCGACGGCGGGTGGATCCCGGCCGGCATCGTCGTGGGACTCGGTGTCAGCGCGCGCAGCAAGAAGCTCGACCAGGCCAAGGCGTTCATCGAATTCCTCGGCGAGCAGAAGAACGTCAACGCGTGGGCCGAGGCGGTCGCCTGCGTTCCGCTGGTGCAGGACTCGAGCTCGAAGATCGATCCGGCCCTCGACTCGTTCCTCCCCTACATGAAGAACGACAAGGCGGTGCCGTTCATGGACCAGGCGTGGCCGAACGCCGAGGTGCAGCCCGCGCACTTCGCGGCCGTGCAGGAGCTCCTCGGGGGCAAGACCACGATCCCCGAGGCGCTCAAGAAGCTCGACGACACCTACCGGAAGGGCTGACGGGTGCGCGGGAGGACACGCCGGTTCATGCTGCCGCCCTGGTGGTTCGCGGTACCCGCGCTGCTCGTCTACGCGGTCGTCGTGCTTTACCCGACCGGCACCGGCGTCGTCTACGCGTTCACCGACTGGACCGGGATCGGCGACTGGTCGTTCGTCGGGTTCGACAACTTCACCAAGCTGTGGGACGACGACGCGGCGCGAGGCTCGGTCGTCAACACGCTGCTGCTGACGATCGCGATCGTGCTGGTGCAGAACGGGATCGGGCTGCTGCTCGCGCTCGGGGTGCACACTCACATCAAGTCGCGGGCCCTGCTGCGGGTGATCTTCTTCGCACCCGCGGTCGTCAGCCCGGTGATGGTCGCGTTCCTGTGGAAGTACGTGTACAACCCGAAACCCGGCGAGGGGCTGAACGGGTTGCTCGGCGCGATCGGCCTCGGGAGCTGGCGGCAGGACTGGCTCGGCGACCCGGATCTCGCGCTGTGGTCGGTGGCGTTCATGGTCGTGTGGCAGTTCGCCGGCTACTCGATGGTGATCTTCCTGGCCGGCTTGGAGTCCGTGCCGGACAACCTGCACGAGGCCGCGATGATCGACGGCGCGGGGCGCTGGCAGCGGTTCCGCCACGTGACGTGGCCGCTGCTCGCCCCGGCCGTGACCGTCAACGTGATGCTCTCGACCATCGGCGGGTTGAAGCTGTTCGATCAGGTGTACGCGGCGACGAACGGCGGGCCGGGCTACGCGAGCGAGACGCTGTCGACCGTGCTGTACAAGCAGGCGTTCGTGTTCGGCAACTACGGGTACTCCACGGCGATCGCGCTCGTGCTGGCGCTGTTCGTGTCGGCGATCTCCCTGGTGCAGGTGCAGCTCCTGCGGGGAAGGGAGGTGACGGCCTGATGAGTTTCCGCTATGGACTCCGGACGTTCGCTCTGGAGTTGTTGATGATCGCCGTCGCACTCGCTTTCCTGTTCCCTGTGTACGCGTTGGTGACGTTGTCCCTCAAGGACCCGCAGCAGGTCGCGGCGTCGCCCCTGTCGCCGCCGACGGCACCGACGTTCGGCAACTTCGGTGCCGCCTGGGAACGCGCGTCGTTCGGTTCCGCCCTGCTGAACAGCACGTTGATCACCGTCACCAGCGTGCTGCTGCTGATCGCCGTGGGCTCGTTCGCGGCGTACTTCATCGCCCGCCGCCGGACCGGGCTCGGCTACGGCATGTACGTGCTGTTCCTGCTCGGCATCGTGCTGCCGTTCCAGCTCGGCATGATCCCGCTGTTCAAGCTGGTCGACGACGCCGGGTTGCTGGGCACGTACCAGGGGATGGTCATCTTCTACACCGGCATCCAGCTGCCGTTCACGATCTTCCTCTACACCGGGTTCATCCGGGCCCTGCCGAGCGACTACGCGGACGCCGCGCTGATCGACGGCGCCGGGCACCTGAGAGCGTTCACGCAGGTCGTGTTCCCCTTGCTGCGGCCGATCACCGGCACGGTGCTGATCCTCAACGCGGTGTTCATCTGGAACGACTTCTTCACCCCGCTGCTGTACCTGGGCGGGTCGGCGAAGGAGACGATCCCGGTGCGGATCTTCTCCTTCGTCGGCCAGTACGTCTCCGAGTACGGCCTCGTGTTCGCCGGTCTGGTGCTGGCGGCGCTGCCGATCCTGGCGATCTTCCTGGTGCTGCAGAAGTACGTGATCAAAGGTTTCTCCAGTGGCCTGAAGGGGTGACGGTCGATGGCGATCGGACGGCGCGAGGTGCTGTTGTCCGGTGCTGCGGCAGGACTCGCCGCCGCGGCGACCGGGTTCTCGGCGAGCAGCAGCTGGGCGGACCCGCGGTTCTCCGCCGACCCGTTCGCACTGGGGGTCGCGTCGGGCGACCCGTGGCCGGACAGCGTCGTCCTGTGGACGAGGCTCGCGCCGCAACCCCTTGCGCTGGACGGCCTCGGCGGCATGCCCCAGCGCAAGATCACGGTCGACTGGGAGGTGGCCGCCGACGAACGGTTCCGCCGCGTGGTCCGCAGAGGCCGGACGGTCGCGGTACCGGAGCTGGCCCACTCGGTGCACGTCGAGGTCGACGGGCTGGCACCCGACCGGCACTACTACTACCGGTTCCGTGCCGGTCGTGACGTCTCGCCGGTCGGCCGGACCAGGACCGCGCCGGCGCCGGGTGCGCACCTGCGGTCCCTGGACTTCGGTTTCGTGTCCTGCCAGGCGTGGTTCGAAGGCTTCTACACCGCGTACCGCCATCTGTCCGAAGAGGACATCGCGGTGGTCTTCCACCTCGGCGACTACATCTACGAGAACCGGATCGACGCCAACGGGGGCGTGCGGGGCACCCCGGTGCCCGCGGAGATCGGCGCGGAGCCGTTCGACCTCACCCAGTACCGGCTGCGGCACGCGTTGCACCACTACGACCCGGATCTGATCGCCGCGCACCAGGCCCATCCGTTCGCGCTGGTCTGGGACGACCACGAGATCGAGGACAACTGGGTCGGCGATCTCTCCAAGGCCGACGGCGAGCCGGACAACGACCCGGCGGTCTTCCGCCGGCGCAAGGCGGCCGCGTTCCAGGCGTACTACGAACACCTTCCGCTGCGGTGGCCGAACCAGCCCCGCGGGCCCGAAGCGACGCTCTACCGGCGGCTCGGCTACGGCCGGCTCGTCGACTTCCACCTCTTGGACACTCGGCAATACCGCGCCGACCAGGCCTGCGGTGACAAGACCGGCGACTGCGCCGATCGGCTCCTGCCCGGCCGCCAAGTGCTCGGCCCGCAGCAGGAGCAATGGCTGTACGACGGGTTGCGCCGGTCACGAGCGCTGTGGCAGATCGTCCCGCAGCAGATCCCGGTCACGCAGGTCGACACGGTGCCGGGGGACGGCCGCGCGTTCGTCATGGACTTCTGGGACGGGTACAAACCCGCTCGCGACCGCCTGTTCACCGCACTGGCCGAGGTCGGCAACCCGGTCGTGCTGACCGGCGACATGCACCGCCACCTGGCCGCCGACCTCAAGCTCGACTTCGACGACCCCGGCTCGCGCACGATCGGGGTGGAGTTCGTCGGCACGTCCATCTCGACCAAAATGGACGGTGAGGACCTCGATCAGGGCGGCCAGGACCTCCTCGACGCCAACCCGCACATCAAGTTCACCAGCTACCAGCGCGGCTACGTCCGGTGCACGGTCGACGAACAGGTGTGCCGCGCGGACTTCCGCGTCCTGCCGTACGTGACCCGGCCCGGCGCGCCGGTCTCGACCCGTGCCAGTTTCGTGACGGAGAACGGAAACCCCGGACTGCAACCCGCCTAGCGAGGCTGCTCGACACGATTCCCCACCACTGGAGGTTGTCTTGACCACACCTATGTCTCGTCGCCGGGCGCTGGGGCTCGGCGGCGCCGGGGCGGCGGCGGTGCTGCTGGGCACCGGCGCCTGGAACGCCGCCGGCGCGTTCGCCGCGCCCAAGGCCGGCAGCCTGTTCACGCTCGGTGTCGCGTCCGGCGACCCGTCGCCGGACGGGGTCGTCCTGTGGACGCGGCTCGCCGCCGACCCGTTCGCCGTGGACGGCAAGGGCGGCATGCCGGGCACACCGGTGCGGGTCGAGTACGAGCTCGCCCTGGACGAGCGGTTCCGGCAGGTGGTGCGGCGCGGTTCGGTGGTCGCCACGCCGGACCTGGGCCACTCGGTGCACCCGGAGATCCACGGCCTGGCGCCGAACCACGAGTACTTCTACCGGTTCCGCACCGGCGGGGAGATCTCGCCGGCCGGCCGCACGCGGACCATGCCCCCGGCGTTGTCCGACCCCCGCGAGCTGAACTTCGCCTTCGCGTCGTGCCAGGCGTGGCAGGACGGCTACTTCACGGCGTACGACCACATCGCGGCCGAGGACGTGGCCTTCGTCGTCCACCTGGGCGACTACGTGTACGAGTCCGGGGTGGGCACGAACCGGCGCGGCGTGGTGACCGATCCCCGCTTCCACACCGAGGCGATGGACCTCGCGCGCTACCGGCTGCAGTACTCGCTGTACAAGACGGAGGTGCCGCTGCAGAACGCCCACGCGGCCCACCCGTTCATCACCACCTTCGACGACCACGAGGTGGAGGACAACTGGGCCGGCGACATCTCGAAGGTCGACACCGAACCGGACCAGGACCCGGCGGTCTTCCGCCAACGCCGGGCGGCGGCGTTCCAGGCCATGTACGAGAACCTGCCGCTCCGGCGCGCGCAGATGCCGGACGGCCCGGACATCCACATCTACCGCAGGCTGAACTACGGTCGCCTGGCCGACCTCACGATGGTCGACACCCGCCAGTACCGCGACGACCAGCCCTGCGGCGACGGCAACGGCACCACCTGCACCGAGCGGTTCGACGAGAACCGGACGATCCTCGGCGACCGGCAGCGGAACTGGCTGTTCGACGGCTTTTCCCGCTCGAAGGCGCGGTGGCAGATCCTGGGCAACCAGGCCCCGATCGGCCAGACCGACCGGGACCCGGGCCCGGCACTCGATGTCTGGTACGACCCGTGGGACGGCTACGTCGCCGACCGGAACAGGCTGCTGGCGGCGGTCCAGGACCGGGGCGTGCGCAACATGGTGGTCATCACGGGCGACCGGCACCAGAACTACGCGTGGGACCTGAAGCGCGACTACGCCGACCCGACCTCCCCCACGGTGGCGTCGGAGTTCGTGGGCACGTCGATCACCAGTGGCGGCGACGGCGCGGACACCACCGACGAGGCGCAGCGGTTCCTCGCCGCCAACCCACACATGAAGTTCATCAACACGCAGCGCGGCTACGTGCGGGTGAACGTGAACCGGGAGCGCTGGCAGAGCGACTTCCGGGTGCTGCCGTACGTGCAGAAGCCGGGTGCACCGGTCTCCACCCGGGCGAGCTTCGTGGTGGAGGACCGGGTCCCGGGCGTGCAGAACGCATGACCTCGACCGGTTGTCGCCCCGCCGCGCCCGGCGCGGCGGGGCTGGAACAGAACGAGACGGAGCGCGCGACCGCATGAGTTCCGACGAGCTGCTGACCCGGTTCACCGATCCCGGCCCCGAGTTCTCCCCGCTGCCGATCTGGTGGTGGAGCGGCGGCCGGGTCACCGGGGACCGGGTCCGGTGGCAGATGGAACAGCTGGTGTCTCAGGGCGTCCGGCAGGCCGTGGTGATGTGCCTGGCGCCCACCGGGCCGATGTTCGGTTCGATGGCCGACGACCCGCCGTTCCTGAGTCCGAGGTGGATCGAGCTGCTGGACGGCGCCTGCGCGGACGCCGCCGAGCTGGGCTTCCAGCTGTGGATGTACGACCAGATCGGCTTCTCCGGGGCGAACTTCCAGGGCCGCCTCACCGCGGCCCGCCCGGAGTTCGCCGGGCTGGCCCTGCACCGCGAGTCCGACGGCACGATCGGCCACCGCGTCAGCGGCTTCGACTACTTCGGCGAAGCGGCCTGCGCGGCCCTGCTCGACCAGGTGCACGGTGAACTGGAACGGCACGTCGGCCGCTGGTTCGGGACCGTGATCCCCGGGTTCTTCCAGGACGAGCTGCCGCCGCTGCCGACGTGGGGGCACGACTTCGCGGAAACCTTCGCCGCGCACTACGGCTACGACCTGACGCCGCGGCTGGCCGCGCTCTACGAAGGCGCGGACGCCGAGTCCGCCCGCATCCGGCGGGACTACCAGGAACACCGGGCCCGGCTCGCCCGTCGCGCGTTCTTCGGTCCACTGGCCGAGTGGTTCGACCACCGCGGCCTGATCTGCGGTTTCGACCAGGCCAGCCCGGCGCGCGAGGGCGACCCGGTCGGCGGGGTGCGGATCTACGGCGACTACCTGGGTACGCACTCGGGCTACGGAGCGCCGGGCAGCGACCACTGGGGCGACGTGAAGGTGCACAGCTCCCTCGCCCACGCGCACGGGCACCCGCGCACCTGGATCGAGGCGTTCCACTCCTCCGGCTGGGGCGGCACGCTCGAAGAGACCTACGACTGGCTGGCGCCGTTCCTGCGCCGTGGCGCGACGCTCTACGACCCCCACGCGGTGTACTACTCGACCGCGGGCGGCTGGTGGGAGTGGGCGCCGCCGTCGACCTGCTGGCGCCAGCCGTACTGGCCTTCCTACCACCAGTTCTCCGGCGCCGTGAGCCGGCTGTGCTCGGTGCTGACCACCGGCACCCACGAATGCGACGTCGTGCTGCTGTCGCCGACCAGCACCGCACAGGCCTACCTCACGCCGGCCGGTCCGCTGCCGCCCGCCGAGCGGGCCGGCGCCACCTTCCAAGCGCTCAACGGCGTGGGTACGTGGTTCGCCGAGGAACGCGGCGTGCTGGAGCGGGCCGGGATCGACCACGACACCCTCGACGAGGCCACCATCGCGTCGGGAACGGTGACCGCCGAGGGGTTGCGGATCGGCGCGGAGACCTACCGCGCGGTGGTCCTGCCCGAGGTCGAGCTGCTGCTCCCGGCCGCGGCGACCCGGCTCGCCGAGTTCGCCGCGGCCGGCGGGACGGTGGTCTGCGTCGGTGGCGCGGCGGTCGAGGGCGCGCTCACGGTCGCGGAGCCGGGCGACGTGCCCGCGGTGCTCCCGAAATCCCGGATCACCTCCGACGTCCCGTTCCTGCTGCGCCGCCACGGTGACCGGCACGTCCTGCTGCTCACCGCGCACGACGAGCACACCGGCACCCGCGCGCCGATCATCGACCTCGACCGGGAGGACTGGACGGACAAGGGCTTCCCTTGGGACGAGTACTGGCGGCAGCTGCACGACATCGGGTACGAGTTCGTGCCGCCCGGCGACCGGGTCGCCCGCGTCGGCGGGGTCACCGGGCAGGCCCAGCAGTGGAACCCGCGCACCGGGGACCGCACGAACGTCCCCGTCGTGAACGGCGAGGTGGAGGTCGCCTTCACCGATGGTCCGATCACGCTGCTCGTGTTCGGCGACGACCTGCCCGAGCCGACCCGGACCCCACCCGGGCCCGTGGTCGGCGCGGTGGCCGTCGACGGCTGGCACGCGGTCGCCGAGTCCACACTGGACAACCGGCACGGCGACCTCGCCGACCCGGCCCGCACCGGGGTCCTGCCGGTCGAGGTCTGGCGGTTCGGTGATGCCCTGGCCGGGTACGGCGTCTTCGCGGAGGTCCGGGACGCGGCCGGGTGGCGGCCCGCCACCTGGTCGTTGTCCCGCGGCATCCGTGACGACCCGGGACACGGGGAAACGCTGGGCCCCAAGGGTTACGTGCCCGAGGAGTTCCTCGACTGGCGGCACGTCCGCGTCGGGGAGACGGTCGCGGTACGCACGTACCTTCCCTTGCCCGACCGCGACGGGCTGTTCCTCGCGGTCGGGGCGAGCGCGGCGCGGCGGGTGTTCGCCGACGGCTCGGAACTGCCTGCCGACGGCCCCGGGTACCAGTCGTTCAGCCCGCTCCCGGCCGGCCGGACGGTGCGCGTGGAGATCGAGCTCACCGCCGACCAGGACGGCCCACTGCGAGCGTCGTTCGCGGTCGTCACCGATCCGGCGGCCTACCGCAGGCCGGAATGGCTCGCCGGCGGCGAGATCACCCGCACCTTCGACCTCGGCGAGCTGCCCGGCGAGGCGATCGTGCAGGTCGCCAGCGAGGAAGCCTGCCGGGTGCTGGTGAACGGTACCGAGCTCGGGCGCCAGGGCGACTTCAACCCCTACCCGGGCTTCCGCGAGATCCGCATCCACCCCTACGACCTGCGCGAACACCTCCGGTCCGGCGAGAACACCCTCACGCTCGTCACGTCCGGACCGGTGGCCGTCGACTCGTCCGACCCGCGTCTGGTCAGCGGCCCCGACTGGGGCGAGGTGCGCCGTACGCACAAGCGCGACCCGCGCTTCCTGTGCCTGTACCCGCGGCCGCACCCCCTGCCCGGCGCGCACTGGCTCGAACCCGCGGCCGCTCCCGGCGACGTCGTCGTGCCCGTGGTCCCGGACGTCGAGCCGGCCGGAGAGCGCACGGAAACGCTGACCTTCCCGGCCCCCCTCGGCGCGGCGGCGCTGCGGATCCCGACCGGCCTCGAGGTGCTCGTGCGGGTCGGGGAGACCGAGTACAAACCGGACGGCCAGCGCGTCCGCTTCCCCGAACCGCTGTCGGCGGGCACGCAGGTGGAGCTGCGGTTCCGCGCGGTCGACGGGCGCCGCGGCGGCGCCCTGCTCGACGCCGGGATCGAGGTGGAGACAGCCGGGGCGCCGGTCGAGCTGCGCAGCTGGGAGGACCTCGGGCTGCGCGCGCTGGGCGGTCTGGTCCGGTACCGCACGACGATCGGGGCCCCGCCCGGCCGCGTCGTGCTCGACCTCGGCGAGGTCCGCGGCACCGCGGACGTCGTGGTGAACGGGCACCTGGTCGACCGGCTGGTCTGGGGACCCTGGCGGTGCGAGATCTCGGACGCGCTCCGACCGGGAGCCAACGAACTGGAGGTCGTCGTCCGTGGGACCCTCGCCGGGTACCTCGACGACGCGTCACCCACGTCGGCCGTGGCCGCCGGACAGGCCCGCACCGGCCTGTTCGGGCCGGTACGGCTGGTACAGCACGAAAAGGTGGACGACCGTTGACCGTCACCGCCGTCCGTTTCGAGCGTACCCGGCCGGTGGAGACGTACCTGGCGCGGGAGCTGGTGCATGCTGGGCGGCGTGAACATTCCTGATGGCGCACGGCGCAACCCCGAGCTTCGGCGTGGCGCGATGCGGCGGCAGGTCGCCGAGGCCGGGTTCGTGCGGGTCGACACGCTGGCCCAGAACTACGGCGTGAGCATCATGACCGTCCACCGTGACCTCGACGAGCTGGAGCGGCTCGGCTTCCTGCACAAGGTGCGTGGTGGCGCGACCAGCGCTCCGACCACCACGTTCCACGGCGACCTCGAACACCGCATGCAGGCGCAGGTCGACGCGAAACTGGCCATCGCCCGCGAGGTCGTGCGCACCGAGGTCCAGCCCGGCCAGGTCATCGCCCTGGATGACAGCACGACTTCGCTCGTGCTCGCCCGGCTGCTGCCCGCGAAGGCGCCGCTCACGGTCGTCACGCACTTCCAGCCGGTGACCCGGGCGCTCGCCGCCCAGCCGGGCATCGAACTGATCGGGCTCGGCGGCCGGTACGACGCCGCCTACGATTCGTTCCTCGGCCAGGCCACCGCCGACGCCGCCGCCCGTCTGCGCTACGACCTGCTGTTCCTCTCGACGACCGCGGTGGCCGAAGGCGTCTGCTACATCCAGTCGCTCGACACGGTGATCACCCGCCGGGCGCTGATCGCGTCCGCGGCCCGCAGCGTGGCGCTCATCGACCACACCAAGTTCGACCGGCGCGCCCTGCACCGGCTCGTCCGGCTGGCTGACCTCGACCGGGTGGTCGTGGACGACGCGACCCCGGACCAAGTGGTCCGGCGGGAGCGGGCGCGCGGCGCCACGATCGACCTCGCTTGAGAACTTATGTGAAGTTCCGGAGCTCCTGGATCGTTCCAACCTGGGAAACACCGCGCGCCAATCAAGATCAATGTTAAGAGTTGCGAAGTTTCGGGCGATCAGTTTCTAATGTCGCCGTGGCAGACAACGAAGTCGCGATCTGCGTCGACGCCGGCACGACCGTCATCAAGACCGTGGTGTTCGACATGGACGGCCGTGAGCTCGCGGTCACCCGGCGGGGAACCACCGTGCGCCACCCGAGCCGTGAACGGTGCGAGCAGGACATGCTCGAGGTGTGGGACGCGGTCGTCGCGACCGTCGGCGAAGCGGTTGCGCGGGTCGCGCGCCCGGTGCGGCTGCTCGCGGTCACCGCGCAGGGTGACGGCGCCTGGCTCGTCACCCCCGACGGCCGGCCGGCGGGACCCGCGGTCCTGTGGAACGACGGCCGCGCCACCGACGTCGTCCGGGGCTGGCGCGCCGACGGGACCCTCGAGCGTGCGTACCGGATCAACGGCTCGCTCACCAACGCCGGCCTGCCCAACGCGATCCTCCGGTCCCTGCGTCGCGACGAACCCCGAACCGTCCTGACCTGTGGCGGCTGGCTGTTCCTCAAACTGACCGGCGTCCTCGGCATCGAGAAGTCCGAGGCGTCCGCGCCCTGGCTCGACATCCACCAGGGCACCTACTCGGCCGAGCTCACGGAGCTGTACGGCATCGACCCGGCCGTGTTGCCACCCCTGCTCGCCGACCAGGTCCAGCCGCTCACCGCGACCGAACTGGGCCTGCCGGCCGGCACGCCGGTAGTGCTGGCCCCGTACGACATCGTGACCACCGCGTTCGGCGCCGGTGCCACGGACGTCGGCCAAGCGACCTGCATCCTCGGCACGACACTGTGCACGGAGATGCTGGTGGCGGCGCCGGACACGACGGGGGAGCCGTCCGGGCTGACGCTCGACTTCGGCACGCCCGGCCTGATCATGCGGTCGTTCCCCACGCTCGCCGGGACCGGCGTCGTCGACTGGCTCGTCGACCTGCTGGGCCTCGCCGATCACGACGAGGTGACCACGTTGGCGGCGCAGGCCCCGCCGGGGGCGGACGGGTTGCGGGTCTGGCCGTACCTGTCGCCGGCGGGGGAGCGGGCGCCGTTCCTCGACCCGGCGGCGAGCGGGTTCGTCGCCGGCATGCTGTTCTCCCACGGCCGCACGCACCTCGCCCGCGCGGTCCTGGAGGGCCTCGCGCACGTCATCCGCGACTGCCTCGACGCGGCGCCGGGCCGGCCGGTCGAGCTCGGGCTGTGCGGTGGTGGTGCGGCGAGTCCGTTGTGGTGCCGGCTGATCGCCGACATCACCGGCGTGCCCGCGGTGTCCACTGAGGACTCGCAAGTCGGCGCGAAGGGAGCGCAGGTGTTCGCGCTGACGGCCCTCGGCGACTACCCGGACCTGGCGGCCGCGGCGAGCGCGCTGGTCCGCCCCGCCGCTCGCTACGAGCCGGAGGCCGCCACGAGCGACCTGTACGAGCAGGCGCACGCGGAGTTCCTGGAGACCCGTGCACTGGCGGCGACCCGATGGGATCGCTGGCGATGAGCGAACCTCTGTGGATCGGCGTCGACCTCGGGACGCAGAGCGTCCGCGCACTGGCGGTCGACAGCGCGGGGGAGACCGTCGCGTCGGCTCGCCGGCCGCTGGGTGGCACCCGGTCCGGGAACCGGCACGAGCAGGACCCCGGCGCGTGGTGGACCCTGACCGCCGAAGCGCTGGCCGCGCTGGACCTGGGTGGTCGCGAGGTCGGCGCGGTCGCCGTCTGCGCCACCTCGGGGACCGTGCTGCTCACCGGAACCGACGGCTCGCCACGCACGCCCGGCCTCATGTACGACGACACCCGCGCCGGCGCGTTCGCCGTGGTCGCCCAGGAGGCCGGCGAAGCGTTGTGGAGCCGGCTCGGGTACCGGATGCAGCCGGCGTGGGCGCTGCCGAAGGTGTTGTGGTGGCGGCAAGAGGGGCTGCTCGGCCCAGGGGTGCGGCTCGCGCACCAGCCGGACGTGGTGGCGGCCGCGCTCGTCGGGCACCCGGTCGCGAGCGACGCCAGCCACGCGCTCAAGACCGGGTACGACCTGATCGGGGACCGCTGGCCGTCGGACATCCTGTCCGCGCTGGACATCTCGGAAGACGTGCTACCGGAGGTGGTGCGGCCGGGGACCGTGCTCGGCGAGGTGTGCGCGGCTGCCGCTGCCTCGACCGGGATTCCGGTGGGCACCCCGGTGGTCGCCGGCATGACCGACGGCTGCGCGGCGCAGCTCGCCGCCGGCGCGCTCGACGTCGGCGAGTGGAACTCGGTGCTCGGCACCACGCTGGCGCTCAAGGGAGTCAGCACGGTTCTGCCGCACGACCCGACCGGCGCCGTGTACTCGCACCGGGCGCCGCACGGGGACCTGTGGCTGCCGGGGGGCGCGTCCAGCACGGGTGCGGGCGCGGTACGGGCGCTGTTCCCGTCCGCCGACCTGGCCGGGCTGACGGCGGCCGCCGCCGGGATCGACGACGTGCCGCTGTGCTATCCGCTGGTCGGGCACGGCGAGCGCTTCCCCTTCGTGGCGCCGGAAGCACGCGGCTTCCTCGACGGCGGTCCGCTGGTCGTGTCGGGCGACCCCGCCCGGGTGTTCGCCGCGGTGTGCACGGGGGTCGCGCACCTGGAGCGGTTGTCGTTCGAGCTGCTCGCGTCGGCCGGTGCGGACGTCGGCGGGCCGGTGACGTTCACGGGCGGCGGGGCCGGCAACGAGTGGTGGAACCAGCTGCGGTGCGACGTGCTCGGCGTGCCGGTGCGGCTGCCGGTGAACCCGGAACCCGCGCTGGGCATGGCCGTGCTGGCGGCGGGTGCGCTCTCCGGCGACATCCCCGCCGCGGCGAAGCGGCTCGTGCGGGTGCGCCGCACGCTGGAACCGGATGTGAAGCGGCACGACGAGCTGACGCCCGCGTACCACGCGTTCGTCACGGCGCTCGTCGACCGCGGCTGGTGGAAGGAATGACAGTGTCGTTCGTTACTAATCCGACCACAGTCACGGCCGAATGGCTTTCGTGGCAACGGTCGCTTACCGCTCGGGGGTTGGCCTACTTTTGATCGGATTAGCAACAGTGGCGGAACCGATTCTCCTCGCCGGCGACCAGTTCGTGCTGAACCGGTTGCTGGCGGCCGAACTGGCGCCTGGCGCGTGGGACGTGCGGACCCTGGAACTGCCGTGGCCGCACGTGCCGTTCGGCAAGGTCGCGGAGGTCGACGAGGCGTCCGACGTCGAGTCGGAGCTGATCGAGGCCCTGCAAGGGGTTCGGGTGTGCTTGACGCAGATGGCCCCGCTGACCCGCCGCGTGCTCGAGGCGTGTCCCGATCTGGAGCTGTTCGCGGTGTCCCGCGGCGGGCCGGTGAACGCGAATCTGGCCGCGGCCACCGCACACGGGGTGGCGGTGACGTTCGCGCCGGGGCGCAACGCGGAGTCCACCGCCGAGCACACGATCGCCGTG
Source organism: Amycolatopsis sp. NPDC051045 (assembly GCF_040682955.1). Lineage (NCBI taxonomy): Bacteria > Bacillati > Actinomycetota > Actinomycetes > Pseudonocardiales > Pseudonocardiaceae > Amycolatopsis > Amycolatopsis sp. NPDC051045. Next base: position 71,990 of record NZ_JBFBCC010000030.1, read on the forward strand.
ATGCTGGCCGCGATGCGCAGGATTCCCGTGGCGCACAACAGCGTGGTGGCGGGCCGGTGGGAGAGCGGCATGTACGCCTACGCGGAGACCGGCCTCGAGGTCGCGGGCAGCACCGTCGGCCTGGTCGGCGCGGGCGCGATCGGCAGCCGGGTGGCGGTGGCCCTCCGGGCGATGGGCGCGACCGTCCTGGTTTCGGATCCCTACGCGGACGTCGATTCGGTCCCGCTCGACGAACTGCTGTCCCGGTCCACGGTCGTCTCGCTCCACGCACGGCTGACCGACGACACGCGCGGGATGATCGGCGAGCGCGAGCTGGCGCTGATGCCGCCGGGATCGGTGCTGGTGAACTGCGCGAGGGGCGGCCTGCTGGACTACGACGCCCTGGCGAAGGCACTGACGGACGGCCACCTCTTCGCCGCCGCCCTGGACGTCTACGACCAGGAGCCGTTGCCGGCCCACCACCCGCTGCGAAGCGCGCCGAACGTGGTGATGACGCCCCACCTTGCGGGCGCGAGCCGGGCGGTGGCCGGTCGCGCGGCCCGGATGGTGGGCGTCGAGGCGGCCCGGTGGCTGGCGGGCGAACCGCCACTGCACTGCGCGAACCCGGAGGTGGCGCGGAAATGACCAGGCTTCTCCTCGCTCGGCACGGCGAGACGGTTTGGCACGCCGAAAACCGTTACGCCGGCGGGCGAAGCGATCCGGCGCTGACCGAACTCGGGCTGCGGCAGGCCGAGCAGCTCGCCAAGACGACCGTGTCGATGGGGGTCGACACGGTCGTCAGCTCGCCGCAGCAGCGGGCCGTCGCCACGGCGACGCCCACTGCCGAAGCACTGGGCGTGTCCCTGGACCTGCGGCCCGGGTTGCGGGAGGTCGATTTCGGTGCGCTGGAGACCCACACCCTGGCCGAGATGGACCCCGAGGCGGTCCGGCGGTTCCGGGAGGACCCCGAGGCCAACGCCTTCCCCGGTGCCGAGCCGCTGGCCGACGCCGGTGCCCGGGGCGCCGCCGCGCTCCGCGAACTCGACGGGCAGCACAGCGGCACCGTGCTCGTCGTCGCCCACAGCACGCTCCTGCGGGTCACGCTCTGCGTGCTCCTCGGCCTGCCGGTCAAGCACTACCGGCGGATCTTCCCCGCACTGGACAACGTCGCGCTCACCGAAATCCGCTTGCCCGCCGATCCGGCCGACCCGGCCGCTCTCGTCTCGCTCAACCGCGCGCACTGACGCGTACTCGAAGGGAATCGCCATGCGCCGACTCGTCACCCTCGTCGCGACTCTCGCACTGGTCGTGTCCGCTTGCTCGTCCGGTACGGGCGGCGGTGGTGGCACGAGCAACGCCAAGATCGCGTTTCTCATGCCGGACATCGCTTCGACGCGGTACGAGCTGTACGACAGCCCGCTGTTCAAGGCGAAGATCAAGCAGCTGTGCGCGGACTGCGAGGTGCTCTACCAGAACGCGAACGCGGACGCGTCCCGCCAGCAGCAGCAGGCGAACTCGGCCCTCGCGCAGGGCGTGAAGGCGATCGTGATCGACCCGGTCGACTCGACGGCCGCGGCGAGCATCGTCAACACCGCTCGCTCTCAGGGAGTGCCCGTCATCGCCTACGACCGGCCCATCCCGGGTACCCCGGCCGACTACTACATCTCCTTCGACAACGAGAAGATCGGCAAGTCCATCGGCGAGGACCTGGTCAAGCACCTGAAGGAAACCGGTGCGCAGGGCGGGATCCTGGAAGTCAACGGATCGCCGACGGACGCGGCCGCCGGGCTGATCAAGAAGGGCATCCACGCGGCGGTCGACACCAGCGGTATCCCGCTGCTCGCCGAGTACGACACGCCGGACTGGCAGCCGGCCAAGGCCCAGGAATGGGTGTCCGGCCAGATCACCCGGTTCGGCAGCCGCATCGCGGGCGTGGTGGCCGCCAACGACGGCACCGGCGGTGGCGCGATCGCGGCGTTCAAGGCCGCCGGCGTCACTCCCGTGCCGCCGGTGACCGGCAACGACTTCGAGGTCGCCGCCGCCCAGCGGATCGTGGCCGACCTGCAGTACAACACGATCTCCAAGCCCATCAAGATCGTCGCGGAGGCCGCGGCCGAGGTCGCGTACCAGTTCGTGAAGGGGGAGAAGCCGGCCGGCAAGACGACGCTCTTCAACACCCCGTCGCAGCTGTTCGACCCGACGGTGGTGACGCTGGCCACCCTCGCCGGCGTGCTGTCGAAGTCGGATCAGGTCAAGCCGTCCGACGTGTGCACCGGCGAGTACGCGGCGGCGTGCAAGCAGCACGGGATCGCGTGATGCAGACCGACACCGCGGTCCTGTCGCTGCGCGGGATCAGCAAGAACTTCGGCGCGGTCGCCGCGCTGACCGACGTCGACCTGGACGTGTCCGCCGGTCAGGTGGTCGCGATCGTGGGCGACAACGGTGCCGGGAAGTCCACTTTGGTCAAGGTGCTGGCCGGCGTGCACCGCGCGGACACGGGCACGATCACGTTCGCCGACCAGGTGGCGGCGATCGACAGCCCCGCGGCCGCGCACTCGCTCGGCATCGCCACGGTGTTCCAGGACCTCGCGCTGTGCGAGAACCTCAACGTGGTCGAGAACCTGTTCCTCGGCCGGGAGATCCGCCGGAGCCGGCTGGACGAGGTCGCGATGGAGACCCGGTCGTGGGAGCTGCTGCGGCAGCTGTCGGCGAAGATCCCGACGGTGCGGATCCCGGTCGCGTCCCTGTCCGGCGGGCAGCGCCAGACGGTCGCGATCGCCCGTTCCCTGCTGGGCGAACCGAAGATCATCATTCTGGACGAGCCGACGGCCGCGCTCGGCGTCGAGCAGACGGCCGAGGTGCTGAACCTGATCGAGCGGCTGCGTGAGCGAGGCCTCGGCGTGATCATGATCAGCCACAACATGGAGGACGTCCGCGCCGTCGCCGACCGCATCGTGGTCCTGCGCCTCGGCCGCAACAACGGCGTCTTCGACGCGGCCGAGGTGTCCACTGAGGACTTGGTCGCCGCGATCACCGGCGCGACGGACAACGTCGCGACGCGCCGGGTGCGGGAGAGGGAGAACCGATGACGCAGACGAAGACCGCCCCCGCGCTGGACCTCCTCGACGAGCGGCTGCGCCGTGGTGAGGGACTCAAGCCCGCGCTCGGCGCCATCGCCGACCGGATCCGGTCCGGAGACCTCGGCGCGCTGCCGATCGTCGTCGGGCTGGTGGTGATCTGGACCGTCTTCCAGATCCTCAACCCGGTCTTCCTGTCGAGCGCCAACCTGGTGAACCTGCTGATGGAGAGCGTGTCGGTCGGCGTCATCGCGCTCGGCATCGTGTGCGTGCTGCTCGTCGGGCAGATCGATCTCTCGGTCGGCTCGGTCAGCGGGCTGTCCGCCGCGCTCACCGCGGTCACGTTCGTGGGCAGCGGGTGGCCCGTCTGGCTGTCGATCCTCGCCGCGATCGTGGCCGGCGCGCTGATCGGCTGGGTCTACGCGCAGATGGTCACCCGGCTCGGAGTACCCAGCTTCGTCGCGACCCTCGCCGGGCTGCTCGGGTTCCTCGGGCTGCAGCTGTGGCTGCTCGGCAGCAAGGGCGCCATCAACCTGCCGTTCGACTCCGGGCTGGTGCACTTCGCCCAGCTCGACTTCGTGCCGGCGTGGCTGTCGTACGTGCTGGTCGCCGCGGCGGCGGCCGGAATCTTCCTCACCGGGTACTCGTTGGCCCGTGCCCGCCGGGCAGCCGGGCTTTCCGGGCGGTCGACGCCGCTGCTGCTGGCCCGGAGCGTGGCCGTCCTCCTGGGACTCGGCTTCGCGGTGTGGTACCTGAACCAGGCTCGCGGCGTGGGCTGGCTGTTCGTCGCCTTCGTGGGGCTGGTGCTGGTCCTGAACTACGTCCTGACCCGCACGGCGTGGGGCCGGGCCGTGTTCGCGATCGGCGGCAGCGTCGAGGCCGCTCGCCGGGCCGGGATCAACGTGAAACGCATGTACACCAGCGTTTTCATGCTGTGCAGCTCGCTCGCGGCGCTCGGTGGGCTGATCGCCGCGGCGCGGCTCGCGGCGGCCAACCAGGCCAGTGGCGCCGGCGACGTCAACCTCAACGCGATCGCGGCGGCGGTCATCGGCGGCACCAGCCTGTTCGGCGGGCGTGGCAGTGCTTTTTCCGCCCTGCTGGGCATTCTGGTGATCCAGTCGATCTCGAGCGGGCTGACGCTGCTCGACCTCGACTCGTCGTTCCGGTTCATGGTGACGGGCCTGGTCCTCGCACTGGCTGTCGCGCTCGACTCGGTGGCACGCCGATCACGGGCGGCACACGGTCGCGCCTAGTACTTGCGTTCCCGCGCCGGTTCGACAGCGAGCACACCTTCCGCAGGCGCAAGCAAACCCTCGGTGGTCCAGCAGCATCGCTGCGTGTGGCTCTGGACCCGTTCGTGGTCACGGGCGGTCGTCGCACCCTCGGGCACCGTCCGATGTCGACCGGACGGCGTGCGTCCGCCTTCGCCCGACGTCGCGATTCGAAGACCGTGTGCGCCCTCTCGGCCCATCTCAGCTACCTCTAAGGATCTCCCGCATAGTTTGCGGAAATGATGAACGAACCTCGTATGCCGGACCGCTCCGGTGGCCGGGCCATGACCGTGCCGGCACCTGGTCGGTGGGGTTGGCGGCCGTCGTGGGTCGGGTACGCGGTGTGGGGCTGGGCGGCGATGTACGCAGGGTTCGGCCTGGTCTTCACGCTCACCGGGACCGCGGTGTTCTTCCGTGCCGCGGAGCCGCTACCGGTCGGCCTGAACTGGGTTGTCGTGGCCGTGGCCGTCCTGTCGGCGACGGCGGCCGCGGCCGCCGTACGGCCCTGGGGCCGGCGGATTCCCCGGCCAGTCGTTTCGGGCTCCCTGGTCGGGTTGTGCGTGTTGACCGGCGCGGCCGCCTTCGGCCTGCTGATGGACATCATTACTCTCGCGTTCAACCAGTCGGTCGACAGCCGGCCGGCGACCGCCAACCGGGTGCTCGCCGCGGTCGGCCTGGTGCTGCTGGTCGCCACGGCCCGCTCCTACCGGTCTTCCGCGTCCGGCACCTGTCCGTGGTGCGGCGCCGGACCCACCTGCACCACGAAACGAAGCAGACCGGAGCCCACACCCGCGCCACGGCGCGTCCGCGCGCTGGCCTACCTCGGCGCCGCGGCGTTCCTGCCGTACGCGGTCATGAAGATGACGTGGGTGCTGGGCGGGACTTTCGCCGGGCTCAGCGGAGCACAGATGCTGGCCATAGCCGAGCGCAACGGCGCCTCGGGGATGTGGCTCACCCTGGAACGTCGGGGCATCGACGCCACGGTGTTGCTGGCTTTGCTCGGTGTGTTCCTCCTCCTCGGCCTGGTACGACCGTGGGGGCAGGTCTTCCCCCGATGGACGCTGTTCCTGCGGGGCACGCGGGTGCCTCGTTGGCTACCGCTCACTCCGGCCCTGATCGGCGCCGCCACGCTCGCACCCTACGGAGTGATCGGAACCAGCTACGCCGCGCTGGGCACAGCAGGCGTGGTGACCGTCGCGCGGGGGGACTTCCCCACCCCGGGTGACCTCCTGCTGGTGACCTGGTTCGGGGTCGGCGCCTTCGCCGTGTACGGCATCGCATTGAGCGCGGCCGTCTGGTCCTACCTGCGCCGTACCCGGCCAGTCTGCGCGAACACCCGGGGGGAGTTCCAGCCAAGAACTCACGTACGGCCGGGCTGGTGTGGCTGACCGCCGCTTGCCCAACATTAGTACGAGACCGTATAGTACGGAAGCGTGAAGAACGAATCCGTAATACTTGAGCTGCAGCGCGCAACCCATGCGACACTCCACCTGCTCACGACGGAGCTCGTCGATCTCGACCTGACTGCGTCGGAGATCAACGCGTTGGGCAACCTCGCGGACGGGACCGGCCGGACGGTGTCCGAGCTGGGGGCTGCCGTAGGGACCCGGCCCGCGACGCTGACCGGCATCCTCGACCGCCTGGAACGCCGCGGCCTGATCACCCGTGGTGCCCGGCCGGGCGACCGCCGTGCTGTGCTCATCGAACTCACGGTGGACGGCGAACAGACCGCCGCGCTGATCCGCCGTACCCTCGGCGATCTGGAGAAACGCGCTCTCGCCGGTCTTCCGGCGGATGCTGTCAACGGGGCTCGCGCAGTACTGCGGGCCTTGACGGAGGCCGGCCGATGAGTCTCGACCACACGGCAGATCGGATCCCGGCCACCGACGACCCGTTCGATGCGCTGATGGCCGAGGTCATGGCCCGTGCGGACCGGTTCGGCCATCGCCAGCACATCCACCTGACCTGGCTTGCCGTGCGCCGGTACGGCACCGACACCGCGACCGCAATGATCAGCAACGGCATCCGACGGACGGCGCGGTATGCCGGCGCACCGCAGAAGTACAACGCGACAGTCAGCCGGGCCTGGGTCGAGCTTGTCGGCCACCACGTGGCGTCCAGCGACGAAGACGACTTCGACGCCTTCGCGGATCGTCACCCCGCGCTGTTGGACAAGCGGCTACTCGCTCACCACTACCGGCCATCGACGCTGGCGACGGCCGAGGCGCGATCCGGTTGGGTGGAGCCCGACCTCAAGCCGTTGCCGGGCACCGGCGAAGCCGTCGTCTGACGGCTCATTCGCGTCGTCGATGACAACCACCGCCTCCGCCGCAGTGTGAGCACGGTCAGGTGGTCCGCTCGGGGCCGTCGCCAAGAAGGTCGGCTACACCTCCGAGTTCGCGTTCGCCAACGCGTTCAAGCGAACCTTCGGCACAGCACCCGGCGCCTACCGCCGCCGCCTCAGGAACGCTTCTTCGTCGACGGTCTGAGTTTCGAAGTTCCGCGCACCTTCCTGCCGTGCATCGGCGGCTGTCGGGCTGCCACGAACGAGTCAACGACACCGTGGTCGGCGACCCGCGAGGTTCACACGATGGTGTTCCGAGTGGAGTGCCGGACGCGCGTCCCAGTAATTTCTGCTCGCGCGCAGCGGAACACCGTCGCCGTCGTTTCGTCAAGCATTCTGCATCCAAGGAGTCTCCCGCATGTTGAAGAAGTTCTTCGTCGTGACCAGTGCCCTCGGCGCCGGCGCGTTCCTGGCCGGTGGCGTCGCCGCCGCCGACACCTGGGACGATTACGGGTACCAGGGCGGCTACGACTCCACCAGCCAGTTCAGCCTGCTCAACCTGGACAACACCGACGCGCTGCACAACGTCAGCGGCACGGTCGGCTTCTGCGACAACGACGTGAACGTCCTGGGTGTCCAGGTGCCGCTCCACGACGTCGCGAACGGCGTCGGCGTCGGCAACGGCGAGTCGCCGGACAACTGCGCCGCCAATGGGCTGTCCGACGGTGGAACCAGCAACGGCAACTGAGCGACGCGCTTCAAGCCCAGCCGGCGAGGCGATCACTTCGCCGGTCGGGCAGCTTTTCCCGGCCGGGGATCGGCAGCTGCCGGCCCGGCCAGGACGTTTCGGGGCTTGCGGTCGCGCTGTCAGCGGCGGCCGAGGTTCGCCGGCCCGCAGGAGCGTTGCGCAGAGCCACTTCGGCGGTGTCGGTGTGCAGCCTGCTCCTTGATCAGGTGGAGCGAAGACGGTGCCGCTGTTGCCCCCGGCCTGGTCGCGCGTGTTCGCTGTCAGAGGCAGGGTGATCGAGCGCGGGTGCCGCAGGACAGCCGGGCCCACACGGTCTTTCCGCCGGCCTCGTGGTTCTCGTGGACACCCCAGGTGTCGGCGAGCTCCTCGATCAGGAACATGCCCCATCCGGAGGTGCGGTGGGCTTCGGGTGCCGGTGGGTGGACCTGCGGGTGGGCGGGGGAGGCGTCGTCGACTTCGACGACCACCCGGCATGGCGTGGTCATGGCGGTGATCCTGGCTCGCAACGGACCGCCGCCGTGGGTGTAGGCGTTGGCCGCCAGTTCGTCGACCACCAGCAGCACGTCAGCCAGGTGATCGGTGCCGAGGTGGGAGCACTGTCCGGTCGCCCAGCGGCGTACCCCGGCCAGCGCGGACGGACCGGTGCCGCGCAGATCCATGACCCAGCGCGCGGCATCACCGCTGACGTTCTCACCACGCACCGGTCATGTCCCCATGACGTCGCTCACCAGCCGGAACCCATCCGCGTCACAGCTGGAAATGGACGCGGATGGTCGTGCTGCGGGTGCCGGCGTGGAGACGCACCAGGTCGGACATGTGGTTGACGAGCAACAAGCCTCGCTGCCGGTGCTGCCCGGGTGCGGCCGGGTGCCGGCCGGCCAGTGGGTCGGTCAGGGTGCCCTGGTCGTGGACTTCGCAGACGAGGTGTCCGTCGGCGGTCCAGATCCGGAGCCGGCCGGCGCCGCCGCCGTGGTCGATGCTATTGGTCACCAGTTCCGTGACGACCAGTTCGACGTCGGCGATCTGGTCGTCGGTCAGGCCCGCCTGCAGAGCGTGGGTGCGCGCGAGGGATCGGGCTTGGGCGAGGTTGGTGGCATCGACGGTGAGCTCGGTGGCATCGGCTGGTCTGGGCAGCGGCTGGTTGTAGCCGGCGATGATCCGCTCGGGGTCGTAGGCGGTGCTGGTTCGTTGACCGGTGTCGTCGATGAGCAGCGGGTGGGTTGCTTCGGCGTCGGCCAGTACGGCCGGGGCCAGGTTCTGGGTGTCGTAGGGGCAGAGGATGGTGACGTCGCGGCCGGTGAAGGCGAGGTTGATCAGGGCTTCGTGCTGGGCGCAGGCGGGGTATTCGTCGTCGGTGCGGTTCGGCCAGATCGGTTCGCCGATGATGCGGACGGGCTGGTCGGCATGGGTG
>NZ_JBFBCC010000031.1:0-80660 GCF_040682955.1 Amycolatopsis sp. NPDC051045
ACAACTACTACATCTACGAACCGTCCCCGGGCCGGGCGTAGACCGGGACCGCCCGCAGCACCTCCCGGACGATCCAGTCGGCCCCGGAGCGGGGCCGCGGCACGCCGGCGGCTTGGCCGTGATTACTTGGCGGAAGCGCGGTTGTGCACGACGGCGCGGTTGTGGACGACGGCGCGGTTGTGGACGACCGCGCGGTTGTGGACCACGGCGCGGTTGTGGACGACGACGGCCGAGGGGCGCTCGAAGGTCGAGATCATGATTCCTCCTGAAGGGATGTCGAGTGTTTCCCGGTGGCGCCACCGGGTCGGGGTGACGTGAACAAGAATGGGTCCCGGGCATGCACGTCGACGTCTTCTGGAATGCGGTGCGCACACCCGGCCCGTGCGTTCGTCATGGTCCGTGCGGGAGGTACGCACGGACCACGACGGCGAAAGGCCTCCGCACCGGCAGCGCCGGCGAGGAGGCCTTCACGGTCGATCGGGTGGTCGTCAGAACGGGTGGGTCTCCGCATACGCGGTCCAGACCTTCTTCGGCACGCACATCCGCCACGCTTCCACGACCAGCTCGCGCATCTCGGCCTGGTCGATCGCCGCGAGGCGGCAGCGCATCCACCGGAAACGCAGGTCCGACGGCTCGGGCAGCAGGAACTTGCCGGGCTCGGCCGCGATCAGCGCTTCCCGCTGCTCGCGGGGAAAGGCGAAGCCCATCAGGGTCTCGTCCGCCGACAACGCCACGAACACGATCTGTCCCACCCGGAACTTGATCCGGTCGCGCACGATTGCCTCGTAGGCACGCGGGAGGGTGGAGGCGAACGCGCGGACTTCGTCACCGGTGACCATTGCGCCATTCTGGCGCGGAACCGGCGGCGCACCATCCCCGGGTGCGCCGCCGGTCCTCAGGTCACGCCCGGCAGGTCCGTCCGCGGTTCACGCAGTTCACCAGGCCGTTCATGATCCGCTGCGACATCACGTTGGCGAAGTCGTCGTGGTCGGACAGCGGGTTGTGCTTCTCCTGCGGGAAAGCGTCCACTTTGTACTGCTTCTTGAGCTGGATGTCCCGCGGGATGTCGTAGGTCAGCGAGATCTGCAGCTGCGGCACCGCCTTGAACCCGTTGCCGCACCGGCCGAACCGGTCGGGGAACACGATGTGCGTGCGGTGGTTGGCACTGTCGGTGTTCTTGCCGTCCCAGCAGCTCGGGAACGTGTGGACGCGCTTGACCTTGCTGCCCTCCGGACAGATCGGGTACTTGTCGACGAGGCGGTTCTCGAAGCCGGTGCACGTCCAGCTCGCCTTGGCGTTGGCGGGCCCGTTGGTCGAGACCTTCGCGTCGCCGTAGAGCACGCGCAGGAAGCGCGGCATCGCCACGACCTTCCCGACCGGGCTGCCGCGGAAGGTGAGCTGGACCCGCTGCGGCCGCAGGATCTTGCCGTCGTTGCCGGGCAGCTCGTTGTTCTCGTCCTGTCCGGGCAGCGCGCCGCCGGCAGGGGTGCTCGGCGGCGGTGTCGGCGTTCCGGTGTCCTTGCCCGGCTTCGTCGCGCACGGCGCGAGGCCGCCGAGGTCACGCGGCTTCTGCGCGAACCGGCCGATCGCGATGGCGATCCGGTCGATGATCGCGGCGCGCCGGTCCTTGAGCGGGTTCAGGATCGCGTTGCGCACGAAGTCCGGGCCGCCCTGGCCTTGCGTCGCGGCGATGCGCTTGTTGGCCTCGTCGGCCTGGGTGTCGAGCTGGTCCAGGTTGCCGTCGACCTCGGCCATGGCCTGGTCGGGGATGTCGGTCAGCTTGCTGGCGACGTCCGGGCACGCCACCTGGACGCTCTGCGCCTCGCGGTCGGCCTGCGCCCGGTCGCCGTCGGGCACCTTGGCGGGCTCGTTCTTCTCCTCTTCGCCGGTGTCGATGCGGACCACGGGCCAGAAGTAGGCGGACTTGTCGCCGTTGCGGCAGGTGGTGCCGGCCTTCACCAGGCTCTTGTTGTTCGAGTCGGCGTTCGTCGACAGGTTGCCCACGTAGTCGTGCAGGTGCTGGGCGCCGTTGCGGACACCGGGCTGGGCGATGAAGTTGTCCGGGTTGAAGTGCTGGTTTTCGTTGCGGCCGCAGTCGACGGTGAACGTGCCCGTCGCCGCGCCGGTGACCGGGCGCGGGTCGAACTGGTTCGGCTTCACCTTGAGGATGTCGACGAAGAAGGCGGGGTCCGCTTCGTCGGCGCTGGCTTCACCGGTGTTGCCGGTGGTCGTCGCGACGACGATGCCGCCGACCGCGATCGCCAGGGCGAGGCCGCCGGTCGCGATCTTCGTTCTGCGGGAAAGACGATGCCGTCCTTGGGTGCGGGACATGGGAAAATCCTCCGGGGTGTCGGGCTGGCGGGACCGCGCGACACTGAACGGACGCGAGCCCAGGCTCGCCCCGATCAGGCGGGGTGGTGCAGGATTTGTCGGCAAGGAACGATGCCCGGCTGGTCCACTGACCCGACATCAGTGGGCGCACGGTCACCTGCCCGTGGCCGCGCCGTCAACCGGCTGGTTATCGTTCCGTTATGGAACCTACACGGGCGTTTGACACCGGGCAAGAAGTTCTTTCCGGTCGTCACGAACCGTCAGGCCCGGTTCGTGTTTCCGTGACGAAAGTGGGCTCTGACCTGGCCTTGTCTCGTTGCGTCACGGTCGGCGGAAAAAAGTTTGAACCGAGCTGAACCGGCATCCGTATCCCTGGGTGAGGCGTGCGGAATGCCCGCAGTCCGTCTGGTCTCGGTAATAACCGTGGAATGGGTGAATGGCGACCTCGACGCCCATTCACGGCTTCTGGTCGGCGAAGGCCGCGGTGATGACCGAAACCGCTTCGCCGACCGACCGCCCGGCGGTGTCGACGACGAGCCGGTCGCGGTCCCAGCGTTCGTATTCGCGGGCCACGATCTCCGCCCAGGTGGGCGGGACGAGCCCCGGGATGCCGGGGTCGCGGGTTTCCGCCCGCCGCCGGTGTTCGGCCGGGTCGGAGCAGACGATCTCGGTTTCGAGCACCCGCGCCCCGGCGTCGAGGCCCGTCGCCCGCCAGGCGTCCCGGGTGACGGCGAGCGGGTTGACGCATTCGGCGATCACGCTCGCCCCGGTCCGGAGCAGGTCGGCGGCGACCGCCCGGGCGACGACGTAGCCGGCCGGCCCCAGCGGCCGGCCGAGGGGCGTGCTGCGCAGGATCGCCTGCTCGATGGTGTCGACGCGCAGGAAGCGAAGCCGGTGCGGCGGGCCAGTTTCGCGGCGACGGTGGTCTTGCCGGTCGCGGGCAGGCCGCCGACGACGATCAGCAGCGGGGACACCGGGGCATGATGGCACGCGCGATCAGCGGTCCCGGCGTCAGGATGTCGCCTCGTGGTGCGCGAGGAGGTTGCGCCGCAGCGTGGTCAGGGCCCGGTGCTGGGCGACGCGGACCGCGCCGGCGCTGGCGAGGCCGACGGCGGCGGCGGTCTCCTCGGCCGTCATGCCGAGGATGATGCGCAGGACGAGGATTTCGCGCTGGCGCGGCGGAAGCGTGTCGAGCAGGCCGGTCGACCAGTCGAGGGCGGCCGAGCGCTCGACCTCGTCGCCCGTCGGGTCCGTGCCGCCCGCCCGGACGGCGGGGGGTTCGGCGACCGGGCTGGTGCGGTCGCGCGCCCGGCGCCGGTGGAAGTCGGCCACCTTGTGCGCGGCGATGCCGAAGACGAACGGCACGAAGCCGTCGGGTTCGAGGCGGTACTCCGGCAGGGCGCGGACGATCGCGAGCAGCACGTCCTGGGCGCAGTCCTCGGCGTCCGACGAACCGTTCTGCCACGTGCGCAGCCGGCCCAGGCAGTAACGGAACACCATCGGCCGCAGCGCGCGCAGCAGCCCGGCCACCGCGGCGCGGTTGCCCTGCACCGCCGACCGGACGAGCGCCGGGTCGAGGAACGTCGCCGTGGGCGCGGGACGACCCTCGGTGGAGTGCGGCGGCATCCGCCTCACCCCCTCTCACGCTCTCGGCGACGGACGGTCACGACGCTAGGTCACTCCCCGTGCCCGCCACACCGGCCGGGCGGCCGTCGCGAACCGGGTCTTCCGGCCCTGGCCGGCCGAGCCCGGATGTGCCCGGCCGCCGTCGCCGGGGGGCCGGGCCGAACGGCCCTATCGGCGAACCGGGCGCACCGATCACGCTGGTGGCCGGGAATTTCACGGCAGAAGACACAGGGACGAGATGGTGGAAGACGTGGGCTTCGGGCTGCTGCTCGACCGGCAGCAGTGCCTCGCCTTGCTCGGGACGGCGAGCCTCGGCCGGGTGATCTTCACCCACCGGGCGATGCCGGCGGTCCGACCGGTGCGCTTCACCGTGGTCGACGACGCCGTGGTGTTCGCCGTACCGGCCGGCAGTCCGCTGTACGCGGGTGCGCGCGACGCCGTCGTCGCGTTCGAAGCGGACGACCTCGCCGCCGATCTCGGCGCCGGCTGGTACGTCAGCCTGCTGGGGCGCGCCACCGAGGCCGGCGCCGTCGACCTCGGCGACCCCGCCTGCCCGTGCCCGGCGTCCGCCCGGACGGGCCGCCGGTTCCTGCGCATCCCGGCCGAGACGATCAGCGGTCACCGCATCGTCTGCCACGCCGAGTGATCCCGCCGTCGCCGTAACGCAGCGGCGGCCGCCATCGACCCACCGGATGGACGAACCGGATTGGGCCGACACGGGCAGTGGCCTGTGGGACCCTTGACGGCCCGGGACAGGCCCGGGTACGGGCGGAACCAGCGGGGTCGACGGGAAAGTGGCGGACGAAATCAGCATGCCGGCGATCCTGGCGGCGGTGGGCGGCATCGCCCGCGAGCTGGAGCTGCCGGCACTGCTGCACCGCGCGGTCACGGCGACGTGCGAACTGCTCGGCGCCCGGCGCGGCCGGCTGGACCTCGCCGAGTGCGGGATGGCCGACTACGGCCGGGGCGCCCTCGGCGCCGGTGCGGTCGAGCTGCCGGTCCGCGCGGGGACGCAGACGTTCGGCACGCTCGTGGTGGAACCCGGCGGGGGCGGGGAGTTCGGTCGCCACGAACGCGAGGTGCTCGGCGCGCTCACCGCGGCCACCGGGATGGCCGTCGAAAAGGCCCTGCTCGTCGACCGGATGCGCCGCCGCGAACGCTGGCTGGAGGCGTCCTACGACGTCACCCGCGCCCTGCTCTCGGCCCAGGACCTGCGGGCCACGCTCCGGCTGGTCGCCGAACGCGCCCGCGTCGTGGCCGGCGGCACCGCGGGCGCGATCGCACGGCCCGACGGCCCCGGGCGGCTCGTCTTCGACGTCGTCGAGCCGCCGGGCGAGGACGCCGACCGCCTCACCGGCCTGACCGTGCCGACCGAGGGGACCGCCACCGGGATGGCGTTCACCACCCGGCGCCCGGTCGTCGTGCGCGACTACGGCGAGCGCGTGCAGGAGCAACAGCGGGAGCACGCCGGGCCGATGCCGGCGATGGTCAAGGACCTGGACTCGGCGATCTCGGTGCCGCTGATCGTCGGCGAGGAGACCCTCGGGGTGCTGGTGGTCGCGAAGTTCCGCGACCGGTCGCCGTTCACCGACTCCGACGTCCAGCTGGCCGAAACGTTCGCCGGGCACGCCGCGCTCGCCGTCGAGTTCTCCCGCGCCCAGGAGGCGCACCAGCAGCTGGCGGTGTTCTCCGACCGCGACCGGATCGCCCGCGACCTGCACGACCTGGTGATCCAGCGGCTGTTCGCGACCGGGCTCGGGCTCGAGGGCGTCAGCAGGCTGATCGCCGACGCGGGGGTCGCCGCGCGCGTGGCCGGGTTCGCCCAGGACCTCGACGGCACGATCCGCGAGATCCGCAACAGCATCTTCTCGCTCCAGGCGCCCGCCCAGGCGCAGGGCAGCCTCCGCGGGGAGCTGCTGCGGGTGGCCGTGGACGCCCGGGACGCGCTCGGCTTCGAGCCGCGCGTCGGCTTCGACGGGCCGCTGGACGCGGCGGTGCCGGAAGCCGTCCGCTCCGATCTGATCGCCTCGCTGCGCGAAGCGCTGACGAACGTCGCGCGGCACGCGCGGGCGAAGTCTTCGTCGGTCGAGGTCACCGTGGACCGGCTCGGCCGGCGGCTGACGCTGGTGGTGCGCGACGACGGCGCCGGCCCGCCCGTCGAGGCCGGCCGGGTCAGCGGCCTGGCCAACCTGGCCGCGCGGGCGGCCCGGTGGGGCGGCCACTGCGTGCTGGCGGCGGCCGGGGACGGCGGCGCCCGGCTGGAATGGACCGCAGAACTGCCGGTATCGGCCGACGAGCAGGGGAGTGGACGATGACGATCGGGGTGTTCCTGCTGGACGACCACGAGCTGGTCCGGACCGGGCTGAAGACCGTCTTCGAGCCCGAGGCGGACATCGAGGTGGTCGGGGAGGCGGGCACGGCGGCCGAGGCGCTGGTGCGGATCCCGCAGGCCCGCCCGGACGTGGCCGTGCTCGACGTCCGGCTGCCCGACGGCGAGGGGGTGGCGGTGTGCCGGGAGATCCGGTCCACCCTGGACCCGCCGCCCGCCTGCCTGATGCTGACGTCCTATTCGGACGACGAAGCGCTGTTCGGCGCGATCATGGCGGGCGCGGCCGGGTACATGCTGAAGCAGGTTTCCGGCCGGTCGCTGGTCGAGGCCGTCCGCACGGTCGCCGCCGGCGGCTCGCTGCTGGACGCCACGCTCACGGCGTCGGTGATGAACAAGCTGCGCGGGGAGAACGCCTCGGCCCCCGATCCGCGGTACGAGCAGCTGAGCCCGCAGGAGCGGCGGGTGCTGGACCTCGTCGCGGAGGGCCTGACCAACCGGCAGATCGCCGAGCGGCTGTTCCTGGCGGAGAAGACCGTGAAGAACTACGTCTCGTCGGTGCTGCACAAGCTCGGGGTCGAGCGGCGCACCTCGGCGGCGGTCTACATGTCCCAGCGCCGGGCCGAACCGGGACGATCGGGCTAGATTCCGGACTGTTCGGACGTAACCGGTGGGGCGTTCGACGTATCCGGCCGCCGATGGAGTACACCTGTCCCGTGACGCACGGCTTGGCGTGCGCGGCGGAGGGGACGGCATGGCGGGGTTGTCGGGCGGGGACTATGTCACGCGGCAGATCAGGGCACTCGCGGACGCGGTGCGTCGCGAAGGGGCCGGCGGGGTCGGCACGCGCAGCTTCCAGCTGGCGGAGCACCTGGCGGCGGAGGGAGGCGTCCACCGCGGCGACATCCTGACGGCCACGGCGACGCTGCTGGCGATGACGGCGTGGTGCGACGGCGAGGCCGAGGCGGCCCGCCGGTTCGCGGAGCGGGCGGGCGAGCACGACGAGGAGTCGCGGGAGCTGGTGACCCACCTGCTGCGCCTGGAGACGGGCGCGGACCAGGGATGGCTGCCGCAGGCTCAGGCGGAGGCGCTGCTGGCGTACGCCCACCGGGCGCGCCGGAGTGATCTGGCGACCCGGGTACGAGCGATCGCCGGTGCACGGCGCGGCCGGCACCGGCGGGAGGAGTAGCCGATCCCGGATGGACGGTGCCGGCCGGGTCTGGTCGGTCGGCCGTCCCGGGTGGACAGGCCCGGCTCGGATGCCGGCCGGCCGGACGGACGGTCGCGGGTGGATAGGGCGCGGCTCGGCCTTGGTCGGCCGGACGGTCGCGGGTGGACAGGCCCGACTCGGCCTTGATCGGCCGGACGGTCCCGGGTGGACAGGCCCGGGTGGACAGGCCCGGGTGGACAGGCCCGGCTCGGCCCTTGATCGGCCGCGCAAAGCCGGGTGGCCAGACTCGGCCCTTGCCGGGCCGCGTCCCGAGGGCGCCGCTAGTCCGTCAGCGGCCGGGCCGGGTCGGCCAGCCGGTCCGGGTCCACGGTCCGTCCACCGAGGATCAGCTCACGTACCGCGTCGAGGCCCTCGTCCCACTTGTTGACGTGCAGCCCGGCGACCACCCGGCCGTGACGCGCGGCCGCGGCGGTTTCCAGGCCGACCCAGCCCGCGCCGGCCACGACGACCCGGCCACCGGAAGCCAGCGCGTCGCGCAGCCGGTCGGCGTGGGCGAGCCGGCGCAGGTAGTGGACGCCGTCCAGGTCGTTGCCGGGCACCCGCAGCCGCCGCGGTGATGCCCCGGTCGCCAGCAGCAGCTTCGTGTAGCCGAGGCGGTCGCCGCCGGCCAGTTCGACCTCGTGCGCGGCCCGGTCCAGCGCCGTGACGCGCCGGCCGGTCAGCACCTCGATGTCCTGGTCGGCGTACCACTGCTCGTCGTGGACGAACACCGAGGCCCGGTCGTCCCGGCCGAGCAGGTAGCCCTTCGACAGCGGCGGCCGCTCGTACGGCAGGTCCGGCTCGGCGCCGGCCAGGACGACGCGCCCGGCGAATCCTTCGGCGCGCAGGGTTTCCGCGGCCTTCGCGCCGGTCAGCCCGGCGCCGGCGACGACGAAGGTGTCCATCAGGCGCTCACCCCGGACAGGGCGAAGAACTCCTGCCGCGTCTTGGGTTCCTCCCGCAGCAGGCCGTGCAGCGACGACGTCACGGTCAGCGCCCCGGTCGCGCGCACCCCGCGCAGCGACATGCACAGGTGCTCGGCCTCGATGACGACGCCGACGCCCTTCGGCGCGAGGTGCTCCTGCAGCCAGTCCGCGACCTGCTTGGTCAGCCGCTCCTGCACCTGCAGGTCCCGCGCGAACATCTCGACGACGCGGGCGAGCTTCGACAGGCCCAGGATCCGGTCGCCGGGCAGGTAGCCGACGTGCGCGACGCCGCGGAAGGGCAGCAGGTGGTGCTCGCACAGCGACTGCACCGGGATGCTCTTCGCCAGCACGAGCTCGTCGTAGCCCTCGTCGTTGGGGAACGTCGTCAGCCGGAAGTCGCGCGGCTGCAGCATTTCCGCGTAGGCGTGGGCGACCCGCCGCGGCGTGTCGCCGAGGTGTTCCGACGACGGGTCCTTCCCCAGCGCCCGCAGCAGGTCGGCGACCGCGCGCTCCGCCGCGTGCAGGTCGACGTCGTCGCGGGAGGGGACGACACCGAGGTGCCGCAGCGGGACCGGTGCGCTCACGGGATCGACGGTCACGGGCGTGCCTCCTTCTAAAATCAAGTCGAGGCGACGTTAGAAGCTCCCGGGGGTTTTCGTCAACAGCTATTTGTTTTAGAGTGCGCTGATGCAGGAAACCCAGGCGGAGGCACTGGCCGCGGTCGCGGCGCTCGACGAGCCGACCCGGCGCCGGCTGTACGAGTACGTCGTCCGCTGCCCGGAGCCGGTGAGCCGGGACGACGTCGCCGCGGCCCTCGGCGTGCCCCGGGCGACCGTCGCGTTCCACCTCGACCGGCTGGTGGACGAGCGGCTGCTGGCCGTCGGCCACGAACGCCGCACCGGCCGCACCGGGCCGGGCGCGGGCCGCCCGGCGAAGCTGTACCGCCGGTCGGACCGGCAGGTGAGCGTCTCCCTGCCCGAACGCCAGTACGAGCTGGCGGGCCGGCTCCTGGCGACCGCGGTGGAGGAGGCCGGCGAAACCGGCGGCTCGCCGCGGGAAATCCTGATGCGGTGCGCCCGCGAACGCGGGGCGGAGCTCGCCGCCGGCGCCCCGGAAATCCTCGGCACGCTGGAAGAACACGGCTTCGAGCCGCGCGTCGAGGACGGCGAGGTCCTGCTCGGCAACTGCCCG
This sequence comes from Amycolatopsis sp. NPDC051045, assembly GCF_040682955.1. NCBI lineage: Bacteria > Bacillati > Actinomycetota > Actinomycetes > Pseudonocardiales > Pseudonocardiaceae > Amycolatopsis > Amycolatopsis sp. NPDC051045. The sequence goes on from NZ_JBFBCC010000031.1 coordinate 9,611, forward strand.
TTCCACCGGCTGGCCGTGACGCACACGCGGCTGGTCTGCGAGATGAACCTCGGCCTGGTCGAAGGCATGCTCGACGCCGTGGGCGACCGTGCCCTCCGGGCCCGGCTGGATCCGCACCCGGGCTTCTGCTGCGTGCGCCTCGCCCGGGACTGACCGGACTGACCGGGCTCCCGGCCGGCGCCGCTGCCGGCCAGGAGCCCGTGGCCGGGCTACTTCGGCGGGACTTCGCCGAGCCGGCCGGCGACTGCGGTCGTGATCGCGCTCGCGCCGATTTCGGTACCCGGCTCGATCCACGGTTCCTCGGGCTCGGCTCCGGCGATCGTGCGTTCGCCGATGAACCGCCCGGTGACCGGGTCGATGATCAGCTGCCGGATTTCGTGGCGGTCGTCGAGGCCGAGCGCGACGCCGGTGCGGCCGTCGAGGTTCGCCTCCGCGGCCAGCACCGTGATGCCCGGGATCTTCGCCAGCGCCCGGTACCACTGCGCCCGCAGCTGCGCCGGCATTTGACCGGCGCGGAGGATCTCGATGCCGAAGTGGAACATGACCGACGGCGTCGAGCCGCGGCCCTTCGTCAGCTGCTGCAGTTTCGCGTACAGCGCGGCCGGGTCGTGCGGCAGCGCGGCGTAGAACGCCGGGCTGTCCCAGTCGCCGGCGTCACCGCACTTCTTCGCGGGCTTGCTCTTCGGGAAGAAGTCGCCGCACCGGCCCTGCCACTGCCCCTGGTCGGTGTTCGTGATCTCCGGCTCGGGGGCCTGCGACTGCGGCACCGAACCGCCGAGGAACTTCCCGGTGCTCAGGATTTTGCGCGTCTCCTGCCAGACGTCGTGCTCGTCCGCCGGGATCCAGCGGTCGACCTCCTGCTCCCACAGGTAGGTGTAGCCGGTGGCGTCGCCGGTCTGGACGCCGCGCCGCACCCACGTGTGCTCGGCGACGTACCGGAACTGCCCGGGCCCGACGGGCTGGTCGGCCGCGCCGACGGTCAGGTCCGCGGCCCGGGTGAGCACCTGGGCCGCCGACATCAGCCGGATGTCCGGGGCCGCCGCGGTCGGCACCGGTGCCGCCGGGACCGGCGCGGAGGTGCGCACCGGCGGCGGCGCGGCGGCCGGCCCGGCCGGGGGCTGCCGGACGAGGACGGTGGTCACCGCGACCACACCGGCCACCGCGGCGGCGACCGGCAGGGCGAACCGGCGCAGGCGCTTGGGGCGCAGCGGGACGACGGGGGCGGCCGGCTCGGCGTCGAGCTCGGCCAGCAGCCGGGCGCGGGCCGCGGACAGGTCGGCCGGGGCGGTGCGGGCTTCCCGGTGGAGCAGCTCGAGGGTTTCGTCGAGCTCGTTCATGAGTGGTTCTCCTCGGTGGGGACGAGCAGGGCCTGGAGCCGGTGGCGCACGCGGTGCAGGCGCGAGCGCACCGTGCTCGCGGGTACGCCGAGCGCCTCGGCGACTTCGGCGGGTTCGAGCCCGGCCCAGGACGTGAGCAGCAGGACGTCGCGGTCCTGTTCGGACAGTGCGGCGAGTTCGGCGGCGAGCACGCGCAGGCGCGCCGCCGCGTCGACCCGGCCGGCGACCGCGGCGTCGTGGTTTTCGGCCGGGCGGTCCCCGGCACCCGCCTTCGCGGTCAGCTGGAACCCGCGGACCTCCTGGCGCACGTGGTTGCGCAGCAGGTTGGTGGCGATCCCGTACAGCCAGCCGCGGATCGGCGCCTTCTCCGGGGCGTAGCTCGCCCGTCTTCGCAGCGCGACGACGAACGTCTCCGCCACGAGGTCGTCGGCGACGTGCACGCCCACCCGGCCCGCGAGGTAGCCGCGCAGGGGAGGGGCGTACTCGTCGAAGAGCCGCGCGAAGATCTCCTTCGGATCCCGTGCGGCGAGGTCGGGCCGGTCCAGCCGTTCGACGATTCTGGTCACGCTACTGGTTGTCGCGGCCCGCCGCCCGCGTCCCCGCCCGCCCGTCCGGATGAGACGCACGCCACATCCGGGGAACGCCGCGGCGGCCGGCCGACAAGAGCCGGTATGGACAGAAGAAGTGCGAGGCTGCTCGCCGGGACGTGTGCCGGCGCGGTGGTGGCGATGCTGGGCATGGCCGCGGCGGTGCGGCCGCCGGGGCCCGCCGAGTCGGGGCCGCTGCCCGTGGTCCCGCCGGCCCTGACGACGAGCGTGGCCACGACGGCGACCGCGGCACCGCCGGAGACCTCGGCGAAAGGAGCTGCCCGCCGCGGCCGGGAGGCCGGAAAATCGATCGAACCCGTCCCCGCCGCGGCGGGGCCACGCTGCCGGGAGCCCGCAGGACGAGCTGCCGGGTCACCGGCGCCGACCGAGCCGTGAAGCAAGCCGCACCGGCGGGGCGCTCGGCGGCCCCTCAGCGTGTCACGACCGTCGTGAAAGCGCTTTCTCGTCCGCTCGGCCGGTCCCGGCGCGGCGCGGGACGTCCGGAACGCGTCGATTCGGCGGTACCGTCTCGGAGGTGGGGACACGGTACGAGATCGAGGGGGCCAGGGTGGTGGACCGGGCGAAGCCGGGGGAGCAGACGCGGACGTCTCCGCCGGGGCCGCGGCAGCCGAGTCTGGCCGACGTCGCCGGCATGGCCGGCGTCTCGCACATGACGGTCTCGCGCGTGGTCAACGAGAGCGGACCGGTCCGTCCGGAAACCCGCGAGCGGGTCCTGGCCGCCGTGCAGAAACTCGGGTACCGGCCCAACACCGCCGCGCGGGCGCTGGTCACCGGCCGGTCCGGCACCCTCGGCGTGGTCGCGCTCGAGTCGAACCTCTACGGGCCGGCGAGCACCCTGTACGGCATCGAGAACGCCGCCCGCGAGGCCGGGTACGGCGTCGCCATCTGCAGCGTGACCCGGCCGGGCCGGACGTCGATCGGCGACGCGGTGGAGAGCCTGCGGCGCCAGGCGGTCGAAGGGATCGTCGTCATCGCCCCGCACGTGACGGCCGGGCGCGCGCTCGCGGCGGCGCCGTCGGACATCCCGGTGGTGGCGGTCGGCGGCGGGGAGTCGGCGCCGGTGCCGGTGCTCTCGGTCGACCAGTACGACGGGGCCCGCCGCGCCACCGAGCACCTGCTGGCCCGCGGCCACCGGACGGTCTGGCACCTCGCCGGGCCGGAGGACTGGCTGGAGGCCCGCGACCGGGAACGCGGCTGGCGCGACACTCTGGAGGAACGCGGCCTGCGGGTGCCGGCGGTGGTGCGCGGCGACTGGAGCCCGCGGTCGGGCTACGAGGCGGGCCGGGCCCTGGTCGGCAAGCGCGGGCTCAAGGCGGTCTTCTCGGCCAACGACCAGATGGCGCTGGGCCTGCTCCGGGCGTTCACCGAGGCCGGCATCCGGGTTCCGGAAGACGTCCACGTCGCCGGGTTCGACGACGTGCCCGAGGCCGCGTACTTCACCCCGCCGCTGACGACCGTGCGCCAGGACTTCATCGAGGTCGGCCGCCGCACCTTCGGACTCCTCGAAGACCGGATGGCGGGCGGGGACGCCGGTGCCCGCCACCTCGTGCCCGCCGAACTCGTCGTGCGGGAGAGCACCGCCCTTCGCTGACCGGAAATGCCGGTCGTTTTGCGACGTCCCATCCCTTTCGCCCGGATTTGTTAACGCTAACAAGGCGTCGGCACTGATCCATCCTGGTGTTGTATCTTGACCGCTTCTGTGTAGTCGGCAAAGGTTCGTGTTCGATTGTGGTCCCCGCCGCTCCAGGAGGCTCCGCATGCGCGCCGCCCGCCGTGCCCGTCGCCGGACGCTGTTCACCGTCCTGCTTTCCGTCCTGTTCGCCCTCGCCGGGGTCGCGATCCCGCAGGCCGCGACGGCCGCTCCGGCGGCGCCGCCCGCGCACAACGTCACCTACGACGGCTACTCGTTCCTCGTCGACGGGAACCGGACCTACCTGTGGTCGGGGGAGTTCCACTCCTACCGGCTGCCGAGCCCGGACCTGTGGCTCGACATCTTCCAGAAGATGAAGGCGGCCGGCTTCAACGCGACCTCGCTCTACTTCGACTGGGGCTACCACTCACCGAAGCAGGGCGTCTACGACTTCACCGGCGTCCGGGACCTCGACAAGCTCCTCGACCTGGCGCAGCAGGCCGGCCTCTACGTCATCGCGCGGCCCGGGCCGTACATCAACGCCGAGGTCGACGGCGGCGGGTTCCCGACCTGGCTGTCCACCACGCCCGGCCACACCCGCAGCGCCGACCCGGTCTACCTGGAGTACTCCGACGAGTGGCAGACGCAGATCGACCGCATCATCGCCCGCCACCAGCTGACCAACGGCACCGGCAGCGTGCTGGCCTACCAGGTCGAAAACGAGTACTACAACGGCAACGCCGACGGTCGCGCCTACCTGCAGCACCTGGAGGACAAGGCCCGCGCCGACGGCATCACCGTCCCGCTGGTCGGCAACAACAACGGGACGTTCAACGCCGGCGACGCCGCGCTCGACGTCGACGCCGCCGATTCCTACCCGCAGGGCTTCGACTGCTCGAACCCGGCGAAGTGGAACGGCGTGCCGGACATCAGCTACGACCACGTCCCCGGCAAGCCGCTGATCACCGCGGAGTTCCAGGGCGGCGCCTTCGACCCGTGGGGCGGCCCCGGCTACGAGAAGTGCGCCCAGCTGATCAACGACCAGTTCGCGAACGTCTTCTACAAGCAGAACATCGCCGTCGGCGCCACCGGCCAGAGCTTCTACATGCTGCACGGCGGTACGTCATGGGGCTGGAGCGCGATCCCGCAGAACTACACCTCCTACGACTACGGCGCGGCGATCACCGAGGCCCGGCAGTTCGACCCGAAGTACGCCGAAGACAAGCTGATCGGCTACTTCACCCAGTCCGTCGCCCCGCTGACCAAGACCGACGGGCTCGCGGGCGCGCCGCTGACCGATCCGGCGCTCACCGACACGGCCCGGATCAACCCGGACACCCGCACGCAGTTCCACACCCTGCGCCACAGTGACTCGACGTCCACCGCCACCGACGCCACCAGCGTCGCGCTCGACCTGGCCGCGCACGCCGGCTACACCTACGACGACCGCGCCACCGAGGTCGGCTACACCGGCACCTGGAGCCACGTCGGGCCCGAGGTCAACTACACCGGCGGCGACTACCAGCACACCGAGTCGTTCTCGAACACCGCCGGGGACAGCGTGAGCGTCCCGTTCACCGGCACCGGGATCCGGTGGGTGACGTCGAAGGACCCGAGCCACGGCGTCGCCGACGTCTACCTCGACGACGCGAAGGTGGCTTCGGTCGACCTCTACGCGGCGGGCAAGCAGAACCAGATCACCGGCTACGAGGTGCGCGACCTGCCCGCCGGGCCGCACACGCTGAAGATCGCCGTCACCGGGCAGAAGGACGCGAAGGCCAGCGGCGCGTACGTCGTGGTGGACGCCGTCGACCTGCTGGCCGGCAGCACCGACTACTACCCGGTCGTGCCGCAGCAGCCCGGCACCGGCATCACGCTGAACGGGCGGCAGTCGAAGATCCTCGTCGCCGGCTACGACCTCGGCCGGACGCGGATGCAGTACTCGACGTCGGAGATCATGACGACCGCGGCCATCGGGAACCGCGACGTCGCGGTGCTCTACGGGGACCACGGCGGGCCGGGGGAGACCGTCCTGCGGTTCGCGCAGCAGCCGTCCGTGCAGGTCCTCGACGGCACCGCGACGAGCACGTGGGACGCCGCCCGCGGCGACCTGCGGCTGAACTACACCCACGACGGCCTGGCCCGCGTGCTCGTCACCGCCCCCGGCGCGCGACCGCTGCTCCTGCTGCTCGCGGACAAGGCGACGGCGGCGACGTTCTGGCGCCAGGACACCGCGACCGGCCCGGTGCTGGTCCGCGGCACCCACCTGGTCCGGACCGCGGCCGACCAGCACGGCATCCTCTCGCTGACCGGTGACACCGGCACCGACGGCGCGTTCGAGGTCTTCAGCGCGGCGAAACTGGTGCTGTGGAACGGTTCCTGGGTGCCGGTCAAGCCGACGTCCAGCGGCAGCCTCACCGGAACGGCGCCCACCGCCAAGGCCGTGACGCTGCCCGCCCTCACCGGCTGGAAGCACCAGCAGGAGTCCCCGGAGGCCCAGCCCGGCTTCGACGATTCGGCGTGGCCGGTGGCGGACAAGGAAACCAGCAACAGCTCGACGGCACTGGGCACGAAACCGGTGCTCTTCGCCGACGACTACGGCTTCCACACCGGCAACACCTGGTACCGCGGCCACTTCACCGGCAACGGGAAGCAGACCGGGATCACCCTGGCCAGTCAGAGCGGCGGCCCGGCGGGCGCGTTTTCGGCGTGGCTCAACGGCGTTTTCCTCGGCAGCTCGAAGGATCCGCAGCACACGTTCGGCTTCCCGGCCGGCGCGCTGAAGCAGGGCGACAACGAGATCTCCGTGCTGACCGTCAACATGGGCCACGAAGAAGACTACGGGGCCGCCAACGGCAACAAGGCGGCGCGCGGGCTCACCTCGGCGCGGCTCACCGGAACCCCGCTGACGTCGGTGACCTGGCGGCTGCAGGGGGTCCGCGGCGGCGAAACCGGGCTCGACCCGGGCCGCGGCCCGCTCAACACCGGCGGCCTCTACGGCGAGCGCGCGGGCTGGTCGCTGCCCGGGTTCCCGGACCGCGGCTGGGCGCCGGCCGCCCTCCCGGCGCAGGACACCACGCCCGGGGTGTCGTGGTACCGGACGACGGCGGATCTGGATTTGCCGCGCGGCCAGGACACCTCGCTCGGCCTGACCATCACCGATGACCCGGCGCGGCAGTACCGGGCCCTGATCTTCGTCAACGGCTGGCAGCTCGGCCAGTACGTCAACTACCTCGGGCCGCAGCACAGCTTCCCCATCCCGAACGGGATCCTCAACCCGAACGGCCGCAACACCATCGCCGTCGCGGTGTGGAACCTCGACGGCAGCACCGGCGGCCTCGGCAAGATCACCTGGACGAACTACGGCAGCTACCGCTCGCCGCTGACGGTCCGGCAGAACCCCTCGCCCGGCTTCAACCCCGTGCGGTACGCGATGCCGCCGGCGCCGGCGGCCGGGGTGTCGCTGACCGCGCCGGACACCGCCTCGGGCGGGCAGCAGTTCACCGCGTCGGCGACGGTCCGGGTGCCCCCGGGCGCGCCACCGGCGTTCGACGTCCGGCCGGTGCTCACCGCTCCGGCCGGGTGGACGGTGGGCGCCGCGGCCCCGCCGTCGGTCCCGCGGATCGACGGCGGGAAGGCGGCGACGTTCACCTGGACCGTGACGCCTCCCACCACTGTGGACACTGCCGCGCTGAAGGTCGCGGTGGCCTACCGGCAGGCGGGCCGGCCGGGCTCGGTGACCGGGGAACGGATCGTGGGTGCGGTGCCCCCGGCGCCGCCCGCGGGGCAGGTGGCGGTCAGCTCACTGCCGTTCCTCACCGCGACGAACGGCTGGGGCCCGGTCGAGCGCGACACGAGCAACGGCGAAGCGAGCGCGGGCGACGGCAAGCCGATGACCATCGGCGGGGTGGCCTACGCCAAGGGTCTCGGCGTCCACGCGGCGAGCGACGTCCAGCTCTACCTGGCGGGCGCGTGCACCCGGCTGACGGCTTCGGCGGGCGTCGACGGCGAAACCGGCACCGGCGGCAGCGTCGGCTTCAGCGTCTCGGTCGACGGCGTCAGCCGCGTCACGACCCCGGTGGTCAGGGGCGGGCAGGCGGCGGTGCCGATCGACGTCGACGTCACCGGCGCCCAGGTGCTCGACCTGCTGGTGACCGACGGCGGGGACGGCAACGGGCAGGACCACGCGGACTGGGCGGTGCCGACGCTGACCTGCGTCACGCCGCCCGCCCGGTGATCACCGGCACCGGTTTTCCGCTCAGGCCAGGACAAGCCGGACGGCGAGCGCGGTGATCACCGCGCTCGAGGCGAGCGCCGTCACCAGCCGGCCCCGCGGCCCGGTGAGGACCCGCCCGAGCAGGACGCCGCCGCCGGCGAGGGCGATTTGCCAGCTCGCCGAGGCGGCGAACGCGGCGAGCACGAACACCCCCTGGTCGAGCACCGGCACGGCGGTGCCGGCGCGGTCGCCGACCACCAGCGCGGTGAAGTAGACGACCGTGGCCGGGTTGACGAGGGTGATGCCCAGCAGGCTGACGTAGGCGCGCCCGGGCGCGAGCGGCCTCACCGGCCGCACGGTGGCGGCGCGGTGGGTGCGCACCGCGCGCACGGCGCCGTGGGCCGCGAGCACGACGAGGATCGCCGCCGAGAGCAGCCGCAACGGCCCGGCGAACGGGGCGATGACCGCGGCGATCGCGGCGCCGCCGAGCACGGCGACCAGCGCGTACACCCCGTCGGCGGTGGCGACGCCGAGGGCCGCGGCGAGGCCGGTTCCGAGCGACGTGCGGGCGGTGAGCGCCACCAGGTACGTCCCCACGGCGCCGACCGGGATCGCGATGCCGTACCCGGCCACGAGGCCGGCGAGCAGCGCGCCGCTCACGGCATGGAGCTGCTCGGCCTCCGCGGACGGCACGGCTGCTGCCGGACCGGCGCGGTGGTCGCGGCGGCGGTCGGCAGGAGCGGGGTGCGGTGCGTGGTCATGCGCCGATCGTGGCGCCGGCGTGCGGGGGAGGGCAACCGGATTTTCCAGCCGGTGGGCTCCGGCGAGCTGTGCTTGAATCGCCCGGGAGGGAGGCACGTGAGCGAGAGAGGGCTTTCACGATGCGGGTCGACCTGAGCGGGAAGACGGCACTGGTCACCGGATCCACCCAGGGCATCGGCGCGGCGATCGCGGCGGGCCTCGCGGCGGCGGGGGCGCGGGTCGCGATCAACGGCCGGAGCGAGACCGGCGTCCACAAGGCGATCGCGCGGCTGCGCGAGGACGTGCCGGACGCGGACTTCCTGCCGACCCCGGGCGACGTGTCCGAGGAGGCCGGCGCGGCCCAGGTGGTCGAGGAGGTGCCGGACACCGACATCCTGGTCAACAACCTCGGCATCTTCGGCGCCCGGGAGCCGATGGACATCACCGACGCCGACTGGCGCCACTACTTCGAAGTCAACGTCCTGGCCGCGGTCCGGCTCACCCGCGCCTACCTGCCCGGCATGACCGACCGCGGCTGGGGCCGGATCCAGTACATCGCCAGCGATTCCGCGATCGTCATCCCGGCCGAAATGATCCATTATGGAGTGACGAAGACCGCGTTGCTCGGGGTGTCCCGCGGGTTCGCCAAGCACGCGGCCGGAACCGGCGTCACGGTCAACGCGGTGATCGCCGGGCCGACGCACACCGGCGGCGTCGAGGACTTCGTCTACGAACTCGTCGACAAGGACCTGCCGTGGGACGAGGCCCAGCGCGAATTCATGAAGAAGCACCGCCCGCAATCGTTGCTGCAGCGGCTGATCGAGCCGGAGGAGATCGCGCACCTGGTGGTGTACCTGAGTTCGCCGTTCGCTTCGGCGACCACCGGCGCGGCGGTGCGGGTGGACGGCGGGTACGTCGACGCGATCGTGCCGTGAGGTTCCGGGGCCGGGCGCGCCCGTCGCCGTAGCCCGGCTGCACCAGGCCGGTGGAAGTGATCGTGGAGTTCTTCAGCACGCACCTTTCGGGACGCAATCGGGACATTTCTGGTTCAGACCTGTCGAACAACCCCGACGGGCCGGCGATCTTCTCCCCGCAGAGTGACCGGTGTGCGCTTCGCCGAGCGCACCCCGCACTCGGAGGAGACCGATGGCCCGTATCCGCATCCCGCCCGTCGCCGCGGGGCTGGCCGCCGCGGGGGCGGTGGCGCTCGCCGCCGCCTGCTGGGTGGTCTTCCCGCCCGAGACCGCCGGGCGGGCGCTCGCCGCCCGGCCGGACGTCGACCTTTCGCTGCCGTGGCCGGCCGAGGGGCAGGCCAGCGCCGAGGTGCAGAACCTGGGCTCGCTCGGCAGCCGCGGTGCGCAGCGGCCGGTGCCGATCGCCAGCGTCACGAAGGTCATGACCGCCTACGTGGTGCTGAAGGACCACCCGCTCGGCCCGGACGAGGCCGGCCCCGAGATCACCGTCGACGAGCAGGCCGAGGCCGAGTCGACGTCGGCCGAAGAATCGAGCGCGCCGGTCCGCGCGGGGCGCCGGCTCAGCGAGCGGGACCTGCTGGCCCTGATGCTCGTCCCGTCCGGCAACAACGTCGCCCGCCTGCTCGCCCGCTGGGACGCGGGCAGCCAGGAAGCCTTCGTCGCGAAGATGAACCGCCAGGCCGCGGCGCTGGGCATGACCAGCACCACCTACACCGGTGCCAGCGGGGTCGAGGACTCGACCACCAGCACCGCCGCCGACCAGCTGCGGCTGGCCCGCGAAGCGATGAAGAACCCCGTGATCCGCGCGATCGCCGCCACCCCGAGCCTGCGCATCGACGGCGTGCCGGGCCCGGTCGTCAACACGAACACCCTCCTCGGCCGCGACGGCGTCATCGGGCTGAAGACCGGCTCGTCGACCGCCGCCGGGGGCGCCCTGATGTGGGCCGCGCGAGCGAACGACGGCGCCCTCATCCTCGGCGTCGTCCTCCACCAGAACGCGGGCGGGACGCCGGCGGCCGGGCTGCGGGCCGCGCTCGAGAACAGCCAGAAGCTCATCGCCGCGATCCGGCGGGAACTGCCGGCGGCCACCCGATGACCGCGACCACCGAGCCGGCGCCGTCCGTGCCGGATCGCCGGGCCGGGACGTGGCGCCGCGGCCGCGTCATCGCCGTCTTCGCCGTCCTGACGGCGGTGCTGCTGCTCGCGCACCCGCTGGTGCCCAACTGGGCGGGCAACGCCGGCAGCCTGCTGGAGACGTTCCTGCCCTGGACCGGCCTGCTGGTCGTGCCGCTGCTGGTCGCGGCGCTGGTCCGGCGTTCGGCGCTCGCCCTCGTCTCGCTCCTGCTGCCGACACTGGTCTGGGGTGGGTTCTTCGGCGGCCGGCTCGTCGACCAGCGGGAACAGGGCGGGGACCTCACGATCGTTTCGCACAACGTGAACGACGAGAACGCGGACCCGGCGGGCACCGCCCGCGCCCTGGCCGACGTGGGCGCCCAGGTGATCGCGCTCGAAGAGCTGAAGAAGTCCGAAGTGCCGAAGTACGAGGACGCCCTCGCCGCGGGCTACCCCCACCACTCCGTGCAGGGGACCGTCGGCGTCTGGAGCACCTTCCCGCTCCGCGACACGCAGCCGGTGGCGATCATGCCGTGGACCCGCGCGCTGCGGACCACTGTGGACACTCCGAAGGGGCCGGTGGCGGTGTTCGTGGCGCACCTGCCGTCGGTGCGGGTACGCCTCGACGCGGGGTTCACCGCGAACGGCCGCGACGGCGCGGTCGGCCTGCTCGCCGACGCCCTCGCCGCGGAATCCGCGCCGCGGACCGTGCTCGTCGGCGATTTCAACGGCACCGCCGACGACCGCGCGCTCGCGCCGATCACCGCCCGGCTGCGTGCCGCGCAGGACGAAGCCGGCGACGGCTTCGGCTTCAGCTGGCCCGCCGCGCTGCCCCTGGCCCGGATCGACCAGATCTTCGTCTCCGGCGTGCGGCCGGTGGCGGCCTGGACGCTGCCCGCGACCGGCAGCGATCACCTGCCCGTCGCCGCCACGGTGGCGTTCTGAGCCGTACCCGGACGGCGATCTCGCGTACCTGGGCGGACGACACGGCAGCGGCCGCCCGGGTACGCCGTGTCGTCCATCCGGGGACGCGTGTCGTCCGGTGCCGGACGTCGAACATGCACTTGAACACCGGGCGGTGCTGACGGGCGGTGAATTTCAAACGACGCTCCGCGCAGGTCGGGCCGTCGAATTCGTCGTCGGGGCGGTCGGTGGGCCTCGTGATTGGACCGTTACGCGGCCCGGGGTTGACCCCGCAGGTGTTATCGCTAACACTAACTCCTCGTCGTCACCGGAACAGGTGACGCAGACCATGTCGGAGCGGACGGAAGGGGACGCCGGTGGCCGAACGACCCCGCTCCGGCGGACCCGTGAAGGCGACCGCGGCCGGGACGCGGCAGCCGAGCCTGACCGACGTCGCGGGCGTGGCCGGCGTGTCCCACATGACCGTGTCCCGGGTGATCAACGGGACCGGCCCGGTGCGCCCCGAGACCCGTGCCCGGGTGCTCGCGGCGATCGAAGAACTGGGCTACCGGCCCAACTCGGCGGCCCGCGCGCTGGTCACCGGGCGGACCGGCACGCTCGGCGTCGTCGCGCTCGAGTCCAATCTGTACGGTCCGGCCAGCACGCTGTACGGCATCGAGAACGCCGCCCGGGAAGCCGGGTACGCGATCACGATCTCCAGCGTCAGCCGGCCGGGCCGGTCGTCGATCGCCGACGCGGTGGAGAACCTGCGCCGCCAGGCGGTCGAAGGCGTCATCGTCATCGCCCCGCACGTCAGCGCGGGCCGGGCCCTGGAAGCCGCGCCCGCGGACTTCCCGGTCGTCGCGGTCGGCGGCGGGGAGACGGCACCGGTGCCGGTCATCTCCGTCGACCAGCGCGACGGGGCCCGCCGCGCCACCGAACACCTCCTGGCGCTGGGCCACCGCACGGTGTGGCACATCGCCGGGCCGGAGGACTGGCTGGAGGCCCGCGACCGCGAGCTCGGCTGGCGGGAAACCCTGGAACGCCACGGCGTCGGGGTCCCGCAGGTGATCCGCGGCGACTGGAGTTCGCGCTCCGGCTACGAGGCGGGGCGATCCCTCGCCAAGGAACCGGACCTGGACGCCGTGTTCGCCGGCAACGACCAGATGGCGCTGGGGCTGCTGCGCGCGTTCGCCGAAGCGGGCATCTCGGTGCCGCGGGATGTGCGCGTGGCGGGCTTCGACGACGTCCCCGAGGCGGCGTACTTCACGCCGCCGCTCACCACGGTGCGCCAGGACTTCATCGAAGTCGGACGGCGTACGTTCGGCCTGCTGGCCGGGCGGATGGACGGAGGCGACCGGCACGCGCGCGCCCTGGTCGTCCCCGAGTTGATCGTGCGCGAAAGCACCGGACCGCGGTAGCGCGGCGGGCCGGTGCGGACCCGGTGGTCCCCGAGGATTTGTTAGCGCTAACACGCAAGCAGGTATTTGTCACACCGAGTTTTGCCAGACCCAGTTCCACCGAGTTTCCCCACCCAGGTTTTCCCACAGATCATCGTCGATCGAGGAGTGAACGTGCTGAAGAAGCGATGGGCCGCCGCGGCGGCCGCGGCGGCCGGACTCGTGCTGCTCACCGCCTGCGGGAGCGGCGGTTCGTCCGGTAGTCCGGGCGGAGCGGTCACGCTCGGCTTCGCCCAGGTGGGCGCCGAGAGCGGCTGGCGGACGGCGAACACCAAGTCGATCCAGGAATCGGCGAAGACCGCCGGGGTCGAACTGAAGTTCTCCGACGCGCAGCAGAAGCAGGAGAACCAGATCTCCGCGATCCGCTCGTACATCCAGCAGAAGGTCAAGGTCATCGCCTTCTCGCCGGTGGTCGAGTCCGGCTGGGACACCGTGCTCAAGGAGGCCAAGACGGCCAACATCCCGGTCATCCTCACCGACCGGGCGATCGACTCCCCGGACAAGTCCCTCTACAAGACCTTCCTCGGCTCCGACTTCGTCGCCGAGGGCAAGAAGGCGGGGGAGTGGCTGACCAAGGAGTACGGGAGCGCCACCGGCCAGGTGAACATCGTCGAGCTGCAGGGCACCACGGGCTCGGCACCGGCGAACGACCGCAAGAAGGGCTTCGGCGACGTCATCGCGGCGGACCCGAAGTACAAGATCGTCGCCTCGCAGACCGGTGAGTTCACCCGCGCCAAGGGCAAGGAGGTCATGGAGGCCTTCCTGAAGGCCCAGCCCAAGATCGACGTCCTCTACGCCCACAACGACGACATGGCCCTCGGCGCCATCGAGGCCATCGAAGCCGCGGGCAAGGTCCCGGGCAAGGACATCAAGATCGTCTCGGTGGACGCCGTGAAGGACGGGATGCAGGCGCTGGCCGACGGCAAGATCAACCACATCGTCGAGTGCAACCCGCTGCTCGGCCCGCAGCTGATGGACCTGGTGAAGAAGGTCGCCGCCGGCGAGCAGGTGCCCGCCCGCATCGAGACCCAGGAAACCGAGTTCGACCAGGCGTCGGCCAAGGCCGCACTGCCGCAGCGTCAGTACTGAGCCAGTTCCCCGCGTCCACCCCGGAGCACACCAAATGCCTGAACCGCAACCCATGGTGCGGATGAGCGGTATCCGCAAGGAGTTCCCCGGCGTCCTCGCCCTCGACGGGGTCGACTTCCGGATGTTCCCCGGCGAAGTCCACGCCCTGATGGGCGAGAACGGCGCCGGCAAGTCCACTCTCATCAAGGTGCTCACCGGGGTGTACGGGGTGGACGCGGGCACGATCGAGCTGAACGGCGACGCCGTCGCCTTCAGCGGGCCCGGCGAGGCCCAGCAGGCCGGCATCAGCACGGTCTACCAGGAAGTCAACCTCTGCCCGAACCTGTCCGTGGCGGAGAACGTCTGCCTCGGCCGGGAACCCCGCCGCTTCGGCCGCATCCAGTGGGCCCCGATGCGGCGGCGGGCCGAGGAGCTGCTGGCCCGGCTGGACGTCCACGTGGACGTTTCGGCCGAGCTCAGCACCTGCTCGATCGCGGTGCAGCAGCTCGTCGCCATCGCCCGCGCGCTGGACGTCGACGCGCGGGTGCTGGTGCTCGACGAGCCGACGTCCAGTTTGGACGCCGGTGAGGTCGAGCAGCTGCTGAAGGTCGTGCGGTCCCTGCGCGAAGGCGGCATGGCGATCCTGTTCGTCTCCCACTTCATCGACCAGGTCTTCGCGATCGCCGACCGGATGACCGTGCTGCGCAACGGAAAGCTGATCGGCGAGTACCGCACCGCGGACATCACGCCGGTCGATCTGGTCACCAAGATGATCGGCAAGGAGCTCCAGGTCCTCGAGGACCTGGAGGACTCCGGGCCGAGCCGGGCCGAGGTCGCCGGCGCGCCGGTGCTGCTGGCCGCCGAGGACCTCGGCCGCAAGGGCGGCGTCGAGCCGTTCAGCCTCGCCATCCACGAGGGCGAGGTCGTCGGGCTGGCCGGTCTGCTCGGCTCCGGGCGCACCGAGCTCGCCCGGCTGCTGTTCGGCGCCGACCACGCCGACAGCGGAACCGTGCAGGTCGACGGCCGCGCGACCACGCTGCGCACCCCGCGGGCCGGGCTCGACCACCGGATCGCGTTCCTCTCGGAAAACCGCAAGGCCGAAGGGCTCGTCGAAGAGCTCACCGTGCGGGAGAACATCGTGCTCGCGCTCCAGGCCTCCCGGGGCTGGGCGCGGCCGCTTTCGCGCCGCCGGCAGGACGAAATCGCGGAAAAGTACGTCAAGGCCCTCGACATCCGCCCCGCGAACCCCGAAGCGCTGGTGGGCAACCTGTCGGGCGGCAACCAGCAGAAGGTGCTGCTGGCCCGCTGGCTGATCACCGAACCGCGGCTGCTGATCCTCGACGAGCCCACGCGCGGCATCGACATCGGCGCCAAGACGGAGATCCAGCGGCTGGTCACCCAGCTCTCGGGCGAGGGGATGGCCGTCGTGTACATCTCCGCCGAGCTGGAAGAGGTCCTGCGGCTGAGCCACCGCGTCGTGGTGCTGCGCGACCGGAAGGTCGTGGCGGTCCGGGAAAACCAGGGGCTCACGGCGGACGACATCATGGCCACGATGGCCGAGGGGGTGCAGGCATGACGGCTTTGACGAACTTGACGAAACAGCGGCTCTTCTGGCCCGTGGTGGCGTTGCTGGTGCTGCTGCTGGGCGACCTGATCGCGAGCCCGTCGTTCTTCAAGATTGAGGTGCGCGACGGCCACCTCTACGGGAACCTCGTCGACATCCTGAAGAACGGCGCCCCGCTGATCCTCATCGCGATCGGCATGACGCTCGTCATCGCCACCCGCGGCATCGACCTGTCGGTGGGCTCGGTCGTGGCGATCAGCGGCGCGCTCGCGTGCCTGTGGATCAGCGACAACCCCGACGGCGTGGGCTCCACGCTCATCGCGGTCGGCCTGGCGCTCGGCCTCTCGCTGCTGCTGGGGGTGTGGAACGGCTGGCTCGTCGCGGCACTGGGCATCCAGCCGATCATCGCCACGCTGATCCTGATGGTCGCCGGCCGGGGGATCGCGCAGCTGATCACCGACGGGCAGATCATCACCGTCAACTCCCACTCCTTCGAGTGGATCGGCAGCGGGTTCCTGTTCACGCTGCCCGGCGCCATCCTCATCGCCCTGGCGGTGTTCGTGCTGGCGTCGGTGCTCGTCCGCCGGTCCGCGCTCGGGCTGCTCGTCGAGGCCGTCGGCGGCAACCCGGAGGCCAGCCGGCTGGCCGGCCTCCGCTCGGCGCGGCTGACCTGGCTCGTGTACGTCTTCTGCGCCCTGTGCGCGGGCATCGCCGGCCTGATGATCAGCGCGAACGTGCACAGCGCCGACGGCAACCACGCCGGGCTGTTCATCGAACTCGACGCGATCCTCGCCGTCGTCGTCGGCGGCACCCAGCTGACCGGCGGCCGGTTCTCCCTCGGCGGCTCGGTGATCGGCGCGCTGCTCATCCAGACGCTCACCACCACCGTCTACGCCCTCGGCATCCCGCCCGAGGCGATCATGCTGTTCAAGGCCGTGGTCGTGCTCGCGGTGTGCCTCCTGCAGTCGCCCGCGTTCCGCCGGAAGCTCCTGCGCCGCCGGACGCCCCAGCCGGGGCACCCGGCACCCACGTCCGCTCCGGAGAAGGTGGAGGTCACGGCATGACCACGCTCGCGCGCGTCCGCGGTTACCGGCCGCAGCAGCGGCACCTGCCGATCCTGGCGACGATGGCGCTGCTCATCGGGGCGTACATCTTCGGGGCCTCGAGCTACGAGGCGTTCGGGTCCGGGCAGGTCGTGCTCGACCTGTTCATCAACAACGCCTTCCTGCTCGTGGTCGCCGTCGGCATGACGTTCGTGATCCTCACCGGCGGCATCGACCTGTCCGTCGGGTCGGTGGTGGCGCTGTCCACGGTGATCTCCGGCGACCTGCTGCAGAAGCACGGCTGGCCGGCGTACGCGGCGATCGCCGTGGTGCTGGTGGTCGGCGCGCTGCTGGGCGCCGGGATGGGCGCGCTGATCCACTTCTTCGAGATCCAGCCGTTCATCGCGACGCTGATCGGGATGTTCTTCGCCCGTGGGCTCTGCTACACGATCAGCACCGAGGCGTACTCGATCGACAACGCGACGATCGCGACCCTCGCGCAGACGCAGCTCCCGCTCGGCGGCGAGCTGCACATTTCGATCAGCGTGGTCGTCGCGCTGGTGGTCGTCGCCGTGGCCGCGTACGTCCTGTACTTCACCCGGTTCGGGCGCACCGTCTACTCGATCGGGGGCAACGCGCAGTCCGCGATGCTGATGGGACTCAAGACCGGCCGCACGAAGATCGCGGTGTACACGATCAGCGGGTTCTGCTCGGCGCTCGGCGGGCTCCTGCTGGTCCTCTACAAGTCCTCGGGCGACCCGCTCAACGGCGTCGGCCTGGAGCTGACCGCGATCGCCGCGGTCGTCATCGGCGGCACCATCCTCACCGGCGGCTCCGGGTACGTGCTCGGGACCGTCCTCGGGATCATGGTGCTGGGCATCATCCAGACGCTGATCACCTTCGACGGCACCCTCAACTCCTGGTGGACCTCGATCATCACCGGGGCCCTCCTGTTCGTCTTCATCGTCCTGCAACGCCTCGTCACCCGCCGAACCCGTTAGCGCGAAAGCGGCACTTCCCCGTGGAAGTGCCGCTTTCGCTCCCGCCAGACTTGTGAGCGCTCACACTCAAGGGAGAGTCATGCTCCGCAGACTGCGGCGGCCGCTGGCCGTGTTGGCGGCCTTGGCCCTGTGCTCCGGCGTCCCGGTCGCGGTGGCGCCGGCCGCCTCGGCCGACGCCGACCCGGCACTGGCCGGGCACTGGACGTTCGACGACGGCAGCGGGACGACCGCCGCCGACACCGCGGGCAGCCACCCGGCGACGCTGACCGGCGGCGCGGGCTGGGGCCCGGGCCTGCGGGGCGGTGCGCTGACCACCGACGGCGCGGGCGGGTTCGCCGACGCCGGCGCGCCCGTGCTCGACACCACCAAGAGCTTCACGGTGAGCAGCTGGGTCAAGCTCGACAAGACGTCCGGCTACCAGACGTTCGTCAGCGTCGACGGCACCCAGGTGAGCAATTTCTTCCTGCAGTTCCGCGACGACTCCCGCCGCTTCGCCTTCACCCGCCTCGCCGGGGACGCCCCGACCGACGGCGTGGTCGCGTCGGCGAACTTCGACCCCGTCGCCGGCCAGTGGTACCAGCTGACCGGCGTGTTCGACGCCACCGCGTCGACCCTGTCGCTCTACGTCGACGGCACCCGCCAGGCCACCGTCGCGGCGCCCACGGCCTGGGCCGGCGCCGGCCACCTGGTGATCGGCCGCGGCAAGTACGGCGGCAACCCGGTGGACTTCGTCGACGGCACGATCGACGACGTCCGCGCCTACACCGGCGCCCTGACCGCCGCCGGCGCCGCCCGCCTGGCCATCGCCGGGCACTGGGGTCTCGACGAGGGCACCGGCACCACCACGGCGGACGACTCCCTCGACGGGCGCACCGCCACCCTGACCGGCGGTGCCGCCTGGGGCGACGGCGTCGTCGGTCCGTACGGCGTCGCCCTGAACGGCACCGACGCCGCGGTCGACGTCCCGGCCCCGGTCGTCGACACCGCGCAGAGCTTCTCGGTGTCCGCGTGGGTCAAGCCGGCCGCGGACACCGGGTTCCGGACCGCGGTGAGCATCGACGGCGCCACGATCAGCGGCTTCTACCTCCAGCGCGCCGCGGACGGCCGCTTCGCCTTCACCCGCCGCGCGAGCGACGGAGAGGCGGCTGCGACATCGGCGGTGTCGACACTGCCCGCGCAGGCCGGCCAGTGGCAGCACGTCGTCGGCGTGTACAACCGCGCGGCGGGCACGCTTTCGCTGTACGTCAACGGAACACTGCAGCAGAGCGTCCCGTTCACCACGCCGTGGACCGCGGGCGGGCACCTGGTCATCGGGCGCGGCAAGTGGGCGGGCACCCCGGCCGACTGGTTCGCCGGCGGCGTCGACGACGTCCGCGCCTACCCGACGCCGCTGACCGGGCCCGCCGTCGCCGCGCTGGCCGCGAGCGGCTCGTGGCACTTC
Source organism: Amycolatopsis sp. NPDC051045 (assembly GCF_040682955.1). Taxonomy (NCBI): domain Bacteria; kingdom Bacillati; phylum Actinomycetota; class Actinomycetes; order Pseudonocardiales; family Pseudonocardiaceae; genus Amycolatopsis; species Amycolatopsis sp. NPDC051045. The sequence goes on from NZ_JBFBCC010000031.1 coordinate 28,710, forward strand.
GACGAGGGCGCCGGGACAGTGGCCCGCGACGCCTCGGCCAACGCCGCCGACGGCACGCTCCGCGGTGCCACCTGGACCGCGGGGGCGGCCGGCCAGGCCGTCCAGCTCGACGGCAAGTCCACTGTGGACATGGGTACCTCGCCCGCGTTCGACACCGGCACCGGCTCGCTGTCGCTGGCCGGGTGGTTCCGCACCACCGCGTCGGGCACCCTGGTGGACCACGGGGACGGCTACGCCCTCGGCGTGACCGGCGGCAAGCTGACCGCCCGGGTGGGCCCGATCCAGGTGACCACCACCGGCGGCGGGCTCGCCGACGGCGCCTGGCACCACGCCGCCCTCGTCCTCGACCGCGCCACGCAGCGGCTCACCGTCTACGCCGACGGTGACGCGTCCGCGGTCACCGGCACCTGCGGCACGCCCACCGGCACGGCCCTCGACGTCTCCGCCTGCCCGGCCTCGGGCACCGCGGCGGCGCCGTTCACCGTCGGCTCCGGCTTCACCGGCGCCGTCGACGAGGTCGAGCTGCGCCGCTTCCCGCTGACCGCCGCGCAGATCGGCACCCTCGCCGGGGCCAACCAGCTCGCCGTCGACGCCAACGTCGTGCGCGCCAACACCCGGCCGACCACCTACGGCTCGATCCTCGAAGACATCAGCCACTCGATCGAAGGCGGGCTCTACGCCGAACTCGTCCGCAACCGCACCTTCAAGGAGAGCTACCAGGGTGGCAGCGGCGCGGGCGACACCCCGGTGCCGTACTGGTCGCTGCTGACCTCGGCGGGCGCCACCGGCACCTACGCGATCGACACCGCGAACCCGCTGAACACCGCGCTCGACCGGTCGCTCAAGCTGCACGCCGACGCGGTCCCGCCCGCCGGCCGGGTGGCCGCCGCGAACGTCGGCTTCTACGGCGTCGCCGCCAAGCCGTCGACCAAGTACACCGGCAGCTTCTTCGCCAAGGGAACGTGGACCGGCGGCGTCCGGGTCAGCCTGGAGAAGCCGGACGGCACGGTATTGGCGAGCAAGGACGTGCAGCCGGTCGGCGCGGCGTGGGCGCAGCAGGCGTTCAGCTTCACCACGCCGTCGACGATCACCGCGTCCACCGACAACCGGATCGTCGTCTCGCTGCTCAACAAGGGGAAGAAGGCGCTGAGCGGGGACGCCTGGTTCCAGCAGGTGTCGTTGTTCCCGCCGACCTTCAAGAACCGGCCCAACGGCGTCCGCGCCGACCTCGGGCAGAAGCTCGCGGCGATGAAGCTCGGCCTGTTCCGCGTCCCGGGCGGCAACTACCTCGAAGGCAACACCCTCGACACGCGCTTCGCGTGGAAGAACACCATCGGCCCCCTGGAACAGCGGCCCGGCCACCAGAACACCGCGTGGGGCTACTGGTCCACCGACGGCTTCGGCATCCTCGACCACCTCAAGCTCGCCGAGGACATCGGTGCCCAGCCGCTGCTCGCGCTGTTCGCCGGCTACACCCTCAACGGCCAGCACGTCGACCAGGCCGACTACCCGGCCTACGTCCAGGAAGCCCTCGACGAGATCGAGTACGCCATCGGCGACGCCTCGACGACGTGGGGCGCCAAGCGGATCGCCGACGGGCACCCGGCGCCGTTCGACCTGCACTACGTCGAGGTCGGCAACGAGGACTGGTTCGACGGCTCGGGCAGCTACGCCTGGCGCTTCACCGACATGTACCAGGCCATCAAGGCGAAGTACCCGCAGCTGACCGTCATCGCCACCACCGGCGGCCTGCAGGGCGGGGCCGCGTCGAGCACCTCCACCGGGGTGCGCCCGGACGCCGCGGACGACCACTACTACCAGTCGCCGCAGTGGTTCACCGACAACTCGACCCGCTACGACACCGCCGACCGCAGTGGCCCGGACATCCTCGTCGGCGAGTACGGCGCCCAGGACGGCCGGCCCACCGGCACGCTGGCCGCCGCCATCGGCGAGGCCGCGTTCCTCACCGGGCTCGAACGCAACAGCGACGTCGTCATCGGCTCGATGTACGCGCCGGTGCTGGTGCACGAGAACCAGTCCAACTGGCCGGTCAACCTGATCGGCCTCGACGCCGGGAGCAGCTACGGCTCGCCGTCGTACTGGGTGCAGCAGATGTTCTCCAGCACGCTGGGCAAGCAGATCGTGACCAGCCGCCTCAACCAGGGCAGCCCCCTGCGGCAGGTGGTCAACGTGACCACGAAGAGCGGAAGGAAGACCTTCACGGTCAAACTCGTCAACCCGACCGGGCAGGTGCAGACCGCACGGCTGGCGCTCACCGGCGTCACCGCCGTCGACGGCACCGGGACCCTCACCACGCTCACCGGCGACCCGGCGGGGCGCAACAGCCTCGCCGCGCCGGCTGCCATCGTGCCGCAGACCAGGGAGATCACCGGTCTCGCCGCGACGTCGAAGCTGACGTTGCCGGCCAACTCGGTGACCGTCCTGGTGCTCACCGGCCGCTAGAACCCCGGGACGCGGCGCGCAGACCGCCGCCCGCGCCGCGTCCCGGTCACCAATCAGGAGGGAGGACACCGTGGGAGAACCACTCACCGTCGGCGTCGACTTCGGCACGCTGTCGGGCCGCGCAGTGGTCGTGCGGGTCCGTGACGGAGCCGAACTCGGCTCCGGCGTCTTCGAGTACCCGCACGGGGTGCTCGACGAGACGCTGCCCGCCACGGGCCGCGCGCTGCCGCCGGAATGGGCGTTGCAGGTGCCCGCGGACTACGTCGGAGTGCTCCGCAACGCCGTACCGGCGGCGCTGCGGGACGCCGGCGTGGACGCGGGCGACGTCATCGGCATCGCCACCGACTTCACCGCGTGCACGATGGTGCCGACGACCGCGGACGGGACGCCGCTGTGCGAACTGCCCGAGTTCGAGGCCGAGCCGCACGCGTACGTGAAGCTCTGGAAGCACCACTCGGCCCAGCCGCAGGCCGTGCGGATCAACGAGCTGGCCCGCACCCGTGGCGAGAAGTGGCTCCCGCGCTACGGCGGGCTCATCTCGTCGGAATGGGAGTTCGCGAAGGCTCTCGAGGTCTTCGAAGAGGCGCCTGGGGTCTACGCCGCGATGCGGCACTGGGTGGAGGCGGCCGACTGGATCGTCTGGCAGCTCACCGGGTCCTACGTCCGCAACGCCTGCACGGCCGGCTACAAGGGCATCCTGCAGGACGGCCAGTACCCGAGCCGCGACTTCCTCCGCGAGCTCGCCCCCGGCTTCGAGTCCTTCGTGGCCGACAAGCTCGAACACCCGCTGGGCCAGCTGGGTGCCCGCGCCGGTTCGTTGTCCGCCGAGGCCGCCGCGTGGACCGGGCTGCCCGAGGGCATCGCGGTCGCCGTCGGCAACGTCGACGCGCACGTCACCGCCCCCGCAGCCCAGGCCGTCGAGCCCGGGCAGATGGTGGCGATCATGGGCACCTCGACCTGCCACGTGATGAACGGCGCCGAACTGCGCGAGGTCCCCGGCATGTGCGGCGTCGTCGAAGGCGGGATCGTGCCGGGGCTGTGGGGGTACGAGGCCGGCCAGAGCGGCGTCGGCGACATCTTCGGCTGGTTCGTCGAGCACGGTGTCCCCGCGTCCTACGCGAGCCCGGCCGGGGTGCACGAGCACCTGACCCGGCTCGCCGCGCAGCAGGAGATCGGCGAACACGGCCTGATCGCCCTCGACTGGCACAGCGGCAACCGGTCGGTGCTGGTCGACCACGAGCTGTCCGGGGTGATCGTCGGGCAGACGCTCGCCACCCGCGCCCAGGACGTCTACCGCGCGCTGCTGGAGGCGACCGCGTTCGGCACCCGGAAGATCATCGAGACGTTCAACGCGGCCGGGGTCCCGGTCACCGAGCTGATCATCGCCGGCGGCCTGATGAAGAACGCCCTGCTCATGCAGATCTACGCCGACGTCACCAACCTGCCGCTGTCGGTGATCGGCTCGGCCCAGGGGCCCGCGCTCGGGTCGGCCATCCACGCGGCCGTCGCCGCCGGGGCCTACCCGGACGTCCGCGTGGCCGCGGCGGCCATGGGTTCGGTCGATCGCGCGGTGTACCAGCCGGTGCCCGCCCACGTCGCCGCCTACGACGAGCTGTACGCCGAGTACACCGAGCTGCACGACTACTTCGGCCGTGGCGGCAACGATGTCATGCACCGCATGGCGGCCCGCCGCCGCGCCATCTCGCAAGGCGTCGCGAAAGGACGGTCCTGATGTCGCTGACCGGTGAAGTGCTCGACACCGTCGCCGAACTGCGGGAGACCGTGGCGAAGCTGCACGGCGAACTGACCCGCAACGAGCTGGTCATCTGGACCGCGGGCAACGTCTCGGCGCGGGTCCCGGGCCGGGACCTGCTGGTCATCAAGCCCTCGGGGGTGTCCTACGACAACCTGTCCGCGGACACCATGGTCGTCACCGACCTGCACGGCGAACTCGTCGAAGGCGACCTCGCGCCGTCGTCCGACACCGCCGCGCACGCCTACGTCTACCGGCACCTGCCGGAGATCGGCGGCGTCGTGCACACCCACTCGACCTACGCCACGGCGTGGGCGGCCCGTGGCGAGCCGATCCCGTGCGTGCTGACGATGATCGCCGACGAATTCGGCGGGGAGATCCCGATCGGGCCGTTCGCCCTGATCGGCGACGACTCCATCGGCCGCGGCATCGTCGAAACGCTTCGCTCGAGCCGGTCGCCCGCGGTGCTGATGCGCAACCACGGCCCGTTCACCGTCGGCCGCACCGCGCGTGACGCGGTCAAGGCCGCGGTGATGGTCGAAGACGTGGCCCGCACCGTGCACAAGGCCTTCGAGCTCGGCACGCCCGAACCCCTGCCGCCCGAGGACGTCGACCGGCTCTACGCCCGGTACCAGAACGTCTACGGCCAGCACTGATCTTTCCAAGGAGAACGATGACTTCGGCATCGAAACCCCAGCTCTGGTTCCTCACCGGCAGCCAGGCCCTCTACGGCGAGGAGACCCTCGAGCAGGTCGCCGGCCAGTCGCTGCGCATCCAGCAGCTCCTGGCCTCTTCCGGCGGGCTCCCGGCCGAGATCGTCGGCAAGCCGGTGCTGACCGAGGCCGCTTCGATCCGCCGGGTGCTGCAGGAGGCCAACGCCGACGCCGCGTGCGTCGGCGTGATCGCGTGGATGCACACCTTCTCGCCCGCGAAGATGTGGATCACCGGGCTGGACGCGCTGCGCAAGCCGCTGCTGCACCTGCACACGCAGCTCAACGAGGCGCTCCCGTGGTCCACGATCGACATGGACTTCATGAACCTCAACCAGGCCGCGCACGGCGACCGGGAGTTCGGGTACATCCAGACCCGGCTCGGCGTGCCGCGCAAGACCGTGGCCGGGCACGTGTCCGACCCGGCCGTGGTCGCGCGGATCGACGCGTGGGCGCGGGCGGCGATCGGCGCCGACCACCTGCGGAACCTGCGGCTGGCCCGGTTCGGGGACAACATGCGCGACGTCGCGGTCACCGAAGGCGACAAGGTCGAGGCCGAGCTGCGGTTCGGCGTCTCGGTCAACACCTACGGCGTCAACGACCTGGTCGACCTGGTTGAAGAAGTCTCCAACGTGGACTCGCTCATCGAGCAGTACACCGCGGACTACGACCTGGTCCCGGAGCTGGCGGCCGGGGGAGCGCGGCACGAGTCGCTGCGCTACGCGGCCCGGATCGAAGCCGGGATGCGGAAGTTCCTCACCGACGGCGGGTTCGGCGCGTTCACCACGAACTTCGAGGACCTCGGCGGGCTGCGGCAGCTGCCCGGCCTCGCGGTGCAGCGGCTGATGGCCGACGGCTACGGCTTCGGCGGCGAGGGCGACTGGAAGACCTCGGCGCTGCTCGCCGCGGTCAAGGCGATGGGCACCGGGCTCGGCCCCGGCACCTCGTTCATGGAGGACTACACCTACCACTTCGGGCCGGGCACGCCGAAGATCCTCGGCGCCCACATGCTGGAGGTCTGCCCCAGCATCGCCGCGGCGAAGCCGTCCTGCGAGATCCACGCGCTGGGCATCGGCGGCCGCGAGGACCCGGTCCGGCTGGTGTTCGACGCCGCGCCCGGGCCCGGCGTCGTCCTCGGCCTGGTCGACCTCGGCGACCGGTTCCGGCTGGTGGCCAACGAGATCGAGGTCGTCGCGCCGGACGAGCCGCTGCCCAACCTGCCGGTCGCGCGGGCGGTCTGGGAGCCGGCGCCGTCGCTGGCGACGTCCGCGGAGTCGTGGATCACCGCGGGCGGCCCGCACCACACCGTGCTCACCCAGGCCGTGGGCACGGAGACCCTCCGCGACTTCGCTAATCTGCTCGGCGTCGAACTGCTGGTCATCGACCAGGACACGACCCCGCACGGCTTCGCCGACCGCATCCGCTGGAACCAGGCCTACTACCGGCTCGCTCAGGGTTTCTGACCGGCCGCTTCCACGTGAAAGTGGCGGGTCACCGAGAAAGGAAAAAGGAACAATGAAGTTCAGCAGAACAATCGCGGGGATCGCCGCCGCGGGCCTCGTGCTCACGCTCAGCGCGTGCGGCTCGAGCCAGAAGACCGGGGACCAGGCGGCCGCTTCGTCCGGTGCCAGTGCCGCGGGCAGCCTCGTCGGCGTCACGATGCCGACGAAGTCGTCGGAGCGGTGGATCCACGACGGCGACAACATCAAGTCGGCGCTGGAGAAGCTCGGCTACAAGGTCGACCTGCAGTACGCCGAGAACGACATCCCCACCCAGGTGAACCAGATCGAGAACCAGATCACCAAGGGCGCCAAGCTCCTGGTCATCGCCTCGATCGACGGCACCGCCATCACCACCCAGCTGCAGGAAGCCGCGGACAAGAAGATCCCGGTCATCGCCTACGACCGGCTGATCCGCAATTCACCGAACGTCGACTACTACGCCACCTTCGACAACTTCAAGGTCGGCGTCGAGCAGGCGAACTCCCTGGTCAAGGGCCTTGGTGACGGTGCCGGTCCGTTCAACATCGAGCTGTTCGCCGGTTCGCCGGACGACAACAACGCCACCTTCTTCTTCAACGGCGCGATGTCGGTGCTCAAGCCGCTGATCGACAGCGGCAAGCTGGTCGTCAAGAGCGGGCAGACCGACTTCGCCCGCGCGGCCATCCTGCGCTGGGACCCGGCCACCGCGCAGCGGCGCATGGAGGACCTGCTCACCAAGACCTACACCGGTGGTGCCAAGGTCCAGGGCGTGCTCTCGCCGTACGACGGCCTGTCGATCGGCATCCTCTCGGCCCTGAAGAGCAACGGCTACGGCACCGCCGGCCAGCCGTACGCGATCGTCACCGGGCAGGACGCCGAGGTCGCCTCGGTCAAGTCGATCATCGCCGGTGAGCAGTTCTCGACGGTCTTCAAGGACACCCGCATCCTCGCCGACACCACGGTGAAGATGGCCGACGCGGTGCTCAAGGGCGGCAAGCCCGAGGTCAACAACACCAAGGACTACGACAACGGCAAGAAGGTCGTCCCGTCCTTCCTGCTGCAGCCGGTGACCGTGGACAAGACGAACTACCAGAAGGAACTGGTCGACTCCGGCTACTACACGGCAGGTCAGCTGAAATGACCGAACTGCTCGGCATGCGCGGGATCACCAAGACCTTCCCCGGGGTCAAGGCGCTGTCGGACGTCACGCTTTCCGTGCGCCGCGGGGAAATCCACGCGATCTGCGGGGAGAACGGCGCCGGGAAGTCCACCCTGATGAAGGTGCTCTCGGGCGTCTACCCCCACGGGTCGTACGACGGCGAGATCACCTTCGACGGGCAGCGGTGCGAGTTCGGGTCGGTGCGCGACAGCGAACGGCGCGGGATCGTGATCATCCACCAGGAGCTCGCGCTGTGCGGTCAGTTGTCGATCGCGGAGAACATCTTCCTCGGCAACGAACGCGAAAAGCGCGGCTGGATCGACTGGAACCGCACCAACCACGAGGCCGGCGCGCTCCTGCGGCGCGTCGGCCTCGCCGAAAACCCGGTCACCCAGGTCCAGAACCTGGGCGTCGGCAAGCAGCAGCTGGTCGAGATCGCCAAGGCCCTGTCCAAGGAGGTCCGGCTGCTGATCCTCGACGAGCCCACCGCGGCGCTCAACGACGAGGACTCGGCCCACCTGCTGGAGCTGCTGCGCGGGCTGCGTGACGAGGGCGTCACGTGCGTGATCATCTCGCACAAGCTGGGCGAGGTGACCGCGATCGCCGACACCGTCACCATCCTGCGTGACGGCCGGACGATCGAGACGCTCGACGCGGCCGGGCTGACGGAAGAGCGCATCATCACCGGCATGGTCGGGCGCGACCTCGAGCACCGGTTCCCGCCCCGGGAACCGGAAATCGGCGAAGAGGTCCTGCGGATCGAGGACTGGACCGTGCACAGCCCCACCCAGGCCGGCCGGGTCGTCGTCGACGGCGCCTCGCTCACGCTGCGGCGCGGGGAGATCGTCGGCCTGGCCGGGCTGATGGGCGCAGGCCGCACCGAGCTCGCGATGAGCGTGTTCGGCCGGTCCTACGGCAAGGACATCTCCGGCCGGATCCTGAAGCACGGGAAGGAAATCGAGGTCCGGTCGGTGCAGGACGCCGTCCGGCACGGCATCGCCTACGCCACCGAGGACCGGAAGCGCTACGGCCTCAACCTCATCGAGGACATCCAGCGCAACGTGTCCGCGGCCGGGCTGGGCAAGCTGGCCAAGCGCGGCTGGGTCAACGAGCACGCCGAGCACGACACCGCCAACTCCTACCGCCGGGACCTGCGGATCAAGGCGCCGAGCGTGAACAGCGTGACCGGGAAGCTCTCCGGCGGCAACCAGCAGAAGGTCGTGCTGGCCAAGTGGATCTTCACCGACCCGGACGTGCTGATCCTCGACGAGCCGACGCGCGGCATCGACGTCGGCGCGAAGTTCGAGATCTACACGATCATCAACGAGCTGGCCGCGCAGGGGAAGGCCGTGCTGGTCATCTCCTCCGAGCTGCCGGAGCTGCTCGGGCTCTGCGACCGGATCTACGCCCTTTCGGCGGGGCGGATCACCGGTGAGGCCAAGCGCGAAGACGCCACCCAGGAACTGCTGATGCAGTACATGACGAAGGAACGGGAATGACCACGACCGAAGCGCGGCCCGCCGTGCCCCCGGTTGAGCGCTCCAAGCGGAGGATCTCGATCAACCCGCGCCAGAGCGGCATCTACGTCGCGTTCGCGCTGATCGTGGTGCTGTTCGAGGTGCTCACCGGTGGTGCGCTGCTGGAGCCGCAGAACATCTCCAACATCATCGTGCAGAACTCGTACGTGCTGATCCTCGCGATCGGGATGATCCTGGTGATCATCTCCGGGCACATCGACCTGTCCGCCGGATCGGTCGTCGCGATGACCGGCGCGGTGTCGGCGGTGCTGATGGTGAACTGGCACCTGCCGTGGTTCTGGGCGGTGCTGGTCACCCTCGTCGTCGGCGCGGTGATCGGCGCGTGGCAGGGCTACTGGGTCGCCTACTTCGGCATCCCGGCGTTCATCGTCACCCTGGCCGGCATGCTCGCGTTCCGGGCCCTGACCCTGACGGTCCTCGGCAACCAGGGCATCGGCCCGTTCCCGGACACCATCCGCACGCTGTCGAACGGCTTCACCGACGGCTACCTCGGCAACATCGGTCTCGGCCCGCTCGGCGGCGCCGACCTGGTCAGCCTGCTGGCCGGCGTGGCGGCCGTCGCCGGGATCGCGTTCACCCAGTGGCGGAAGCGCTCGGCGCGCGTGGGCTACGGCCAGGACGTCGACCCGTTCGGCGTCTTCGTGCTCAAGATCGCCGGGATCGCGGTGCTGGTGCTCGCGCTGGTCGTGCAGCTGGCGCGGTTCAAGAACCTGCCGTGGGTGCTCATCCTGCTGACGGTGCTGGTGATCGGCTACTCGCTGGTGGCCGGGAAGTCGGTGTTCGGCAGGCACATCTACGCCGTCGGCGGCAACCTGCAGGCCGCGACCCTCTCCGGGGTCAAGGTCAAGTCGGTGACGTTCTGGATCTTCGTCAACATGGGCGTGCTGGCCGCGCTGGCGGGCATCATCTTTGCCGGCCGGCTCAACCAGGCGGGCCCGACGGCCGGCGTCAACTTCGAACTCGACGCGATCGCGGCGGCGTTCATCGGCGGCGCGGCCGTCCAGGGCGGCGTCGGCAAGGTCGTCGGCGCGATCACCGGTGGCCTGATCATGGCCGTGATCAACAACGGCATGTCCCTGATCGGCGCGCCGAGCGAGCGGGTGATGCTGGTCAAGGGCGTCGTGCTGCTGGCCGCGGTGGCCTACGACATTTGGACGAAACGCCGCGCGGCTTCCTGAGCCGGGCGCGTTTCGCAAGGGGGCCTTTCCCGGGTGGGGAAGGCCCCCTTTTCGTGCGGGTGAATACCTTGGTCGGAATGCGCTTTCGAAGTTCTCGAACTGCTTGACCCGTGGCCGAGGGGGCTGTGATAGTCCCGGGAATGCGTCGGCTCGTGCTCGCCCTGATCACCCTGCTGTTGTGCGGTTTCTGCGTGCCGGCCGCGGAGGCGGCACTCCCTCGGGCGCGTAGCGAAACCGTGCTGGCCACCGGCTGGAAATTCCACCTCGGCGATGTCCCGGGCGCCGCGGCCGCCGGCTTCGACGACTCCTCATGGACGCCGGTTTCCCTGCCCCACACGTGGAACGCGGCCGATGGCGCGGACGGCGGCGGGAACTACCGGCGCGACGTCGGGTGGTACCGGACGCGGCTGGCCGTCCCGGCGGGGAACCGGCGCGTCTTCCTGCAGTTCGACGGCGCGAACCTGGTCACCGACGTCTACGTCGGCGGGCGGCACGCCGGGCGGCACGAGGGCGGCTACTCCGGCTTCCGGTTCGACATCACCGGTCTCGCCCCCGCCGGGGAGTCCGTGCCCGTCGCGGTGGCGGTCGACAACCGGAAGAACGCGGACGTGGCGCCCCTCGACGGCGACTTCACGCTGTTCGGCGGCCTCTACCGCGATGTCCGGCTCGTCGTCACCGACCCGGTGCACGTCGACGCGCTCGACTTCGGCGGCCCGGGTGTCGCCGTGCGGCAGAAAGCGCTCTCCGCGGCGGCGGCCGAGCTGGAGGCCACGACCAGGGTCACCAACGACACGCCGGTGACGCGGCGCATCCCGGTCCGGACGGTGGTCCGGGACGCCTCGCGCCGCGTCGTGGCGGTGGCGGCCACCGCGGTCACCGTGGGGCCCGGCCGGACCGTGCCGGTGACCTCGGCGCTGCGGATCCGTGATCCGCACCGGTGGAACGGGGTGCGGGATCCCTACCGGTACTCGGTCACCGCGGAGGTGGGCGGCGACGCGGTGAGCGTGCCGCTGGGGCTGCGCACCTTCGCCGTCGATCCCGCGCGCGGGTTCCTGCTCAACGGCGTCCCGTACCCGCTGCGCGGGGTCAACACCCAGCTGCCCAGCCGCCCGGACCGGGGTGCGGCGGTGACGGACAGCGACATCGACGCCGACTACGCGCTGATCGCCGAGCTGGGCGCGAACGCCGTCCGGATGGCGCACTACCAGCACTCGCCCCGCGAATACGACCTCGCCGACCGCCTCGGGCTGGTGGTGTGGACCGAGGTGCCGCTGGTCGGCTTCGTCACCGATTCGGCGGCGTTCACGGCGAACGCCGAAATCCAGGCGCACGAGCTGGTCCGGCAGAACTACAACCACCCGTCGGTGGCACTGTGGGGGCTCGGCAACGAGCAGTACGTCTCCAGCCCGGCCGCCAACGCCGTGCTCGCGGCGGTCCAGGACGTCTTCCGCGCCGACGATCCGGACCGGCTCACGTCATACGCGCACTGCTGCCTGTCCGACACCGACCCCCTCGCCGGACACGCGGACCTCACCGGCTACAACCGGTACTACGGCTGGTACCTGCCGGGTGCGGAAAACCTGGGGAAGTGGGCGGACGAGCTCCACCGCGCCGATCCCGGGCGCCGGATCTCGGTCTCCGAGTACGGGGCCGGCGCGAGCGTCCGGCAGCACGAGCAGCACCCCGCCCCGCCCGTGCCCGGCGGGCACTGGCACCCCGAGGAGTACCAGGCGGAGGTCGCCGAGGCCTCGTGGCGCGCGATCGAGGCGCGTCCGTACCTCTGGGGCAGCTTCGTCTGGGTGATGTTCGACTTCGCCTCGGACGGGCGCAACGAGGGCGACCGCGCGGGCATCAACGACAAGGGCCTGGTCACCGACGACCGGGTGACCAGGAAGGACGCCTTCTACTGGTACCAGGCGAACTGGTCGGACCGGCCCGTCCTGCACATCACCTCGGCCCGCGACGCGGTCCGGACCACCGCCACCACCGACGTCAAGGTCTACACCGGCACCGCGCCGGTGAGCCTTTCGATCAACGGTGTCCCGCTCGGCACCCGGGTCCCCGACGGCCACATCGCCCGCTGGTCCGCGGTCACCCTGCGGCCGGGACCCAACGTCGTGCGGGCGACGTCCTTCGAGGACGGTCACCCGCACACGGACACGGTGACCTGGACCCTGACGCCGTGACCGGCCCTTCGAGGAGATTCCTCGAAGGGCCGGTCAGCGGGTCACTGGTTGCAGCGCTTGCCGGTGTTGATGCAGTTGACGACCTGGTTCATCAGGCGCTGGCCCATGACGTTGGCGAAGTCGTCGTGGTCCGAGCGGGGGTTGTGCTTCTCCTGCGCGAAGGCGTCCACTTTGTACTGGCCCTTGACCTGGATGTCCCGCGGGATGTTGTAGACCAGCTTGATCACCAGCTGCGGGACGTTCTTGAAGCCCTGCGGGCACTTGCCCTGCTGGTCCGCGAACACGATGTGCGTGCGGTGGTTGGCGCTGTCGATGTTCTTGCCGTCCCAGCAGTTCGGGAAGGCGTGGATGCGCTCCACCTTGCTGTTCTGCGGGCAGATCGGGTAGTGGTCGGTGAGCCGGTCCTCGAAGCCGGTGCAGGTCCAGCTGGGCCGGGCGTTGGCCGGGCCGTTGGTGCTCTGCTTGGCGTCGCCGTAGAGGATGCGGAGGAACTGCGGCATCGCGACGACCTTGCTCGCGCCGCCGCTGGTGAACGTGATCGTCGCCGACTGGACGCGCTGGATCTCGCCGTCGTTGTCGCCGACCTCGTTCTTGTCGTTGACGCCGGGCAGTTCGGCGGGCTGGCCGTTGCTGTTCTGGCCGCCGTTGTCGATGCCGCCCTGGCCGTTCTGCTTGAGCGCGCACTGCGCGAGCCCGCCGAGGTTCGTCGGCTTCGCGGCCCGGCGGCCGATCGCGATGGCGATCCGGTCGATGGTGGCCGCGCGCTTGTCCTTGAGCGGGCCGACGACGGCGTTCTGGATGTCCTGCGGCGTCTTGAGGTCGCCGTTCGCGATCCGCTTGTTGGCCTCGTCGATCTGCTTGTCGAGCAGGTCGAGGTTGCGGTCGACCTCGGCCATCGCCTGGTCCGGGACGTCGGGGAGCTTGCTCGCGACGTCGGGGCACTCGACCTGGGCGCTCGCCTTGTCCTTGGCGCTGCCGGCCCGGTCGGGCTGCGTGGCGGGCGGGTTCTTCTCGGCGTCGCCGGTGTCGATGCGGACGACGGGCCAGAAGTAGGCGGACTTGTCGCCGTTCTTGCACGTGGTGCCGGCCTTGAGCAGGCTCTTGTTGTTCGAGTCGGCGTTGGTGGACAGGTTGCCGACGTAGTCGTGCAGGTGCTGGGCACCGTTCTTGATCCCCGGCTGGGCGATGAAGTTGTCGGGGTTGAAGTGCTGGTTTTCGTTGCGGCCGCAGTCCACGGTGAACGTGCCGCGGGCGCCCTTCTGCTGCAGCGCCTTGTTCACGTTGATGCCCGAGGGGACCTTCGCGATGTCGATGAAGAACGACGGGTCGGCCTCGTCCGCGCTGGCCTCGCCGGTGCGGCCGGCGGTGGTCGCGACGACGATGCCGCCGACGGCCAGCGCGAGCGCCAGACCGCCGGTCGCGATCTTCGTGCGACGGGTGATGCGATGTCTGCCCGTGGCGGGGGTGCGGGAAGTATTCCGGGCCAAAGTTCACCTCGTTCGGTTTTCCGGGCACGGCGAAGACAGCGTGCGTGCCCGGGCTGGAGACGCGCGGAACCCGGGGAGCGGCACCGGGGGCGCGGGTATCGGGAACGCGCCCGGTGTCACTGGTTCCGGCATTGGGTGGAACGGCCGCCGGGTGGGGCCGGTTCAAGCCGCGTCGGCGCCGTTATCGGTTCGTTATTTATGGAAGGTGAACAAAGTTCACGTCCCGCGATGTGATCGCTAACATCGACCCATGCCCGTGGACGACGCAGGTCCCGACGGCCCCCTCCGCGCGCGGGCCCGCCGGCGGCGGGGCACGCTCGGGGTGATCGCCACCGGCTCGTCCGCGTCCGGCCCGGTCCTGCACGGTCTCCGCGCGGCCGCCCGCGAGCAGGAATACCCGCTGAGCGTCTTCAGCGCGGCGGGCCACGACGGTGCGGCGGTGCTGGCCGCGGTGGACGGCCTGCAGCTGCAGGGGGTGACCGGGATCGTCGTGCTCGACGGGCACCTGCTGGCCGAGCTGGCCCCGGCCGCCGGCATCCCCCTGGTGCCGGCGGCGTCGACCGACCAGTACGCGGGCGCGCGCCGGGCCACCGAGCACCTCCTGGAGCTCGGCCACCCGACGGTCTGGCACCTGGGCGGCCCCGAAGACGGCCCGGCGGCGCGCGCCCGCGAGCAAGGCTGGCGCGAAACCCTCGAACGCCACGGAGCGGAGATCCCGCCGGTGATGCGCGGCGACTGGTCCGCCCGTTCCGGCTACCGCGCCGGCCAGTCCCTGGCCGTCGAATCGGGCGTGGGCGCGGTGTTTTCGGCCAACGACCACATGGCTCTCGGCCTGCTGGCGGCGTTCGCGGAGGCGGGCATGCGAGTCCCGCGCGACGCACACGTGGTCGGCTTCGACGACGTCCCCGAGGCCGCGTACTTCGCACCCCCGTTGACGACGGTCCGCCAGGACTTCGTGGCGGCGGGCCGCCGGACCCTGGCGACCCTTGCGGCCCACATCGAAGGCGTGGCGGCCCCGGCGTGGGGAACGGTCGAGGTGGAGCTCGTGGTGCGGGAGAGCAGCCGCTGCCTCCGGGCCGGCTAGGAAGCTCTGACGGCACGGGCCACGCGCCACCGGGGCGAACCGCCCGCACCGCCAGGATCACGATGGCCGTCGAGCAGCTTCACCGCACCGGCGCCGGCGGACGGGGCCGGTGCGTCCGGATGATCGCGTCCGCCGTGCGTTCGCCCGACTGCACGGCGCCTTCGATGTAGCCGTACCAGCGGGGTGAAGTTTCCGTTCCCGCCCAATGGATCCGGCCGACGCCGGCGCGGAGTGCGGAGCCCGGCCCGGTCCAGGCCCCCGGCGGGAACACCGCCGCGTAGGCGCCACGGGTGAACGGCTCCTCGGTCCAGTTTCGTTCGGCGAAGGCCACGGGCCTGCCGGCCGGTGGACCGAACAGGCGGCTCAGCGCGTCGAGCAGGAGTGCCCGGCGGCCGGCCTCGGAGCGGGTGGTGAGATCTCGAGCGGTTGCGCCGTTGACGAAGCCGATCAGGACGCCGCACCGGCCCGACTGCGGGCTGCTGTCGGCGGTCAGCGCGATGGGGCCGCGCAAACTGAGGGCCGCGCCGCTGAGACCGGCCGTCCGCCAGAACGGTTCCGGGTACGTGGCGATGCACTTCAGCACGCTGCCCATGGGCAGTCGCTGCAGCAGGGTGTCGCGTCCGGCCGGCATCGGCGGCTGGTAGGCGATCCGGCTCGCGAGCGGTGGAGGCACCGCGACCACCACCTGTCCGGCGCGCCAGGCGGTTCCGTCCTCGGTGATCACGGTGGCGCCGCGGTCGTCCTGCTCGATCCGCCGGACCGGGGCATTCAGGAGCAGGCCGGCGTCCAGGCCGGCGGCGAGCCGGGCGGCGAGGCCATGGGCCCCGCCCGCCAACCGGTCTTGTTGCGCGCCGCCTTCGAAATCGGTCAACGCCGACAGGCTGCCCGCTGATTTGATGGAGAACAGGGCGTGCAGCAGCGACAGCTCACTCGGTTCACAGGCCCAGATGGCCTGGCAGGCCAGGGTGAGGAACCGGCGCCCGCCCCGGGTGTGCACCCTGCGGTCGATCCACGACTGCAGGGTCTGCCCGTCGAGCGCGGCCGCGTCCGGGCTGCGCCAGGGTGTTTCGGTGTCGATATCCCGGGCCAGCCGGTCCAGGCGAAACCGCGCCCGCGCGACGTCGAGCAGCGTCGACGGGCCGAGTCTCGGCGCCATGCCGCGAAACGGCCGCAACCGTCCGGTCTCGGTTTCGAGCACGTTCGAGCCTGCCGTGTACGTCGGGAAGGTGGCTACGCCGAGTTCCGCGGCCAGCGCGTAAACCCGGTCCTGGCCCGGTCCGACGAACTGGCCACCGAGATCGACGGACTCGCCGCCGACCTCGGCGCCGACCGTACGGCCACCGGGTCGATCGCAGGCTTCGAGGACGAGGACGCCGATTCCCCGGCGGCGCAGGCGATGCGCGCACACGAGACCGGCCATGCCGGCGCCGACCACGACGACGTCGACCTCGGGGTGGGGGGACACGAAAACCTCCAGGGTGGGTCGGGCGTGTTCGCGACGTGCGCGAACACGCCGGCGCACCCACCTACCACCACGGCGCCGACTGGTTACGGATTCACTTGTGCGCAGATCATTTCGGTTCCGCCGCCGCGGTGTCAACCGCTGGGTGCGGCGCCGGCGCGTCCAGCGGCGGCGGCGAAGAAGGCGGCGGGAAGGTGCAGCGCTACAGCTTCAGCCGGTCGCCCAGTTCGCGGATGTGGTTCACCCCGCCGCAGTCGAGATCCAGCTGGCGGCGCCGTTCCGCGACGAACGCCCGGCCCAGTCCCGTCCGGTCCGAAGTGGACGTACTCCGGCGCAGGTCGTTCACCAGCCCGCGTTCCTCGCCGCGGACGTGGGCGTCCACGACGTTCTCCAAGCGCAGCAACGCCTTCTCGAAGTCGTCGCCCTCCAAGACCGCCAGCAGGTCCTCCGCGAACGGGTCGCCCGGGGCCGCCGGGCGGACGATGCGCTCGGTCGCCGTCGCGTGGGCGACCAGCAGGGCCGCCAGCTCCGCCACCAAGGCCGGGCGGTCGGCTTCGGTGTTGCGCAGGTCGCGCAGCAGCTGCTCGAACCGGCGGTGGTCGGCCAGCAGGACCTCGACCAGGTCCGAGCCCGGCGCCGCCGCGGCCGGGGCCGGGCGCATCCAGCCGAACGTCAGCTCCACCGCCTGGCGCCAGTGCGCGTACTCGGAGTCGCGGCGGGCCGGGTCCATCGCCGGCAGCCACTGGCCGGCGCGGTGCCAGTTGCGCCGCAAGCCCTCCAGGTCCGGCCAGTACCCCACGGACAGCCCCGCCGCGTACGCCGCGCCGAGCGACACCGTCTCCGCCACCATCGGGCGCACCACCGGCACGTCGAGCACGTCGGCGATGCACTGCATCAGCAGGTTGTCGGCCGTCATCCCGCCGTCGACCTTCAACGTCGTGAGCGCCAGCCCGGAGTCGGCGTTCATCGCGTCGACGACCTCGCGGGTCTGCCAGCCGGTCGCCTCCAGCACCGCCCGCGCCAGGTGGCCCTTCGTGATGTACGACGTCAGCCCGGCGATCACGCCGCGCGCCTCACTGTGCCAGTGCGGCGCGAACAGCCCGGAGAACGCCGGCACGATGTAGCAGCCGCCGTTGTCCTCGACCGTGCGCGCCAGGGTCTCGATCTCGGGTGCGCTGCCGATCAGCTCGAGGCCGTCGCGGAACCACTGCACCAGTGACCCGGTGACCGCGATCGACCCTTCCAGTGCGTACACCGCCGGCTCGTCGCCGATCTTGAAGCCGACCGTGGTGAGCATGCCGTGGGTGGACAGCACCGGTGTCGGGCCGGTGTTGAGCAGCAGGAAACTGCCGGTGCCGTACGTGCACTTCGCCTCGCCGGGCGCGAAGCAGGTCTGGCCGAACAGCGCCGCCTGCTGGTCGCCCAGCGCCGCCGCGATCCGGATCCCGGGCACCACGCGCGACGTCGTCCCGTAGACCTCCGTGGAGGACCGGATCTCCGGCAGCATCGCGCGCGGGACGTCGAAGAACTCCAGCAGCTCGTCGTCCCAGGACAGCGTGCGCAGGTTCATCAGCATGGTGCGCGAGGCGTTGGTGACGTCGGTGACGTGCACGCCGCCCTCGGCGCCGCCGGTCAGGTTCCAGATCAGCCAGGTCTCGATGGTGCCGAAGAGGACGTCGCCGCGTTCGGCGCGCTCGCGCAGGCCCGGCGTGCGCTCGAGCAGCCAGCGGATGCGGGGCGCGGAGAAGTACGTCGCCAGCGGCAGGCCGCACAGCTGCCGGACGCGGTCGGCGCCGGGTTCGCGGGCGAGCTGTTCGAGCATGGCGTCGGTGCGGGTGTCCTGCCAGACGATCGCGCGCCCGACCGGGTTGCCGGTGCGGCGGTCCCACAGCACGGTGGTCTCGCGCTGGTTGGCGATCCCGAGGCCGACGATCTGCTCGGCGGTCGCCCCGGCGTCGGCCAGCGCCTGCGGCACGATCCGGGACACGTTCCGCCAGATCTCGGTCGCGTCGTGTTCGACCCAGCCGGGCCGCGGGAAGTGCTGCTGGTGCTCGCGCTGCACGACGGAGACGAGCCGGCCGCGGGCGTCGAACAGGATGCACCGGGTCGAGGTGGTGCCCTGGTCGATGGACATCACGTACCGCTGGACCACGTGCTCACCTCCGTGCCGATCGGGCCGCGCCGGTCCGGCGCGGGTGCGGCCACCTCGCGGTGGCGGCCGGGCCGGTCGAGCCGGGGGCGACCGCGGGCGGCGTCGCGAACCCGGCCGCGCCACCTCACCACCGGGACGCGCCCAGGTCGCGCGAGACCGCACGGGCCGCGTCGCGGACGTGGCCCAGCAGCCGCGGGCTCGGGCCGCCGTCGGGCTCGCAGATCCGCTCGACCGCGCCGGACACGCCGATCGCGCCCACCACGATGCCGCCGTGGCCGCGGATCGGGGCCGCGATCCCGGCTTCCCCGGAGATCATCTCGCCGTTCTCCACCGCCCAGCCCGCCTCCCGTACCTTCGCACACGCTCGCTTGATCGCCGTCTGGGTGACCAGGGTGCGGCGCGTGTACGGCTCCGGGGCCGCCTTCAGCGTCGAGTCGTAGGCGAGCAGGACTTTGCCGAGCGCGGTCGCGTGCAGTGGCAGCAGCGTGCCGACGTCGAGGGTCTGCAGGCTGTCGTCCGGCCGGAACACGTGGTGCACGACCAGCACCCGGCCCTCCAGGGACGCCCCGATCCGGACCGCCTCGCCGCTGCGCGAGGCCAGGGCGTCGGCCCAATTGATGGCCCGGGACCGCAGCTCGTTGACGTCGAGGTAGCTCGTGCCCAGGTGCAGCAGCGCCGCGCCGAGCTGGTACTTGCCGGTGTCGCGGTCCTGCTCGACGAACCCGACGCCCTGCAGCGTGCGCAGGATCCCGTGCGCGGTGCCCTTCGCCAGCTCCAGCGATTCGGCGATCTCGCCGACCCCCAGCCGCCCCGAGCCGCGCGCCAGCAACCGCAGGATCGCGGCGGCGCGCTCGATGGACTGGATCGGACCGGGCACGGCGCGACCCTACTGTACCGATCGTTACCAATCCGACCGGCAGTCACGGCGGAACAGGTCCCGTCGAGCAAGTTCGCTCCAGTTGGGGTCCGCCTGCTTTCGGCCGGATCGGTAACCTGACCGGCCGTGATTCGACAATGTCGAACATCCACATCGGCCGTTCGACAATGCCGACCGCCGTCCGTTGACCGCCCACCCGGGTGAACCTAGCTTTCCCTCACCAGGGGGAACGAACGGTCCTTTGTGGAGGAAAGCAATGGTGCGAAACCTCAAGGCCCGCGGGCTCGGCGGCGAGATGGCCGCCGAGTTCGTGGGGACGATGATCCTCATCCTGTTCGGGTGCGGGGTGGTGGCGCAGGTCGTCGCCGCGGGCATCGGGGACCACGACAGCATCGCCTGGGCCTGGGGGCTCGGCGTCACGCTCGGTGTCTACGTCGCATCGCGGATCAGCGGCGCGCACCTGAACCCGGCCGTGACCATCGCGCTGGCGGTGTTCAAGGGCTTCGAATGGCGCAAGGTCGCCCCCTACGCCCTGGCCCAGACGGCCGGTGCCTTCGTCGCCGCCCTGCTCGTGCGCTGGAACTACACCGAGGTGCTCAACGCCAAGGACCCCGGCCTCACCATCAAGACCCAGGGCGTGTTCTCCACCCTTCCGGGTAACGGCACGCTCCCCGTGGGTGACTGGGGCGCCTTCCGCGACCAGATCATCGGCACCGCGATCCTGCTGATCGTCCTCTTCGCCATCACCGACCTCCGCAACACCTCGCCGGGCGCGAACCTGGCCCCGGTCGTCGTCGGCTTCCTCGTCGTCGCGATCGGCATGGCCTGGGGCACGAACGCCGGCTACGCGATCAACCCCGCCCGTGACTTCGGCCCCCGCCTCGCGTCCTGGCTGACCGGCTACGACACAGCGTGGTCGGACCAGTACGGCTTCCCCTACTGGTGGATCCCGATCGTGGCCCCGGTCCTCGGCGCCCTCGTCGGCGGCGCGATCTACAAGTTCCTGATCGAGCGCTTCCTCCCCACGGGGGACCCGCTGGACGCCATGCCCGCCAAGGACCTCGAGCCCGCCGCCTGAAACGGAGAACCACCATGCCTGACTTCGTCGGCGCCGTAGACCAGGGCACCACCAGCACCCGCTTCATGATCTTCGACCACGGCGGCAACGAGATCGCCCGCCACCAGCTCGAGCACGAGCAGATCCTGCCCAAGCCGGGCTGGGTCGAGCACGACGCCACCGAGATCTGGGAACGCACCCGCTCGGTCATCGCGACCGCGTTGAACAAGGCCGACCTCACCGCCGGTGACCTCGCCGCGCTGGGCATCACCAACCAGCGCGAGACCACCGTCGTGTGGAACCGCCGCACCGGCCGCCCGTACGGCCACGCGATCGTCTGGCAGGACACCCGGACCGACCGGATCGCCTCGGCGCTCGAGCGCGAGGGCAAGGGCGACGTCATCCGCCGCAAGGCCGGCCTGCCGCCCGCGACGTACTTCTCCGGCGGCAAGCTGCAGTGGATCCTCGAGAACGTCGACGGCGTGCGCGAGGACGCCGAGAAGGGCGACGCCCTCTTCGGCACCACCGACTCGTGGCTGATCTGGAACCTCACCGGCGGCCCGGACGGCGGCGTCCACGTCACCGACCCGACCAACGCCTCGCGCACCATGCTGATGGACCTCGAGACACTCGACTGGGACGACGAACTGCTGTCGTTCTTCAACGTCCCCCGTGCGATGCTGCCGTCGATCCGGCCGTCGTCGAACCCGGGCTTCTTCGGCACCACCCGCGCGGACGGCCCGCTCGGCGGCGAGGTCGCCATCACCGGCGTCCTCGGCGACCAGCAGGCGGCCACCGTCGGGCAGGTCTGCTTCCGGCCCGGCGAGGCGAAGAACACCTACGGCACCGGCAACTTCCTGCTGCTCAACACCGGCCAGGAGCTGGTCCGCTCGAAGCACGGCCTCCTGACGACCCTGTGCTACCAGTTCGGCGACGAGAAGCCGGTCTACGCGCTGGAAGGCTCGATCGCGGTCACCGGGTCGGCGGTGCAGTGGCTGCGCGACCAGCTGGGCATCATCAGCGGCGCGTCCCAGAGCGAGAGCCTGGCCCGCCAGGTCGAGGACAACGGTGGCGCCTACTTCGTCCCGGCGTTCTCGGGGCTGTTCGCGCCGTACTGGCGTTCGGACGCCCGCGGCGCGATTGTCGGGCTGACCCGCGCGACCACCAACGCCCACATCGCGCGGGCGACGCTGGAGGCGATCTGCTACCAGACCCGTGACGTCGTCGAGGCCATGCAGAACGACTCCGGCGTCCCGCTCGACGTGCTGCGCGTGGACGGTGGCGTCACCGCCAACGAGCTGTGCATGCAGCTGCAGGCGGACATCCTCGGCGTCCCGGTGTCGAAGCCGGTCGTCGCCGAGACGACCGCGCTCGGCGCCGCCTACGCGGCCGGGCTGGCCGTCGGCTTCTGGTCCTCGACCGACGAGCTCGAACAGAACTGGAACGAAGACAAGCGCTGGACGCCGACGTGGACCGACGAGCAGCGCGCCGAGGGCTACGCGGGCTGGCAGAAGGCCGTCGGCCGCACCCTCGACTGGGTCGACGTGCAGTGACCATGAGGAGGAACACCGTGACACCGCTTTCCCCGGTCTACCGCGTGGAGACGCTGCGGAAACTGGCGCGCGAAGAGGTCGACGTCCTGGTCGTCGGCGGGGGAGTGACCGGCGCCGGGATCGCGCTCGACGCCGCGTCGCGCGGGCTTTCCACCGCGCTGGTCGAGGCCCGCGACTTCGCCGCCGGCACGTCCAGCCGGTCGTCCAAGCTCATCCACGGCGGCCTGCGCTACCTGGAGCAGCTGGACTTCAAGCTGGTGCGCGAAGCGCTCAAGGAGCGGGGGCTGCTGCTGCAGAAGCTGGCCCCGCACCTGGTGCGGCCGGTCAAGTTCCTGGTCCCGCTGCAGCACCGGGTGTGGGAGCGCGGCTACATCGGCGCCGGCGTCACGCTGTACGACACCCTCGGCGGGGCCCGCGCGCTGCCGCGGCACCGGCACCTGTCCAAGCGAGGTGCCTTCAAGGTGGCGCCGGCCCTCGCCGACGACGCGCTGATCGGGGCGATCCAGTACTACGACGCCCAGGTCGACGACGCCCGCCACACGATGACGATCGCGCGGACGGCCGCCGAGCAGGGCGCTTCGGTGCTCACGCGGGCTCGCGTCACTTCGCTGCTTCGCGACGGCGAGCGCGTGGTCGGCGCCAAGGTCGTGGACCGCGAAAGCGGCGTCGAGTTCGAGATCCGCGCTCGCACGGTGGTGGCGGCCACCGGTGTCTGGAGCGACGACATGGCGGCGGCGGCCGGGATCCCCGCGCCGTTCACCGTCCGCGCGTCGAAGGGCATCCACCTGGTGGTGCCGCGGGAGAAGATCGACCTGGACACCGGGCTGATCCTGCGCACCGAGAAGAGCGTGCTGTTCGTCATCCCGTGGGGACGGCACTGGATCGTCGGCACCACCGACACCGAGTGGGGCCTCGACCGCGAGCACCCGGCGGCGAGCCGCGCGGACGTCGACTACGTGCTGGAGCACCTCAACGCCGTCCTGCGTACCCCGGTGACGCATGACGACATCGAGGGCGTCTACGCGGGGCTCCGGCCGCTGCTGGCGGCGAAGGCGGCCGCGACGACGAAGCTTTCCCGGGAGCACGCGGTGGCGCACCCGGTGCCGGGCCTGGTCATCGTGGCCGGCGGCAAGTACACGACGTACCGGGTGATGGCCGCGGACGCGGTCGACGTCGTGGTCGAGGAGCTCGGCCGCCCGGCCCCGCCGTCGTGGACCGACCGGCTCCCGATCGCCGGTGCCGAGGGCTACCACGAGCTCTGGGAGGACCGGGCCGGTCTCGCCTCCCGGACGGGACTGCCGCTGCCCCGCGTCGAGCACCTGCTGCAGCGGTACGGGACGCGGATCTGGAACCTCCTGGACCTGATCAAGGAGCAGCCCGACCTGGGTTCGCCGATCCCGGGCGCGTCGGAGTACCTGCGCGCGGAGGCCGTCTACGCGGTTTCCCACGAGGGTGCGCTGCACCTGGAGGACGTGCTCACCCGGCGGACGCGCATCTCGATCGAGGAACGCGACCGCGGCGTCACGGCGGCCCCGGTGGTCGCGGAGCTGATGGCCCCGCTGCTGGGCTGGGACGCGCACCGGGCCGGCCGCGAGGTGGCCAACTACCTGGCCCGGGTCGAGGCGGAGCGCTCGGCGCAGGAGGCCCCGGACGACGCGGCGGCGAACGCCACCCGCCTCGCGGCCCCGGCGCTCCTGCCGGGCTGACTCAACCGATCGCCGCCGTCGCGCGTGAACACCCGGAACCGACCTGACAGGGAGGAACAGGGATGTTCAGAGGAGTTCTTGCGACGGCGGCGGCGGTGACGGTGCTCGCCGCGGTGCCGGCGGGTGCGGACGAGATCCGCGGGCCGATCGACCTGGGCACGCTGCCCGGTGGCCTCACCAGCGAGGGACTGCGGGTGACGAACCACGGAACGGTGTTCGGCGAGGCGTACGACCCGGCCTTCCACGTGCACGGGGCCCGGTGGGACGCGGCGGGCCGGATTTCCGACCTGCGGCCGCTCGACGGCTACGCCGAGGTGAAGGCGACCGCCGTCAACGAGGCCGGGGTGGCGATCGGGGACTCGACCAACCACGTCGACACCGGGCGGGCCACCCGCTGGGACGCCTCCGGCGTACCGGTGGAGCTGGAACAGCCGACCGGCTTCCCCGGCTACTCGTGGTCCACGCCGGTCGCGATCAACGAACGCGGCGTGGTCGCCGGGACCGCCTACGGCGCGCCCGGCCCGGACGCCGCGGTGCGGTGGGACAGCTCGGGCGAGGTGACCGTGCTCGGCCTCGGCCGGGTCCGGGCGATGAACGACGCGGGCGCGGTGATCAGCGAGGCCACGTACTGGGACCCGGCGGGCAACGTCGTCGAGCTCACCGACGGCGGTTCACTGCACGACCTCGACAACGCCGGCACCGTGGTCGGCAGCATCGGCACCCACGCGGCGAAGTGGGATTCGACGGGCCGGCCCACGGTGCTCGACACCACCTGGGAGGTCAGTACGGCGCTGGCGATCACCGACGACGGGACCGTCTTCGGGGAGGTGCGCGACAAGGCCTTCACCACCCGGGTGGCGCGCTGGGACCCGGCGGGCACGCTCACCGTGCTCCCGGCCCCGGACGGCGGGTCGATCCGGTTCACGGCCGTCAGCCGGTCCGGCGTCGTGCTCGGGGAGAAGGACGCCTCGACGTCGCTCGTCTGGGACCGGGCCGGCCGGCCCTCGGCCCTGCCGTTGCCCGCCGAGGGCGGGATCTGCTCCGCGAAGGGGCTGAACGACTGGGAGGTCACGGGTTCGTGTGCCGTGCCCGGCCGGAACGCCCACGCCGTGCTGTGGAAGCTGTCGGAACCGACAGGCAGCTCAGCTCGCTGAGGACGTACCGGGCGTTGGCCGAGATGACGGGGTTGGTGTGCCGGTAGTACGGCAGCTGGAGCACCGCCATCGACAACGCCCGGCCGCGGCCGCGGGCCCAGGTCGCGTCGTCGGCGCCGACGACGTCGCGGAAGACCGGCCGCGCGGCCGCGGACAGCAGGTTCCACGCGGGGATCAGGTCGCACGCCGGGTCGCCCAGGCCCGCGGTCGCCCAGTCGAGGACACCGCTCAGGCGGCCCTCGCGCAGCAGCAGGTTGCTCGGCATCAGGTCGGCGTGCACCCAGCACGGCGGCCCGGTCCACGGGGGAGCGTCGAGCGCTTCGGCCCAGACCGCGAGGGCTGCGGCCGCGTCGAACGGCTCGTCGGTGCGGCTCAGCTCGTCGATCGCCCGGCGGGTGGCCTGGTCGACCGCGGACAGCGGCTTGCCCCGATTCGCCGGGGGACCGTCCGCCCGGTTCACCCGCAGCGCGAGGACGAACTTCGCCAGCTCGCGGGCCGGTGCGTCCCGGCCTTCGAGCGCCGGTTCGCCGTCGAGCCAGCCGTGCACCGTCCACGGCCACGGGTAGCCCTCGGCGGGCTCGCCCCGCGCGAGGACGGCCGGGACGGCCACCGGCAGCCCTCCGAGCGCGGTGCGGATCCGGGCTTCCTTCGCGATGTCACCGGCGCCGCCACTGGTCAGGGGCAGCCGGACCGTGAGGCCGGTGCCGAGCCGGTACACGGCGTTGACCGTGCCGCCCGAGGCCAGGGGAGTGACCGGCAGGTCCGCCCACCGCGGGAACTGCCCGCGCACCAGCCGCCGGACCAGCCCGGCGTCGATCGCGTGCTCGTCGGCGTGCATCCGGCCCATGCGTTCACGCAACCACGCACGTCAACCGGGTTTCCGTGAGCACGGGCACCCCGGATTGCACGACGATGCATAGCCGTGCATAATCATTCGCATGTCCAAGGTGCTCACTTCCCTGCCCGTCGGCGAGCGTGTCGGTATCGCCTTCTCCGGTGGCCTCGACACTTCCGTAGCGGTCGCGTGGATGCGCGACAAAGGCGCGGTCCCCTGCACCTACACCGCCGACATCGGCCAGTACGACGAGCCCGACATCGCGTCGGTGCCCGGCCGGGCCGCGGCGTACGGTGCCGAGGTCGCGCGGCTGGTCGACTGCCGGGAAGCGCTGGTGGAGGAGGGGCTCGCCGCGCTGACGTGCGGTGCCTTCCACATCCGCTCCGGCGGCCGCAGCTACTTCAACACCACCCCGCTGGGCCGCGCGGTCACCGGCACGCTGCTGGTGCGCGCGATGCTCGAAGACGACGTCCAGATCTGGGGCGACGGCTCCACCTTCAAGGGCAACGACATCGAGCGGTTCTACCGCTACGGCCTGCTGGCCAACCCCTCCCTGCGGATCTACAAGCCGTGGCTCGACGCCGACTTCGTCACCGAGCTCGGCGGCCGCAAGGAGATGTCGGAGTGGCTGCTGGCGCACGACCTGCCGTACCGGGACAGCACCGAGAAGGCCTATTCCACCGACGCGAACATCTGGGGCGCGACCCACGAGGCCAAGTCCCTGGAGCACCTCGACACCGGCATCGAGATCGTCAAGCCGATCATGGGCGTGCGGTTCTGGGACCCCGAGGTCGAGATCGCCCCCGAGGACGTCACGATCGGCTTCGAGCAGGGTCGCCCGGTGACGATCAACGGCAAGGAGTTCGCCACCGCCGTCGACCTCGTCCTGGAGGCCAACGCCGTCGGCGGGCGGCACGGGCTGGGCATGTCCGACCAGATCGAGAACCGGATCATCGAGGCCAAGAGCCGCGGCATCTACGAGGCGCCGGGCATGGCGCTGCTGCACGCCGCCTACGAGCGGCTGGTCAACGCGATCCACAACGAGGACACCCTCGCCAGCTACCACAACCACGGGCGCCAGCTCGGCCGCCTGATGTACGAAGGCCGCTGGCTCGACCCCCAGGCCATGATGCTGCGCGAGTCGCTGCAGCGCTGGGTCGGCACCGCCGTCACCGGCGAGGTCACCCTGCGGCTGCGCCGCGGCGAGGACTACTCCCTTTTGGACACCTCGGGCCCGGCGTTCAGCTACCACCCGGACAAGCTCTCGATGGAGCGCACCCAGGACTCGGCGTTCGGCCCGGTGGACCGGATCGGCCAGCTCACCATGCGCAACCTCGACATCGCGGACTCGCGCGCGAAGCTGGAGCAGTACGCGAGCCTCGGGATGGTCGGCGGCAACTCCCACCCGAAGCTGATCGGCGCCGCCCAGGCGGCCTCGACCGGCCTGATCGGTGCGATGCCCGAAGGGGGCGCCGAGGCGATCGCCTCGCGCGGCAAGGCGGGCAACGACGAACTGCTCGACAGCGCCGCCATGGAGTTCGGCACGGACTGATCGCCCGCGAAGGCCGTCATGGGGATGTCCCCGTGGCGGCCTTCGCCTCGTTCTCCCCCGGCCCATCCGCTGCTCGGCGAACGAAACTCCGCTCGCCTCGCCGCGGCCGAGCGCCTCGCCGACCCCGGCAAACGAGTGACATCAGGCGTCTGACTGTCTCGGATGTGCGCGATTTCCCCACGGGCCGCACCGTCGTCCGGTTACAGTCCGGCTGCTGGGTTCCGCCTGGGGGCGGCTGCGGGAACGGGGGCACGCGATGGGGCCTGAAGTGCGGTTTCACCTGCTCGGACCGCTGACCGTGACGGTCGGCGGGCGGGCGCTGCCCCTCGGCGGGGCGAAGCAGCGGGTCCTGCTCGCCCACCTGCTGCTCAACGCGAACCGGATGGTCTCGCCCGGGCAGCTGATCGACACCCTCTGGCCGGACGACCCCCCGACGTCCGCCACCGCCAACTTGCAGACCTACGTGTGGCGCCTGCGCCGGCTGCTGCCCGAAGGCGCCGTCCTGCGCACCCACGGCCCGGGTTACTCGCTGGTCGTCGACCCTGGCGACGTCGACGCCCACCGGTTCGGCCGGCTCGTCGGCGAGGCCGCCCGCGCGGCCAAGGACGGCTCGCCCGAGACGGCGCTGGGGCTGCTGGCCGAGGCCGAAGCGCTGTGGCGCGGCGACCCGCTGGAGGACCTGCCCACCGCGCCCGCCTGGGACGCCGAGCTCGGCCGGCTCGTCGAGAACCGGCTGGCCGCCGTCGAGGAGCGGCTGGCGCTGCAGGTGCGGCTGGGCCGGCACGACCCCGCGATCGCCGAGCTCACCGTGCTGCTGGCCGAACACCCCTACCGCGAACGGCTCTGGCAGCAGTACCTGCTCGCGCTCGCCGGCGCCGGCCGCCGGGCCGAGGCGCTCCAGGCCTACACGACCGCGCGGGAGCGGCTGGTCACCGAACTCGGCGTCGAACCGGGACCGGAACTGCGGGCCCTGCAGGCCGCGATCCTGGCCGGCGGGCCGCTGCCCGGCCCGGCTCGGGCGGCCGTCCCGTCGCCGCTGCGGCAGCTCCCGGCCGACCTGCCCGACTTCACCGGCCGCGAGGACTACGTCCGCGAGCTCGAAACGGCGCTCGGCGCGGGGCCGGCGCCGGTCGTGCTGACCGGCGCACCCGGCACCGGCAAAACGGCGCTCGCCATGCACGTCGCCCACCGCCTCGCCGGCCGCTTCCCGGACGGCCAGCTCTACGTCGACCTCGCGGGCACGGGCGCGCCGCGCGACCCGGCCGAGGTGCTCGCCGACTTCCTGCACGCACTGGGCGTCACCGGCAACACCGTCCCCGCCGGGCTCGGCCAGCGGGCCGCGTTGTTCCGCTCGCGCCTGGCCGGGCGCCGGATGCTGCTGGTGTTCGACGACACCGCGACCGCCGCGCAGGTCCGCCCGCTGCTGCCCGCCGACGCCGGGTGCGCCGTGCTGGTCACGACCCGCGGGCGGCTGCCGGAGCTGGCGGGCGCGAAGCACGTCGAACTGACCGTGTTCGGCGAACGGGAGGCTGCGCAGCTGCTGTCCGAGCTGGCGGGGGCGGACCGGGTCGTCGGCGAACCGGCCGAAGCCGCGGCGATCGTGCGGTGCTGCGGGTACCTGCCGCTGGCGATCCGCATCGCCGGCGCGCGGCTGGCCGGGCGGCAGGCGTGGAGCTTGCGCACGCTGCACGACCGGCTGGCCGACGAGTCGAGCCGGCTGAGCGAGCTGCGCGTCGGGGATCTCGGTGTCCGGCCGAGCTTCGAGCTCAGCCTGCGTCAGCTGCCGCCGTCCGCGCGGACGGCGTTCTGCCGGTCGGCGGTGCTGGGCGCGCAGGACTTCCCGAGCTGGGTGGTCGACGCGCTGCTGGACCGCGACGGCACCCACGACGTGCTCGACGTGCTCGTCGACGCCAACCTGGTTTCGCTGGTGGGCCGGGATTCCAACGGGCACCCGCGGTACCGGCTGCACGACCTGCTGCGGTGTTACGCGACGGAACTGCTCGCGGAGGAACCCCTTCCGACGCGGCGGGCGACGCTCGTCCGGGTGCTGTCGGTGCTGCTGGCGCTGGCGAAGGCCGCGGCGGCCGGCCTGCCGCCCGCGTTCGGCGCGATGACCGGGTCCGCACTGGGCACCGTTCCCGTGCCGGGGCGGCTGACGGCCGAGCCGCTCGGCTGGTTCACCGCGGAACGCAAGCTGCTGGCCGCGGCGGTCCAGCTGGCGGCCGACGCGGGTCTCGACGAGCTGGCCTGGCAGCTGACCGCGGCGGCGGTGCCGTTCTACGACCTGCGCGGCGCGTACGACGACTGGCGGCGCAGCCACCTGACGGCGCTGGCCGCGGCCGAGGCCGCGGGCAACCGGACGGGGGCGGCGGTCCTGCACCGCGGTCTCGGCCAGGTCCGCCTGTACCACGACGAATACGCGGCGGCGGCGCGCGACATGGAGCGTTCGGCGGAGCTGTTCGCCGAACTGGGCGACGTCCGCGGCGAGGCACTGGCGGTGGCGGGCCTCGGCACGGTGGCCCGCGTCCGCGACCGTCCCCGCGACGCGCTCGCCTGCTACCAGCGTGCCCTGGCCGGGTTGGAGCGGGCGGACGACCGCAGCGGCGTCGCCCAGATGCGCAATTCGATCGGCTCGACGTACGCGCTGCTGGGCGAGTTCGCCGAGGCGGACGCCTGGCTGCGGCGCGCCCGCGACCTGGCCCGCGAGATCGAGGACCCGCACCGCGAGGCGAAGGTCCTGACGGAACTGGGCACCCTGCACCGCGACACGGGAAGGTTGCCGGAGTCACTGACGTGCCTGCGGCTGGCGTTGAGCATTCTCGAGGAGCTCGACGACGAGAGGTGCAGCGCGTATGCCCTCCTGGGCATCGGCCAGACCCTGCTGGCGGCGGGCGAACCGGTGCAGGCGCGCGGGGTGTGCGACCGGGCGCTGCGGGTGTTCCGCGAGACGGGCAACCACCAGGGCGAGACCACGGGACTGGCGCTCCTGGAGCAGGCCCAGCGCCGCCGAACTCCGTCGGCGGCGCGCACCTGAGGCTGCTGGACCGGCTCGCGATCTTGCTTCGCCCACCCCGCCGGGCCGCCCGGGTCGGTTCGCCGGTCCGGCCGTGCGAGCTGACCCACCTCGCCGCCTCGTCCGCACGCCCCGGCACCCGGCCCGCGACCGAGATCGGGGTGCCTGAACGCGAAACTCGCGTGCTTGAACACGCATCTCGCGTGATTGGGGGACGACACGGTGGGGCCGCCGGAGCGGAGCGCCGGTGGCCCCACCGCGCGGTCAGTTGCTGTTGCCCGGCTTCCAGCCGAGGTAGTTGGCGAAGTAGCCCTGCCGCGCGTGGCCGATCGCGCCGTTGACGCTGGTCGCCCAGACTCCGCCGCTGCCGTCGGCGATGCCGACGTGGCCGTAGGCCGAGATGTTCCAGAACACGAACGCGCCGCGCGGCGGGGTGCCCGTCGTGTGGCGGGCGCCGTCGGAGGAGCGCCAGTGGTCGATCGCGCTCGCGTGGTGCGTCACGCGGTCCCACGCCAGGCGCACCGCCTTCTCGCAGTAGCCCTGGTAGGCGGTGCTGCCGTTGCGGCTGGAGAACCAGGCGATCGCCTGGTTCGCGGTCCGCGCCGCGGCCAGGTCCGCGGCCGAGTCGGTGATCACCGCACCCGGGTCGGCGATGTCGGCGGCGGTCACCTCCGAGTACACCTCCGGCGCCGGGGCGGTGGCGGCCGAAGCGACGGTCGCGCCGCCGAAGAACAGGGCGGCCGCGAGTGCGGCCGCCTGGCAGATGGTTCGCATGGTGTCTCCCTCAGTAGGCCGGGCAGGCGTCCCGGCGTCGACGGGGAGAACCCTGCGCGCGGCCGCTACACCGGCACTACACCGCCGCTCTCGCGGGAGTGCTGACGCGGGTGAGCCCGCGCTCGCGAAAAACTGTCACCCCGAACCCGGCAATGACAAAAACCGCCCGCCGGAATCCGCCCGGCGGCCCCGGGCCGATGCCGGAATCCGGCTCCTGCGCCTGCCGGAATCCGCCGGAATCGGTTCCCGTCGACGCAATCCTCCCTTGGTAGGTACCGGATCCCCGTGCCGGGCGCGGAGTATTCCCTGCCACCACGTCGAATCGTCACCGGCTGGAGGAGCACTTCGTGAAAACCACTTCAAGAGTCCTCCGTGGACTCGTCGCGCTCTCGGCCGCGGTCGTCGCGCTGCAGGTACCGTCCGCCGCGGCCGCGGCGCGGACCGACCTCGGCATCACCATGCAGGCCCAGCAGAAGGACCAGTGGTGCTGGGACGCCAGCGGCAACACGATCGCCGACTACTGGGGATACACCCTCACCCAGACCCGGTTCTGCCAGATCGCGCACAACGAGTCCGGCAGCAGCTGCGCCAACAACCAGGGCTACCTGTCCGACCAGCAGCGCGTGTTCCGCTACCTCGGCTTCACGAACGTCGGAACGTACAACTCCAACGGCCGGACGCTTTCCTTCACCGGCGTCAAAACCCAGATCGACGCGGGAAAGCCGATCGGCACCCGCATCGGCTGGCGCTCCGGTGGCGGTCACATGCACGTGCTCTACGGCTACGACGATTCCAGCGGCGCCACCCGGGTCGAATACGGCGACCCGTGGCCGAACAACAGCCGCTACAACTCGATGAACTACGACACCTACCGCTCGAACAACCAGTTCCAGTGGACCCACACGCTGTCCGGGATCGAGGGATGAGCATGCTGCGGAAAGCGATGGGCGTGGCCGTGCTGGCCGGCGCCGCGATGCTCACCACGGGCGGTGCGGAGGCGTCGGCGGCGAGCGGACCCACCGGCACCCCGACCGCCGCCGACAGCGCCGCGATCGGGCAGGTCACGAGCGGTCCGGCGACACTCGGCCGCCTCGCGAAGACGAAGTTCCCCGGCGCCCGGGCGGCCGCGGCCGCGCAGCAGGCGGCCGACCCGCACACGCAGGTCCCCGTCTACGAGCCGACGGCGGCCTTCGTCGCCGGGAAGTCGGACGTCCCGGCCGCACTGGCCTACGTCGCGGTCCCGGCGCGGACCGGCGACGGCGCCGCCGCGACCGTGTGGGCGGAGCGCCAGGGCCCGGCCTGGACCGTCGTCAACGTCGCGTCCGGTGACTTCGAGCGGCGGTACGCCCAGGCCGCGGCCGGCGGCTACCTCCTGCACGAGCCGCAGGTCAACGCCTGGTACGCGGTGCACGGCGACGCCGTCACCGTCGTGGACGGCTCGGTCACCGGCCTCGCCGCGGGCACGGAACTGTCCCTGGCGGATTACCGCGCCGCCCTGCACGAGCGGTACGCGGACAAGCTGCCGGGCTCGGCCTACGACCGTGACGGCGCGGGCGGCGGCTACGGCGGCCGGGAGCGCGCCGTTCCCGCCGCCGAACCCGGTGACGTGCCCGCGCTGCCCTTCGTCATCGGCGGTGTCCTCGTGCTGGTGGCCGGCGCGGCCGCGGTGCCGCGGCTGCGGCGGCGGTAGGACGACGAGGGGCCGCCGGTGGACCCGGCGGCCCCTCGGCAGCCGATCATGACCAGGCCACCATCGGCCATACCCGTTTCCCCCGGTGCGCAGCCGGACGCGGCGCGCCCGGGACCGAGCGCGTCCGACCTCGCGCTGGTGGAGGCCCTGCAGCGCGACCCGCGGGCGCCGTGGACGCGCATCGCCGCCGCCGTGGGCACCGACGCGACGACGGCGGCCCGCCGCTGGGAGCGGCTGCAGGCCGCCGGGCTGGCCTGGCTCACCGCCTACTCCACGCCGCCGACGACCACGGTCGGCTACGTAGACCTGGCCTGCCGCCCGGATGCGCTGAGCGGCCTGACCCAGGAACTGTGCAGCTGGCCGCCGGTGTTCAGCGTCGAGCGCACGACCAGCCGGTTCGCCCTGTTCCTCGGTCTGGCCGCGCGCGACCTCGACGCGCTGGACGCGCTGGTCACCGGCCGCATCGGCACCCTGCCCGGGGTGCGGGAGGTCCGCTTCGCCGTCGCGACCCGCGTCTACCGGGAAGGCAGCGGGTGGCTGGTGGACGCGCTGGCCCCGGAGCAGCGGGCGGTGCTGGACGACACCGCGGTGCAGGCCCGGCTGGTCGTGCCGCAGCAGTGGAACGACCGCGGCCTGCGCGCGCTGGTGGAGTCCCTCGGGGAGGACGGGCGGCGCAGTTACGCGGTCCTGGCCCGGGACTGCGGGATGAGCGAGTCGGCGGTGCGGCGCACGCTGGCGCGGATGCTGCGCAACCACGAACTGGACTTCCGGTGCGACCTCGCGCACGTCCCGGCGGGCTGGCCGGTGATCGCGGGCTACCGCCTCGAGGTCGAGGCGCCGGCGCTCGATCGCGCCGGCGCGGCGATCGCGCAGCTGCCGGAGACGCGGCTCTCGGCGGCGGTGGTGGGCGAAGGCAATCTCGTGGTGTCGGCGTGGCTGCGGGTGCCGGGCGATTGTCCGGCCTACGAGGCCCGGCTGGCCGAAGCTGCTCCCGGCGCGCGCGTCCTCGACCGCGCGATCACGCTGCGGATGCCGAAGCGGATGGGCCGGCTGCTCAGCCCGCACGGCCTCGCCGGCCCCCACCAGGCGATCATCCCGGCGCGCTGAGCGCCGCCGCGGCTCACGTAGGGTCGGGAGCGGGGATCTCGTACGGCGGAAGGACATGGCGGGTGCGCGAGTCGAACTGGGCCGGGAACCACACCTACGGCGCGGACGCGGTGGTCACCCCGCGCACGGTCGACGAGGTGCGGGCCGCCGTCGCCGCCGCGTCCCGGGTCAAGGCACTCGGCAGCCGGCACTGCTTCAACGACATCGCGGACTCCCCGGGCGGGGTCCTGCTGGACCTGCGCGCCCTCGACGTGCCGGTCGAGATCGGCGACGGCACCGTGACCGTCGGCGGGTCGGCCCGCTACGGCGACTTCGCGCAGCAGCTGCACGCCGCGGGCTTCGCGCTGCCGAACCTCGCGTCACTGCCGCACATCACGGTGGCCGGCAGCGTCGCGACCGGCACCCACGGCTCCGGGCGGCGCCAGCCGGGGCTCGCCGCGGCCGTCTCGGCGGTGGAACTGGTCACCGCGGACGGCGAGCTGCGGACGTTCACCCGCGACGACCCCGCGTTCCCCGGAGTCGTCGTCGGCCTAGGCGCGCTCGGCGTCGTCACCCGGCTGACCCTCGACGTGGTGCCCGCGTTCGACGTCCGGCAGGACGTTTTCGACGGCCTGCCGTGGGAGGCCGCCTACCGGCACTTCGACGAGATCGAAGACGCGGGCTACAGCGTCAGCCTGTTCACGAACTGGGCGAACGACGCGATCGACCTGGTGTGGGTCAAGAGCCGCGTCGACGCCTTCACCGAGCGGCCGGAGCTCTTCGGCGCGGTCCCCGCCGACGGGCCCCGGCACCCGGCGCACGCGGCCGGCATCCCCGCGGACAACTGCACGCCGCAACAGGGGATCCCGGGCCCGTGGCACGAGCGGCTCCCGCACTTCGCGCTGGCCTTCACCCCGAGCGTCGGGGACGAGCTGCAGACGGAGTACTTCGTGCCCTACAGCGCTGCCGCCGCCGCGGTGCGAGCGGTGCGCGAGATCTGGCACCTCGTCGCGCCGCTGCTGCTGGTCTCGGAAATCCGCGCGATCGCGGGCGACGACCTGTGGCTGAGCCCGTGCCACGGCGGCGACCGGGTGGCCCTGCACTTCACGTGGCAGCCGCGGCAGCCGGAGGTCGAAAAGCTGCTGCCGGTGCTGGAGGAGCGCCTGGCCCCGTTCGGGGCGCGCCCGCACTGGGGCAAGCTCTTCCACGGCGGCGGCCTCGACGCGGGGTACCCGCGGCTGGCCGACTTCCGGGCGCTGGCGAAGACCCTCGACCCGCAGGGCAAGTTCCGGAACCCGTTCCTGGACCGCCACGTCTTCGGCGGCTGACCGGCGGCGACGCCGGGAACGACTCAGGCACGGCGCCGGGCGAGCGCCGGCGGGGCCGTGGTGGCGCGGACGATGAGGTGGGTGTCCAGCACCTGCGTCGTGTGCTCGTCGGCCTCGCCGTCGAGCAGGCCCAGCAGGATCGTCACCGCCGCGCGGCCCGCCGCCTCCGTCGGCATCGCGATGGTCGTCAGCGGGGGCGCCGAGATCGCGGCGAACACCAGGTCGTCGAAGCCCACCAGGCTGACCTCGTCCGGCACCGGCACGCCGCGGGCGTTCAGCCGCGCCAGCGCGCCGAAGGCGACGAGGTCGTTGTAGGCGACGATCGCCGTCACGTCCGCCGCCAGCGCCAGGTCCGCGCCCTGCAGGCCGCCCTCGAACACCGGCGGGAACGGGCCGAACTCGACGACTTCCGTGCCGTGCCGGTCCGCAGTCTCGGCCAGGCCTTGTCTACGGGCCCGGTTCGCCCACGACGCCCGTGGCCCGCCGAGGTAGGCGCAGCGGCGGTGGCCCAGCGCGGCCAGGTGCTCGATCACCTGCCGCATCCCGTCCGCGGC
Organism: Amycolatopsis sp. NPDC051045; assembly: GCF_040682955.1. Taxonomy (NCBI): domain Bacteria; kingdom Bacillati; phylum Actinomycetota; class Actinomycetes; order Pseudonocardiales; family Pseudonocardiaceae; genus Amycolatopsis; species Amycolatopsis sp. NPDC051045. The sequence continues at coordinate 64,542 of NZ_JBFBCC010000031.1, forward strand.
GTCCATCACGATCGACGGGATCCCCGGCACCTCCCGGTTGAGCAGCACCAGGGTCGTCTGCCCGGCGAGCACGCGCAGCTGGTCGTCGGTCATGCTCGGGCTGCACAGCACGACGCCGTCGACCTGCTTGGCCATCCGGCGGACGAGGTTCTGCTCGGTCGCCGGGTCCTCGTCGCTGTTGGCGAACAGCACCGCGATGTCGTCCTGCCGCGCGCGGGCCTGGACGCCGTTGAGCACGCCGGTGAAGAACGGGTTGCCCAGGTCCGAGACCACGATCCCGATGTGCCCGGTGCGGACCGCGGGCCCCGGCTGCGGCGCGCCGGCCGCGTGGTAGCCCAGCTCGTGCGCCGCGGCCAGCACCCGGGTGCGGGTCTGCTGCCGGACCAGGTCCGGGGACGTGAAGGCCCGCGACACGGTCGAGATGGACACGTTGGCCCGGCGGGCGACGTCGTGAATGGTCACGCTCACGGCAACTCCTCGGCAGGCTCCGAGCAACATCATGGAAACGCCTGAGAGCGTTGTCAACAAATCCTGCAAACCGCGGTCATCGCTTGCAGCGCGAACAGGTCTATTCCAGTAAGCGCTATCTCGAAAGTCCGGCCGCCGTTCGGAGTACCGGCGGTTCGACGGATTCGACGCCGGTGTCCCGTGTATTGACACGTTTGTCGCGGACGCCCTACGGTGGCGACCGGAAGTTTCTCCCGAACTCCTGACCCATTCGTCAGTTCCGCGCGGCCCGCACCGGGTCCCGCCGATCGGAGATCCATGTCGGGGAGCCGGAGCCGCACCGTGGCGGACCCGCCGAGGCTGGCGGTCGTCGGCACGTCCGGCTACGCGTTCAGCTACCTGCACCGCGCGCGGATCCTGCACGACGAGGGCCTGGTCCGCTTCGCCGGCATGGCCGACATCCGGCCGCCGTCCGCGGCCGCCAGCGCGCTGCTGCCACCGGGCGCCACCGCGCACGCCGGCGTCGACGACCTGCTGCGCCGTTGCCGCCCCGACATCACCGTGGTCGCGACGCCGCCGCACGCGCACGTGCAGGTGGGCGGCGCGGTGCTGCGGGCGGGCAGCGACCTGCTGCTGGAGACCCCGCCGGTGCTCGACCTCGACGGCTTCACCACGCTGTCCCGGCTGGCCGCGGAGACCGGAGCGGCGTGCCAGACCGGGTTCCAGAGCTTCGGCTCGCCGGTCCTGCCCGTCCTGGGGGCGGCGATCGCCGCCGGGAAGCTCGGGGACGTGGTCGGCGTCGGCGCGGCCGGGGCGTGGATCCGCACCGACGCCTACTACCGGCGCAACCCGTGGGCCGGGCGCCGGTGGCTCGACGGCGAGGCCGTCGTCGACGGCGTCCTGACCAACCCGTTCTCGCACGCGGTGGCCACCGCCCTGCTCGTCGGCGGGGTCGCCGGGCGTGACCCGGCGGAAATCGTCCTCGAGCTCTACGGCACGCGCGACATCGAAGCCGACGACACCGCGTGCCTGCGCATCCGGTTCGGCGACGGGCCCGAGATCGTCGTCGCCGCCTCGCTGTGCGCCGAGCAGGACCACGAGCCCTACGTCGTGGTGCACGGCGAGCGGGGGCGCGCGAAGTTCTGGTACAAGAGCCACCGCCTCGAGTTCGACGACGAGCGGGTCCACCTCGGCGAACCGGCCGACCTGCTGCGCAACCTGATCGCCCACCACCTCGACCCGGCGGGCGTGCCGCTGCTCGCGCCGTTGTCCGGGACCCGGGCGTTCGCTTCGGTGGTCGAAGCGGTGCGGGACGCGCCGTCGCCGTCGCGGATCCCGGCGGGCTGGATCCGCACCGTCGGCGAAGGGGCGAGCCGGCACCCGGTCGTGCGGGGGATCGGCGAAGAGGTCGCCGTCGCCGCGGACCGGCTGGCGCTGTTCTCCGAGATCGGCGTCCCGTGGGCGAGTGCTTCGCGACGGCCGGGAGGCGGCCCGAAAGCGGAGACCGCCGAACGCACCGGATAACGCCCCGGTGCTCATCGCGCTGACGGCCCGGTTGCCGACCCGGTTCCGGTAAGCGCTTTCTCATCCTGCCCGCTGAACGCCGAAAAGCTTGCTGCACAAGGGCTACAGTTCCGAATTGGCCGTTGACACCGGCGTGGCGCACTGCCTACCGTGAGCGCGCTGACAGCGTTTTCAGAAAAGTGCTGACCGGCTGAGGACGGAGAGCTCGATGGGTCGGAGAACTGAGCGTAGGACCAAGGGGCGGAGAATCGCCGCGCTGGCCGTGGTGGTTCCGCTGCTGCTGACGGGGGTGGCCGCCTGCGGCACGGACTCCGGCGGCGGCGGCGACGTGACCATCAACTTCGTCTGGTGGGGCAGCGAGGGGCGGGCGAACCTGACGAAGAAGGCCGTCGAGCTGTTCCAGCAGAAGAACCCCACGATCAAGGTGCAGACGTCGTTCTCGGCGTACGCGGCCTACTGGGAGAAGCTGGCGACGCAGACGGCCGGGGGCAAGCCGCCGGACGTGCTCAACGTCGACAGCCGCTACCTGGCCGAATACGGCGGCCGCAACGTCCTGGCCGATCTGAACTCCGGCGCGGGGAAGGCGATCTCACTCGCCGACATCAACCCCGAGCTGGCGGCCACCGGGGTGTACCAGGGCAAGCGGTACGCCGTGCCGTGGGCGCAGAACACCCCGGCGATGATCTACGACCCCGCGGCCTTCACGGCGGCGGGCGCGGACCCGGCCAAGGGCATGACCTGGGACCAGTACGCCGAGACGGCCCAGAAGGTCAGCGCGGCGGGCTCGGCACGCGGGGTGACCGACTTCGGCATCCTCGACACGCCCCTGGAGATCTGGCTGCGCCAGCAGGGCAAGCAGTTCTACACCCCGGAGGGCAAGCTCGGCTTCGCCGCCGACGACCTGCGCCGCTACTGGCAGCTGGCGAGCAAGTTCCGCGACACCAAGGGCGCCTCGCCGGCGGACGTCACCGCCTCCTACAACACCTCGCCCGAGCAGTCCCCGCTCGGCAAGAAGCTGACCAGCTCGGAATTCGCCTACGACAACCTGCTGCCCGCGTACCAGAAGGCGAACGGCAAGCCGCTGAACGTGGCGCCGTACCCGAGCGCGGCGAACGGCGACACCGGGCAGTACCGGCGGCCGTCGATGTTCCTGGCGGTCTCGGCGCGCAGCCAGCAGCAGGAGGCGGCGGCGAAGCTCGTCGACTTCCTGGTCAACGACCCCGAGGTCGGCAAGATCGTCGGCACCGACCGCGGCCTCGCCCCGAACCTGAAGGTCCGCGCGCAGCTGGCGGCCGGCGCGACCGGCAACGACAAGACCCTCTACGACTACGAAGCCGCGCTCGAACCGAAGCTCGGGGCCGCACCGCCGGTGCCGCCGAAGGGTGCCGGTGCGATCCAGAAGCTCCTGCAGCGCACGTACGAAGAAGTCGCGTTCGGCCGGATGAGCATCGACGACGCGGTCAACCGGTTCATGACCGAAGCCCAGAAGGGACTGTCCTAGCCGATGACGACCCTGCGCACGCCGGACCCGCCGGTCGCGCCCCCGGCGTCGGCCGCGCGGGGCCGGCGCCGGGACTCCCCGGCCGGGCGCCGCCGGAAGAGCCAGCCGGAGGCGTTCGCCTTCCTCACCCCCTGGCTGCTCGGCGCGGTGGCGCTGACCGTCGGCCCGATGGTGGTCTCGCTGTACCTGTCGTTCACCGACTACGACATGTTCACGGCGCCGAAGTGGGTCGGCTTCGGCAACTTCACGCACATGTTCACCGACGACGACCGCTACCTGCAGTCGGTGAAGGTCACGCTGATCTACGTGCTGGTCTCGGTGCCGCTGAAGCTCACGGTGTCGCTGCTGGTGGCGATGCTGCTCAACACCCGCCGCGGCGCCAACGGCTTCTACCGGGCGGCGTTCTACGCGCCGTCGCTGCTCGGCGCGAGCGTCGCGGCGGCGCTGGTGTGGCGGGCGCTGTTCATGGGCGGCGGCCCGGTCAACGAGGTACTGGCCTTCTTCGGCTGGCACACCCCGAGCTGGGTCGACGACCCGCAGTTCAGCCTCGCCTCGATCGTGCTGCTGGGGGTGTGGCAGTTCGGCGCGCCGATGGTGATCTTCCTGGCCGGGCTCAAGCAGATCCCGGCGGAGCTGCACGAAGCGGCGGCGATCGACGGCGCGGGCGCGTTCCGCCGGTTCCGGCACATCACACTGCCCATGCTGTCGCCGGTGATCTTCTTCAACCTGGTGATGGAGGCGATCCACGCCTTCCAGGCGTTCACCCCGGCGTTCGTCATCGGCGGCGGCCGCGGCGGGCCGGCCGACGCGGACCTGTTCTACACGCTGTACCTGTTCGAGGTCGGCTTCCAGGACTTCCGGATGGGCTACGCGTCCGCGATGGCGTGGGTGCTGCTGGTGGTCATCGCGATCGTGACGGCGATCGTGTTCCGGACCGCGAAGCTCTGGGTGTTCTACGACGACGTGGAAAGCACAGGGGAGAACAAATGACCGTATTGCCGCGCACGGCGCGGTCGTTCGGCTGGCACGTGCTGTGCCTGGTCATCGTCGCCGTGGTGCTCTACCCGCTGGTGTGGCTGGCGTTCGCGTCGGTCAAGCCGCCGGACGAGATCCTCTCGCGGCTGGCGCTGCTGCCGACCCGGTTCGTCTTCGACGGCTACACGAAGGGCTGGGAGGGAGCGGCGGGCGTCGGGTTCGGCCGGTTCTTCCTCAACTCCTTCCTGGTGGCCGGGCTGTCGGTGGCGGCGAACGTGCTGTCGTGCTCGCTGGCCGCGTTCGCCTTCGCCCGGCTGAAGTTCCGGTTCCGGGGCGCACTGTTCGCGTTCATGATCACGACGCTGATGCTGCCCTACCACGTCACGCTCATCCCGCAGTACGTGATCTTCCAGCAGGCCGGCCTGGTCAACACGTTCGTCCCGCTGATCCTGCCGAAGCTGCTGGCCACCGAGGCGTTCTTCGTCTTCCTGATCGTCCAGTTCATGCGGGGGATCCCGCGGGAGCTCGACGAAGCGGCGATCATCGACGGCTGCTCGGTCTACCGCACGTTCTGGCACGTCGTGCTGCCGCTGTCGAAACCGGCGCTGGTCACGACGTCGATCTTCACGTTCATCTGGACCTGGAACGACTTCTTCACGCAGATGGTGTACCTGAACGACACGGAGAAGTTCACCGTGCCGCTCGGCCTGCGGCTGTTCGTGGACACCAGCAGCGAGTCGAACTTCGGCGCGATGTTCGCGATGTCCGCGCTCGCGCTCGTCCCGATCGTGCTGTTCTTCCTCGCCTTCCAGCGCCTGCTGGTCGAAGGCGTCAGCACCAGCGGCCTGAAGGGGTGAGGTGATGCGGACCCGAAGGCGAACCGAGTGGCGAACCGGGCTCGGTGACTTCTCGGACTGCCTGCTGGCGGGGTTGCTCGTCGCGCTCGCGTCGGTGCCCGTGGTGACGGCGGCCCCGGCGTTCACGGCGGGCTGCCGGGTGCTGGACCGGACCCGGCGCGACCTCGGGAGTCCACTGTGGACGACGTTCTGGGCGGACTTCCGCGAGGCCGCGCGGGGCGGTGTGCCGTTCGGGCTCGGGTGCCTCGCCGCGGTGGTGGCGTTCGCGGTGGACCTGGAAGTGGTGGCTTCGATGCCGGGTGCCGGCGTGCTGCGGCCGGCGTTGTGGGTGCTGGCGGTGGCGGGCGTGGTCGTGGCGGTGCGGACTTGCGAGGTGGTGGCGACGGGCGGCTCGGCTCGCCGCGAAGCCGGGGTGGCGGCCGGCGGTCGTGCCTGGCCCCGTGCGGCCGGAGCGGCGGGTGACACACCCGGCGGCCCGGTCTGGCGCCGGGCATTCGTGACCGCGGCGCGGGAAACCGCCGCATCGCCGGGGAACGGGGTGTTTCTGGCCGCCGCCGTCGGTCTCGCTGGCCTGCTCGTGTGGATGCTGCCGATCCTGGTGCTCGTGGTGGCCGGGCCCCTCTCCCTGGCCGCGGTGGCGACCGGCGGCCACCGATGATTCCTGCGGTGGTCGTCTTCGGCACGGCCGGCTACGCGGGCCAGCACCTGCGCCGCGCCCGCGCGCTGCACGACCGCGGCGAGATCGTCCTCGCCGGGGCGTGCGACATCCGCGAGCCACCGGAGGAGGCCCGCGTGCTGCTGCCCGCGGCCGCAGTCGTCACCCGGGACGCGGCGGAGCTGCTGGCCCGCACCACCCCGGACATCGCCGTGGTGGCGACCCCGCCCCACACCCACCTGCCCCTGGCGCGGCTCGCGCTCGCCGCGGGCTGCCACCTGCTCGTCGAAAAGCCGCCGGTGCTGGACCTCGCGGCGTTCGACGAACTGGACCGGCTCGCGCGGGACCGCGGCCGCGCCTGCCAGACCGGGTTCCAGAGCTTCGGCTCGGCCGCGGTCCCGGTGGTGCGGGCGGCGGTCGAAAACGGCGAGATCGGCACGGTCACCGGCATCGCCGCCGCCGGGGCGTGGATCCGGCGGGACCGGTACTTCGCGCGCGCCGAGTGGGCGGGCCGCCGCCGCGTCGGCGGGCAGCCGGTGGTGGACGGGGCGCTGACCAACCCGTTTGCCCACGCCGTCGCGACCGCCCTGCTGGTCAACGGCACTGCCGGGGTCCTGCCGGAGCGGACCGCCGTCGAGCTGTACCGGGCCCGGGACATCGAGTCGGACGACACGGCCTGTGCGCGGCTGAGCTTCGCCGGGGCGCCGGACGTCGTCGTCGCGGCCACGCTGGACGCCGAGGCCGACCACGAACCGTACGTGCTGGTCCACGGCTCGGCGGGCCGGATCCGCTGGCACTACAAGACCGATCTCGTCATCGTGGGCGACACCCGGGTGCCGGTTGCCCCGCCCCGGGACCTGCTGGCCAACCTCGTGGCCCACGTCCGCGGCGGCGAGCCGCTGCTGGCCCCGCTGGCCGCGACCCGCGCGTTCACCGCGCTGGTGGAGGCGGTCCGCGACGCGCCCGAACCGCTGCCGCTGCCGGCCGAATGGGTCCACGCCGTCGGCAGCGGCCCCGACCGGCACTTCGTCGTGCCGGGCGTCGACCGCGACGTCGACACCGCGGCCGAGCGGCTCGCGCTCTTCTCCGAACTCGCCCTGCCCTGGACCGGCGCCGGTACGCGCGCCTGAACGAGCCTGAAAGAGATGAGGTGATGGTGGTGCGTCGTCACGCGATCGTCGGCCTGGGCTCACGGGCCCAGCTGTTCGCCCGGGCACTGGCCGCGTCGCCGCGGGCGGAGCTCGCGGCCTTCTGCGACCACAACGAGACCCGCATGCGGGTCCACAACGACTGGCTCGGCACGTCCGTGCCGGCCTACCGGCCGGCGGACTTCGCCGCCATGCTGGCGAAGGAACGCATCGACGTGGTCGTCGTGTGCACTCCGGACCACACGCACGCCGAGTACGTCGTCGCCGCGCTCGAGGCCGGCTGCGACGTCGTCACGGAAAAGCCCATGACGACCGACGTCGAGGGCGCGCGGCGGATCCTGGCGGCCCGGCGCGAAACGGGCCGCTCGGTGCGGGTCGCCTTCAACTACCGGTACAACCCGGTGCACCGCCGGGTGCGGGAGCTGCTGGCCGCCGGCACGATCGGCGAGATCGGCTCGGTCGAGTTCAGCTGGCTGCTCGACACCGCGCACGGCGCCGACTACTTCCGCCGCTGGCACCGGGACAAGGCCAACTCCGGCGGCCTGCTCGTGCACAAGTCCGGGCACCACTTCGACCTCGTCAACTGGTGGCTCGGCCGCGGGCCCGAGACGGTGTTCGCGCTGGGACGGCTGTTCTTCTACGGCGACGAAAACGGCCACCGGCACCGCAGCGCCGGCGACCGGTTCGCGCTGGACCTCGAAGCCTCACCCAAGCTGCGCGCGCTCTACCGCGACGCGGAGCGGGAAGACGGGTACGTCCGGAACCAGGACGTGTTCGCGCCCGGCGTCACCATCGAAGACGACCTGTCGGTGCTCGTGCGCCACCACGGCGGGGCGGTGCTGAACTACCACCTGCACGCGTATTCGCCGCGGGAGGGCTACCGCGTCGCGTTCTCCGGCAGCGAAGGTCGGCTGGAGCTGGACGTCCGGGAGAACGAGTACGCGTCCGGCGCCGAGCCGGTGCCGAAGCGGGCGCGGGCCCGGCTGACCGTGCAACGGCACTGGGAGCCGCCGGAAGCCGTGTTCGACGGGCTCCTCGGCGACGGGCACGGCGGCGGGGACGAGCGGATGCTCGCCGAGCTGCTCGACGACGCCGAACCGGACCCGCTCGGCTGCGCCGCCGACCACGACGCCGGCCTGCAGGCCCTGCTCACCGGGCTGGCCGCGAACCGGTCACTGGCCACCGGCCGGCCCGTGTCCGTCGGGGAACTGCTGGAGGAGATCGGGGAGCCGGCGTGAGCCTGGTGGCGGTGGGGGACGGGACGCTCGAGGTGGGCGAGGAGGACGACGGCCGGGTGCGGGTGCGCCTCGGTGACGTCGTCCTGGCCGAGTACGTCGTCGAGCCGCCGACGCCGGCCGGGGACTCGCCGAAGCCGTACCTGCACCCGCTGCGCACCACCGCGGGGGAGACGGTGACCGCGGTCCGCCCGCACGACCACACCTGGCACAACGGCCTGCAGTTCACCATGGCCCACCTGTCCGGCGAGAACTTCTGGGGTGGCCGCACCTACGTGCGCGGCCGCGGCTACACCCCGCTCGACAACAACGGCACCGTCGGCCACGTCCGCTGGGAGAGCATCGACGGCGCCGGCGGGCACTGCGAACTGCGGCACGAGCTGGCCTGGCGCACCGCGGCCGGCCGGCGCTGGCTCACCGAGCACCGCACGCTGCGCTTCGGCGACGTCTCGCCGGGTGGCGGGCACTGGACGCTCACCTGGTCCAGCCGGCTGCGCAACACCAGCGGCCACGAGCTGCGCTGGGGGAGCCCGGTGACCGAAGGGCGGGACACCGCCGGCTACGGCGGGCTGTTCTGGCGCGGGCCACGCTCGTTCGTCGGCGGCACGGTCCGGACCTCGGACGGGAAGTCCGCGGCCGACGCGATGGGGCACCGCGCGCCGTGGCTCGCCTTCACCGGGCAGCACGACGAGAGCCTGCGGACCTCGACGCTGCTGTTCGCCGACAGCCCGGCGAACGCGGCCCACCCGACGGCCTGGTACGTCCGCGCCGAGCCGTTCCCCGTGGTCAGCTTCGCCGCGACCTACCACCGGCCGTGGCTGCTCGAACCGGGTGAGGAGCTGACCCTGACCCACCACGTCGTCGTCATCGACGGCGCCCCGGACGCCGCCGGGCTCGCCCGGCACGCGGCGCGGGTGCTCACGAGACAGGACACCGACTAGAGGAGCCGACATGCGCTGGAAGGCTTACGCGGGGTGCTTCGCCCTGCTCGGTCTACTGTGCCGATCATTGCTGATCCGACCACAGTCACGGCCGAATGGCTTCGTGGCAACGGTTGCGTGCCGCGCGATGGTCGGCCTACTTTTGGCCGGATCAGCAACGCTCACCGCAGCACCCGCCCAGGCGCACGGCCGCGACCCCGGCCGGGTCGTGCTGGGCGCGCACGACGGCTGGGCCGCGGCGACCACCGGGACCACCGGCGGGGCGGCCGCCGCTCCTGGTGACGTCCGCACGGTGACCAAGCGCTCCGAACTCGCGGCCGCGCTGGCCGCGCACCCGGGCGCGCCGAAGATCGTCTACGTCCGCGGCACGATCGAGGGCAACGTGGATGCCGCGGACCGCCCGGTGAGCTGCGAGGGTTTCGCCGACCCGGCCTACAGCCTCCCGGCGTACCTGGCGGCGTACGACCCCGTGACGTGGGGCAGGGTGCCGCCGTCAGGTCCGCTGGAAGAGGCGCGCGAGCGGTCGCAGGCCAACCAGGCGAAGCAGGTCGTGCTCGACGTCGGCTCGAACACGACGATCGTCGGGCTCGGCGGGCACGCCACCCTGCACGGGCTGACCCTGCGCGTCACCGGCGACAACGTGATCCTGCGCAACCTGAGCTTCTCCGACGCCCACGACTGCTTCCCGCAGTGGGACCCCCTCGACACCGCCGACGGCAACTGGAACTCCGAATACGACAACCTCGACCTGGTCGGGGCGACGCACGTCTGGGTCGACCACAACGAGTTCAGCGACGGCGGGAACGACCAGCAGCCGTCGTACTTCGGCCGCAAGTACGAGGTCCACGACGGGCTGCTGGACATCGTGAACGGTTCGGACCTGGTCACGGTGTCCTACAACCGGTTGCTCGACCACGACAAGACCATGCTGATCGGCAACACCGACAAGCCCACCTACGACGTCGGCAAGCTGCGGGTCACCCTGCACCACAACCTGTTCTCCGAAATCGGGCAGCGCGCGCCGCGGGTGCGGTACGGCCAGGTGCACGTCTACGACAACCTCTACGTGGTGGAAGATCCGGCCGCCTACACGTACTCGCTGGGCGTCGGGGTGGAGTCCCGCATCTACGCGGAGAACAACTTCTTCCGCATCCCGGCGGGGCTCCCCTTGGGTCAGCTGGTGCACTACTGGAAGGGAACGGTGCTGCACGCGACCGGGACGCTGGTGGCCCAGGGCAACCAGTGGCCGCGTCCGGTCGACCTGCTGGCCGAGTACAACGCGGCCAACGACCCGGATCTCGGCGCGGACGTCGGCTGGACGCCGTCCTTCGTCGAACGCCTCGACCCCACCTGGCAGGTCCCGGCGCGGGTGCTGGCCGGTGCCGGCCCCGGCCGCTGAAACCTTCGACAGTTTCGGCGTTTTCAGAAAACCCCCGCCGTCAGCGACCATCCGGGCGACATGCGTGCCGCTGCGGCGAACGACATTGACACGGCCTGCCCGCAACCCGAAACTCGGTGGCGAGAAAGCGCTTTCACAACCCGGTCGGACGTTTTCCATCAGCGCCGATTGAAGCTCAAGACCAGGGAGTGACGAATGATTCCCCCAGCAATGTCCCGGATCATCCGGGTGGCGGCGGTCGCCGCGCTCGTCGTTTCGGCGGCCATCGGCACCGGCGCCACCGCGTCGGCTGCCGCCTGGCCGAACCCCAGCACCAGCGTGCCGGTGGGCGCGACGATCAAGGTCACCAGCGGCACCTACGACGGCGGGCTCAAGCGGTTCTACGGCACCGGCGACCTCGGCAGCGGCGGCCAGGACGAGGGCCAGAGCCCACTCTTCCAGCTGGCCAACGGCACCACGCTGAAGAACGTCGTCCTGGGCAGCCCCGCCGCCGACGGCGTGCACTGCCTCGGCACCTGCACGCTGCTCAACGTCTGGTGGGAGGACGTCGGCGAAGACGCCGCGACCTTCAAGGGCACCTCCGCCTCCCAGACGATGACCATCGACGGCGGCGGCGCGCGCAAGGCGTCGGACAAGGTCTTCCAGCACAACGGCCCCGGCACGATGTACATCCGGAACTTCCAGGTCAACGACTTCGGCAAGCTGTACCGCTCCTGCGGCAACTGCGGCACGCAGTACAAGCGCAACGTCGTCGTGGACAACGTCACCGCCACGGTGCCCGGCAAGGCGCTGGTCGGCATCAACACCAACTACGGCGACACCGCCAAGCTGACGCGGATCACCATCGTCGGCGACTCCAGCCGCAAGCTCGAGCCCTGCACGAAGTACAAGGGCGTGACCAGCGGCGAGCCGACGAAGATCGGCAGCGGCCCGGACTCGACGAACTGCCTCTACACCGCGGCCAACATCACCTACAAGTAACCGACCCGCGCCGGGGGTGGCGGCCGCCGTCCGGTACCCCCGGCGCGTTCCACCGTGGAGGCGTCATGCTCAAGACCCTGCTCGTCGCGTCGGTGCTCGCCGGGGCGTCGCTCGCCGCCCCGCCGGCTTCGGGCGCGGTGGCGAACGTCGTCGTGGCCAAGGACGGATCCGGGAACTACACCACCGTGCAGGCCGGGATCAACGCGGTTGCGGCGGGCGGCACGATCTCGATCAAACCCGGGACCTACCGCGAAGTCGTCACCGTGCCCGCGAGCAAGACCGGGATCACGATGCGCGGCACCACCGGCAACGCCGCCGACGTGGTGATCGACTACAACAACGCCAGCGGCACGAAGAAACCCGACGGCTCGACCTACGGCACCACGGGCAGCGCCACCGCGACGATCGCCGCGAACGGCTTCACCGCGACCGCGCTGACCTTCCGCAACTCCTTCGACCGCAAGGCCCACCCGGAGATCACCGACACCCAGGCGGTGGCGGTCAAGACGACCGGCGACCGGATGGTCTTCGACAACGTCACCTTCCTCGGGCACCAGGACACCCTGTACGCCGACACCGCGGCCGTCGGCACGATCGGCCGCCAGTACTACCGCAACTGCGCCATCAGCGGTGACGTCGACTTCCTCTTCGGCCGCGCCACCGCGGTGTTCGACCGGGCGACGATCACCTTGCTCGACCGCGGTTCCAGCAGCAACAACGGCTACCTGACCGCGGCCAGCACCCGGCGGTCGAACCCGTACGGCTTCCTGATCGTCGGCAGCAAGGTGCTCAGCTCGGCCGCCAACGCGAGCTTCCACCTGGGCCGCCCGTGGCACCCGGGCGGGGACGTCGACGCCATCGCCCAGGTCCTGATCCGCGAGACGTCGCTCCCGGCGGCGATCAAGCCGGCGCCGTGGACCGACATGTCGGGCTTCTCGTGGAAGGACGCGCGGTTCTTCGAGTACCGCAACACCGGCCCGGGTGCGGGCACCGGCACCGACCGGCCGCAGTTGCCGGCTTCCCAGGCCGCGAACTACACCGCACAGCGGTACCTCGCGGGCAGCGACGGGTGGAACCCCGTGCACTGACGACGCCGTCGAGGGCCGGGGCGGGAAACCTCCGTCCGGCCCTTGACGCCCGCGGCGGGACCGCCGACCATTTGACCGTCAGCATCTGTTAGCGCTAACAGCGTCCAGGATCAGTGCCGAACCGAGGACATCCCATGAGCCTGCGCCGTCTCCCGGCCCTCATCGCCGTCGCCGCCGCCCTGCTGAGCGCCCCCGCCGCGCAGGCCGCGACCTACCCGGACCCCGGTTACGTGACCGGGGACATCGAGGCGGTGCACGACCCGTCGATGATCCGCGCGGCCGACGGCAGCTACCTGCTGTACTCCACCGACCAGTACCTGCAGATCCGCCGGTCGACCGACCGGATCCACTTCACGAAGATCGGATCCGTCTGGCCGAACGGCGCGCCGTGGACCGCGCCCTTCACCGACCCGGCCAAGCCGGAATACCTGTGGGCGCCGGACATCTCGTTCCACAACGGCAAGTACTACCTGTACTACGCCGCTTCGTCGCTGGGCTCGCGCAACTCGGCGATCTTCCTCGCCACCAGCACGACCGGGCTGCCGGGCAGCTGGACGAACCAGGGCATCGTCGTGCAGACGAGCACGAGCAACGACTACAACGCGATCGACCCGAACCTGTTCGTCGACTCCGCGGGCCGCTGGTGGCTGAGCTTCGGCTCGTGGTGGACCGGCATCAAGATGATCCGGCTCGACCCGGCGACCGGCAAGCGCAGCACCAGCGACACCGCGCTGCGCAGCATCGCCCAGCGCACGGGCAGCACCTCCGCCGAGGAAGCGCCCTTCATCATCCAGCACGGCGGCTACTACTACCTGTTCGTCTCGTGGGACCTGTGCTGCCAGGGCACCAAGAGCACCTACCGCGTGATGGTCGGCCGCTCGACGTCGATCACCGGCCCGTACACCGATCGCAATGGCGTCCGGATGACCGCCGGCGGCGGCACGCAGATCCTGGCGAGCCACGGCGCGGTCCACGGCCCCGGCCACGTCGCCGTGCTGCACGACTCCGACGCCGACGTGCTCGTCTACCACTACTACTACTCGGACGCGACGCCGCTGACGGGCAAGCTCGGCATCAACCTCATCGGCTACGACAGCGCCGGCTGGCCGTACGTGTACTGATCCCTCCGCCGGAACGGAGTTCCCGCCATGCCCCGATTACGTGCGCTCTTCGCGACGATCGGCGTCGCGCTCGCGGTGTCCGTCACCGCCTCAGTCGCCCCGGCCACCGCGGCCGCGGCCACGGACGTGCCGGTCACCGACCCCAACCTCGGCTACGTCGGCCGGTGGACCACCGAATCCGCCGGGGCCGTCCCGCACTGGGCCGGCGCCTACCTGACCACCGGGTTCACCGGGACCACGGTGAAGGTGAAGGCTCGCAACGCGGTGAACTTCTACGCGAGCATCGACAACGGCCCCGACGTGTTCTACGCGGGGGTGAAGGGCGTTGTTTCGTTGACGCCGGCGGCATTGCCCGGCGGGACCCACTCCCTGCGGTTGTCCTACCGCTCGGGCGACACCATTTTCCAGGGGCTTGTCCTCGACTCCGGGGCGAAGACGGCCGCGCCGGCGCTCCCGTCGAAGCTCGTCGAATTCGTCGGCGACTCCATCACCTACGGCGCGCTGACGAGCAAGCTCGCGCTGTCCGCGTACGGCTGGCAGGTGGGGGAGAAGCTGGGCGTGCGGCACACGCAGATCGCCCGCTCCGGGTACTGCCTGGTCGCCGCCTCCGGGTGCGTCGGGCAGGCCACGCAGTTCTTCAAGACCGACAGCACCGGTGACGCGGCCTGGAACTTCGCGCGCTACCAGGCCGGTGCCGTCGTGATCAACCTCGGCACGAACGACGCGGGCCACGGCGTCAGCGGGCCCGACTTCCAAGCGGCGTACACGAAGCTGCTGCGGGACATCCGGGCCAAGTACCCGAACGCGACGCTGTTCGCGTTCGAGACGCTGAAGAAGCGCTATGTCACCGAGACGAAGAACGCGGTCGCCGCGCTGGGCGACGCGAAGGTCCGGTTCATCACCACCGAAGGGTGGCTGACGACCGGCACCGACTACGCGGACGGGGACGGCCACCCGAACGACGCCGGGCACGCCAAGATCGCGGCCCGGCTGGCGCCGATCCTCGCCCCCGCGCTGAGCTCGGCGACCCTGGCCGCCGCGGCGGGCAACGGCCTGCCGACCGACACCAACATCAGGTACTTCGGGCGCTGGGACACCGCTTCGCCGAGCGCGTACGTCTCCGAATGGGCCGGCGCGTACGTGGTCACCGGGTTCACCGGCACCACGGTGAAGCTGAAGCAACGCGGCACCGTGGACCTGTTCGCGAGCATCGACGGCGGCGCGTTCGTGCCCTACAAGAACGTGAGCGGCACGGTGAACCTGACCCCGCGGCCCCTCAGCCCGGGCAACCACGTGCTGCGCGTGTCCTACCGCCCGGTCGCGGGTTCCTACCACGGTGACGCGGTCTTCGGCGGCGTCACCCTGGACGCCGGCGCGACGACGTTCGCCGCGGCGGTCCCGGCCAAGCTGATCGAGTTCGTCGGTGACTCGATCACGGTCGGCCAGCTGTCGTCCGCCCAGGCGCTGACCGCGTACGGCTGGCTCGTCGGCGAGCGGCTCGGCCAGGCGCACACGCAGATCGCGGTCGGCGGCGCCTGCCTGTACCCCTCGGCCGACGGCTGCCTCGGCATGCGGGACCGGTTCCTCAAGACCGGCCTCGACGCGTCCACTCCGGACTGGAACTTCGCGCGCTACCAGGCCACCACCGTCGTCGTGAACCTCGGCACCAACGACGCCGGGCACCACGTCACCGGCGCCCAGTTCCAAGCCGCGTACGTGACGCTGCTCCAGCGCATCCGCGCCAAGTACCCGAACGCCACGATCCTCGCCCTGGAGACCTTCCGGAAGCGCTTCGTCACCGAGACGCGCAACGCGGTCGCCGCGCTGGGCGACGCGAGGATCCGGTTCGTGAACACCGAAGGGTGGATCACCGAGGCGACCGACACCGTGGACAACGTGCACCCCAACGACGCCGGGCACCGCAAGATCGCGGACCGGCTCGCCCCGCTCATCGGCTGACCCGGAGGTCGTGACCATGCTCCACCCCGGCAGGACCCGGCGCCGGTTGCCGGCCTTCGTCCTGGCCCTGCTCGTCGCGGCCGGGCTGTGCGCGGCACCCGCGTCCGCCGTCGCGCAGGCGCCCGCGCAGCACCGGATCGGCTTCGACAAGTACTCGCTGATGCTGGACGGCCGCCGTCAGGTCGTCTGGTCGGGCGAGTTCCACCCGTTCCGGCTGCCGAGCCCGGACCTGTGGCGGGACGTGCTGCAGAAGATGAAGGCCACCGGCTACACGGCGGTCTCGATCTA
>NZ_JBFBCC010000032.1:0-71616 GCF_040682955.1 Amycolatopsis sp. NPDC051045
GCAACCGCCACTGCCACCCCAAACGCCACTTCGCCGTCAACTCCAAGATCCGCCGCCCCGATTACCTACCCAACGTTGCTTGATGAAGCACTAGCTGTATGAGGCCATGACGTTGGTGACGCCGGTGTGGAGCCGGGTGACCGGCGGCTGGTTTCCAGCGGCTGTGTGTGGTCGACGGTAGTTGTAGTGGATGTTCCAGACGGCCAAGGCCGCGGTGCGATGGGCTTCGCTGAGCCAGACATGCGCGTAGAGGAACTCGTCGGCCAAGATCCGGTTGTAACGCTCGACCTTGCCGTTGTGACGCGGGGTGTAAGGCGTGATCCGCTGATGCCGGGCCCCGCGTAGCACGGTGGCGAAGTCGTTCGCGCGATAGCAGGCGCCGTTGTCGGTGACCAGGCGGTCGATGTGGGTGATGCCATGCCCGGCGAAGAACGTGCGAGCGCGGTGGACGAACCCGATCGCGGTCCGGGCTTTCTCATCGGGCAGGGCTTCGGTGTAGGCCAGGCGGGAGTAGCCGTCGACGGCGGAGTGCAGGTAGGTGTAGCGGGCCCGCTGACCTCGAGTCTTGGTGCGGGCGACTTGCCGGTCCTGGTCGCTGCCTTTGCCGTGGATGCGCCAGCCACCGCCGTCGGGGATCTGGCCGGTTTTCTTCACGTCGAGGTGGACCATGTGTCCAGGCCAGCGGGCGATGATTCGCCCCGGTTGCCGGTTGTTCTGTCCAGTCGGGTCGATGAACCGGCGACGGTTCAGCCCGAGCTGCAGCAGGTGCCGGCCGGCGGTGCGCACCGAGATGGTGACGCCCTCGGCGGCCAGCTCGGTGGCGATCCGGCGGGCGGAGTACTTCCGGGTCCGGCGCAGTTGCTCGATCCGGGCCACCACCTGGGCGGCGGTGGCGGTGGGCTGGTGGTGCGGGACGCTCGGGTGGTCGAGCAGGACGATCTCGCCGTGGCGGCGCCAGCGGTTGACCCACTTGGAGGCGCATTGGCGGGAGATGCCCATCTCGGCGGCGATGTGGGCGATCGGGCGGGTCTGGCAACGCGCGACGAGCCGGCGGCGGCCCTCGATCGACAGCGGGGCGTTACGGTGGTGCATGGACGGGTCTTTCTGCTTGGCGGACGAGTGGGTCGCACTTCTCATCCTGCCGCTGAAAGACCCGTCCCTCGTCTCAGGCCCTCGCCCACGTCACCAACGTCATGACCCGCAACAGGTAGCCGCAGATCAAGTTGCCGGTGTTTCACGGAGCTACCGAGATCCACTCGAAAGTGCCGCGTCCGCACAGCCGGCCGTGGGCGCCCTGTAGCCGCGTCCGCGGCGATCCGCCGGCGGCAACGCCCTCGCCGCGACGTTCGGGCTCGGGAACCTCACCAACCGCTACGGCGTCGACGCCACCACCGGGCGGGAGGACCTCGGCGCCGCGAAATACTTCCTGTTCCTGGGCACCCACCAGGCCGAGACCCACCCGGTCACCTTCGACTATCTGCTCAGGTCCAGGAAGAAGACCCACGCAAAGCTCGTCGTCGTCGATCCGCGCCGGACGCCGAAACAGATGGAATGGCGGTCCATGTGGCATGACAACGATGAGCTAGGTGTTGGTCGTCTGGCTACGCCAAGGTATTCGAGGTTCTGGGCATCAGATCACCAGGGCCGCGGTAAAGAAGACGAATACCGGCGTGACTCCGGCTCCGCCGAGCGCGTAACACGCCTTGTCGCTGGTGATCGAGTTGAACGGGCGCCTCGCCGAGTAGGTCGAAGCCAGTGGACCAAATTTCGATCTTGCCCGGGGCCGTATCGGTCACGCGCAGCCATGTGCCCGAGGTAGGTACTGCGCCGTACCACGTCACATCCTGCACGTCTTCGGTCTGACGACGCCAACGCCGCGAACGGCGGGCACGCGTCGGATTGGCGAACGTTTCCCAGGCTGAGCGGGATTCGGGTGTCGGCCAGTTCTCGTTGAGGGCGTAGGAGGGGTCAAGATCAGCGATCCATTGGCGCATGCCGGCCACCGAGTCGAACGTCGCGTTGGTACTCGTGGCGGCCGAAATCGCGGCGAGACGGTGGTCGAAGCCGGAGCGAATAAGGATGGATGCTGCCTGACTAAAGGTTCCCGTCTCGATCGCAGTCACCGCCGAGCCTAGCAAGGCGTCAGCGTGAGCGTTGCCCTGAGCAGCTTCGTAGACTCGGGCGGCTTCCATGCCCCACACCAGCCGGTAGACGATGTCGCCCTCGATGAACTGCGCCACCTCGACACGGTCGCCGGCAACGGCACTAAGCGCTGACCCATGTATCCAGTGCCGCAACACGTCGTCCCGATTGCCAAGCTCCGTCTCAGGCTTGAAGACCTGCATCTCGAACACGATCCCAGCAATCGCCACGAGCAGGTCAGCGGCCGTCTCGTGATCTCCTTCGGCAATGGCGGTCTCAGCTTGCCAGGCCAAGGCGATGATACGACGAGATGCCCGTGATAGTTCGGATCCGGCGTCTGCTCCCAGTCCAGCAAGGTACCAGCCGCGACGCTGGGAAGGTGTCGCTGTCCGCCACAGGTGCCTTGTCCGGCTATAGACGAGGGCACGTACTGCCCGTGCCGTCGCATCATCGGCGCGGCTGAGTTGACGCTCCCATAACGAGTTGCGGAGGGCGTCGGCGACGACTTGCGTTGCGGCATCAGCGACGACGGCCTGATCTCCGTCGCCGACGATGCTCAAGATTCCGATGTCGAGCAGTGAGAGGTTCGACCTCCAACTCTCGACTGCCGCCGAATGTGCCTCATCGGTCTCATAAGGTACGGCGGGCAAGGACCAGTCCGGCCCGCCGGTGAGATAGGTCAGAAAGGACTCGATCGAAGCCTGCCCCTGGGCCGTGATCATTCGCCGCAAGAGTTCGATGCCGACCTCGATCAATCCTGATCGTAAAGTCTTACCGCTGTCCCCTTGAGTCAGACTGATCCATTCCCGGCGTTTTCGCTCAGTGGGTTCGAAGACCGGATAGAGCACAAGGCCTTCCGTGTCGACGAATGCTCGGCCTGCTCGTCCGATCACGTTCGCGAACTCAGAGCCCTTGAGCGTGTCTCTCCCGCGACGCAGTCCGTGGAACAGCACTGCCGAAGCGGACAAGTTCAACCCTTGAGCAAGAGTCGGCGAGGCGATGGTGATCTTCAAGGCTCCTCGTTGCAGAAGCCGCTCGATCTCGCGTCGGAAAGGACCAGGTAGCGCTCCGTGGTGAATTGCCACGCCGATTCCGAGGCATCGAAGAATGGGGTGGCCAGCGCCGAACCACTCGGCTCCGACCGTCAGCGCATCTGTCAGGTCGATGCCCGGTGGCAACACCGAGGGCACCAGGTCCCGGTCGTAAAGATCGATGATCGCGCGGGCGTAGGGCTCGACGGAGTTCCGCTGGGGACAGAAGACCAGCACCGTCTGGCCTTCTTCGACCAGCCGCCACCCCGTGGCGATGACGTGCTCACGCTGATTCTGCGGGAACATCTTCTTGCGCCGGCCGGTCGGCGCCTTCTGCTCGAAGTAGCGCGGAATGTATGGCTGTTCCGCTCCAAGCGTGATGGACAACCGGGCATGGTCTCTGCGCCACTCAACGAGGCCGAAGCGCTGCTGAGTCGGGCGCCAGAACTCCCGGTGAAGGCCGTCTGCCTCGTCATCGGTGATCCAAGCGACGAAGTCGTCCAGGTCCGGCCCCGAGGGGAAAATCGCAGAGAGGCTGAGAATGCGGCGATTCGAAGCGTCCGCTCGGCGCAGCAATCGTTGGATCTGGGCTTCGTAGCGAACCTCGCGCTCGGACGCTCCGATCATGTGTCCCTCGTCCAGGACAACCAGGCCGACGTCATCGAGCACAGAGGGGTCGGACCGGAGGGCGAAGTCCAGCTTCTCCGGGGTCGCCACGACGATCTCGCTGGATACCAGGGTGTCTTCGTCAACGTCGCTCGTCCCCATGCTCCCGTACAGAGAGGACACTCGGATGCCCAGCGGCGAGAAGGTCCTGGAAAGGACGTGCTCGGTCTGTGCGGAGAGTGCCCGCAGCGGGGTGACGTACACCGTACGGCGCCGTTGCGCGAGACAAGCCAAGATCGACAGCTCGGCGATGCGGGTCTTCCCAGCGCTGGTCGGCAGTGCGACGACGAGATCGCGACGGTTCTGGAAGATCCGGTCGACAACGTGGAGTTGGGATGGCCATAGATCTATCTCGGAGCGCTCCCGCGCCAGCAAGGACGCGACGAAATTGTTTCGAAGGTAGTTCCATCGCTCGACGAGGTCAGTGGCTCCGGATGGTGGGTCGCGCGGGATGTTGGTCTCAAGACTGGTGTCGTACAGGCCACCCATTAGGTACCGGGTCAGCCGGTAGATCCACCACGGGCCGGGGGCGCTCTGGTCCGAGGACGCCTGCTCGCCATCTCGAAGCTCGTCAAGAGCACTCTCAAGGAGTGTTCGGTTGCCGACTTCGATCGCGAAGAGGCCTGCCGAGACCGCCGAAAGATAGTTTTCACTGAGAAGAAGGACGAGCGGCCCGAACTCGTCCGGGATTGTGTCCTCGTCCACGCCGCGACCTGTTGAAGTGAGAGCTGCTAACAGCGCTTCATCGGAAACTTGAGCTGAAGCTCGCAGTGTCAGGGTCCGCCGCTCTATCGAGCTCAAGTCACGCATGAGCAGATCTGTCAGCGTCTGTTCCATCGGCGTCAGTGGCCCCGATTGTCGGCTGGCCCGGATCAGTGAGAATGCTCGCGCGGCAAACCCGCCGAGGTGACTGGCCGCGCCGGCGACAAGCCCGTGAAAGACCAGGTCTGCTTCGGCGGCCGCGTTCCGGGTAGCAGCTTCGAGAGCGTAGGAGCTCTGGATGCACCCGTACTGCGCGAGAGAGATCTGCCCGGTCGAGTCGTCTTCCGCGATCTCAAGCAGTTCAAGGCTCGTGGCCAAGAGCGCATACCCGTAGTTGAGCAGGTCCGCATCTAGGAACGAACTGAAATCCGGCGCATCCGGGGGTAACACACCGTCGCGGCGGATCATCGATTGGGCTTGCCCACGAGCCAGCAGCCGACCGCGGAAACCGCCATCAGTGGCTGAAGTCAGGATCTCTACCAGTTCTCGTGCCTCACGGGCCACCAAAGATCACCTTCTCGTAGGCGTTCTTAATGAACTCCTTATGGCCCTGAACGTGCAGCGTAACCGTCAACTGCGACACGGAACCCTTATACGCTACAAGATCAGCTGCCACATACGCACTCGGGTCACTGCTCGTGAAAAGAAACATCAGATGAGCTACGCGGTCGGGGCGGACGCCCTCTCGAAGCTGCAATGTGAGCACGGCGTCACCGACGTCGCTGTCCGGGGTGGATAGGAGGCGTTCGGAGAACTGGGCGAGAGACTGAGGCGACGGCAACTCCTCGTTGCGCGCTAGGCCTTCGCGGGCCTCCGCGACAGTGCCTCCGCCCAGCCTGACGCGGCTCTTGGCTTCCGCCTTTATAATAATTAGCTTGCCGTCGTGTCCGAATTTGGCTGCGAGCGCATCGTCGCCTCTCATGGCCCACTCTTGATGGTCGCGTTCAATGAGTCGGCTTGGCCCAACTACGCATCCCTGTTCCTCGTGAAGATAGGCCGTTGCGAGGATCTCGCCCATGTCTCCAGACCGGGCGCTCGCTTTAGTAGGGAGCTTGTTGCGGAGGTGTCGCGCAACGGCATTCTTTCCTAGCCGGTCGGCGATCCGAGCGAGCGCATCGGCTCTGGCGTACGTATGCGGCAACTCTGCGGCGAGGGTCGTAGCACCCATTACGTCATCGAAGGACTTTATGACGCCTGCAAGCTGACCGCCGATTGCTGCGGGCAGCCCGACGGTACACCAGTTGTGGAAGTTGGCCATGTCCCGCCGCTCACGCATCCTTCCTCTGGTCGGCTGAGTATCAGATGTATGCGAAGATCCACTAGGAAGCCTAGCCTGGAAGGATACCTGACTATTCGAACAAAGCCTCGCGGGTGCCGTGCCCGGCGTGGAGATCAGAAAGATCCAGCCAGCGACGCCGCCGTAGTTGCGGCCGAAACAGTCCCACGGCGGGACGGTCATCAATGGCACCGCGATGACCACCGGCCTGGGAGACGCGTTCGGCGCCGTGGGGTCGGTGACCAAGGTGGTGGCGCCGGCCCCTCGGACGCCGGGCCGAGCCTGACGCCATCCGCCCCGGCGACTGCTGTGATTGCCGCCGGAATCTCACCTGGGCACGGACGCCTACTGAACCCAACATACTGCAGCGCAGCGTCGGATCTCCCGTCGATCGAAGCGACGTTTCGACTCGGCTCGCAGCGCGTGCTAACCTGCATTCATCCTCCTAGTGGGGATGCGGCCGTGTGTGAAGGGCTGCGATGGCATGAGCGGGCATGGCTCCGGCGCCCCTGCTGGCAATGCCAAGGGTGTGGGGCACCCGCTTTGCGCGTAGTGATGGAAATGATCGTACGAACGTGACCATGTGCGGGCCGGAACGCGGAATGGATCACGCATGCCCTCGTCACCCCGTCGCAAGCTGAAAGACGTCCGCCGGTCGTTCACCGGCGAGGACAAGGCGAGCGCAGCAGCCGGCGTCGGCCGGGGCGACCTGGGACTCGACCGCTGCTCAGCGCGACAGCGACGATTTCGAGCCTTCCTCGCGCTGTACCTTTTCAACGCCAACGTGCCTGACACGCCTCTCGCCGCCCAGCACAGCGCGAACGCCTTCCTCTCCTACACGATGACCCTGTCGCCGTGGTTTGACAGCCTTGTCTGCATCGTGCCTGGGGCAGTTGACAACGCCGTTGGTCGACTCTTGGCATCACCCGCACGCGGCGACCTTCAGTACGGCGTGCCAGGGTTGCGAGTCAAAGCGGCCATCGACTTCAGGACGTACCACCTCGTCCATCTACCCACTGACGCAAAGATGGTCGTGGCGTCACGCCCGGACTTTCCTCACCTGAGCGAACTCGAGCGCAGGGGCCCGTATGGCGAGACATGGAGCGCCGAGCACTACGTCGGCGCCGAAGTCCCGCTGGCCGACGTCGAACGGGACGCGCTATCCCACCTCCCCTCGATGCCCTCGGGCATCGAGGGCATCCTCGCGGCACTCGTAGCCCGGCTCGAAACACGCGATCCGTCCGGCAGCTGGGCCCTGGGCAACTGGTGGTATGACCCGCTCCTTCGCCCCCGCCCGAGCGGGTACCGCCGCGACGGCAGGATCGCGCTGTGGGGCCAAGGCCGGACATGGGAACTCCGTTGGAACGGCCAACCACATCCAGAGGATGTCATCGCGTGCCTGACCGCACCTGTCGTCGGCGTTGCTCAACTCAGCGCCACGCATCTTTCGCCATTCGAATGGGTCGTCACACTCGACGGATGCCGCCTTACTTTGAAGTACGGCGCCGCATGACAGCCGAGGACGTTGAGCACTGATCGCGAAGACGTGTATTCTTCGTCCAACACTCGGAGCGCAAGGAGCCGGGGCCGCGGCGGATCTACCCAGACGATCCCGCTAGCGGCGAGAGGGTGTGGGGCACCCACCTTGCAATTCACCGATGTGGAGTCGTCAGCATGCCTGGCGCGTGTCTACGGTCGAGTCTGGGCGACAGGAGACGCGCTATGTCTGGAAACGCTGCCCGTCGGCGCTTCGCTGGCTTCCGTAGCCGGTTCAGTCACGAACCCCACGCGCTCGCAGCACGAGCGATTCCGCGGATCACTCCCGGGACTACGCCGCCAGCCCTCGGGTTGGACACCTGTGCGCCTGCCCAGAAGCAATTCCGCGCTTTCGCTGCTCCCTTCTTGCTCAACACTCCCGCCGTGCCGCGTCACCTCAGGGTCGCCGAGCGCGCCCAGCTCGTCGCGAGCTCAGGAGCCTCGCGGGTCGGTTGGAGCAACGTCGTCGTCTCGCCACAATATGACGACCTCAGTATCCTCACGGAGGACCCCGATCACCTAGTGCAATGTCTCGCTGATACCGCCAACGACTCAGGCCACGGCATCCCCGGACTGCGACCCGTGGAGGTCGAGGGAGCTGGCGACGCGCTGTTGTTGAAGCACCACCCCACCGGCGCCCTCTTGCGGATGCGCTACCACAGCTACTACACGCCCGACCAACGAACGCCACCGTGGTTCTTCCCCACCAACTGGCGACGCTTACGACGAGACCCCCAACTGGGTACCCAAGAACGCAACGCCTTCGACGCGATCCCCTCGATGCACGAGGATGCTGTGGACCTGCTCGCCGGCCTGGTCGCCCGGTTGACGTGCCGACGCGGCGACGAGGGTTGGGCAGTCGGGTGGCTGATCAGCAACCCCACCCCACGCCCCTTTCGGGAGCAGAGCGGGTTCGACTTCATCCAGTTGTGGGGCGACGACACCAACTGGACCTTGCAATGGGGCGGCTGCAGTGCGGTACCAACGAGCGACGTAGTCCGAGTCCTGACCCACCCTGTCATCGGCATCCCCGGTGCCCGCGCCGTGACGTCAAGCGAGACTCGCGGAGAGGTCCACCTCCGGAAAGCCTCTTTGATTCTGGAACTGCACGATGTCCCTGTGTCCGAATACTTCGGAAGCGAGAATCGTGTTGAGCTCGACGAGGTGCACCGATGAGCCGCACCCAGGAACCATCCTCATGGAAGAGCATCGTGGACAGCTGCCTCCGCGACCCTCATCGCTTCCGCCGCATGCTCACGTTGATCCTCGTCCTCGCAGCCTTCGCAATCACACTCGTAGCCATCGCAGGCTGGCCGCTGGCCGGCATCGGCTCAGTAGTGATGTGTGCCTTAGCACGTCGTTCAACACGAGCGCGATCCTCGGCACGTGACCGGCGAGCACGCCACCGATGAATGGCGATCGCCTCGTGAACCACAGTTCGAGTCCTTGACTCCCGCCAGACGGCGCACCTGACCATATCGGCCGACGCGGCCGCACCCGCCGTCGAACAGCCCACCGTTTGACATGGACTCGAACCAATGCGCCGCCGACCTGGTCCGCTGACCAGTTGCACCGCGGGTGCGTCGTGAAGCCGACGGGCTCAGTACGGCAATGATCCGAGGTCACGCTCGTGCTTGGGCGCAACCTCGACTTGACCTGATCGTCCTAGTGAATCAGCCCGGATGATCGCTACGAGCAGCCTGGAGCGAGCAGCGCCGATACGGAGCTTCCGCCGAAGCGTCTCCGCGGAGATCGGTCGACGATGCGCCTCCCAATGACGCGCGTCCTCCTGCCTCGCCCGCTCAAGCAGATCGTCGTCAACCAAGCCGGACGCCGGCCGACCGCCCTGCTTCTCGGCGCCATCGGGCATCGCGTCGCGGGACGTCTCCGACACCGCCCGTCCGCTACTGAGCGGATCATCGGGACACGTGCCCTGCGCCGGCTTCACGTCGTCGGGCGTTGCTGTGGCGCGCCGAGTTGCGATGGCAAGGGCGCTCAGCAGGTCCGGGCCGACTTCAGCCCATCCAATGAGCAGCAAGGGCCCGACTGCGTCAAATGCAGCCTTGCCCCACTGATTCGCACAGATGGGATCAGCGATGTTCAGAGCAAGTGTCGCCGCGCTGGCCGCGAGCAGGAGACGCCGCGCTGGCCGCACCAGGTGACCCGGTGCGCCGTTGAGGGCAACGTGCCGTGTTCCCACCAGTAACCCCAGGACGGTCAGGTCGACCGCCGGAGCCACGAGTGGAGCGACGTAAGGGGGGACTCCGATCCGCAGCGCCAACGCTAGGACGTTCCCGAAGCCGAAGAGGAAGGTCAGACCGATGACGATGCCCATCGCCGTCGTCACGAACCTGGCCACGCCCGACGAGGTGCCCATCACGACCTCCCGCGCATCGACGAGAGGTCGTACGTGCCCTCGATGACCAGCGTCCCGGTCAGCCGGGGCCGATCAGGGTGATGATGGTCTGCGTGGTGCCCCCGACGGGACTCGAACCCGCACTGAATCGATTTTAAGTCGACTGCCTCTGCCGATTGGGCTACGGGGGCACCGCACACTCTAGGTGATGCCCTCAGTTCCGTGTCCAGGGCTGGTTCGCCGCGCCCGTGCACGTCCAGATCTGCAACGATGTGCCCCGCCGAGCTTGGGCCGGTTGCGTCCAGGCACTTGGCCGAGGCCGGGTTGATCAGCTGGTTGCCTGTGTGCGTCCACTGCTGGGCGCCCGTTCCGTTACACGTGTATAGGTCCACCGCCGTGCCGTTTGCGGATGACGCGCCGGCCACGTCGACGCACTTGCCGTCGTTGCACGTGATCGTGCCGTCACCAGCAGGCGGTGGCGGTGTGGTGCCGCCCGCTATTGGTCAGGACGGCGGCACTCAGCGAAACCGCGAAGAGTGCCGCCTCGACGTCCCAGTTGTCCAGACCATGCCGCCCACCGGCACCCAGCCGGTCATTTCCCTTGCCAGGCCCCAAAAGCCCCGAAACGACGAGAGCCCCCGGTCGCCGGACCGGGGGCTCTCCAGACGAACAGCGTCAGGACTTCGAGACGCGCGCGAACTCGTCCTTCGGGTTGTTGATCTGCCCGAGCGAGATCACCTCACGCCGGAACAGGCCGCCCAGGATCCAGTCGAACAGGATGCGGATGCGGCGGTTCCAGGTCGGCATCGCCTTGAGGTGGTAGGCGCGGTGGAACAGCCACGCCGGGAAGCCCTTGATCTTCAGGTTCAGCGCGTCGGCGACACCCTTGTGGAGACCGAGGCTGGCGACCGCGCCGAGGTTCTTGTGGTAGTAGTCCTTCGGCTGGCCGCCGCGCAGGACCTTGATGATGTTCTTCGCCAGCAGGCGCGCCTGGCGGACCGCGTGCTGCGCGTTCGGCGGGCAGGTCGCCGTCGGGTCCTCTTCGGTGCGCGAGAGGTCGGGGATCGCCGCGTTGTCGCCCGCGGTCCACACGTCCGGGTGACCGACGACCTGCATCGCGGCGGTCGCCTCGAGGCGGCCGCGCTTGTCGACCGGCAGGTCCGACTGGCCCACCACCGGGTTGGCCTTCACGCCGGCGGTCCAGATGATCGTGTCGGTGTCGAACTCGGTGCCGTCCGAAAGCACGACGTGGCCGTTCTCGAACGACTTCGCCGCGGTCGACAGGTACACCTCGATACCGCGCTTCTCCAGCTGCTCGACCGTGTACACCCCCAGGGTCTCGCGGACCTCGGGCAGGATGCGGCCGGCGGCCTCGACGAGCACCCAGCGGATGTCGGAGACCTCGATGTTCGGGTAGTAGTTCTCCACCGCGAACCGGGTCATGTCCTCGAGCTCGGCCAGCGCCTCGATGCCGGCGAACCCGCCGCCGACGACGGTGAAGGTCAGCAGGCGCTTGCGCAGCTCGGGGTCGAGCGTGCTGGCGGCCTCGTCGAGCTTGGTCATGATGTGGTTGCGCAGGTAGATCGCCTCGCCGATGGTCTTGAAGGCGATGCCCTGCTCGACCAGGCCCGGGATCGGCAGGATGCGCGCGACCGCACCGAGGGCGACGACGAGGATGTCGTAGCCGAGCTGCTCGACGTGGCCGTCGGCCGCCTCGACCGTGACGGACTTCTTCTCGTTCTCGATCTTGGTGACGCGCGCGGTCAGCACGTGGCAGCGCTTGAGCACCCGCCGCAGCGGCACGACCACGTGCCGGGGCTCGATCGCGCCGGCCGCGGCCTCCGGGAGGAACGGCGCGTAAGTCATGTGGGGCTGCGGGTCAACGACGGTCACGGAGGCCTCGTTGGCCCGGAGCATCTTCTGGAGGCCGTACGCCGTGTAGAGCCCGACGTACCCACCACCGAGGACGAGGATCCGAGTCGGTTCCGACTTCGACTTCGCAGCAGCCATGTCCTCATGGTGACACCTTCGCCGCGTCCCCGCTCGGGGGCCCCATCCGGCTGTGACCAGGGTCGCTGCGGTTTCCGTAACGATTCAGTCGTGCCCTGTCACCGAGGTCGCGGCGCGGAAGACGTCCGCCACCATGGCGTGGGTCACGCGGTGCGTCTGGACATTGCGCGGCGAGACGTGATAACAGCCGAAAACGCGCAGGTCGTCCAGTTCCAGGACCGCCCCGTGCGCGAAAGCAGGCCGCGGCTGCGGCACCGGCCAGCCGGCCGCGGCGAGCACGGGCAGCAACGCCTGCCACCCGAACGCGCCGAGCACCACGATCGCCCGCAGTGTCGGACGTAACAGTGCCAGTTCCTCCGCGAGCCACGGGCGGCACGTGTCGCGCTCCGCCGGGGTCGGCTTGTTCTCCGGCGGGGCGCAGCGCACGGGCGAGACGAGCCGGGTGCCGTACAGCTCCAGGCCGTCGCCGATCGCCGTCGACGTCGGCTGCGAAGCGAGCCCGACCTCGTGGAGCACCCGGAACAGGAAATCACCCGATGGGTCGCCGGTGAACATCCGGCCGGTGCGGTTGCCGCCGTGCGCCGAGGGCGCCAGCCCGACCACGGCGAGCGACGCGTCCGGCGGCCCGAAGCCCGGCACCGGGCGCGCCCAGTACTCCTCGCCGCGGAACGCCGCCTTGGTGCCGGCGACGCCTTCCCGCCAGGCCACCAGCCGCGGGCAGGCGCGGCACCCGGCCACCGCCGCGTCCAGCTCGGCGAGGGACCTCATCGCAGCGCCGCCCGGGACAGCCGGTCGGCCTGGCGCGTGGTCTCGGGCAGCCGGTAGCGGGGGGTCAGCGCCAGCGTCAGCCGGCAGGCGTGGGCCAGGTCGATCCGGTGGCCGGCCGAGACGTACACCGGTTTGACGCCGTCCTGGGTCCGCAGCACCGCGCCGACCTCTTCGCCGGCGTCGACCAGCGGCACCGAAGAGCCCCGGGGCTCCCCCGGGGTGCCGTGCGAGCCGACGAACCGGGTCTTGCCCACGCCGAACGCGGGCCGCCCGGTCAGCACGCCGAGGTGGCAGGCCAGGCCGAAGCGCCGGGGGTGCGCGAGGCCGTGGCCGTCGCAGACGAGGACGTCGGGCGCGCGGTCCAGCCGTTCGAGCGCGGCCAGCAGCGGCGGCAGCTCGCGGAAGGCGAACAGCCCCGGCTCGTACGGGAAGACGGCCTTCGCGCGGTGCGTCCGTTCCTCGACCACGGTGAGCCCGGCGGTTTCGAGGGTGACGACCGCCGCGGCGATGCCGCCGGTGTCGTCGTAGGCGACGTCGAGGCCGGTCACGGTCGGCGGCAGCTCGGGGCAGCGGTCGGCGAGCTCGACCCGGCCGCGGAGCCGTTCCTGCACGGCGAGCGCCTCTTCGACCGTCGCCGGCCAGTCCTCGGTGTGCACCAGGTCACCCTGCCACAGACACCGGTCCCCGCCGACTAAGTTGGGCCCATGGCGGACACCACCCCCGAAGAGGCCCCCGAGCGGAAGGCCGCGGAAACCACCGAGATCCCGGCCGACCCGACCGACGACATCGTCACGACCCAGCACACCCTGACCGTGAAGCGGAAGAAGCTCGCGTATACGGCGAAAGCGGGGCGGATCGTCCTCCGCAAGGAGATGGTCAAGGACGGCAAGTCCGAGGGCTTCAAGGCGAAGGCGGAGGTGTTCATCACCTCCTACACCCTCGACGACGCCGACCCGGGCTCGCGGCCGGTGACGTTCGCCTTCAACGGCGGGCCCGGCTCGTCGAGCGTCTGGCTGCACATGGGCCTGCTGGGGCCGCGCCGGGTGCTCTCGGGTGACGTCGACGACCTCGTCCCGCCGCCGTACGGGCTGGCCGACAACCCCGAAACGCTGCTGGTGCACAGCGATCTCGTGTTCATCGACCCGGTGTCGACCGGCTACTCGCGCGCGTCCGAAGGCGGCGAGACGAGGGACTTCCACGGCTTCAAGGGCGACATCGAGTCCGTGGGCGAGGTCATCCGGTTGTGGGTTTCGCGGCACCAGCGCTGGCTGTCGCCGAAGTTCCTGGCCGGCGAGTCCTACGGCACGCTGCGCGCCGCCGGGCTGGCCGCGCACCTGCAGGACCGGCACGGGCTCTACCTGAACGGCCTGCTGCTCATCTCGTCGGTCCTCGACCTGGGCACGCTGCGGTTCACGGAGGGCAACGACCTCCCCTACTCGCTGTACGTGCCGACGTACGCGGCGATCGCGCACTACCACGGGTTGCACGGCGAGCGCCCGCTCGACGACGTCCTCGCCGACGCCGAGGACTTCGCGGCGAAGGACCTGCCGTGGGCGTTGGCCCGCGGCGCCCGGCTGTCCACTCAGGACCGTGCCGAGGCGGTGGCCACGCTGGCGTCGCTGACCGGGCTCACCGAGTCCTATGTGGACCGGGTGAACCTGCGGATCGAGCACGTCCGGTTCTTCACCGAGCTGCTGCGCGACCGCGGCCTGGTGGTCGGCCGGATGGACGGCCGGTTCACGACGTGGGAGCCGGACGGCGGCCGCGAGCACATGAGCGACGACCCGTCGATCTCCCGGGTGGTCGGTGCCTACGCCGCGGCGTTCAACCACTACGTGCGCGCCGAGCTGGGCTACGAAAACGACCTGCCGTACGAGATCATCAGCGAGGACACGTTCAAGGCGTGGTCGTACTCGGACTTCGAGGGCCGTTCGGTGTCGGTGGTCGACTCGGTGAGCGCGGCGATGCGCGCGAACCCGCACCTGCGCGTGCACGTCGCCTTCGGCCACTACGACGGCGCGACGGCCTACTATGCGGCCGAACACGTGCTGGCCCACCTGCAGATCCCGGAGGAACTGCGGGAGAACATCGACACGGCGTTCTACCCGGCGGGCCACATGATGTACGTCCACGAGCCGACCCGGGTGCAGCAGTCGAAGGACCTGGCGAAGTTCGTCAAGAAGGCGTCGAACCGCTGAGTTCCCCGGTGGTGCCCGGTCCGGCCGGGCACCACCGTCACGCCACCGCGGCCAGGATCTTCCGGCTCCGCCGCCAATTCACGAAGCCGGCGGCGGCCTGCGTCGCCACCGCGAGGGCCGCGTACCCGATCAGCCACGGGGTGTACCCCGGCGGCTGCGCGTCGTCGGTCATCGGGTCGAAGAGCACGGGCACCGCGTAGACCGCGGGCATCGCGATGAGCAGGTCCTGGATCCGCACCGCGGCGTCCACCGCCCGGGACGTCTCGTCCTCGGCGATGACCGGGCGCCGGAGGATGCCGGTCAGGATCACCGCCGTGACGACGCCGCCCAGCGCCAGGAGGCCGAACCAGCTCCACGCGTACGTCCGGAACGGTGTCGTCACGAAGATCGTGACGGCGAGCGCGGCGCCGCCGCCGAACGTGACCAGCAGCGCCGCGATGTCCCAGCCGCCCAGTGCGAAGCCCGGCGGTCGCTCGATCGCTCGTGTCCCGAGCAGCGCCCGCGCCTGGCGGTCGCGTACTCGCACCGGCAGCCAATTGGACACCTGCAAGAAGATCATGAGGAAGAACAGGTACCCGCCGCCGGTCAGTTCCTCGCCGCGGACGCCGGGCAGGAACGCCAGGCACAGGTAGCCGACGTTGGCGGCGCACATCACCAGGATCGCCGGGACGATCCACCGCCACCACCCGGGCGGCCGGGCGCCACCGCGGAAGCCGAGGCGCAGCGCCAGCAGGTCGGTCAGCGTCGGCACCTCGACGTGGTGCTTGACCAGCCAGCGGCCGGCCGCCGCGCGCTCTGCCTCCGTCACCGCCCGGGCGCTCACGAGGCCACCGTCCCGTACCGACCGGGCGGCAGCCGGCGGCGCCGGAGCGCGATCGCGACGCCGATGTGCACGGCCGACACCAGGACGAGGTACGCCACCGGCGGTACGAACCGCGAGGGCGCCCACGGCCAGGTGGTGGCGAGGTTGATCCAGGCGAGGAACGCGAAGGAGAACGGCAACGCGAACAGCCCGGCGTCGTCGGCCCGCAGGGCCGCGTCGACGGCGCGTGAGGCCTCGTCCTCGGCGATCACCGGGGCGCGCAGGATCCGGCCGAGGACCAGCCCCACACTCGCGGCCCCGATGGCCAGCGCCGCCGCCCAGCCCGCGGCGGCCGGACCGGCGGCGAACGCCGCGCAGAGCGCCACGCCGCCGACGAAGGTGACGGCCACCGCGCTCAGGTACCACCAGCCCACCTGCCCGGCCGCCACCCGCAACGACGGCCTCGCGCCGGCGGGAACCAAGCGTGCGGCCGCGCGGTCGTGCTCGCGCACCCACCGCCACCGCAGCAGCGGGAAAGCGACGCAGACCACGCTGAACACCAGGAACCGCACGAGCACCGGGACCGGCGGGAACACGGCGGCGATCCAGCCCGCGGTGGAAAGCATGCTGTAGCCCGGATGGGACCGCACCGCCCGCACCCGGGCCCCGACGCGCAACGCGACCAGCGGCGTCGGTTCGTCCACCTCCACGCCACGCCGGGCCAGCCACGTCCGCGCTCCCTGCACGTCGGCGGCCGTCGGCCGGCTCGGTCCCTCCACGACCATCGAACCTCCCCTGTCCGTCGTACACGCTCGAAGTCCCGAAAAGGTTTACCGGTCGCAGAAACCGGGCGGCAGCCGCCGGTAGCGGCGGCGGAGCAGCAGCCAGCCGGTCAACTCCAGGCCGGCCACCACCGCCAGGTACGCCCACGCGAACCACTCCAGGAGGACGGGCGGCTCCCAGCTGACCATCAGCACCGGCATCGTGAGCAGGGCATATCCGGTGCACGAGGTGTAGCGGTGGACATCCTCGGCGCGCAGCGCTCCGTCGACCAGCCGGGACGTCCCGTCTTCCGCGATCACCGGCGAGCGGAGTGCCTTGCCGAGCACCAGCGCGGTCGCCCCGGCGCCGACGCCCAGCGCGAGGGTGTGCAGCCCGCTTTCGGCCCACGGCAGGTACCAGTGCCCCGTGGCGAACGGTGGCTCGGTCAGGAACGACGCCGCGCACAACACCGCCCCGCCGATGAAGGTGACGGCCACCGCGCTCAGGTACCACCAGCCGACCTGCCCGGCCGCCTCGCGCAGGGAGGGCGTGGTTCCGGGACCGGTGAGGCGCTCGGCGAGCTGCTCGCGGCTTTGCACCCGTCGCCGGCGCAGCAGCTGGAACCCGGCGAAGAACACAGAGAGGAACGCTGCCCGGCCGGGCAGGTCCGCGCTTCTGAGCAGGGTCGAGCCGATGGAAGCCAGGACCGCGGCAACGACGGCGTCCGCCGGTCGTCCGCGAAGCCCGTAGCCGCGCGCGCCGATGCGCAAGGCGAGCAGCCGCGTCGGCAGCCACACCGGCACCCCGCGCTTGGCCAGCCACAGCCGGGTGCTGCCGACCTCGAGCAGGGTCGGCTCGCCGGGCAGTCTCGGGTCCACCGGCAACGCCGGCTCACGCACGATCAACGGGCCCTCCCCAGTCCCGGGGTACACGCGGAACGCCCCGGACAGGTTGCCTGTCCGGGGCGCTTTGTTCCGGATGTTCCTTACTTCAGGTACTGCGACCCGCGCGTCACCGCCGCGTAGGCGTCGACCGCTCCGTGGCCGTAGAAGCCGTTGAACGACGGGTCGCCTTCACAGGTGGCCGTGAACGAGGCGTCGCGGCCCTCCTTCAGGTAGTCCACCGTCCGCGGGACCGGGCAGGCGATCTTCGCCGCCGTGCCCTCCAGGACCCGCTGGACCTTGTCCGGGTCCATGCCGAACTCGCCGTGCGCCTTCTTGCCGTACTGCGAGATGATCAGCGCCGCGACGCCGGTCGCGTGCGGGGTCGCCATCGACGTGCCCTGCAGCCACTGGTAGTAGCCGACCCGGCCGTCGGCCGCCGTCGCCTTCTTGATGCCCAGGGCGACGCCCTCCGGCGTGACGTTGCCGTCCGCGTCGATGTTGCCCTCGGCGATGCCCACGTTCTTCGGGTACGTGGAAAGGATCTCGTTCTCGACCGTGCGGTACCACGGCGTGCCGAAGCCGTCGCGGAAGAAGCCGCCCGGTGCGGAAACCGAGATCTGCTCGAGGCCGTAGTTCGAGTAGTCCGCCTTCTTCTGCGACGGCCCGAACGAGCTCACGCCGATGGTGTGGTTGCCCTCGACCGGCAGGCTGAGGCAGCTCGAGTTGTCCACCGTGCGCGGGTGCGTGCCGTTGGCCGGGTAGTCCGGGCTGGTGGTGTCCGGCTGCGGCGCGCCGAGGTCGGTGTGCTGGTTGCCCAGCGCGACCACCATCGTGACGCCCTTGCGGTGCGCGTAGTTCAGCGCCCGCTGCGTCGCCTCGATGATCGTGCGCTGCTCGGCCTGCTCGGCCGCCGAGTCGGCCGGGTTCGCCGTGCAGTTGTACAGCCACGGGTCGGTGTAGAACGACATGTTGACCACGTCGATGCCGGCGTCGCCGGCGTAGGTCAGCGCGTCGACGGTCGGCTGCAGGAAGAAGAAGCCCGAGTCCTGGCCGGCGCGGATGTTCACCAGCGTCACGTTGGGCGCGACGCCGGAGACGCCGAAGCCGTTCGCCGCGGCGGCGATGGTGCCGGCGACGTGCGTGCCGTGGCCGCCGTCGTCGTGGTTGGCCGGGTCGACGCAGCCGCGGAACTCGCACGGCCCGTCGACCTCGGCGCCGTTGACGTCGGTCGGGATGTCGCGGGTGAAGTTGCGCGAGTCGGCCAGGTCGAAGTTCGGCGCGATGTCGGGGTGCGTGCCGTCGATGCCGGTGTCGATGACGCCGACCTTGACCTGCTTGCTGCCCGGCTGCTTGGTGCGCGAGAGGTCCGAGCGGACGGACTTGAGGCCCCAGAGCTGGTCGTCCAGCGGGTCCATCCCCACAGCCTTGTTCGCCGCGGCCTTCTGCGAAGCGGCGCCGCGGCCTTCCTTCTCGACGCCGGCGTCGCCCTTGGTCTTCTTGCCCAGCTTCGGCACCGAGCCGATCGCCTGGGCCTTGGCGGCGCCGAACACGGCGCGGTTCGCCGTCACGCGCTCGGTGAACCCGGTGGCCGGAGCGCTGGCCTTGATGAGGCCGACCGCGGCGTTGGTCTCCAAGACCGTGCCACCCGCGTCGCGGATCGCCTTCTGCGCGCTCGCCACGTTCTGGACGTCCTTGGCGAGCACGGTGAACTCGGTCGCCGGGCCGGCCAGCGCGGGCTGCGCCGAAGCGGCGGGCACCGCGACGGCCGAGAGCGCCCCGAACAGCGGGACGGCCATGGCCGCGGCGAAAAGCCTGGGTCTCTTCACGATTCTCCTCCTCGGAAAGCGGTTCCTGCACCGTATAGACCGGACAATGCGTAAACAACGGCCGAACGTACGTTATGGAACAACCGACTTCTGCTCCGCGAAGTGACAAGCTGACAAATGCCCGTCCGTCCTGGGCTCGAGCGCGGGAACCTCTTCGGCGCACTTCTCCTGGGCCTTCCAGCACCGCGTGCGGAACCGGCACCCGGACGGGGGATCCAGGGGACTCGGCACGTCGCCGGTCAGCCGGATCACCTGGCGGCGCCCGCGCACGGCCGGGTCCGCCACCGGCACCGCGGACAGCAGCGCCTGGGTGTACGGGTGCGACGGCCGCTCGTAGATCTCCTCGTCGGTGCCGAGCTCGACGATCTTGCCGAGGTACATCACCGCGACCCGGTTGGACAGGTGCCGCACCACCGAAAGGTCGTGCGCGATGAAGACGTACGACAGCCCGAACTCGCCCTGCAGGTCGCCGAGCAGGTTCATCACCTGGGCCTGGATCGAGACGTCCAATGCGGACACCGGCTCGTCGCAGATGATCACCTTGGGCCGCAGCGCCAGCGCCCGCGCGATGCCGATGCGCTGGCGCTGCCCGCCGGAGAACTGGTGCGGGTAGCGGTTGAGGTGCTCGGGGTTGAGCCCGACCACCTCCAGCAGCTCGCGCACCTTGCCCGCCCGCGAGCCCTTGGGCGCGACGTCGGAATGGATCTCGAACGGCTCGCCGACGATGTCGCCGACGGTCATGCGCGGGTTGAGCGAGGTGTACGGGTCCTGCAGCACGATCTGGATCTCGCGCCGCAGCTTCCGCAGCTCGGACCCGCGCATCGCGAACATGTCGCGCCCCTCGAACCGCGCGGTACCGCCGGTCGGCTCCTCCAGCCGCATCAGGACCTGGGCGAGCGTCGACTTCCCGCAGCCGGACTCGCCGACCACGCCGAGCGTCTCGCCCGGCATCAGGTCGAACGAGACACCGTCGACCGCCCTGACCTGGCCGATCGTGCGCTTGAACAGGATGCCGGTGCGGACCGGGAAGTACTTCTTGAGGTCGGTGACCGAGAGAATCGGTTCCGCCGACGTGCTTTTCCCGGCGGAGGCGGAATCAGACACGGCCACGGGAGCTCACCACCTCTTCGGCGAAGTGGCACGCGCTCGTCCGGCCGAAACCGATCGCGTGCTGCGGTGGAACCTCCGACGAACAGCGAGCTTCGGCCCGCTTGCACCGCGGGTGGAACGGGCAGCCCGGCGGGACGTCCAGCAGGCTGGGCGGCAGGCCCTTGATGGTTTCCAGCGTCTGTCCTTTGAGGTCGAGCCGGGGCAGGGAGTCCATCAGCGCGGCGGTGTACGGGTGGGCCGGCGCGCGGAACAGCTCGACGGCGTCGGCCTGCTCGACGATCCGGCCCGCGTACATCACCGCGATCCGGTCGGCGACCTCGGCGACCACGCCCAGGTCGTGGGTGATGAGGACGAGCCCCATCTTCCGCTCCGCCTGGATCTCCTCCAGCAGGTCCATGATCTGGGCCTGCACGGTGACGTCGAGGGCGGTGGTCGGCTCGTCGGCGATGAGCAGGTCCGGGTCGAGCGCCAGCGACATCGCGATCATCGCGCGCTGGCGCATGCCGCCGGAGAACTGGTGCGGGTAGTCCTTGATCCGCTGTTCCGCGGCCGGGATGCGGACGGTGTCGAGCAGCTCGATCGCGCGCTTCCGGGCGTCCTTTTTGGACATGCCGAGCCGGACGCGCAGCTGCTCCTCGATCTGGAAGCCCACCGTGAACACGGGGTTGAGCGCGGACAGCGCGTCCTGGAAGATCATCGCGATCTCGCTGCCGCGCACCTCGCGACGGCGTTCCTCGGACGCGGTCAGCAGGTCCTCGCCGCGCCAGCGCACGGCCCCGCCGGTGATCACGCCGGGCGGCGTGTCGAGGATGCCCATCACCGTCTGCGCGGTGACGCTCTTCCCCGAGCCGGACTCGCCGAGCACGGCCAGCGTCTCGCCCGCGTGCACCGAGTAGCCGACGCCGTTGAGGACGTGCGCGATGCCGTCGGACGTCCGGAACTCGACGTGCAGGTCGTCTACTTCGAGCAGGAGTTCGTTGTCGGACAAGGGAACTACCTCGACTTCGGATCGAGTGCGTCGCGGATGCCGTCACCCAGCATCACGAAGGCCAGCACGGTCAGGGTGACGAAGGCGCCGGGGAACAACAGCATGTGCGGGTCGTTCCGGAAGTAGTCCCGCGAGTCGGCGATCAGCACGCCCCACGAGATCACCGGCGCGCGCACGCCGATGCCGAGGTAGGCGAGCGTCGCTTCGGCCCCGATGAACGCGCCGAGCGCGATGGTCGCGTACACCAGCACCGGCGCGATCGTGTTCGGCAGCAGGTGGCGGAAGATGATCCGCGGGGTGCTCGCGCCGAGGCCGCGCGCGGCCTTGACGTAGTCGAGCTGCTTGGCCACCAGCGTCGCCGAGCGCATGATCCGCATGCCCACCGGCCAGCTCAGCACCGCGATGGAGCAGACCACCTGGACGATGATCGTCACCGCGCCGGGGCTGGCGCCGGGTGCGTTGAACGTCGTCAGGATGACGATCGCGCCGAGCACGAACGGCAGGCCGGCGAAGATGTCGCCGAAGCGCGACAGCAGGCTGTCGACGAGCCGGCCGTAGTAGCCGGCGACGATGCCGATCACCGAGCCCAGCAGCACGGTCACCAGCGTCGAGAACAGCCCGACGAGCACCGACGCGCGGGTGCCGTAGATCGTGCGGGCGTAGACGTCCTGGCCCTGGTTGTCGTAGCCGAACCAGGCGTCCGCGGACGGGCCTTCGTTGGCGTGCGTGAGGTCGCTGAAGCCCGCCTCGCGCGAGCTGAACAGGCCGGGCGCGATCGCGATCAGCACGATGAACAGGATCATCACCGCCGAGGCGATGACCGCCGGCTTGCGCCGCAGCTGCCGCCACGCGTCGCCCCACAGGCTGCGGGGCTTGTGCGGGCCGGTGGCGGAGTCGTCCACGCGGGACAGCTCGGCCGCGTCGGCCCCGCCGCCGGCCACCAGGTTCGGGTCAGTCATAGCGGATCCTCGGGTCGAGAACGGCGTAGAGCAGGTCGACGACCAGGCTCATCAGCAGGTAGACCAGCACCAGCAGGACGACCACGCCGACGACCGTCGCGCTCTCCCGGTTCTGGATGCCGCGGAAGATGAGCCCGCCCAGGCCGTTGATGTTGAACACGCCTTCGGTGACGATCGCGCCGCCCATCAGCGCGCCCAGGTCGATGCCGAGGAAGGTGAGCACCGGGATCACCGAGTTGCGCAGCAGGTGGACGAGGACGACGCGGCTCTGCGGCTGGCCCTTCGCGATCGCCGTCCGGACGTAGTCGGCGCGGCGGTTCTCGGCGATGCTCGTTCTCGCCAGCCGGGCCACGTACGCCATGGACAGGCTGCCGAGCGCGAAGCCCGGCACGATGAGTTCGCCGATGCCCGGGTCGTCCGACACGCTCGCTTCGATCCAGCCGAGGCCGTTGCTGCCCAGGGCGAGCTGCAGCACGATCGCGGTGACGAACACCGGCAGCGAGATCAGGAACGTGGTCGAGACCAGCACCAGGTTGTCGAGGAAACCCTTGCCGCGCAGGCCGGTCAGCACCCCGGCGGTCAGCCCGATGACGGCTTCGATCGCCACCGCGATCACGGCCAGGCGCAGCGTGATCGGGTACGACGTCGCGATCAGTTCGCCGACCGAGGTGCCGTTGAAGGTTTCACCCCAGTCGCCGGTGAACAGGCTCCCGAGGTACTTGAAGTACTGCACGAAGATGTTGTCGTCGAGGTGGAACTTCTCGGTCATCTGGGCGACGTAGGCCGCGGGGCAGGCGGCCTGGCCGCACTTGCCGGAGAACGGGTCGCCGGGCACGGCCCAGACCAGGACGTAGATGAGGAACGTGGTGCCGAAGAACACCGGGATCAGCTGGAGCAGCCGTCGCAGGACGTAGCGGATCATGACGAGTTCCTAGCTTTGAAACACTTCAGTGCGCGCCGGGCGTCGTGGGCGGGAATGCGTCCCCGCCCACGACGCCGTGGTGGTGGGTGCGGCTTCTCAGCGCGTCACTACTTCTTCAGGACCTCGATGGAGGGGTAGTCCGGCATGCGCCGGAAGTCCAGGCCCGCGGACTTGAGGTTCTTCGACTTCGCCGCGGTGCCCTTCTCGTCCCACACCGGGATCGTCGGCAGGTCCTGCGCGATCAGGTCCTCGGCCTGCTGGTACAGCTTGACCGCGGCGTCCTTGTCGACGGTCGAGTCCGCTTGGGCGAGGATGGCGTCCACCTTCGGGTTCGAGTACGTCGAGTCGTTCGAGGACCCACCGGTCTTGAAGATCGGGTTGAGGAAGTCCTCGATGGACGGGTAGTCCGCCGACCAGTCCGACCGGCCCATGCCGGTGAGCTTGTGGCCGGTCACGATGCTGCGCCACTGGCCGAAGTCGGTGGCGGGCACGAAGTCGCACTCGACGCCGAGGGTGTTCTTGATGCTGTTGCACGCCGCGACCAGCGGTTCCTTGCGGCCACCGTCCGCGTTGGACGCGATGGTCAGCTTGCCCTTGAAGCCGGACTTCTGGAAGGCCTCCTTGGCCGCCGCCGGGTCGAAGTGACAGAACTTGCAGACACCTTCGCGCGCACCCGGGATGCCCTGCGAGATGTAGCCGTCCGCCGGCACGTAGGTGTCGTTCATGACGGTCTTGGTGATCTGCGCGCGGTCGATCGCCATCGAGATGGCCTTGCGCAGCTCCAGGTTGTCGTAGCCGGGCACGTAGTAGGGCACGGCGATCGTGCTGATCCCGAGCAGGTGACCGGTCACCAGCCGGTCGCCGAGGTCGGCCTTGTACTTGCCGCCCGCGACCGCCGACGGCGGCAGCGCCTCCATGAAGTCGAGCCGCCCGCTCAGCAGGTCCTGGTAGGCGGTCTCCTGGCTGGCGTAGATCTTGATGTCGAGGTTCTTGAACTGGACCTTGTCGTCACCCTTGTAGTCGTCGTTGCGGGTGAGCTTGATGTCCTGGTTGGGCGACCGCGAGACGAACTTCAGCGGGCCGTTGCCGATCGGATGCTGCTCGAAGGCCTTGGGGTCCTTGAAGAACGAGTCGGGCAACGGCGCGAAGGCGTGGTAGCCGATCTTGATGTCGAAGACCGAAAACGGCGCGGTCAGCGTCACCTGGAACTCGTAGTCGCCCTTGGCGACCAGGCCGGACATCTTGTCGGTGGCCGGCTTGGCGTTCTCGTCCTCGGGGTGGACTTCGGCGTAGCCCTGGATGTTCGAGAAGAAGTCGGTGTTGAGCTGGCCGTTGGGGCCGTAGGCGCCGTAGTTCCAGGCGTCGATGAAGTTGTGCGCCTTCACCTCGGTGCCGTCGTGGAACTTCCAGCCCTGCTTGATCTTGATGTCGTAGACCTTGGAATCGGTCGTGGTGATCGACTCCGCCATCACGTTGAAGGGCTTCGCGTCCGCGCCCTTGAACCCGACCAGCGTGGCGAACATCGGCTGGACCGCCTTGGTGCCGCCCAGGTCGTTGATGTTGG
This sequence comes from Amycolatopsis sp. NPDC051045, assembly GCF_040682955.1. Lineage (NCBI taxonomy): Bacteria > Bacillati > Actinomycetota > Actinomycetes > Pseudonocardiales > Pseudonocardiaceae > Amycolatopsis > Amycolatopsis sp. NPDC051045. The sequence goes on from NZ_JBFBCC010000032.1 coordinate 24,563, forward strand.
TCGGGATCAGCGCGTTCTGCGGTTCGGTGCCGTAGACGCTGACCGTGCCGTCCGGATCCGTTCCGCCGGCGCCCGTGGAGCTGCCCGAACCGCCGCCGCACGCGGCGAGCGCGAGCGCCAGCGAGGTCATCACCACCGTGGGTCCCCAGAACCTGCGCGAACGACGCATGATCCCCTCCATCTCCGTCTGCCCGAAAGATGGGACGCACGCTATCGGGGGCGGTGAAGGCGATCACAGGACTGCGGTGTTGCAAATGTGTGACGACCGTCAGGACCACCTGGTTGGAGCACAACCAACGTAGGAATCCGGATAGGCCGGATGGCCTAGCGCGGACAGGTGGTCATCACGCGCTCACCCTCGGTTCCGTTACGGCACAAGCCCTTTCGGGTGGCCGAACGGTCGGTCAGGCGAGCGACAACGCGATGCCGTCGAGGATGTCGTGCTCGCTGACCACCAGCTCGGTCGGGCCGCCGCGGGCCGCGAGCTGCTCGGCGAGGGTCTGGACCACTACCGCGCCGCCGCCGATCACGTCGACGCGGCCGGGGTGGATCACCGGGTTCGCCGCGCGGGTGGCGTGGTCCTCGCTGAGCAGGCGCGTCGCGAGCCGGTCGATGTCCGCCGAGTTCAGTTTGGACAGGTGCACGCGGTCGCGGTCGTACTCCGGCAACCCCAGCGCGATCGCCGACAGCGTGGTCACCGTGCCCGCGACGCCGATCCAGGTCTTGGCCCGGGCGACGTCGACGACGTCGAACGCGTCGGTGAGGACCTTGCCGGCCAGGTCGCGGGCGGCGGCGATCTCGTCCGCGGACGGCGGGTCGCCCTTGAGCGCGCGCTCGGTGATCCGGACGCAGCCGATGTCGACGGACTTCGCGGCGAGCACCTCGGCCTCGCGGCCGTCCCAGGTGCCGAGAACCAGCTCGGTCGAGCCGCCGCCGACGTCGACCACGACGAACGGGCCGTCGTCCGGGTCCTGCTCCCCGACGGCCCCGGTGAAGCTCAGCCGGGCCTCTTCGTCGCCGCTGATCACCTCGGCCTCGACGCCGAGGGTCTCGCGGGTCATGCGGAAGAAGTCGTCGCGGTTCTTCGCGTCGCGAGTCGCGGAGGTGGCGACCATCCGCACCTTCTCCACGCCCTTGCGCCGGGCGGCGATCGTGTAGTCGGCGAGCGCGGCCCGCGTCCGCTCCAGCGCTTCCGGAGCGAGCTGCCCGGTGGCGTCGACGCCCTGGCCGAGCCGGACGACCCGCATCTCGCGGTGCAGGTCGCGCAGGTCCACCGTGCCGTCGTGGCGCGGGGTCAGCTCGGCGACGAGCAGGCGGATGGAGTTGGTCCCACAGTCGATCGCGGCAACACGAGGCATGCGATCAGCCTAACCGGCGCGACCGGCCGATCCGGAACGACTCACGTCCGTCCAGGACGGCGTCAGGGCGCCGGCTACCCGCCCGGGCCGCGCTCGTGGGCCTGCCGCCATTGCTCGGCGGCCTGGATCATGGCGTGGCCGACGTGGTCGAAGAACTCGCCGATGTCCCGCAGCCGGGCGCCGGCGTGTGAGGTGGCACCGAGAGCCGCCGCCCCTTGCCGGGCGAACTCGGCGAGCACGGTGTTCTGGCGGGCGCTGGCCAGCCAGCCGCGGAACCAGGCGTCGGCGTCGATGACGTACCGGTCGCGCCGGCGGCGGGGATCGCGTTCCCGGCGGATCAGTTCCTGTTGTTCGAGATCGCCGATGGCCTTGGAGACCGAGGCCGGGCTGACCCGGAGGCTCCGGGTGAGGTCGGCGGCGGTCAGGCTGCCGCTGTCGGTGAGGTAGAGGCACGCGAGCACCCGCGCGGTCATGCGCGTCAGCCCGGTGGTGATCATGATCGCGGTGAGCTGCTCTTCCAGGTCACGAACGACCTCGTGACCGGACGCGTCGGCGTGAGCCGGCGTCCGGCGGCTTCGCCGAGCACGTTCCCGGGTGGCCTGCTGCGCCTGGCCCGCCTGGTAGCCGTCGGGGCCGCCATTGCGGGCCACTTCCCGGGTGATGGTGGACGGTGGCCGCTGCAGACGTTCGGCGATCTCGGTGTAGCTGTGCCCTCGGGTCAGTCCCTCGGCGATCTGCCGGCGCTCCTGGTGGGTCAGTCTGCTTCCGGGCACGGGCCGGGCCTCCTCGTCGTGGGCCACTGGTCTGCGGCGGTGCAGACAGTCTTGCGTTCGAAGTCAACTCATTGCAATCCGGGGAGCCTGTTCTTTGCGTTCAGCCTCATTGTCATTGCAAAAAATGCGGTATTTACCTTCATCTGCGCGGATTTTGAGGCGCAAAATGTTGACTGGTCAGTGAACGCAAAATAGCTTTTCGTCAGATTCGAACGTTGAGCCCGCTCGCGATCGAGGCATTCGCCCACCTCCGAAAGGACATGTCATGACCTCACCCCCCGGCCCGGCGGACGACGCCGCCGGCCACGCCGGCGTGCAGCGCGCGCTCGACGCCGCCGTGCGAGCCGGTACTCCCGGCATCGTGGCCGAAATCCACGACCACCGCGGGCCGTGGTTCGGCTCCGCGGGTTCGGCGGACACCCGGACCGGCCGGAAGCGCGAGCCCCGAGACCGGTTCCGCATCGGCAGCGCGACCAAGGCGTTCACGGCCACCGTCGTCCTGCAGCTGGCGGCCGAACGCCGGCTCAGCCTCAACGACACCGTCGAACGCCGGCTGCCCCGGCCTGGTCCGGGGCAGCGGCAACGACGGCGGCGAGATCACCATCCGGCACCTGCTCAACCAGACCAGTGGCCTCTTCAACTACGCCAACGACCCGGAGTTCTTCGCCAAGGGCGTCGGTTCCGAATGGTTCGAACACCGCTACGACCGCTACACCCCCGAGCGGTTGGTGGAGATCGCCGTGGCCCACCCACCCCACGCCGCGCCCGGCGAGAGCTTCCACTACTCCAACACCAACTACATCCTGGCTGCCATGATCGTCGAAAAGGTGACCGGCCGGACCTACGGCCAGGAACTCACCCAGCGCATCACCCGCCCGCTGGGCCTGACCGGAACCGCACTCCCGGACGGACCCGGGATCCACGGGAGCCACCCCGTGCACTACTCCACGCTCTTCTCCCCGGACCCCGAGCCCACCCACGACGCCACCGAGATGGACCAGTCCTTCGCCTGGTCCGCGGGCGGGATCACCTCCACCACCGGTGACCTCCACCGCTTCTTCGGCGCGTTGCTGGGCGGCCGCCTCCTGCCACCCGCTCAGCAACGGGAGCTGCTCACCACCGTCCCCACGGACGGGTCGAACTGGATCCCCGGCACCCGGTACGGCCTGGGCGTCTTCTCGCAGAAGCTCCCGAGCGGGGTCACCGTCTGGGGCAACGGCGGCGCCACCTACGGCTCCTGGACCTACGCCATGGGCGCCCGGGACGGCACGCACCTGCTCACCAGCAACATGAACGGCGACTGGAGCGGCTTGGGGCCGTTCATCGACGTGCTGACCGCGGAATTCGCCCCCGCCGAGTCGTCGGCGGCCGCGAGCTGACCTCAGTGCCGAACGGCCCGGTCGTCCAGGGCCGGTGGCCACGCGGCGGGCCGCGTCAGGGCGTGGCCGGCGCCGTGATCGTGACCGGGATGACCGACGTGCTGACCGAGGTGACCGTCGCCCCGCAGCCCGGCGTGGTCGTCGGAGCCGGAGGGGTCGTCGGCGTGCTGGTTTCCACCGGCGTGCTCGTCGGCGCCGGGACGGTCGTGACGCTCGTGATCGTCGTCGGGATGACCTTCGTGGTCGGCGGTACGCACGTCGGCTCCGACGTCTTGGTCGTCGGCGACGTCGTCGTGCCCGGCGTGGTCGGCGGGGCGCTCGTCGGCGTGGTCTCCGGGACCGGCGGGGGCGGGACCTCCGGCGGGGCCGGCGCCAAGGCGGCGTTCGGGGCGCCGACCGGAACCGTGCTGTCCGGCACCTGCATGATCCCGTTGCGGTAGGCCTCGGCCCAGAGGATCACGGTGTTCACGTACGTGTCGGAGTTGTTGTAGCGGTAGATCGCTCCGCGCAGCTGGTCCGGTTTCGCCAGGTCGAACCCGCCGGAGCAGAGGTACCGGCCGGTGGCCAGGGCCGCGTCGAAGAGGTTGTTCGGGTCGGACTTGCCGTCGCCGTTGCCGTCGGAGGCGTAACCCTTCCAGGTTCCCGGGATGAACTGCGTCGGGCCGACCGCGCGGTCCCACACCGGGTCGGTGTCGAGCAGGCCCTGGTCGGTGTCCGGGATCGCGGCGAACCCGCCCTGGCCGTTGAGCTGCGGGCCGAGGATCGGCTCGCGCGTGGTCCCGGCACTGTCCACGTAGCCGCCGCGGGCGTGGTTGGACTCGATCCGGCCGATGCTGGCGATCAGGGACCAGTCGATGTGGCAGGCGGGCTGCTCGCGGCCGAGGATGCCGGCGGCGTTCTTGTACGCGGCGAGCGCGGTGGCGGGGATGCCGAGCGGGCCGTCGGGCAGCTCGTAGGCCGGCAGCGGCAGCGGGGTGGGCGCGCCGGGGAGGGTGCCGTCGACGGCGATCTGCTGCATGGCGGCGTGCCCGGGGTCGTAGCCCTGGCCGAGCGCGGCGTCGCGGGTGTGCTCACCGCTCCCGCCGAGCCAGCCGAGGGTGCCACCACCGGCGACCAGCGCCGGGACCACGGCCAAGATGCCGGTGATCAGGGGGTACGCGGTGCGGTGGCGGATCCCGAATCTCCGGGCGAAGCTCCCGACTGCGTCTGGCAGCCGCCGCACACGCATGTCTCAGAGCCCTCCTGGCCGGATCGATCACACCCTCGGGTGACAGCCTGCCGTAAGTGCGGCAAGGTTTCATCCCATCGAGAGACGCGATCGAGGTTTTCGCTCACCCAGACCAGTTATCTGTTCACGCGGCGCGAGTGTTACGCGGCGCAGTCACCCGTGGGCCACCCGTTCGACTTAAGCAGGGCCAACGTCTCGTCACCGAACGGGTTCACACCCGGGCCGACGGCCAGCGAGTGGGCGACGTGCACGTGCAAGCACTTGACGCGGCCGGGCATGCCCCCCGCCGTGACCTGGTGGCCGAGGGGCTCGATGGCGTCCCGCTCGGCGAGGTACGCCTCGTGGGTGCGCTGGTACTGCGCGGCCAGCTCCGGGTCGGTGGTCAGCCGCTCGGTCATTTCCTTCATGATCCCGGAGGCCTCGATGGTGCCGATCATCGAGTTCAGCTTCGGGCAGGTCAGGTAGTAGAGCGTCGGGAACGGCGTGCCGTTCTCCAGCCGCGGGCTGGTCTGCACCACGGAAGGGTGCCCGCTCGGGCACCGCGCGGCGATGGCGCGCAGCGCTCGCGGCGGCCGCCCCAGCTGCTCCGCGATGATCTCGCGGTCGGCTTCGGTGACGGGCTCGAACCGGTGCTGCTGCGTGCTGTTCACGCCGACCAGGTTAGAGCGTGCCCCGGCTCCCCGCCCCAAGCGGGGCTCAGCCGCTCGAGACCTGGTTCCACAGGTTCTCGTACCAGGAGCCGCCCGTGGCCGGCTGCTGGCCCGGCTGCGGGACGGCGTCGGGCGCCTTGTCCTCCGGCAGCTGGACGATGTACGGCGTCTCGCCCGGCTTGACGTACCGCAGCCGCCGCCGGGCTTCGGCCTCGATCTGCGCCGGGTCGCTCAGCTCCGCCTTGCGGCCCTGGAGCTGAGCGACCTCCTGCTGCAGCTGGGCCTGCTGGGCCTGCTGTTCGCGGACCTGGGTCCGCTGGGAGAGGTACGTGCGCAGGGGCACGGCGATGGTGAACGCCAGCGCGCACACCACGATCGCCACCACCGCCGCGCGGCGGGTGGTGGACATGCCGAGCACCTTCGCCGCACCCGACGCCCGCTTCGCCGCCAGACCCCGGCGCAGCCGGGCCCTGGCGGTTTCCGCGTCGCCCGTGCGGCGCCGCGCGGCTTCGGGGCGGCGGGCCGGTGCGGGCCGGTTGGCCCGCGATGCCCCGCCGCCACCGCCGCGGCGGCCGCGCGTCCTCCCCCGGTCCGCCATGCGGCTCAGCCCTCGGCGCTGAACCGCGGGAAGGCCAGCTCGCCGGCGTACCGGGCGGCGTCACCGAGGGTCTCCTCGATGCGCAGCAGCTGGTTGTACTTGGCGATCCGCTCGCCGCGGGCCGGGGCGCCGGTCTTGATCTGGCCGACGCCGGTGGCGACCGCCAGGTCCGCGATGAACGTGTCCTCGGTCTCGCCGGAGCGGTGGCTCATCATCGACTTGTAGCCGAACGACGTGGCCAGCGAGATCGCGTCGAGCGTCTCGGACAGGGTGCCGATCTGGTTGACCTTCACCAGCAGCGCGTTGGCGGCGCGGCGGGTGATGCCCTCTTCCAGGCGGTCCGGGTTGGTGACGAACAGGTCGTCGCCGACGATCTGGACCTTTTCGCCGACGTCGGCGGTCAGGGTGACCCAGCCGTCCCAGTCGTCCTCGCTCAGCGGGTCCTCGATCGACACCAGCGGGTAGTCGCGCAGCAGTTCGGCGTAGTACGCCGACATCTGCTCCGCGCTCTTCTTGCTGCCCTCGAACGTGTACGCGCCGTCGGCGAAGAACTCCGTCGCGGCGACGTCGAGCGCGAGCGCGACGTCGCGGCCCGGGGTGTAGCCGGCCTTCTCGATGGCCTGCAGGATCAGGTCGAGCGCCTCGCGGTTGTTCGCCAGGTTCGGCGCGAAGCCGCCTTCGTCACCGAGACCGGTCGAAAGGCCGCGGCCCTTCAGCACCGACTTCAGCGAGTGGTAGACCTCAGCGCCCCAGCGCAGGGCCTCGCGGAAGGTCTCCGCGCCGATCGGCGCGATCATGAACTCCTGGACGTCGACGTTGCTGTCCGCGTGCGAACCGCCGTTGAGGATGTTCAGCATCGGCACGGGCAGCACGTGCGCGTTCGGGCCGCCCAGGTAGCGGAACAGCTCCAGCTCGGCCGACTCGGCGGCGGCCTTCGCGACGGCCAGCGAGACGCCGAGGATGGCGTTCGCGCCGAGGCGGGACTTCGCCGGCGTGCCGTCGAGGTCGACCAGCTTCTGGTCGACGATCCGCTGGTCGACGGCCTCGATACCGACCATCTCCGGGCCGATCTCGTCGAGCACCGCGGCGACCGCGCGCTCGACGCCCTTGCCGTTGTAGCGGCCGATGTCGCCGTCCCGCAGCTCGACCGCCTCGTGCTCGCCGGTCGACGCACCCGACGGGACCGCGGCCCGCGCCAGGGTGCCGTCGTCGAGAGCCACCTCCACCTCGACCGTCGGGTTGCCGCGCGAGTCCAGAATCTCGCGCGCGCCTACCTGCTCGATGAGAGCCACGCCATGCTCCTCGGTGCGTCGTGCCTGTGTTGATGCCGAACGTCGGCGGTGGTAACGCGCCCAGCCTAGCCGTCGTGGCAGGTCACCCGTCGGAGGACTCACCGCCCGCGCGGATCGCCCGCCAGCCGGGCGGCAGCTCGACGGTCTCGGACGTCTGCTGCCAGAACGTCCAGCTGTTGCCGCCGAGATCGGCGACGGTGAACACCCGGGCGCCGTACGGCTGATCCTGCGGCGGTTCCAGCTCGCACTCGTCGCGGAGGACGGCCTCGATCCGCTCGTAGTGGTCGTCGACGTCGTCGACGTAGAGGATGTTGAGCTGGCCGACCGGGCCGTCGACGCCCTTGGCCTGCCAGTAGTCCGGCCCGACGCCCGCGATCTGGATCCGCGCGTCGCCCGCCCGCAGCGTCGCCTGGAAGACCTCGCCGGCCGCGTCGCAGAACCGGACCTCCTCGGTGAACCCGAAGACCCTGGTCAGCCAGGCGAGCGCCGCCGTGGCGTCGGCGTAGTAGAGGTAGGGCGCCAAGCCCCGGTACCCGCTGCTCATGGCGGCACAGTCCATCACGTTCCGTTCGCCAGGCGTGTGCAACCCCCCTTTCCCCGGGTAACGTGGGAGTGACCATGACGGACGCCGCAGCTGCTTCGCAGCCTCCCGAGGAGTCGCGGTTCCATGCCTTCCGCCAGGCCGAAGAGCTGGTCGGCCGCCGTCGCCCGCTCGACGCGCTGAAGGCGTTGCAGCCCGTGCTGGAGTCCGAAACGGACAAGCCGTCGGTGCACCTGCTGGCCGGGCGCGCGTACTTCCAGTCCGCTCAGTTGCGGCGCGCCGAACAGGCGTTCACCAGGGTGCTCGAGCTGGACCCGACGGACCACTACGCGCGGTTCATCCTCGGCCGTACCCTGCAGCGCCTCGGCCGGTTCGTCGAAGCGCTGGCGCAGATGCGGATGGCGTCGGCGATGAACCCGGTGCCGGAGTACCTCGAGGCGATCAACGAGGTCAAGGCCCGCATCGCGCTGCGCGAATCCTGAGCAAGCAGGGCCGAACGACCCGGGTCACCTCGGCCGTTCGGCCGACCGGGCCGGGCCCCTTGACCGATCCCGCGCACCCCCTCTTCCGGCGATGCTGGTCCCAGACCGAACGAGAGGGACCACGATGTCGATCTTCGCCACGTTGGGTGCGTACGCCGGCTTGCTGCTGCTGGTGCTGATGGCCATCACGCCGTTGCTGGCCGACCGGGAACTCTGACTCAGGGCGCGACGCTCGCCTCCGCGTAGGCGTCCGCCGCGCTGAAGACGTCCTGGCCGTACGCCAGCGCCGGGTTGTAGAACAGCATCGCCCGCCACCAGCCGGCCGGCGTGCCGAGGTCGTCACCGCCGGAGCACAGGAAGCGGGCGGCCGTGAAGGCCGCGTCGTCGACGTTCTGCGGGTCCGGCGGGCCGCCGTCGCCGTTCGCGCGCTCCTGGTACTTCTTCCACGTCGACGGCAGGAACTGCATCGGGCCGATCGCGTGGTCCCACGACTTGTCGCCGTCGAGTTTGCCGCCGTCGCTGTCGTGCACCGCCGGGACACCCGGCGAGCCGTCCAGCGGCGGGCCGACCACCGGCTTCGCCACCCGGCCGTCCGCACCGATCGCCGCGAGGTCGAACTCCCCGCGCTCGGTCTCGACCCGCCCGATCCCCGCGAGCGTCGCCCACGACAGGTGGCACGTCGGCTTCTGGCGCTGCATCCACATCTCCGCCCGGCCGTAGGCCGTCAGCACGCGCGCCGGGACGTGCGTCTTGTCCGAGACGCGGGTCGCCCACGCGTCCAGCTCGGCCCGGTCGGACACCTGCGGCCGGTCGACCGGCGCGGCGAGCCCGGCTCGCGGCGCTTCGGCGCCGGGCTGCGGACGCTGCTCGGGGATGGCGAGCGCCGGCTGGACCGGCGGCGATGCGGTCGGCGCGGCCGGATTGCGGACGCCGATGGTGAGGACCAGGACCACGCCGGTGAGCACGAGCCCGAGCGCGAGGGCCGCCCGGCCGAGATAACGCCGCGGGGGGACACCCGAAGGCGGCGTTCCCGGAGGCGTGACGGTCGGCTGAGCGGTATCGGCCACCCGATCAGGGTACGGACGCACTCAAGGGGGGACCCCCGAGCGGCTGAACAGGCAAGCGGACGGTAAAAACCCTCCCCCTGCCAGCAATATCACAAATTTCGTTATCGAGTCGACGCGCAGGCCTCTGACCTGCGGTTACCCTAACCTAACTTCGACGCCCTGCCCTGTTTGCCGGTTTTATCCGGCTCCCGCGAACGTAGGATCACTGGACTTACAGGTGAGCCTTACCTAAAAACGCTACGGACCAGAAAACAGGGAGGCGGACCCGTGTTGTTCTCGAGCGCGCTGATCGGGCTGCGCGAAGGCCTGGAAGCCGCGCTGGTCGTGAGCATCCTGGTGGCCTTCCTCGTCAAGACCGAGCGGCGGCACGCGCTGCGCTGGGTGTGGCCGGGCGTCGGCGCCGCGGTGGCGCTGTCGATCGCCGTCGGCGCGATCCTCACCTACACGACCGCCCAGCTGTCGTTCGAGCACCAGGAGCTGCTCGGCGGGAGCCTGTCGATCGTCGCCGTCGTGTTCGTCACCGCGATGATCTTCTGGATGCGCAAGGCGGCCAAGAGCATCGCCGCCGAATTGCGCGGGAAGATGGACGACGCGCTGGACGTCGGCCCGGCGGCCGTGCTGCTGCTGTCGTTCCTCGCGGTCGGGCGCGAGGGGCTGGAGACGGCGGTGTTCTTCTACTCCACCGTCCAGGCCGCGCAGTCGGACACCGTGCAGCCGCTGATCGGCTTCGCCGTCGGCATCGCGGCCGCGGTGGTGCTCGCCTGGCTGCTCTACAAGGGCGCCGTCCGGTTCAACCTGACCAGGTTCTTCATGATCACCGGCGTCCTGCTGGTGTTCGTCGCCGCGGGCGTGCTCGGCTACGGCCTGCACGACCTGCAGGAGGCCGCGTTCCTCCCCGGCATCGGCACCCTCGCCTTCGACGCTTCGGCCACGCTGCCGGAGACGTCCTGGTACGGCGCGCTGCTGAAGGGCATCTTCAACTACTCGCAGCAGACGACCGTGCTGCAGGCCGTCGCCTGGGTCGCCTACGTCGCCATCGTGCTGCCCCTGTTCCTCAAGCCCAGCAAGAAGACCGCGCCGGCCCCCGCCGCCGTGGCCGCCTCGAAGGAGTGACCGTGCGCAAGACCCGTCGAACCCCGCTGGCCCTGCTGGCCGGCGCCACCGCACTGGTGGCGCTCGCCGCGTGCGACAGCAAGAGCGACACCTCGGGCGCCGCGGCGGACGGCGGCCCGATCAAGGTCGAAGCGACCGACACGGCGTGCAACGTCTCCGCCACCACGGCGGGTGCGGGCAACGTGACCTTCGAGATCACCAACAAGGGCACCAAGGTCACCGAGTTCTACCTCTACGCCGAGGGCGACCGGATCATGGGCGAGGTCGAGAACATCGCCCCCGGCCTGAACCGGCGGCTGATCGTCGAGGTCGCCGACGCCGGCAAGTACCAGACCGCGTGCAAGCCGGGCATGGCCGGCAACGGCATCCGCGCCGACTTCATGGTCACCGGCGGCGTCGCGAAGCAGAACGACGCAGACGCCCAGAAGGCGCAGGCCACCAAGAGCTACGCGGAGTACATCGCGAACAACACGGCCGCCCTGCAGGACGAGACGGCGAAGTTCGCCGACCTCGTGAAGACCGGCAAGGTCGACGAGGCGAAGGCCGCGTACGCGCGCACCCGCGTCTACTACGAGCGGATCGAGCCGGTGGCCGAGAAGTTCGGCGACCTCGACCCGGCCATCGACGTCCGCGAGGCCGACCTCGAACCGAACCAGCAGTTCACCGGGTTCCACCGGCTGGAGAAGGACCTGTTCAAGACGGGCCTGCAGCCGGACAGCGGCCAGATCGCCGACAAGCTGGTGACCGACGTCAAGGACCTGGTCGCCAAGACCAAGACGCTCGAACTGTCCGCTTTGGACCTGGCGAACGGCGCGAAGGGCCTGCTCGACGAGGTCGCGACCGGCAAGATCACCGGCGAGGAAGAGGCCTTCTCGCACACCGACCTCTGGGACTTCCAGGCCAACGTGGACGGTTCGAAGGGCGCGATCACCTCGCTGCGGCCGGTCCTGCAGGCGAAGGACGCCGCTCTGGTGTCCACTTTGGACAAGGAGTTCGCGAACGTCCAGGGCCTGCTCGACAAGCAGCGCGCCGGCGACGGCTTCAAGCTGTACACCGATCTTTCCCAGGACCAGGTCAAGGAGTTCGCCTCGGCCGTCGACGCGCTGAGCGAACCGCTGAGCAAGGTTGCGGAGGTCGTCTCCAAGTGACGTCGACAGAGGGCACGCGCGTCTCGCGGCGGAAGCTCTTCGGCTTGGCGGGCGCGGGTGTCGCGCTCGCCGGGGCCGGGGCCGCCGCCGGCATCGGGATCGACAAGGCGACGAGCGGCAACGCCGAGGCGTCGACGAACACCGTCGACTTCCACGGCGAGCACCAGGCCGGGATCGTCACCCCGGCGCAGGCCAACCTGCACTTCGCGGCCTTGGATGTGACAGTCACCGACCGCGAGAAGCTGCGGCAGCTGCTCAAGACGTGGACCGACGCGTCCCGCCGGATGACGGCGGGCCAGGAGGTCGTGGCGAACGGCGCCGTGGGCAGCGGCGCGTACGCCCCGCCCGGCGACACCGGCGAGGCGCTCGACCTGCCGCCGTCGAACCTGACGCTGACCATCGGGTTCGGGCCGTCGCTGTTCGACGGCCGGTTCGGCCTGGCAGCCAAGCGCCCGCCGCAGCTGATCGACTTGCCGCTGTTCCCGAAGGACAAGCTCGACCCGGCCCGCAGCGGCGGCGACCTGTGCATCCAGGCCTGCGCGGACGACCCGCAGGTGGCGGTGCATGCGGTCCGCAACCTGGTGCGGCTCGGCTTCGGCGTCACCGAGGTCCGCTGGTCCCAGCTCGGCTTCGGCCGCAGCTCGTCGACTTCGCGGGCGCAGCAGACGCCCCGGAACCTGTTCGGCTTCAAGGACGGCACGAACAACATCAAGTCCGAGGACACCGACTTCCTGCGCGACCAGGTGTGGGCCGAGGCCGGCGACGGCCAGGCGTGGATGGCCGGCGGCTCGTACCTGGTGGCGCGCCGGATCCGGATGCACATCGAGACGTGGGACCGCGAGACCCTCGACGGCCAGGAGAAGATCGTCGGCCGCACGAAGGGCACCGGCGCCCCGCTGGGCCAGACCGCGGAGTTCGACGAGCTGGACCTGGACGTCGGCGGCGCGGGCGGCGAGAAGGTGATCCCGGAGGACGCCCACGTCCGGCTGGCCTCCCACCAGGCCCTGAACGGCGTCCGGATCCTGCGCCGCGGCTACAACTTCGTCGACGGTTCCGACGGCCTCGGGCACCTCGAAGCGGGCTTGTTCTTCCTGGCGTTCAACCGCGACACCCGGAAGCAGTACGTGCCGATGCAGCAGGCGCTGTCGTCGAAGGACGCGATGATGGAGTACGTCCAGCACACCGGCTCCGCGCACTTCGCGGTCCCGCCGGGCGTGACCCGCGAGGCGAGCTGGGCGGACGCCCTGTTCTCCTAAAGCCTTTAGGATGATCTACACTCTCTTTAGGCAAAAGGGAGTGAGCTCATGGTCCGAGCCGGGTTGACCACGGAACGCGTCGTGCGCGCCGGGGCGGAACTGGCCGACGAAGCCGGCTTCGAGCACGTGACGCCATCGGAGCTGGCGCGCCGGTTCGACGTCAAGGTCGCGAGTCTGTACTCGCACGTCAAGAACGCGCACGACCTGCGGACGAAGATCGCTCTGCTCGCACTGGACGAGCTCGCCGACCGCGCCGCCGCCGCGCTGGCGGGGCGGGCCGGCAAGGACGCGCTCGTGGCCTTCGCCGACGTCTACCGCGACTACGCCCGGGAGCACCCCGGCCGGTACGCCGCCGCGCGGTTCCGGCTCGATCCGGAGACGGCGGCCGCGAGCGCCGGCGTGCGGCAGGCGCGGATGATGCGCGCGATCCTGCGCGGCTACGACCTCGCCGGGCCGGACGAGACACACGCCGTGCGCCTGCTGGGCAGCGTCTTCCACGGGTACGTCGACCTGGAGGCCCACGGCGGATTCGACCACAGCTCTCCCCCCTCGCAGGAGTCCTGGACCCGGATCCTCGCCCTGCTGGACGCCGTTCTCCGCGATTGGCCCACCTCATGATCGACATTCCCCTGACCGCCGACCTCGTCCGCGGCGCCCTCGAACTCGAACGCACCGAGCGCGGCCTGGTGCCGCACCGGCTCCCGGCCCGCGCGCGGGCGCAGAACAGCGATCCGCGGCTCGCCATGGCCGAGGCGCAGCCCGCGGGCGTCCGGCTGCGGTTCCGCACGCGGGCGGACGTCGTCGAACTGGAGACGCTGCCGACCAAGCAGGTGTACGCCGGTGCCCCGCCGCGGCCGGACGGGGTGTACGACCTGCTCGTCGACGGCGAGCTCACCGCCCAGGCGAGCGTGGCCGGCGGCAACACCCTGACCGTCGACATGGCGACCGGTGCGGCCTCGCACGCCGCGGGCGCGCCGGGTGCCGTCCGGTTCGCCGGGTTGGGCGGGCACCTCAAGGACGTCGAACTCTGGCTGCCGCACAACGAGCTCACCGAGCTCATCGCCCTGCGCGCCGACGCGCCGGTCGAGGCCGTGCCCGGTGATCGCCGGGTGTGGCTGCACCACGGCAGTTCGATCAGCCACGGCTCGAACGCCGCGAGCCCCGCGACGACGTGGCCCGCGCTCGCCGCGACGGCCGCGGGTGTCGACCTGATCAACCTGGGGTTCAGCGGCAACGCGCTGCTCGACCCGTTCACCGCCCGCGCGCTGCGGGACACCCCCGCCGACCTGATCAGCGTCAAGCTCGGCATCAACGTCGTCAACGCCGACCTGATGCGCCTGCGCGCGTTCGGCCCGGCCGTGCACGGGTTCCTCGACACCATTCGCGAGGGCCACCCTTCGGCGCCACTCCTGGTCGTCTCGCCGATCCTCTGCCCGATCCACGAGCAGACCCCCGGCCCCGGCGACTTCGACCACGACGCGCTCGCCGCCGGTGAGGTGCGGTTCCGGGCGACCGGCGACCCCGCCGAGCGGGCCGCGGGCAAGCTGACGCTGGAGGTGATCCGCGACGAGCTCGCGCGCATCACGGCCGAGCGGGCGGACCCGAACCTCCACTACCTCGACGGCCTCGAGCTGTACGGCGAAGCCGACTTCGCCGAGTTCCCCCTGCCGGACGCCTTGCACCCGGACGCGGCGGCCCACCGCCGGATCGCCGAGCGGTTCACCGAACACGCCTTCGGCGGCCCGTTCGCTTGACTTCAAGCTCCCTTGAAGTTGAATGCTTCGTGGCATGTTCACCGAAGCAGAACTCGCCTACCTCGACGCCCAGCCGCTGGGCCGGCTGGCGACCCAGCAGCCGAACGGCACCCTACAGGTCAGCCCGGTCGGTTTCCGGTACAACGCGGAAGAGAAGACCATCGACGTCACCGGGCACAACCTGCGCAACAGCAAGAAGTTCCGCAACGTCCTGGCGAACGGCCGCGTCGCGTTCGTCGTCGACGATCTGCCGGCCACCGACCCGTGGCGGGTGCGCTGCCTGGAGATCCGCGGCCGAGCCGAGGCGCTGACGGGGGTGAACGAACCCGACGGCCACCTCGACGACGCGATGATCCGCATCCACCCGGAGCGGATCATCGCCTTCGGCGTCGAGGACTGGGACCGGGAGCCCCTCGAACTGGAGACGAACATCCGCAACGTCTGAGGTGGTTCCCGTGGCGGCCGCCGCCGGTGTTCAGCGGCGGCCGCCCCAGGCGGTGTACGCCAGCGTGCCCGAGACGGCCAGCACCACCGCCGTCCACGTGGCCGCCGTGGCGTCCGGCGGTTGCAGCATCCACGCCGCGATCCGGTTGACCGTCGCGTCATCGTGCGGAACGAACGGGCTGATCGCGCACCAGAGCAGCGGGAGCGTCCAGCCGAACTGGCCGCCGCCGACCGTGGCCGCGAGGCCCGCCAGCCCCAGCAGGCCCGCCGCGTCGCGCGAGATGATCGCCAAGCCGACCGTCGACGAGCCCAGCTCCTGGACCGCCAGCACCGCACCCCCGGCCGCGAGGCCGATCAGGGCCAGGTGGGCGAACCGGCGGATCGGCCACGGCAGCGCCGCGGCCCGGTCGAGGTCGGGGTCCTGGCCGCTGAGGCCGATCGCCGCCACCGCGACCCCCGCGGCCAGCGTCAGCGTGACCGGCAGCGTCGACCACGAGCCGCGCGTCAGGAACCACAGCCCGGCCGTCGCCACCAGCAGGGCCGTGAACGCCGCCGGGGCCTGCCGCGAACGCACGTAGAGCGCTGCCCATCTCATCGCACGGCCCCCGGGACCAGCGTGTCCATCGGGTCGCCCTGGCACGTCGAAAGCACCTGGCGCAGCGCGACGATCCGGGCAAACCGAACCTCCGCCGGCAAGGCGCGGAACTTCGCCCACACCTGCTCGACCAAGCCGCCTTCGCGGGCGACCCAGCGCGCGCCGAACTCGGGCAGCGGCTTCAGCTCACCGGTGAAGTACGCCGCCGCGATCATCCGGGCGCCTACGTCGGCCAGGCTGCCGCCGTACGGCGGATCGCACGAGGGCAGCCCGGCGCCGGACAGCACCGCGAGCCGCAGGTCGCCGGCGTCCGCCGTGAGCAGGCCGTCGTTGCGCTGGAAGTCCAGGTAGACGACGCCGGGATCGCGGGGGGCGGGGCCGTCGATCGAGTTCGGCGCCGTCTGCTCCTCGATCCGGGTCGGTGCGCCGGGCAGCTTCGCCAGCATGGCCAGCGCTTCCCGGCCCGGCCCGGCCAGCGCGGCCAGCCTGTCCTCGTGCGCCCGGCTGACGCAGATCGGTCCGTCGCAGACCTTCCGGGCGGCGATGCTGTCGGGGACCAGGAGCCCGTCGGCGGAAGCCGGGAAGACCGGCAAGGCGATCGCGGCCCCGGCCACCACCGGGAGCAGCCCGAGGAGCCGGGCCCGCGCGGAGTCCGCGGCCAGCAGCAGGAACCCGGTGGCGGCGAGGCCGGCGAACCACACCACCTGCCCGAGGTCCACCGAAGCCGCCGTCGTCACCAGTGCGCCCCGCGGCTGCCCCAGCGCCGCGGCCAGCAACCCGAATCGGCTGTACGGCACCGACAGCACACCCTCTTCGAGCGACATCCAGGCCACGATCGACGCGGCCAGCGTCACCACGGCCAGCGCGGGCGCGGTCAGCGGGTGCGGCAGCAGCCGGCCGATCGCCAGGCCGACCCAGGTCCCCGCCACGACGGCGAGCAGGCCGACGAGCACGATCGGCGCGAAATTGGCGGAGACGAACCCGCCGTTGCCGAGCACCTCGGCGAAGCCGACGCCGAACACCACGAGGTAGCCGAGCGCGCTCAACGCGCCGACGGCACCGGCGAGTTTCGCCGCCCGGTGCCGGCTCGGCCGGGACGTCGTGACCAGCAGTTCGACCATGCCGGACCGGCTGTCGCGCATGCCCTGGATCGCCCCGGCGCCGACGGTGACCGGCCACACGAACACCAGCAGGAACCGCAGCCACAGCGCGGTGGTCGTGGTGTGCCCGGTCCACGGCGCGGGTACCTTCCACCACGGCCCGGACAGCAGGAACAGGAAACCGAGCGAGACCACGAGCAACGCCAGCCCGGCCCAGGGCGCGATCGAGCGCCGCAGTTCGGTGCGCAGGATCATCACCACGCCCCCTTGCTCTGCACGTGGTTCAGCAGCGCCGAATAGCCGCGCTCGATCGGGCTGTCACCCGTGTGCTGCGGGGTGCCCGCGGCCGCCAGCTCGTCCGGGGTGCCCTGGAACACCAGCTTGCCCTCGGCGAACAGGATGACGTCGGAGCACGCCGTGCCCACGTCTTCGACCAGGTGCGTCGAGATCAGCACGCACGAGTCCTGGCCGAGTTCCTGCACCAGTTCGCGGAACCGCACGCGCTGCGCCGGGTCGAGCCCGGCGGTCGGCTCGTCCAGCAGCAGGATGTCCGGGTCGTTGACGATCGCCTGCGCGATCCCGACCCGCCGCACCATGCCGCCGGACAGCGTCTTCATCCGGTCGTCCGCGCGGTCGGCCAGCCCCACCCGCTCGATCGCGCGCTGCACCGCACCCGGGATGTCCTGTTTGGACACTTCTTTGAGCCAGGCGATGTACTCGACGAACTCACGGACGGTGAACCGCTTGTAGAACCCGAAGTTCTGCGGCAGGTAGCCGATCCGGCGGCGCAGGCCGCGCTGCCCGGTGTGCCCCCCGACCGGCGCACCGAGCAACGACAGCCTGCCTTCCGCGGGCCGGAGCACCGTCGCCAGTGCCCGGATCAGCGTCGTCTTGCCCGCCCCGTTCGGCCCGAGCAAGCCGTGCACCCCCTTGCCGAGCGACAGGTCCAGCCCGTCCACGGCCATTTTCCGCCGTCCCACCCGCACCTTCAGCCCTTCCGCCTGGATCTCCCAGGCGTAAGCCGTTGGCGCGACCTCGGCGGCTCCGACAGCACGCATGTTCTTCCTCCCTAGTTGCGCGCGCCGAGCCGGGTGAACGCGCCCTTGTGCAGGGCGACGACCACCGTCGTCAACGCGAAGATCCCCGCCCACACCGGCAACGCACCGGTGGTGAGCGCAAACGTGGGCCGCTGGGCCGCCACCGTGGGCAGGACCAGCAACGCGCCCCACATCGCGATCAGCGCGTACGCCGCTCGCGTCATGCCGATCAGCCCGCCCAGCGCGAGCGTCCCCGTGGTGAAGGCCAGGCTCGGCAGCAGCCAGAGCGCGAACGCCGTCCCGGTCAGCCACCCGGCGACGCCGAGCACCGGCAGGACGACGAGGAGCACGGCCAGCGTCCGCCGCGCGATCAGGTACAGCCCGGCGCGCGGCGTCGCGACGACGACTTCGTACGCCGGATCCAGCCCCCGCGCCCACGACACGGCGACGCCGAGCACCGGCAGCACCGGCGCGAAGAGCTGCACCGCCGTCACGTCCAGCACCGAGTGCGCGACGTGGTCGAACACCACCGCCAGCAGCGTGACCAGCACGATCATCGCCAGCCACGGCAGCATCACCGGGGTGGCCCAGGTGGCGAGCCACCGGCCGAAGCGGCGCCGCGCCGGGTGCGCGGGAACGGCCGGCGGCTCGAGGTCCGCCGCGAGCCGCGTCCAGACGAGGTCCACCACCGGCTGGACCGGCGCCACGGCGGCGAGCCGCGCCCGGCACGCCCCGCACGTCTCGAGGTGGGCTTCGAGGCCCCACAGCTGGTCGCCCGGGAGGTCGTCGCCCGCCACGTACGCGGCGATGAGCCGGTCCGGCGCATGGTTCATGACAGTGCCTCCCGCATCGCGATCCGCGCCCGGCGGGCGCGGGTCTTGACGGTTCCTTCCGGCAGCCCCAGCAGGACGGCGGTCTCGCGGACGGTCAGCCCGTCGAGCACCATCGCCTGCAGCACCTCCCGCAACTCGGGCGCGAGGTCGCGCAGCGCGGTGCCGACCTCGTCGCCGATGGTCGCCGCCAGCGCCTCGTCCTCGGCCGCGACCGCCGGCGCGACGTCGAGGGCCACCTGCGGCGGCGGCTGCGCGTGGTGCGCCCGGCGCCGGAACGCGTCGACCAGCCGGCGTGCGGCGATCGTCCACACCCAGCCGACCGCGCTGCCGCCGGTGGCGGCGCCCGCGAACGAGCCGGCCGCCCGCCAGACGGCCAGGAACGTCTCCTGCATGACCTCGGCGACGATCTGGTCGTCCGCGCACCGGCGGCGCAGGCGCACGGCGAGCCAGGGCGAAGTGCGGCGGTAGAGCTCCTCGAACGCCGCGCGGTCGCCCTTGGCCGTGCGCCGGACGAGGTGCTCCTCGTCGGCGTCCTCCAGTGGCTTCTGTCTCACACCAGGCAAGACGCCGGGTGACCGAAAACGGTTCTCACCCGATTGTGCGCTGCGTCACACCGAGGGCGAGGGCCAGAACTTCCGCCAGCCGTCGGCCTCCAGGGTCGTCGGCTCCAGCCCGGCGTCCCGGGCGGCCTGCTCAGCGGCCTGGATGTCCTTCGCGAACTGCTTCGCCAACGCCCTCAGCTCGCCCTCGGCGTCGACCCCGGCACGGCGCGCCGTGGCCGCGATGCGGAACAGCTGGGCGGCGGCCCCGACCCCTTCGGGGAAGAGGTCGAGCGGAATGCCCGCGCGCCCGGAGCGCTGCCCCAGCTTGCCCGCCAGCGCGACGGCGGGCTGGCCGAACGCCACGCCGTCCACAATGGACCGGCGCTGCTTCTCGCGCTGCTTCAGCTCTTCCCACTTGAGGTTCTGGTGCTCGACCGTGTGCACCCGGTCGGCGCCGGCGAAGACGTGCGGGTGCCGGCCGACCAGCTTCGCGACGAGCGCCGCGGCGACGTCGTCGATGCCGAACGGGTCTTGCGCGTCCTCGGCCGCGACCCGCGCGTGGAAGAGCACCTGCAGCAGGACGTCGCCGAGTTCTTCGCGCAGCGCCTCGCGGTCGCCTTCCTCGATGGCGTCGAGCAGCTCGTAGGTTTCCTCGACCAGGTACTGCCGCAGCGAATCGTGGGTCTGCACCGCGTCCCACGGGCAGCCTCCCGGCGAGCGGAGCCGGTCCATCACCTCGGCGGCCTCGACCAGGGGCGGCACCGGCGTCTCGATGACTTCCGCGCCGGTCGCGATGAGCAGCGACGCCGCGGGCTCGTCCCGGGACCCGGCGAGCAGCACGACGTCCTTCAGCGAAGGCGCCTCGGTGACGGCCGGGACCCCGAACGCGGCCGGATCGACGTCCGTGGCCGCGTAGACAGCGGGAGATTCACGCAGGATCTTGAGTGCCGCACCGGGCAGCGTCGTCCCGCGGACGACTACGACGACACCCGTGCTCACTGCTGGGTGCGGCCGGAACCGCCCGGGGGCAGCACGACGCCCTGCGTGGAGTCCTGGTTCGGCGCGACGTTCATGGCCACAACATCCCACACGCCGTACCGCTTGTTGACACGCACACCCAGTTCGTCGAACAGCGGCTGCAGCTGCCGCATGCCGATCGCGGTCTTCGTGGCGGCGTCGGGCGCCGCCGCCTGCTCCGTGGCGACGGGCTTGTCGTCCGTGCGCTGCCGGACGACCGCGATGAACCAGGTGCCGTCGCCGTTCGGGAACGGGAAGACCATGGCGGTGCCGGCCGGCGAACCGAAGAGCGGGGTGGCGGCGAACGTGCCCGCCTGGGTTGCCGCCAGCACCTCGCCGACACCGGCGAACGGCGGGACCGACTCGGGGCTCTGCCCCGTCTGGGACGCCCGCTGCCGCAACGCCGTCAGGTACTGGACGTCCGAGCCGATCCGCTTGGTCGCCCCCGCCGGGTCGGCGGCGAACTGCCGGGCGAGGTCGAAGGCGGTCTTCTTCGCCTCGGGACCCTGGGGCGCGGAGCCGGTGGCCGGGTCCGGCACCAGGCCGACCGAGGTGTAGTCGAACGTGACCGAGGTGTTCGGCATGGCCTTGTCGGCCAGCGCCTGGGCGAGGTAGGTGTCGGTCAGTTCCTCGCGGTGGTCACGCGTGCGGGCGACGACCTGGCTGACCGCCTGGGCCTCGTTGCTCGCGTCCGCGGGAACCGGACCGTTGAGGGGGTCCTTCGCCAGCTGGGCGTCGATCTGCGCGTAGTTCGGGGTGATACCCTGCTTCTGCGCGGCCTTCAGGAGCAGCTCGTGCAGGACGAGCTGGCCGACGACGGCCCGGCCCACCGCCTCGAGCTTGTGCTCACCGGCGAGCTTCTTGGCGTACGGCTGCTCACGGACGGCTTTGTCGATCAGATTCTGCACCTGGTCGATGGAGATGACCCGGTCGCCGATGACCGCGGCGGCACCGACCTGGCTGGGGCCCGAGCCGCACCCGCCGAGGAGAAGTGCACCGGCAACGACCGCGACCAGCGCGCGAGGGCGCCCCATGATCCGCATCACAGCGCATATCCTCTCACACCATCGCCCCCGAACCGCAACACCCATGAGGTCACGGCGGCGGTAATGTCGACATATGGACCATTGGCTGACCATCGAGGTGTTCGACGGGGAACGTTCGGCTTCGCTGTGGCGGCTGGCCCACGGTGACGCGCTGACCGAAGCGGCCCTGACGAACGGCGCCGAGCAGTGGGTTTGGCACGAGCACCGGTGGGGTGTGGTGCTCGAAATCGAGTTCGGGACCGAGGAGCGCCGCGACGCGTTCCGGGCCCTGCCGGTCGTGACGGCGGCACTGGACGCGGTCCCGGACCCGGCGCGGGGATTGCTGGTCTACCCGGGACGGGGTGGCGGCGCGGGGACGCGGATGCCGCGAACACCCCGGCCGTTGCCGATGTCGGGGGCCGGGGCGGTTCCGGTACCGGTGGAGTCGGTGCGGATGGGGCTGGCGGAGGCGTTGCCGCCGATGTTCAGCGATGCCGGCTAGCGGAGCCGGCCGAGGAGTTCGCGCCAGGCCGGGGTGGCGGCGGTGAGGGTGCCGCCTTCGCGGTCCTTCGTGTCCCGGACGAGGACTTCGGGGCCGGCGGCCACCTCGGCACATTCGCCACCGTTGGTGCGGTAGCTGCTCTTACGGCTACGAAACCGGCGCCGGCTTCTTCGTCAGCTGCACGAGCAGCTTCGTGCACCACTCCAGCAGCTGTTCGTCCCGCAGGGTGGGCGCGCCGATCCGGCCGCCGGCCGGGCCCTCCGTGGGCTTCGGAACCGACACCGTGTTCGTCACCGCCTTGAACGTCGCCTTCGGGTACAGCCGCTTCAACCGGACCATCTGCGAGTCCAGCAGCGGCAACGGCGCGAACCGGATCGTGTTGCCCTGGATCGCCACCTCCGTCACGCCCGCCTCGCGGCAGGTGTGCCGGAACTTCGCCACCGACAGCAGCCGGTTGACCGGCGCCGGCGGCTGGCCGTAGCGGTCGATCAGCTCTTCGCGCACCGCGTCGAGCCCCGCGGTGTCCCGCGCCGCCGCGATCTTGCGGTACGCCTCCAGGCGCAGCCGCTCGCCCGGCACGTAGTCGTGGGGGATGTGGGCGTCGATCGGGAGGTCGACGCGGACGTCGGCCATCTCCTCGTCCTCCGCCGGCTCCGCGCCGGCGTGGCGCCGGAAGGCGTCGACCGCCTCACCCACCAGCCGCACGTAGAGGTCGAACCCGACGCCCGCGATGTGCCCGGACTGCTCCGCGCCGAGGATGTTCCCCGCGCCGCGGATCTCGAGGTCCTTCATCGCGACCGCCATGCCCGCGCCCAGCTCGGTGTTCTGGGCGATCGTCGCCAAGCGGTCGTGGGCGGTCTCCGTCAGCGGCACCTCCGGCGGGTACAGGAAGTACGCGTACCCGCGCTCGCGCCCGCGTCCCACCCGGCCGCGCAGCTGGTGCAGCTGGGCCAGACCCAGCAGGTCACCGCGCTCGACCAGCAGCGTGTTGGCGTTCGAAATGTCCAGCCCGGTCTCGACGATCGTGGTGCACACCAGGACGTCGTACTCGTTCTCCCAGAAGCCCTGGATGATCTTTTCGAGCTTGTCCTCGTTCATCTGGCCGTGCGCGGTGACGACCCGCGCCTCCGGCACCAGCTCGCGGATCCGCCGCGCCGCCTTCTCGATCGAGGAGACGCGGTTGTGGACGTAGAAGACCTGCCCGTCGCGCAGCAGCTCGCGCCGGATGGCCGCGCCGACCTGCTTGTCGTCGTACGCGCCGACGTACGTCAGGATCGGGTGGCGGTCCTCCGGCGGGGTCAGGATCGTCGACATCTCGCGGATGCCGGCCAGCGACATCTCCAGGGTGCGCGGGATCGGCGTCGCCGACATGGTGAGCACGTCGACGTGCGTGCGCAGCGCCTTGATGTGTTCCTTGTGCTCGACGCCGAACCGCTGCTCCTCGTCGACGATCACCAGGCCCAGGTCCTTCCAGCGGACGCCGGTCTGCAGCAGGCGGTGGGTGCCGATGACGATGTCGATCTCGCCGCTGGCCAGCTGCTCCAGGGTCGCGTCGGTCTCGCTCTTGGCGGAGAACCGGGACAAGCCGCGGATCTTCACCGGGAACGAGCGCATGCGCTCGGTGAACGTGTTCAGGTGCTGCTGGGCGAGCAGCGTCGTCGGGACGAGGACCGCGACCTGTTTGCCGTCCTGCACCGCCTTGAACGCGGCCCGGACGGCGATCTCGGTCTTGCCGTAGCCGACGTCGCCGCAGATGACGCGGTCCATCGGGACGCCGCGTTCCATGTCCCCCTTGACCTCGTCGATCGCGGCGAGCTGGTCGTTCGTCTCCGTGAACGGGAAGGCGTCTTCCAGCTCGTGCTGCCACGGCGTGTCCGGACCGAACGCGTGCCCGGGCGCGGACTGGCGCGCGGCGTACAGCTGCACCAGCTCCGCGGCGATCTCCTTGACCGCCTTCTTGGCCCTGGCCTTGGTGTTCTTCCAGTCGGAACCGCCGAGCTTGTTGAGCGTGGGCAGCTCACCGCCGACGTAGCGGGAGACTTCGTCGAGCTGGTCGGTGGGGACGAACAGCCGGTCGCCGGGGTGGCCGCGCTTCGACGACGCGTACTCCAGCAAGAGGTACTCGCGGGTGGCGCCGGCGACCGTCCGCTGGACCATCTCGACGAACCGGCCGATGCCGTGCTGTTCGTGCACCACGTAGTCGCCCGCCTTGAGCGCGAGCGGGTCGACCGCGTTGCGCCGCCGGGACGGCATCTTGGTGTTCAGGTCCTTTGTGGACGTCCCGGCGCCCGCGCCGCGGCCGGTGAGGTCCGCTTCGCTCAGCACGACCAGGGCGCGCTCCGGCGACAGGAACCCGTCGGTGAGGCCGCCGCAGGTGACCGTGACCATCCCCGGCGCCGGGACGCTCTTCAGGCCGTCACCGGCCTGGGTCGCCGCGACGTCGGCGGCCGAGAGCTGCTCCACCGCCCGCGCCGCGGTGCCCTGGCCGGCGACGACGAGCACCGCCGTGCCACCCGACGCGGTGTGGGCGCGCAGATCCGTCATCGCGCGCTCGAGCTCGCCGCGGTAGGCGGGCGCGGCCTCGATCGAGACGCGGTAGACGTCCGGGTCTTCGCTGGTCAGCTGGGTGAGCGTCCACCAGGCGCGCTTGGTGTCCTGCGCGTGGGAGGCGATCTCGTCGAGCCCGCGGTAGGCCGACGCGCCGAGGTCGATCGGGGCCTGGCCGCCCGCCGCGGCCGTCGTCCAGGACGCTTCGAGGAACTCCTGGCCGGTGCGGACGAGGTCGGCGGCGCGGGCGCGGATCTTCTCCGGGTCCGTGAGCAGCACGTGGGTGCCGACCGGCATCGCGTCGGTGAGCAGCTCGAGCTCGTCTTCGCAGAGGACCGGGATGAGCGCCTCCATGCCCTCGACCGGGATGCCGTCGGCGAGCTTGGTCAGCATCTCGGCCAGGTGGGCGTCGGCCTCGTACGTCTTCGCCAGCTCCGCGGCCTTCTCCTTGACCGGCGGCGAGAGCAGCAGCTCGCGGCACGGTGGCGCGGTGACCCGCGCGATCTCGCCGGGCAGCGACCGCTGGTCGGAGACGGCGAACGCGCGGATCTCGCTGACCTCGTCGCCCCAGAACTCCACCCGGACGGGGTGCTGCGCGGTGGGGCCGAACAGGTCGAGGATGCCGCCGCGGACGGCGAACTCCCCGCGCTTCTCGACCATGTCGACACGGGTGTAGGCCAGCTCGACCAGCCGCTCGAGCAGCTCTTCGAACGGCTGCTCCTCGCCGACGACGAGGTCGATCGGCTCGAGCGAGCCGAGCCCGGGGGCCATGGGCTGGATCAGGCTGCGGACGGTGGCGACGACCACGCGCAGGTCGTCGTCCCCGGTCTTCAGCCGGTGCAGCACCTCGAGGCGGCGGCCGACGGTGTCCGCGCGCGGCGAGAGGCGCTCGTGCGGAAGGGTCTCCCAGGAGGGGAAGTCGGCTACTTTTCCGGCGCCGAGCAGGGCGCCCAGTGACGCGGTCAGCTCGTCGGCCTCGCGGCCGGTCGCGGTGACGGCGAGCACGGGCTTGCCGGCGCCGTCATCGGCCGCGAGAACGGCGGCGACGAGCTGCCTGGCGGCGATCGGCCCCTGCAGCTCGAGCAGCGGCGCGCCGGCGCGCTCGACCACGCCGCGCAGGGCCGGGTCGGGAAGGATGGCGGTGAGGAGTCCGGACAGTGGAGCGTCGGTCACGGGTCCCAGCCTACGTGCCACCCCCGACAGGTTTCCGCTCACGGCCGGTCGTGCGGGGAGTTCGTGAATGCCACCTTCACGGATGTTACGTCCCTGAATGTGGCATTCACGGACCTTGGGGCAGGCGCAGCAGGTTCACCACTTCGGCGACGCGGGGCAGCTGCTCGTCGAACACCTTCGGGTCCGTGCTCGCGATCCGGAGCAGGAAGTGCTCCACCCCTTCGTACTTCCGCAGCTGCGCGGCCACCTCCGCGGCACTTCCGCGCACCTGCATCTGAATCCCCTGGACGAACGCCGCCGGGCGGCCGTAGTTGCGCTCGCAGTACTCCTCCAGCAGCTCGCCGCCGCGCACCGGGTCGTCCTCCACCAGGACCGTCGCGAACAACGCCGGTGTCACCGGGCGCGACGCCGTGGCCCGGATCCGCGAGAGACCCGTCCCGTAGTCCGCCGGGTCCGGCGGGTAGGGCAGCCAGCCGTCGTACAGCCGTCCGACGCGCTCCAACGCGCCCGGCGTGTACGCCGCCAGCCACACCGGCGGGCCGCCCGGGCGGGCCGGTGCCGGGAACACCGGGAGCGTGTCGTGGTGCAGCACCGAACCGTGGAAGGACGTCGCCCCGCTCCACACCGCCCGCCACAGCGCCACGATGTCGTCCAGGCGGGCCCGGCGACGCTCCCACGGCACGCCCGCGAACGCGAATTCCGGCTCGCTGCGCCCGGCGAACCCGGCGCCGACCGCGACCGTGAGGCGGCCGGAACTCAACAGATCGAGGGAAAGCAGCTGGTTCGCCGTCAACAGCGGGTTTCGCAGGGCCGGGAGGAGCGCCGACGTCCCCAGTGTCACCCGTGAAGTCCGGGCGGCGAAGGCAGCCAGCACGGTGAGCGCGTCCAGCGGCGCCCGCGCGAGGGTGTCGCCGACCCAGACCGAGTCGAGCCCGAGCCGTTCGGCTTCGACGGCGGTCGCGACCAGCTCGGGCGCGGTCCGCCCGGCGTCGAGGATGGGCTGGTAGGTCGGGATGACCAAGCCGTAGTTCGTCATGGCGCCAGCGTCACCCGAACCGGGTATGCGCTCAATTCCCCGCGGGGAATGGACCGGCCGAGCAGGATGGACCCGTGGACTTCGGAACGGCGCTCAAGGACTGGCGCACCCGGCGGCGGCTCAGCCAGCTCGACCTGGCGTTGCGCGCGGGCACGACGCAACGGCACGTGAGCTTCATGGAGAGCGGGCGCTCGGTACCCGGGCGCGGCATGGTCCTGCGCGTCGCCGAGTCCCTCGAACTCCCCCTGCGCGAGCGCAACGGCCTGCTCCACGCCGCCGGGTACGCGCCGACGTACCCCGAAACGCGGCTCGACGACCCGGCGATCCGGCCGGTGCTCGACGGGCTGCGGCGGCTGCTCGACGGCCACCGGCCCTACCCCGCGATCGTCGTCGACCGCTACGGCGTGCTGGTCGCCGCGAACGACGCGTTTCCGCTGCTCACCGAGGGTGTCGCGGCGGAACTCCTCGAAGCGCCGGTGGACACGCTGCGGCTCGCGCTGCACCCGCGCGGGATGGCGCCGCGCGTGCGGAACCTCGACGACTGGGCGCGGCACATCCTCGAGCGCCTCCGCAACGACCTGGCCCGGACCCCGGACGAACGGCTGGCCGCGCAGCTGGCCGAACTGGAGGGATACCTGCCGCCGGCGTCGGTGCCCGGTCCGGAGCACCTGGGGTTCGCGGTGCCGGTCCGGCTGGCCACGCCGGCCGGCGAGCTGCGGCTGATCACGGCGATCACGACGTTCGCGACCGCGGCGGACGTGACGGTGTCGGAGCTGAAGCTGGAGACGTTCCTGCCCGCGGACGCCGAGACCGCGGAACGCCTTCACAGCATCAGCGCCGTGGTGTGACCGACCAGCAGTTCCGCGCTCGCCCACAGCACGGCCGCAGCCACGCTGCCCGCCGCGAACCGGCGGTACGGCATCGCCGCCGAGCCCGCGACGCGCGGGACCAGCGTCCGGACCCCGGCCAGACAGCGGCCCGCGATCACCGCCGGGACGCCGTAGCGCGCGACCGCCGTTTCCGCGCGCTCCCAGCGGTCGTCGCCGGCGCGGCGGGCCAGGCGCGGCCCCCAGCGGCGCCCCTCGAGGTAGGCGAGCTGGTCGCCGAGGACGGCCGCGGCGACGGCGACCAGCCAAGCGAGTCCGAGGTGGAGGGTGCCCCGCTCGGCGAGAAAACCCATCAGCAGCACCGTCGACAACGTCGGCAGCGCGATGCCCGGCAGCAGCGCGGTTTCCGCCGTGATCACCAGGGCGCAGACCAGGTAGACGACCACCGGGGACGCGTCAAGCAGGGGCCGCAGCAGGCTGTCCACGCCGGACCCTCCCCACCGTCACCGGCAAGGCCGCGCGGTAGACGAACGCGGGCGGCAAGTTGCCCCAGACGACCGGAGTGCGCTCCACGACGGCGAAACGGCTTCGCAGTGACGCGGCGAAGCGGCGCCCGGGCGGTGTCCAGGCCGCGTGGGCATACGCGAACGTCGTGAACCGGCCGTTCGGGGCCAGTGCCCCGGTCACGGCGTCGAGGATGCGCTGCTGCCGGGTCGCGGTCATGGCCGTCCACGGCAGACCGGACACGACGACGTCGACGTCGTCCAGCGCCAGGTGCTCGGCCGAGCCGGTGACGACGTCGACCTGTGGATAGCGCTCACGCAGCGAAGACGCGAAACGCGGGTTGATCTCTACGGCCGTCAAGCGCGCTTCGGGGCGAAGCAGCGCGAGGACCGCTTCGGTGAACACGCCGGTGCCCGGACCCAGCTCGGCGACGTGGGCCGCGCGTTCCAGGCCGAGGCCCGCCGTCATCTCTTCGGCCAGCCGCGGTGAGCTGGGCGCGATCGCCCCCGTCAGCAGCGGGTGGCGGAGGAATTCCCTGGTGATCGACATGTCCCCGACGCTAGGAACGGCCGGGGTGGCCGCGAATCCGCCGGATCGATCGCTCTTGTCCTCCTTCGGGAGGAGGAGGACGGACCGGAGGAAGGACGCCAAGAGCCGGTGCCGGGCATTACGTTCGCGGTGTGGAACGACTCGTGATGTGGGTACGCAGGCACCGGTGGACGGTCGACCTGCCGCTGTACGCCGTGTTCCTCTTACTGGGCCCGAACTGGAACGGCACCGGCTCGTGGGGCGTCCGGGCGATCCCGATGCTGTTCCTGCTTCCGCTGCTGGTCCGCCGGCGGTTCCCGCGGATCGTCGCGGTGCTGATCATCGCCGGCGCGGCGTCGGTGTACTTCAACGAGATCTGGGCGTACGACCGCGGCCGCACCGAACTGGCCATGGCGGTCGTGCTGTTCAACCTCGTGAAGCTGGGACACCGGTGGTTCGCCGCGTCGATCGCCGTGGCGATCGTCGTCCTCGACGTCCAGTGGGTCGCCCTCTATGCGACGTACTCGGACAACCCCACCTTCACGATGATCAGTGTCCTGCCGCTGCACATCGCGGCGTGGGCGCTCGGGGAGTTCTTCCGCAAGCAGGACCAGCTCACCGCCGAAGAGAAAAGGCGCGACGACGCCCAGTCCCGGGCGGCGGTCGCCGAGGAGCGCACCCGGATCGCGCGCGAACTGCACGACGTCCTGGCGCACAGCATGACCGTGATCGTGCTGAACGCCGAAGGCGCGAAGCTCGCCCGGCACCGCGACCCCGAAGCCGTCGACCGCACGCTCGACACGATCGTCCACACCGGCCGGGACGCACTGGCCGAGCTGCGGCGGCTCCTCGAAGTCCTGCACGCCGGACAGGCGGCACGCAGTCCCCAGCCGACGCTCGCCGAACTGCGCGAGCTCGTCGACCAGTCCGGGCGCGAGGTCGCGCTCGACGTGACCGGCGACCCGGGCACGCTGCCCGCGAGCGCCGCGCTGCAGGCGTACCGGATCGTCCAGGAGGCACTGACCAACATGATCAAGCACGCTCCCGCCGACGCGACCGGCCGCGTCGGCGTCGCCTTCGAACCGCCGGAGGTCCGGATCGAGGTGACGAACACGGGCGGCCACGCGGCGCCGGCCCCGGCCCTGCCGTCGTCCGGACGCGGGCTGGCCGGGATGCGCCAGCGCGTCGAGATGTACCACGGCGAGCTGACCACCGGACCGCTCCCCGGCGGCGGGTACCGCGTGAGCGCGACCCTGGTGGTGCGGCCGTGACCACCCGGATTCTGCTCTGCGACGACCAGCAGCTCGTCCGCGTCGGCCTGCGGATGATCGTCGAAAGCCAGGACGACCTCGTCGTCGCGGGCGAGGCGGCCAACGGCGAGGAAGCCGTCGACCTGGCCCGGGAGCTGCGGCCGGACCTGGTGCTGATGGACGTCCGGATGCCGGTGCTCGACGGCGTCGCGGCGACCGCGCGGATCTGCGCCGAGCTGCCGGACGTGCGCGTTCTCATCATCACGACCTTCGACCTCGACGAGTACGCGTACGCCGCGTTGCGGGGCGGCGCCAGCGGGTTCCTGGTTAAGGACGCGCCGTCGGAGGAGATGCTCGTCGCGATCCGCGGTGTGCTGCGGGGCGACTCGATGGTTTCGCCGTCGGTCACGCGGCGGCTGCTCGACCGGTACCTCGACGACGACCGCGACCCCGTGGACGTCGCGAAGCTCGACGTGCTGACCGAACGCGAGAAGGACGTGCTGGGGCTCATCGCGCGCGGGCTGTCGAACGGCGAGATCGCCGCGAAGCTGTACATCGGCGAGACGACGGTGAAGACGCACGTCGGGCGGATCCTCGGCAAGCTGCGGCTGCGCGACCGGGTGCACGCCGTCGTCTTCGCCTACGAGTCCGGCCTGGTCCGGCCAGGTACCTGATTGTTCCCCATAATCCTACTTGATAAGGAGTGATAAGGTACTTTGCATGACGATATACAAGTCCGCAGCCGGTGCTCAGCTCCTGCGCGAGCGGTACCTCGACGCCCTGCGGGCCTGGCCCGTACCGCACGACGAAGTGCGCGTGCCGACACCGGAAGGCGAGACGTTCGTCCTCGCTTCGGGTCCGGCCGAAGCCCCGCCGCTGGTCCTGCTGCACGGCTCCGGCAGCAACTCCGCGGAATGGGTGCCCCGGATCCCGTCGCTGGCCGAGCGGTTCCGGGTGTACGCCGTCGACATCATCGGCGAGCCGGGGATGAGCGCCGAGACCCGGCCGCCGCTCGACAGCGATCGGTACGCGCGCTGGCTGGAGGCGGTCCTGGACCACTTCGGCGTCGCCGGGGCCGCCTTCCTGACGTCGTCGCTGGGCGGCTGGCTCGCGCTCGACTTCGCGATCCGGCGGCCCGGGCGCGTCACCGCGCTGGCGTTGCGGTGCCCGATCGGCCTCGGCCCGATGAAGAAGGGGTTCGTCGTCAAAGCCGTCCTGCTGGCGCTGCTCGGCGAGAAGGGACGGCGGAAGTCCGTGGCCGGCACGATCGGGGCACCGGAGACGTCGCCGGTCGTCGAGCACCAGCTGCTGGTGTCCGCGAACTACCGGTACCGCACCGGGCCGTTCCCCGTCTTCGGCGACGCGGCCTTGGGCCGGCTGACCATGCCGGTGTACGCCGTCGCCGGGGCGGAGGACGCGATGGTCGACTCCGCGACGACGAAACGGCGTCTCGAAGCGGCGGGCGCCGCGGTGGACCTGGTGCCCGGCACCGGGCACCTCATCCCCGGCGAGGCGGACCTGGAGTTCCTCACGCGCGTGGCTTCGAACGGCGATTTCACCGCTTGATGGCAGGATGAGCCATATGCGTCGTGCGCTGGGTCTCATCGGTGTGGTGTCGTTGGCGGTCCTGGGCTGTTCGGGGGCGGCGAGCGAGCCGGTCCAGAGCATCCCGCCCGCGGCCTCCCCGGCTGCCGCGACCGGGAAGTTCAAGGTCGAGACGGTGACCGCCGGGCTGGAGCACGGCTGGGACGTCGGCTTCCTGCCCGACGGCGGCATCCTCGTGCCACAACGGCCCGGCAAGCTCGCGCTGGTCCGCGACGGGCGGGCGGCCGAGGTGCGCGCCGACTTCTCCGACGTCCTCGTCAAGGGTGAAGGCGGGCTGCTCGGCATGGCCGTCAGCCCCGACTTCGAGACCAGCCGCGAGTTCATCACCTGCCAGGACCACCAGGAGGGCAGCAAGGCCGTCGACATCCGGCTGGTCACGTGGCGGCTGGCCGACGACGGCGCGAGCGCGACGAAGGTCAAGGACCTGCTGACCGGGCTGCCGGTGAACCCGAGCGGACGGCACTCGGGCTGCCGCCCGACGTTCGCCCCGGACGGCGCGCTGCTCGTCGGCACCGGCGACACCGCCCGCGCGTCGATCTCGCAGGACCGCCACTCCCTCGGCGGCAAGGTGCTGCGGCTGGACGCGAAAACCGGGAACCCGTTGCCGGACAACCCGTTCATCAGCTCGAGCGACCCGCACGAACGGCTGATCTACACCTACGGCCACCGCAACGTCCAGGGCGTGGCGATCCGCCCGGGCAGCGGCCAGGTGATCACGGCCGAGCACGGGCCGACGTTCGACGACGAGGTCAACCTGCTGAAGCCGGGCGCGAACTACGGCTGGGACCCGTCGAAGGGCGGCACCGGCTCCAGCTACGACGAGAGCGTGCCGATGACCGACCTCAAGCGGTTCCCGGACGCGGTGAGTCCACTGTGGACCTCCGGGGACATCACCGAGGCGATCAGCGGCGACGCCTTCCTGACCGGCGCACAGTGGGGCCCGAACGACGGCGCGCTCGTCGTGGTGGCGCTCAAGGGCCAGAAGCTGCTGCTGTACCACTTGGACGCCGCGGGCAAGGTCCTCGACGTCACGCTGCCGCCGGAGTTCGACGACAAGTTCGGCCGCCTGCGCGCGGTCCGCAGCGGCCCGGACGGCGCCCTGTACGTGACCACGTCGGACGGCACGGACGACAAGCTGCTGAAGGTCACGCCCGCCTGATCATGAGAAAAGCACGGCAGTGGCGTGCCGTGGACACTTCCGCCGGGGTGGCGGATCGCGGAACATGGTGTGTACCAGGAGTTTTCGCCCGCCCCCGACGCGTGTTGGACGCGGTCCGAAGAAAGCGTTCCCGCGGCAGCACCGCGCCGGTCCCCGGGTGCCATCGCCGACCTGGCACCCGGGGACCGGCATCCACAGATCGGTTCAGACCTTGCCGGCCTTGAGTGAACCCTTCAGCGCGCTGACGGCGGCGGTCAGTGCCGTGGTCGCGGTGGGCCAGTCGATGGTGTCGCTCCAGGACGCCATCACCGCGACGGCGTAGGTACGGGACGCGGTCCGGACCAGGCCGGTGGTGTTGAGCACCCGCCGGGCCTCGGAACTGCCCCAGCCCTGCTTCACCGCCCAGGCCGCGTCCGGGAACGCCCGCGGGATCCCGAAGTGCTGGTCGAAACCGTCGGCTGCGTTGCGCGGGGCGCTTTCCATCGCTGCAGTGAGGAGCTCGCGTCCTTCCTCGGACAGGCTTGCGGTGATGTACCGGTAGATCGTGACGATGTCGGTCGGTGACATCCGGGTGGAGCCCCACTGGCCGGGGTCGGCCGGGGGCGCGGTGTGCGTGAGCCCCAGCTTCCCGGCCTGCCGCCGGATGATGTCCAGCCCGCCGTTCTGCTGCCACAAGCGGCTGGCGACGCGGTCGTCGCTGGCCGCGAGCATGGCGTGGACGGCCGTCGCTTCGCTGCCCGAGGGCACTCCGGAGCGGTCGATCAGGTCGAGCGCGATGAGCAGTTTCACCACCGACGCGGCGGGCTGCGGCTGGTCGGCTTTCCACCTCGTTTCGACCGCGCAGGCCTCCAGGTCGACGATCTCGATCCCGAGGCGCGGGTCGTTCCCCGTGCTCAGCATTGCTTTCCTGGCTTCGGCGACGCTACCCGCCTGCTTGCCGGCGGGATCGGGCGGCGGCGAGCTGCACTGGGCGCGCCAGCGGTCGCTTCCGGAGTCGTTGCTGAGCATCACTGCGGTGAGCAAGCCTCCGATCACGATGACCACGGCGATTCCCGCGCGCACCTTCACGTTGTTCAGTTGCTTCAGCAACAGTCCACCTCCGCCGGATCCGTGAGCGATCCGAAGCTATTGCGGAGGAGGACGGCCGGTATCGTCCGATGAGCCGGTCTGTTTTGGCCATCCGGTGGACAACCATGCCGGGAGGAGCGCGCGCATCGGCCGGATGGCCCCGATGTGCGCTCACCTGGCCCCAGCCGTTGCGCCCTACTTACCCAGGTGAGCCCCGCCGTTGACGTGCACCACCTGCCCGGTGACGTGCCCGGCGGCGGGGCTCGCCAAGAACGTCACCACGGCCACGACGTCGTCCGGCGTGCCCGGTCGCTTGTTCATCGTGTTGCCGATCAGCCATTCGCGGCGGCTGTCGCTCAGCTGCCCGTGGAAGAACTCGGTGTCCCCGGTCAGTCCCGGCGCGACGACGTTCGCGGTGATCCCGCGCGGGCCGAACTCCCTGGCCACACTCACGTTCCACGCTTCGACCGCGGCCTTCGCGGCACCGTAGGACCCGGCGCCGGTGTGCGCGGCGATCGAGCCGACGGTGATGATCCGCGCCCCGTCGGCGAGCCGGTCGCGCAGCGCGTGCGTGACCAGTGCGGCACTGACCACATTGGACCGCAGATTCCGCTCGAACGCGGCCGCGAAGCCGGCCAGGCCCGCTTCACCGCCGCCGTCGAGGAAATCCGTGTTACCGCCGGCGTTGTTGACGAGAACGTCGACGCGGTCCGGCAACTCCGCCAGTGCGGCTTCGACGGCCACGGCATCGGCGGCGTCGAACACGACGGGCCGCGCACCCGCGAGCGTCGCGGCTTCGGTGAGCACCTTCTCCCGGCGCCCGGTGATCGTGACGCGCTCGCCGGCTCGGGCGAAGGCCGCCGCCACGGCGTACCCGATGCCCGTGCCGCCGAACACGCCATCGTCCCGTCCGGCGCTTCCACCAGGATGTGCAGGTCGCCGCGGTACCCCGGGGCCTGCCGGAGGCCCTCGTACGACGAAGCCGTGTACGACGTCGGCGCCCACGCGTCCACGTGGGCCTGCACCGCGGCTTCCGGCCCGGCCTCCGAAGCGGTGCGGAACCGGAATCCGGGCGGCAGTTCCGGGCGGTCCACGTCGGCGAGGTCGCGCTCGTTGAGCTGGGACCAGCCATCGGCCGGATCGGGCTCGTAGCCGTGCGCCGCCCAGCGCTGCAGGGCGAATTCGTCGGCGGCGCCCGGCAGGACCGTGCGCTCGAGGCCGGCTGCCGTGGTGTCGTACCAGCCGATCACCTCGTCGATCAGGCCGGCGTGGTCCGGGTGCACCTGGTAGGCCAGGTAGGCGCCGGTGATGTCCTCGACCGACCCGTCGTACAGCTGCGCCCGGCGCGGCAGCTGGGCCCAGCCCCAGGCCACCAGCTCCCCGCCGGCGAACCACAGCCGGCGCCGCCGGCTCGTGCCCTCGACGGCGAGCCCCTTGCCCCAGTTCCAGGCCAGCTCGCCGAACGACGCATCGCTGTTCACCAGGTCCGGGCGGGTGGCGGTGACGCGCTGCGCCAGCCCCTGCATGAGCTGCACGTCCGCGGCGGTCAGAGGCTCGGCCATAACCCGCAACTGTGGCAGGACCAGGTCGAGCCGTCGACCCGGTTCCGCGCTAAACGGACCGGAGCTTCGGCTTGTGCTCCAGGTGGGACAGGCCGTTCCAGGCCAGGTTGACCAGGTGCGCGGCCACCTCGTCGCGCTTCGGCTTGCGCGCGTCCAGCCACCACTGGCCGGTCAGCGCCACCATGCCCACCAAAGCCTGTGCGTACAGCGCGGCCAGCTTCTCGTCGTAGCCGAGGGAGCCGAACTGCTGGGCCAGGATGTGCTCCACCTGGCTCGCGATGTCGTTGAGCACCGTGGAAAACGTCCCCGTCGAGCTCGCCACCGGGGAATCGCGGACCAGGATGCGGAAGCCGTCGTGGGAGTCCTCGACGTACGACAGCAGCGCCGTCGCCGCCTGCTCCAGCATCACCCGCGGGTGACCGCCGTGGAGGGTCGAGACCATCCGGTCGAGCAGCAGCTGCGTTTCGCGGTCGACGACCACCGCGTAGATGCCTTCTTTGCCGCCGAAGTGCTCGTAGACCACGGGTTTCGACACGTTGGCGCGGTGGGCGATCTCCTCGATCGACGTGCCGTCGAAGCCCTTCTCGGCGAACAGCGCCCGTGCCACGTTCAGCAACTGCTGACGCCGCTCGCTCCCGGTCATCCGCACCCGGGTCACCGGGGCGGCCGGACGCGCCCCGGTGACCTGCTGCTCTCGCTTCGAACGTCGTCTCCCCGCCATCGGGGCAGCCTAGTTGACTAGCCCTTTTCCGTGGCGATTCGGGCCAATCGCTGCGGGGTCGGCCAGCGCACGTCGTGCACCCAGCCGAATTTCTCGAACATCCAGATCAGCCGGGCGGAGATGTCGATCTGGCCGCGCTTGACGCCGTGGCGCGCGGACGTCGGGTCGGCGTGGTGCAGGTTGTGCCACGACTCGCCGAACGAGAAGATCGCCAGCGGCCAGAAGTTCGCCGACTTGTCACGCGCGTTGAACGGGCGCTCGCCGATCATGTGGCAGATCGAGTTGACCGACCACGTCACGTGGTGCAGCACGCAGATGCGCACCAGCCCGGCCCAGAAGAACGCCGTCACCGCGCCCCACAGCGACCACGAAACCAAGCCGCCGATCAGCGCCGGCAGGAGCAGGCTGACCAGGGCCCACAGCCAGAAGAGCTCGTCGACCTTCTTGATCGCCGGGTCCTTCACCAGGTCGGGCGCGAAGCGCTCGGCGTTGGTCTGGTCGCGCTCGAACAGCCAGCCCATGTGCGCGTGCCAGAAGCCCTTGGCGATGGCCCACGGCGAGGTGCCGAACGCCCACGGCGAGTGCGGGTCGCCGTCGCGGTCGGAAAACGCGTGGTGGCGGCGGTGGTCGGCGACCCAGGTGATCACCGGGCCCTGCAGGGCGATGCTGCCCGCGATGGCCATGACCACGCGGAGCCACTGCTTGGCCTTGAACGAACCGTGCGTGAAGTAGCGGTGGTAGGACACCGTGATGCCGAGCCCGCTGATCGCGTAGAACAGCACGAAGATGCCGACGTCGACCCAGCTCAGTCCCCAGCCCCAGGCGAACGGCACGGCGACCAGCAGGGCCACCAGCGGCGCGATCACGCCGAAGTAGACCGACAGCTGCACACCGATTCCGCGCGTACCGTCGATGACAGGTTTGGGCCCCTTGGGAGCCGAAGGTTCTCCGGTGGACTGAGAACGGTCGAGCGTGGCCGTCATACGCTTCACTTCTTCCTACACAATCACCCTTTACCAAGGGTGACCTAACCTACGATGCCGTAAGTTACGGTACAGGAGGTTCGGGCGGCTGGGGAGTGCCTGAACCCACACACGTGTCTTCGGGAGGGGAGTACCCGGCCGAAGCGGCGCCTAACGCATCCCCTTCGCGAAGGGCACCCGATCGTCGCTATCCTGACCAGGATCGATCCGCCGTAGTGTAATCGGCAGCACTTCAGATTTTGGTTCTGACAGTTCAGGTTCGAATCCTGGCGGCGGAGCAGCAGAGGAACCGGAACCCACGACACCGGGAGGTTGGCGCTGACCGACGAGGCGACCGACCCGGTGACGACCAGGCGCCCCGCGCTGGCCGAAATGTCCGACGCGTGGCTCGTCGGGCGCGCGCGTGAGCTGGGCGCCGCGGTCCAGCGGCACGAATACACCCAGCAGCTCGAGATCGTCGCGATGATGGACGAGCTGCTCGACGAGACCCAGCGGCGCGGTGAGCCCCTGCTCGTGGCCCAGCTGCTGCGCTCGTCCGCGCTGACCCGGCTGGTCACCAAGGGCTTGGCCGCGGAGGCCGAACCCCGGCTCGACGAGATGCTCGCGCACACCCGGCGGCACGGCATCGCCCTGCTGCGGGCCGACGCGCACGCGCTGCGCGGGCGCCGGCTCGTGATCGCCGCGCAGGAAGACGCCGCGCTCACCGAGATCGCCAGGGCGCTGGCCATCCTGGACGACTCCGCCATCCCGGACCGGCAGGTCGGGCTGCGCAACTGGAACCGGCTGCTGTCCTTGACGCTGATCGACTGCTGGCTGGTGCTCAACCAGCTCGGCGTCTACGAAGCGGCCGAGGAGGTGATCGGCCGGGCCGCCGCGGCGATCCGCGAGAGCGCGAGCCCGCACGACATCGCCCTGCAGCTGATCAACCGCATCAAGATGCTGCTCGGCTGGGGCCTGCGGCTGGAACGCATCGACGAGTACGACGAGAGCGCCGAGAAGTTCCGCACCGCGGCGTCGATGGGCGCCGCCGCCGAAGGCCCGTTCGCCGAGTCGCTGTTCCCGCGCAAGGCCGACGTCGCGGCGATCGACCAGGTCGGCGTGCTGGCCGCGGCGCCGGCGCTGAACCAGCCGGGCGCCGAACACATCGAGCGGCTGAAGCAGCTCTACACCGAGCGCGCGTTCGGGCACGACCGGGAGATCGTCGCGATCGCGCTGGCCCGCTGCCTGGACAAGGAGGGCCGCCGCGAGGAGGCCCTCACGGTCTTGCGCGAGACCCGCCAATCCATCTCGGACGACACCTCGCAGCCGTCGATGCGGCTGAACATCGCCCGCGAGCTGGCCCGGCTCGACACCAGGCCGGACTCCGGCGCCGGCGAGTCGCTGATCGACTACGCCCGGCGCCTGGAGTCGGAGATGTGGAGCCTGCGCGAGTCGCAGATCGCCACGTTGAACGCCCGCCGCGAGCACGAACGGCTGTCCGCCGAGCACGGCGCGATCACCCAGCAGGCGCTGCAGGACCCGCTCACCGGCCTGCCGAACCGGCGCGCACTGGACGAGAAGCTGCGCCAGCTCGCGTCGTCGGCCGACGCGCAACCGCTCGCGGTCGCGCTGGTCGACCTGGACGGCTTCAAGGGCGTCAACGACAAGCAGTCGCACGCCGAAGGCGACAACGTGCTGCGTGTCGTCGCGAGCACCCTTCGTGACGCCCTGCGCGGCGACGACCTGGTGGCGCGCTACGGCGGCGACGAGTTCATCGTCCTGCTCCCGGGCACGCCGGCGTCCGCGGCGAAGATGGCGCTCGGCCGCGCGGTGAAGTCCGTCGCGAACCTGCCGCACCACCTCTCGCACGGCGTCACGCTGTCGATCGGGCTCGTCTCGCTGCGGCCGCAGGAACGCGGCGAGCAGGTCCTCGCTCGCGCGGACGCGGCCATGTACCAGGCAAAACGCGGGGGCGGCAACCAGGTCGCGTCGGCGAACTCGATGGCCGCGGACCCGGCCGCCGCGTGGGCGAGCGAGGCCCCTCCCACCGACCCCGCGTGGGACGCCGAAGAGCACAGTTAGCAATCCGGCCGAAAGCAGGCGGACACGGTCGGCGAGCGGGCCGCTCACCGGCACTCTTTCCGCCGTGACTGCCGGTCGGATTGCCAACAATCAGCACAGTTGGCAATCCGACCGAAAGCAGGCGGACACGGTCCGGAGCAAACCCGCTGACCGGCACTCTTTCCGCCGTGACTGCCGGTCGGATTGCCAGCAATCAGCACAGTTAGGATCTGAGCCCGACAGAAGCCATCCTTTGGTAACCGTTGGGAGCGCCGTTGACCGGCCCGCTGAGCACGTTGATCCTGGCCGCGGGTGAAGGCACCCGCATGCGTTCCTCGACGCCGAAGGTGCTGCACCCGATCGCCGGGCGGCCCCTGGTCGAGCACGCCGTCCGGGCCGCCGCCGGCCTGAACCCCGAACACCTCGTGGTGGTCATCGGCCACGGCCGCGAAGCGGTCGGCGAGCAGCTGGCCGCGGTCGGGACCGCGCTCGGGCGCACCGTCGGCACCGCGGTGCAGGCCGAGCAGAAGGGCACCGGCCACGCCGTGTCCTGCGCGCTCGCGACCCTGCCCGCCGACGTCACCGGCACCGTGCTCGTCAGCTACGGCGACGTCCCCCTGCTCGACACCGCGACCCTGGGCGCGCTGCTCGAGGAGCACACCGAGGCGAAGAACGCGGTCACCGTGCTCACCTCGGTGGTCGCCGACCCGGCCGGCTACGGCCGGATCGTGCGCGACGCGGCGGGCAAGGTCACCGGGATCGTCGAGCACAAGGACGCCACCCCGGAGCAGGCGCGGATCACCGAGATCAACTCGGGCGTGTACGCGTTCGACGCCGCCGTGCTGCGCGACGGCCTTTCGCGGCTGTCGACCGACAACGCGCAGGGCGAGCTCTACCTCACCGACGTGCTGGGCATCGCCAACGGCGACGGGCTCCACGTCGGCGCACTGGTCGTCGACGACCCGTGGCTGACCGAAGGCGTCAACGACCGCGTCCAGCTGTCGGTGCTCGGCGCCGAGCTCAACCGCCGGATCGTGCAACGCTGGCAGCGCGAAGGCGTCACCGTCGTCGACCCCGCCACGACCTGGATCGACGCCGGCGTCACCCTCTCCCGTGACGTCGTCATCCAGCCCGGCGTGCAGCTCAAGGGCACGACGTCGGTCGGCGAGGGCAGCACGGTCGGGCCGGACAGCACGCTGACGAACGTCACGATCGGCGCGGGCGCCTCGGTGGTCCGCGTGCACGGCTCGGACTCGGAACTCGGCGACGGCGTCAACGTCGGCCCGTTCACCTACCTGCGGCCGGGCACGAAGCTGGGCGTCAAGGCGAAGCTGGGCGCGTTCGTCGAAACGAAGGCCGCCGACATCGGGGCCGGCACGAAGGTGCCGCACCTGACCTACGTGGGGGACGCCACGATCGGCGAGCACAGCAACATCGGCTGCTCCAGCGTGTTCGTGAACTACGACGGCGTGCACAAGCACCGGACCGTTATCGGGTCGTATGTCCGGTTGGGCGCGGACAACACCTTCGTCGCCCCGGTGCACATCGGTGACGGCGCTTACAGTGGTGCGGGTGCCGTGATCCGCGAAGATGTCCCGCCGGGCACACTCGCGGTGTCGGCGCCGCCGCAGCGCAACATCGAAGGCTGGGCGATCCGGCGCCGGCCGGGTACGCCCGCGGCGGAGGCGGCCCAGGCCGCCCTCGATGCCGATTCACCAGCAGGAACCGACGGGGAGTCGCCAGCATGAGTCCGAAGCAAGGTACGCCGAAGAAGAACCTGATGCTCTTCTCCGGCCGGGCCCACCGGGAGCTCGCCGAAGAGGTGGCCGAGCACCTCAACGTGACGATCACCCCGCAGACGGCGCACACGTTCGCCAACGGCGAGCTGTTCGTCCGGTTCGAGGAGTCCGTCCGCGGCACCGACGCCTTCGTCATCCAGGCGCACACCACGCCCATCAACGAGTACGTGATGGAGCAGCTGATCATGGTGGACGCGCTCAAGCGGGCGAGCGCGAAGCGGATCACCGTGGTGATGCCGTTCTACCCGTACGCGCGCCAGGACAAGAAGCACAAGGGCCGCGAGCCGATCTCGGCGCGGCTGATCGCGGACCTGTTCAAGACCGCGGGTGCCGACCGGATCATGACGGTCGACCTGCACACCGCCCAGATCCAGGGCTTCTTCGACGGCCCGGTCGACCACCTGATGGCGCAGACCGTGCTGGCCGACCACATCAAGGCCACCTACGGCGACGCGGACATCACGGTCGTCTCCCCGGACTCGGGCCGCGTGCGGCTGGCCGAGAAGTGGGCGCAGCAGCTGGGCGACCGCCCGATCGCGTTCATCCACAAGACGCGCGACCCGGACAAGCCGAACCAGGCCGTGGCCAACCGCGTGGTCGGCAAGGTCGAGGGCAAGCTCTGCGTGCTGATCGACGACATGATCGACACCGGCGGCACGATCGTGAAGGCGACCGAGGCCCTGATCGACGAGGGCGCGGCCGACGTCGTCATCGCCACGACCCACGGCATCCTGTCCGACCCGGCCACCCAGCGGCTCTCGGCGTGCAAGGCGCGCGAAGTCATCGTGACGAACTCGCTGCCCATCCCGGAAGAGAAGCGCTTCCCGGGCCTGACGGTCCTGTCGATCGCGCCGATGCTGGCGGAAGCCATCCAGCAGGTCTTCGAGGACGGCTCGGTCACCTCCCTGTTCGACGGCAACGCCTGACCCCTTCCGCCGGGCGCGAACTCCGCGCCCGGCGGAAGTTTCCGGCGCTAACGTGCCGCGCATGGGGAACTTCAAGTTCGGCGTCAGCCTCCGCGAAATCGGCAGCCGGGACGCGTGGATCGCCAAGTGCCGCCGGGCCGAGGAGCTCGGCTACGACGTCATCACCGTGCCCGATCACCTCGGCACCGGGCGGTTCGCGCCGTTCCCGGTGCTCGCCATGGCGGCCGCCGTCACCGAGCGGCCGCGGCTGGGCACGCTCGTGTCCAATGTGCCCTTCTACAACCTCGCGCTCTTCGCACGCGAAGCCTCCTCGACGGCCGCGCTGCTCGACGGACGCCTGGATCTGGGCCTCGGTGCCGGCCACATGAAGAGCGAGTTCGACGCCGCCGGCCTGCCGTGGCAGAACGCCGCGGGCCGGATCGGCTACCTCGAAGAAAGCCTCGGCTACCTGCGGAAACACTTCGACGACGAGGGCATCGATCACCCGCGCCTGCTCATCGCGGGCAACAGCGACGGCGTGCTCGACCTGGCCGCGGCGCACGCGGACGTCGTCGGGTTCGCGGGCCTGCGGCAGCAGCCGGGCAAGCCGCCGGGCACGCTCAAGCTCGACAACGCCGAGGCGATGGACGAGCGCGTCGCCCACTTCCGCTCGCGCCTGGGGGATCGCGAGGTCGAGTACAACATGCTGATCCAGCGGGTGGTGGTCACCGAGGACCGGCGGGCGGCGGCGACGGCGTGGCACGAGGAAACCGAACGCAGCACCGCGCGCGATGTCGGCGAACTCCTCGACGCGCCGCAGCTGCTGCTGGGGACGGTCGAGGAGATCGCCGGACAGCTGGAGGACCGGCGCGAGCGCTACGGCTTCTCGTACATCACGGTCTTCGAACCGTTCCTCGAGACGTTCGCGCCGGTGATCCGCGAGCTTCAGTGCCCAACCGAGGCTTCGCCTCGGGCCGGGGGCCCCGCCACCCGGACCCCCGAAATGCCTCAGTGCCCAACCGAGGCTTCGCCTCGGGCCGGGGGCCCCGCCACCCGGACCCCCGAAATGCCTCAGTGCCCAACCGAGGCTTCGCCTCGGGCCGGGGGCTCCGCCACCCGGACCCCCGAAATGCCTCAGTAGGCAACGGTGAAGCGCGCGCGGCGGTGCTTCGGCTGCTCGATCTCGTCGACGTAGGCGATCGCGAAGTCGTCGCCGCCGATGTGCGACTTGCCGTTTTCGTCGGTCAGCAGGATGTCGCCGCCGATCCGGAACTCGCCCGTGCGCTCGCCGGGGGTCCAGGCACCGAACTCGGCGGCGGGGCTGACGTAGAACCAGTCGAGGCTCTCGGGCTGCTCGCGCAGCAGGCCGAGGACCTCGGCGTGGTTGCCGGCCTCGTCCTTGTACTCGGCCGGGAACTCCGGGGTGTCGAACAGCCGCGGGCCGCCCTCGGCCACGTGCAGGCTCGCCGCGCCGCCGACGAATGACAGCCGGGCGCCGTTCTCGCTCGCGATCCGCGCCAGGGCGGGCACGGCGTCGATCAGCTTCTTGCCGTCGATCGCGCGGGCCGGGGTGGCGACCACGATGACGTCCGCGTCCTTCGCCACCTGCGCGACCAGCTCCTCGTCGTGCAGCGAGCCCTGCCGCTCCTCGACGCCTTCGGGGACCGAACCCGCGTTGCGGGCGACCCCGACGACCTCGTGCCCGCGGCGCAGCGCCTCGGCACTGATCTTGCCTCCGGCGTACCCCGTCGCCCCGAAAACCACCAGCTTGGCCATTGGATCTCCTCGTTCGTCGTCGGCCTGTAGGGCCGATGGTAGGAACGGAAGATCACCTACTTCAACGGGAGCAACACACCTGGGGGTAGGTGTCCAGGTCAGCCGCCGAGGCTCGCGAACTCCGCCGCGACCTTCTGCTTGACGGCGTTGACGTCGAGGCCCGCGCGGACCTCCGCCGTCGCCTTCGGCTTGGAGAGCACCTGGTAGCTGGCCGTGCGGTTGGGCAGCTTGAACTTCACCGCGCAGGACAGCTTGATCGTCGCGTACGGCTCCGCGTCTCCGGCCGCCGTGCAGGTCTGCGCGCCGAGCGACTCGGCGCTGACGTCGACCGAAAGGGAGATGTGCACGACGCTCTTCTCCCCCGACGCGGGCGTGCCGACCACGCTGTTGGAGATGTCGACCGTCGTCGTGCAGGAGCCGACGAAGTCCTTGCAGTCGAGGACCTGGTTCGTGACGACGGCGTCGGCCTGCACCAGCCCTTCGAACGGCTGCCCCAGCCCGCCGACGGTGTTGTCGAGGTCGGTGTGGAACGTCTTCAGCGCGTCCCCGGTGACCGCGGCGACCTGGAATTCGGCGCCGTACTTCGGGCCGGCCTGCGGGTCGAGCAGCGCCGGCGCGAAACTGACGACGCGGTTCGGCTTGGCCGTCGTGACGCGCAGGACGCTCGGCGCGGTGCCGAGCTGGTAGACCTCGGTGCCGTCCGGGAGCTTCGCCTTGACCGGTTCGGTCAGCCGGTCGAGGCCGGTCAGCGCCTTGCGCAGCCCTTCGGCGAGCGCCCGCGGCGTGAACCGGGCCGCCGGATCGAAGGGCAGTTCGGAGCCGAGCGAGCGGACCCAGCTCGTGCCGAACTGCGTGCCCTCGTCGATGGCGTGCGCCTTCCAGTAGTCGGCGTCGGCCTGCAGGTAGAACTGACCGGCGGCGGCCGTCACCTGCACGACGCGGCCGTCCAGCGGCAGCGCGCCGACGGCGTTGCCGCCGCGGGTGACCCGGAACTGCTGCTCGGCGCCCTTGACGGTGGCCTTCAGCGCCACCGCGGGCGCCTGGCCCAGCGCGGTGAGAGCCGCCTCGACCGCGGCGCGCTGCTCGGCGCGCCGGTCCGCCGTCGCCTGATCGGCCGCGGAGACGCCGGCGGTGCCGGCGACCGCCACCTGGCAGCCCGCCAGCAGCCCGCCCAGCAGCAGCACCGCTGCCACCCTGCTCCGTCGAGCCCGCATTTTCGCCCCCTGCTCTCCCGCTACCGAGCACACCTCGGCCGGCGTCGTCCCGCCACCGGATTTGTGTCGTCACGCACCGGGGTTCAGGAGGGTTCTAGCCTGGCCCGGGCACCCGCCGCAACCCACCGTGATGAGGTTGGTTTACACTCTTGAGGTTGTCTCGGCGAGGCGGGGCCCTTCTGGGGTGCCCGGCGTGATCGACGCGGCGGCTCGAGTAGCCCCCGCCGTCGTGCACGCCCGGAAACTCGCCGCCGAACGCACCGCCTGAACAGAACAACCCCGCATCCCCCGCCGCAGCATGCTGTTCACCGCACCATGTTCGTGATTTGAAGGAGTGCCACACCGTGTCCGAGGTACGTCTGTCCGTCGAGCCGCGC
The DNA here is from genome assembly GCF_040682955.1 of Amycolatopsis sp. NPDC051045. NCBI lineage: Bacteria > Bacillati > Actinomycetota > Actinomycetes > Pseudonocardiales > Pseudonocardiaceae > Amycolatopsis > Amycolatopsis sp. NPDC051045. The sequence goes on from NZ_JBFBCC010000032.1 coordinate 69,371, forward strand.
ACCGAGTTCGGCAAGGGCGCCGCGCGCCGCACGCGTCGCGCCGGCAAGATCCCCGCCGTCCTCTACGGCCACGGGTCGGACCCGCGGCACTTCGCGCTGCCGGCGATCGAGTTCGCCCGCGTCGTCCGTGAGAACGGCTCCAACGCCGTCATCACCCTCGACCTCGAGGGCTCCGACGAGCTGGCGCTGACGAAGACCATCGTCGTGCACCCGATCAAGAACTACATCGAGCACGTCGACCTGCTCGTCGTGAAGCGCGGCGAGAAGATCGTCGTCGACGTCCCGGTCGTCGTCACCGGCAACCCGGGCCCCGGCGGCCTGGTCAACCAGGACGTCGACACCCTGCAGGTCGAGGTCGAGGCGCTGCACATCCCGGAGCAGTTCGAGGTCTCGATCGAGGGCCTCGAGATCGGCTCCCAGGTCCTCGCCGGCCAGGTCGAGCTGCCCCAGGGCGCAACCCTGATCACCGACCCCGAGTCGCTCGTCGTGGCCGTCAACGAGCCGCAGCGTGAAGAGGCCGGCGACGACGCCGAAGCGGGCGAAGAGTCGACCGAAGCCGCCGAATAGCCTTCCTGCCCACCACCACAACGGGGGAGCTTCGCTCCACTGTTACCGTTTTGGGCGTGACCGAAGACCTGCCCGGGGCCGGCGAGCTGATCCTGCTCGCCGGCCTCGGCAATCCCGGACCCCAGTACGCCGGAAACCGGCACAATGTCGGGTTCATGGTGCTGGACGAGCTGGCCGCCCGCGTGGGCGGCAAGTTCAAGGCGCACAAGACCGGCGGCGACGTGCTCGAGGGTCGGCTGGCCGGCCGCCGCGTGGTGCTGGTGAAGCCGCGTTCGTACATGAACCTCTCCGGCGGGCCGGTGGCCGGTGCGGCGCGGTTCTACAAGGTCGAGCCGTCCGGCATCGTCGTCGTGCACGACGAGCTCGACGTCGATTTCGGCGCGCTGAAGCTGAAGCTCGGCGGCGGCGACAACGGCCACAACGGACTGCGGTCGATCACGAAGTCGCTGGGCACCCGCGAGTACTACCGGGTCCGGTTCGGCATCGGCCGCCCGCCCGGCCGTCAGGACCCGGCGGACTTCGTGCTGAAGGACTTTTCGACGGTCGAGCGCAAAGAACTCCCGTTGGAGGTGGACCGGTGCGCGGACGCGACCGAAGCGCTGATCGGCACCGGGCTCGCGGCCGCGCAGAACTCCTTCCACGCGGGCTGACATGGGTGGCGAGGTGAAGCCATGACCCCCGACGAAGTCCGGTCGATCGCTTTCGGCAAACCCCGGTTCGGCCGTCGCGGCTACAACGAGGACGAAGTGGACGCGTTCCTCGACCTCATCGCGGAGGCGCTGGCCGGGCGGAACATCCTCACCCCCGACGACATCCACTACGTCGAGTTCACGATCATGCCGGTCGGCATGCGCAGCTACGACCAGGCCCAGGTCGACCTGTTCCTCGACGAGGCCGAGGCGGCCCTGGTGGAGCTGCGGAACCCGCGGCCCGTGATCGAGGCGGAGAAGCCGCCGCAAAGCCCGCGGAAGTGGTTCGGCCGGCCCTGACGGTGTGAAGCCGGCCACACAGCGCTCGGTAGCGCACACTCACCCGAAGGCGGCGCGCGCCCGCCCGTCGGGGTGAGCTTGGGGCCTGTCCTCTTTCGGGGAGCCTGTTCAGGGGTTAGGACGGTGTACGGGAGTTCGTACCCGCCCAACCCGGAATCGGAGAGTTCCATGTCGTTCACCGCCGAAGACCTCGCCGAGGTCACCTTCGGTAACGCGCCGATCGGCCGCCGCGGCTACGCGAAGCACGAGGTCGACGAGTTCGTCCGGCGGATCGCCAAGACGCTGGCCGAGGAGGACGACCTGACCGCCGCCGAAGTGCACCACGTGATGTTCTCGAAGCCGCTGATCGGCAAGCGCGGCTACGACGAGCGCGAAGTCGACGAGTTCCTCGACGCGGTGGAGGACCAGCTCGCCGCCCGCACCGGCCAGGCCCTGGACCTCCCCGGCGCCCGCACGGCCCCGGAAGCCACGACCGAACGCGCCGCCCCGCCGACGATCCGGGCGATCCGCGTCCAGCAACGCTGACCCCGGAGCGCCCCGAGGTGGCCTTGGGGCGCCCGGGGGGATGCTCCTATGGAGGTCAAGAGCTCCGTTGAAGATCATTTGTGGTGATCAGCTGGTAGAGCTCTCGGGCGATGTAGCGTTTGAGGCAGCGGATGATCTCTTTCTTCGACAAGCCTTCACGGGTGC
>NZ_JBFBCC010000033.1:0-68279 GCF_040682955.1 Amycolatopsis sp. NPDC051045
GTTTGTCTTCCGGTACTCCTTCAGGACCTCGGCAAGCAGCCCGGTGTTCAGTTCGACCTCGGTCGTCGACCTCGGCGAGAGCCATGGCTGGCTGTGCACAGCGGTCCCGCGCCGGGTGCTGCGTCCGGGTGAGGAGGCGGGCGTCACGGGTTCGGGACCTGCGGGCTGGGTATCCAGGCGGAGATCCCTCGCACCTGTGGAGGCCCAGTGCAGCCTTGGCCCGGTTCCCCCTACCCGCTCGGAGCCGACTATGACGGCGTCGGCACCAATTTCGCGCTCTTCTCCGAGGTCGCCGACCGCGTCGACCTCTGCCTGTTCGACCCCGACGGAACCGAGACCCGGATCCGGCTGCCGGAGGTCGACGGCTTCGTCCACCACGGCTACCTCACCGGGATCGGCCCCGGCCAGGAGTACGGCTTCCGGATCCACGGGCCGCACGACCCGGCCCGCGGGCTGCGGTGCAATCCCGCCAAGCTCCTGCTCGACCCGTACGCCAAGGCGGTCACCGGGCGGGTGGACTGGGACGAATCCGTGTTCGGCTACCGGTTCGGCCACCCCGAGGAGCGCAACGACGACGACTCGGCGGCGCACACCGTCCGCGGGGTCGTCGTCAACCCGTACTTCGACTGGGCGAACGACCGGCCGCCGAACGTGCCGTACAACGAGAGCGTCATCTACGAGGCCCACGTCCGCGGGCTGACCAAGCTCCACCCGGACATCCCGGAGGAGCTGCGGGGGACGTACTCCGGGCTGGCGCACCCGGTGATGATCGAGTACCTCAAGACCCTCGGGGTCACGGCCGTCGAGCTGATGCCGGTCCACCAGTTCCTGCACGACCACGCGCTCACCGAGCGCGGCCTCGCCAACTACTGGGGCTACAACACCATCGCCTACCTCGCGCCGCACAACGAATACGCCGCCTCGATCCTGCCCGCGACGCCGGGCAGCGAGGTGCACGAGTTCAAGGCGATGGTGCGGACGCTGCACGAAGCGGGTATCGAGGTCATCCTCGACGTCGTCTACAACCACACCGCCGAGGGCAACCACCTCGGGCCGACCCTGTCCATGCGCGGCATCGACAACCAGGCCTATTACCGGCTGGTGGAGAACGACCCGCAGTACTACATGGACTACACCGGCACCGGGAACTCGCTGAACGTCCGTCAGCCGCACACCCTGCAGCTCATCATGGACTCGCTGCGGTACTGGGTCACCGAGATGCACGTCGACGGCTTCCGGTTCGACCTCGCCGCCACCCTCGCCCGCGAGTTCTACGACGTCGACCGGCTGGCCACGTTCTTCGACCTGGTGCAGCAGGACCCGGTGGTGAGCCAGGTCAAGCTGATCGCCGAGCCCTGGGACGTCGGCCCCGGCGGCTACCAGGTCGGCAACTTCCCGCCGCTGTGGACCGAGTGGAACGGGGCCTACCGCGACACCGTCCGCGACTTCTGGCGCGGCGAGCCCGCGACGCTGGGCGAGTTCGCCTCCCGCATCACCGGGTCCTCGGACCTCTACCAGAACGACGGCCGCCGCCCGTTCGCGTCGATCAACTTCGTCACCGCCCACGACGGCTTCACCCTGAACGACCTGGTCTCCTACAACGAAAAGCACAACGAAGCCAACGGTGAGGACGGCCGCGACGGCGCCGACGACAACCGGTCGTGGAACTGCGGTGCGGAAGGCCCGACCGAGGACGAGAAGGTCCTCGACCTGCGGGCGCGCCAGCGCCGCAACCTGATCGCGACGCTGCTGCTGTCCCAGGGCGTGCCGATGCTCCTGCACGGCGACGAGCTCGGCCGCACCCAGCAGGGCAACAACAACGCCTACTGCCAGGACAACGAGCTGTCCTGGGTGGACTGGTCGCTGCTGGAGCGCCACCGCGAGCTGTTCGAGTTCACCTCGGCCGTCATCGACCTCCGCCACCAGCACCCGGTGTTCCGCCGTCGCCGGTTCTTCGCCGGGCGGCCGATCCGCCGGGGCGACGAGCTGCGGGACATCGCCTGGTTCACCCCGGCCGGCGACGAGATGACCGACCAGGACTGGGAGGCCGGCTTCGGCCGCAGCATCATGGTCTTCCTGAACGGCACGGCGATCCCCGACCTCGACGCCCGCGGCGAGCGGGTGGTGGACGACTCGTTCCTGCTCTGCTTCAACGCCCACGACGACGACATCACGATGACCGTCCCCGACGGCGAATACGGCGCGGAGTGGGCGATCGTGCTCGACTCGGCGACGGGCGAGGTGTTCCACCGGTCCGTCGGCGGCGTCCTGGTCGGCGGCGTGGCCGGCGACCAGCTGGCGACGCCCCGCACGGTGCCGGGCCAGGGCACGCTGGTGGTCGGCGGTCGGTCCCTCACCGTGCTGCTGCGCACCAAGGAGCACGACGCGTAAGCCCGGACACGCGGGGTAGCCGGGACGCGACGGGTCACCGCGACCCGGCTACCGCCGCGTGAACGAGAGGCACCCATGGACAAGGCAACGCACCACCTCGAGGTCGGAGCACCGGCCCAGGCCTGCTATGACTGGTGGCGGCCGCTGACCCGGCTCCCGGAGATCTTCTCCGACGTCGAATCGGTCGAGGCGGTCACCGGGGACGGGACGCGGACGCGCTGGAAGGTGGCGGGCCCGGCCGGTTCGACCGTCGAGTGGGAAGCGCGGATCACCGAAGACTCCCCGCCGCACCGGCTGGCGTGGACCACGGTCGCGCAGTCCGATCCCGACGTCACGAACTCCGGCGTCGTCCGTTTCGAGGACAAGGGCGACGGGCGCACCGAGCTGGAAGTCAGCCTCGAGTATTCGCTGCCGGGCGGGAAGCTCGGCGAGGCGGTCGCGGCGCTGCTGGCGAATCCGCAGCGCAAGGTCGAGCGCGCTTGCACCGAGTTCAAGCGGATCATCGAAACCCGCTGACCGGCGTGGGACGTCGGCGGGCCATGACCAGCAGCCGCCGACGTCCCTGGTGACCACGCGGTGCGTGGTGGGTCAGCCGAGGCCGGGACCCCGGGCGGCGTGCGGCCCCGAACCGGTGCGGCCCGCACGGGCGGTCAGCAGGCCGAGGGCGATCATGCCGACGCCCAGGACGAGGTGCAGCCAGTCGTCCGCGGTGTTGACGGGCACGAAGTTCGCGTCACTGCCGTGGTCGATGATCAGCCCGTACAGCCACAGGACCAGGTAGACGGCCCCGCCGGCGAGGAGGAACAACCGCGCGCCGCGCGCGGTGCGGGCCGAGACGAGCCCGGCGATCCCGAACAGCAGGTGGACGATGTTGTGCAGGATCGAGACCATGAACAGGCCCAGCAGCATGGCCATCGAGTCGTGACCGGCGAAGCTCAGCTGGTCGTAGTGGGTGGTGACGCCCGGGATGAACCCGAGCACGCCGACCAGCAGGAAGACGGCCGCGACGACCGCGGCGGCGACCTGCACGGGCGTTCTGGGGCGGGTGTTGGTGGCGGTGGACATGGACGTTCCTTTCGGCGATGGCGGCGGCCGACCGCGCTGAGGCGTGGTCCGGCCGGTGGACGGCGCTACGCCGGACGACGTACCCGGCCGGATCACCGCTAAGCGCCGATCCGGATCTCACTGAGGTTGCGGCTCGGCTTCACGAAGGCCCAGCCGCCGCGTCAGCTCGGCGAGCATCCCCGGATCCGCCCGGACGGCGGTTTCCAGCTCCACCTCGGCCGGGAGGCCGGGTCCGAGCGGCAGGAGGCTGTCGAGGAGCACGCCGGCCGCGCACAGCACGAGCTCGGTGTCCCCGACCGGCGGCAGGCCGGCGACCTCGCGCAGCCACGGCGTCAGCACGACGTCGAACGCGCCGGCGGGCCCGCCGCGGCAGCAGAACTCCACCCGGTACCGGAGGCCGTCGACCGGCCGCACCTGCCAGACCGTGCTCGACGCGCTGAGGGTCATGCCTCCCGGTACCCCGCCGCCCGACGGGCAAACGGCCGGAGTTCCGGGTGTGTCCGGCGGCGATCCGGGAAGCCGGGTCGGGACCGTGACACCACGAGAATCGAGGACCCGGCATGAAATGGCCGATCGGAGCACTCGCCGTGGCGGGGCTCGCGGCGGGCACCGTCGCGGCCCGGCGGAAGTCCGCGGAACCGGACCGCTGGCTCGGCGTGACCGTCAACCTGCCCCCGGACGAAGTGGAAAACGACCCGCGGCTGCGGGAGGCCTTCGCGACCCTCGCGGAGGACGCCGAGACGCGGCTGCGCCCGGCCCCCGGTGGACGCGGCACGGAGCTGGCGGCCAAGCCGCTGCAGCCGCCGGCCTCCGGGCTGGGCGGTGCCGCGCGGCGGCTGGCCGGGCGCGACCCGCGGCAGCCGGTGCGCAGCGCACTGCGGGACATCAAGTCGGTGCTCGAGACGGGGGAAGTGCTCCGCACCGACGCACCGACGACCGGGAAGCCCACGCCCGGCGGGATGCTCGTCCGCCTGGCCACCCGGCGCGCGGGCGGGGAGGGACGGTTGTGAAGGCGTTGTGCTGGGAAGGCGTCAACGAGCTTTCGGTGCGGCAGGTGCCCGACCCGGAGATCCGCAACGAGCAGGACGTGCTCCTCAAGGTCACCGCGACCACGACCTGCGGCTCGGACCTGCACCTCATCGGCGGGTACATCCCGGCGATGCAGGCCGGGGACGTGCTCGGCCACGAGTTCGTCGGGGAGGTCGTCGAGGTCGGCTCGCAGGTCCGCAAGCACCGGGTGGGCGACCGGGTGGTCGTCTGCTCGTTCATCGGCTGCGGCCGCTGCTGGTACTGCGCCCACGACCTGTGGTCGCTGTGCGACAACAGCAACACCAACCCGGGCATCGGCTCGGCGCTGTTCGGCTACGAAACCGGCGCCGTCTTCGGCTACTCGCACGCCATGGGTGGCTTCCGCGGCAGCCACGCCGAGTACGTCCGGGTCCCGTTCGCCGACTACGGCGCCTTCCCGGTGCCCGAGGGGCTCGACGACGACAGCGCGTTGTTCGCCTCCGACTCGGCCCCGACCGGCTGGATGGGCGCCGACCTCGGCGGCGTCCGGCCGGGTGACGTCGTCGCCGTGTGGGGCTGCGGCGCGGTCGGCCAGATGGCGGCCAAGGCGGCCATGCTGCTCGGCGCGGAGCGGGTGTTCTCGATCGACCGCTACCCCTACCGGCTGCGGCTGACCGAGCAGCACATCGGCTCCGAGCCGATCGACTACTCCAGCACCGACGTGGGTGCCGAGCTGCGGGAACGCACCGGCGGCCGCGGCCCGGACGTCTGCATCGAAGCCGTCGGCATGGAGGCGCACAGCGCCGGCGCGCACCACGCGTACGACCAGGTCAAGCAGCAGCTGCGGCTGGAGACCGACCGGCCGGACGCGGTCCGCGAGGCCATCTACGCCTGCCGCAAGGGCGGCACGGTGTTCGTCCTCGGCGTCTTCGCGGGCGTCGTCGACAAGTTCCCGCTCGGCGCGGTCATCAACAAGGGCCTCACCGTGCGCGGGGCCCAGCAGCACGGCCAGCGCTACGTGCCGATGCTGCTCGACCGGATGTCCCGCGGGGAGCTGCCGGTCGCGCACCTGGCCACCCACCGCATGCCGCTGGAGGAGGGGCAGCGGGCCTACGACCTGTTCAAGCACAAGAAGGACGGCTGCCTGCGCGCGGTCCTGCACCCGGGCGGCTGAACGCGCCCGGAAAACACCCGTTCGCCGCGTGTATCCGTACCCGGGTGCGGGTACGCGCGGCGCGACTCAGTCCGGCAGCGTCAGGTGGGAGTCCGATGACCGCAACTCCGGTGCGCCCCGCTCCGATCCCCCACCGGCCGGTGTGGCGGGGGCAGCGCGGCGCGACGATCCTGAAGACCATCCGCACGACCGATCACAAGACGATCGGCGTGCTGTACCTGACGACGTCGTTCGGGTTCTTCCTGATCGGTGGGCTGACCGCGTTGCTGATGCGGGGTGAGCTGGCCCGGCCCGGCCTGCAGTTCCTGTCGCCGGAGCAGTACAACCAGCTGTTCACCATGCACGGCACGATCATGCTGCTGCTCTACGCCACGCCGAACCTGTTCGGGTTCGCCAACTTCGTCCTGCCGCTGCAGATCGGTTCGCCGGACGTGGCGTTCCCCCGGCTCAACGCGTTCTCCTACTGGCTGTACCTGTTCGGCGGCACGATCGTCCTCTCCGCCTACGCCACGCCCGGCGGGCCGCCCGACTTCGGCTGGACCGCGTACACGCCGCTGTCCAACGCCATCCACAGTCCCGGCGTCGGCGGGGACCTGTGGATCTCGGGGCTGATCGTCACCGGCCTCGGCACCATCCTCGGCGCGGTCAACATGATCACGACCGTGGTGTGCCTGCGCTGTCCCGGGATGCTCATGTGGCGGATGCCGATCTTCACCTGGAACATCCTGTTCACCTCGATCCTGATCCTGCTCGCGTTCCCGATCCTCACCGCGGCGCTGTTCGCGCTCCTGGCCGACCGGCACCTCGGCGCGCACGTCTTCGACCCGGAAAACGGCGGCGCGATCCTGTGGCAGCACCTGTTCTGGTTCTTCGGCCATCCCGAGGTCTACGTGGTCGCGTTGCCCTACTTCGGGATCGTCACCGAGATCATCCCGGTGTTCAGCCGGAAACCGCTGTTCGGCTACAAGCTGATGGTGTTCGCGACCATCGGGATCACCGGGCTGTCGGCGGTGGTGTGGGCGCACCACATGTTCGCCACCGGCGCGGTGCTGCTGCCCTTCTTCTCGATCATGACGTTCCTCATCGCGGTGCCGACCGGGATCAAGTTCTTCAACTGGATCGGCACGATGTGGAAGGGGCAGCTGACGTTCGAGTCACCGATGCTGTGGTCGGTCGGCTTCCTCGTCACCTTCCTGCTCGGCGGCCTGACCGGGATCATCCTCGCGTCGCCGCCGCTGGACTTCCACGTCCACGACAGCTACTTCGTCGTCGCCCACTTCCACTACGTGCTCTTCGGCACGATCGTCTTCGCCACCTTCGCCGGCATCTACTTCTGGTTCCCCAAGATCACCGGCCGGATGCTCGACGAAGGGCTGGCGAAGTGGCACTTCTGGACGACGTTCATCGGCTTCCACACGACGTTCCTCATCCAGCACTGGCTCGGGGACGCGGGCATGCCCCGCCGCTACGCCGACTACCTGTCGAGCGACAACTTCACCTGGATGCACATGGTCTCCACCGTCGGCGCCTTCCTGCTGGGGCTTTCGGTGCTGCCGTTCATCTGGAACATCTTCAAGAGCTACCGCTACGGCGACCCCATCGACGTCGACGACCCGTGGGGCTTCGGCAATTCGCTCGAGTGGGCCACCACCAGCCCGCCGCCCCGGCACAACTTCCTCGAGCTGCCCCGCATCCGCTCCGAACGCCCCGCGTTCGAGCTGCACTACCCGCACATGGTCGAACGGATGCGCGCCGAAGGCCACATGACCCGCGGGCACCCCGGCAACTCCGCTGATCCGGCCGAGCTCGCGGCCGCCGCCACCCAGCCCGACGAACAGGGCGAAAGTGACGACCCCCGCGGCCGCTGACCCCGGCCCGCCGCTCGGAGCGTGGGAACGGCGGCGGCTGCGCGGGATCGAGCGGGGGCTGCGAACGACGGGCACCCGGGTGCGGCTGGTGCTGTGCCTGGGCGTGGACGCCGTCGCGCTGGCGCTGCTGGCCGCCGGGATCTTCCTGGCGCTGCCGTGGTTGTTCGCCGGGTGCGTCGTCGGCAACCTCGCCGTCTGCCTGCACTTCGAGCGGCGCAGCCCGCACCACCGAGCGAAGGGAAACCCATGGCCGAAGTGACCGTCGACGACCTGCGCGGGTTGCTGGAGTCCGACGTGCCGGATGCGGTGCTGGTCCTGACCGGCGGCCGGCTGGTGGTCGAACCGTCCGGGGACCGGACCGCGGGCGCGAGTGAGGTGATCACCCGCAGCGACCTGCGCAAGCAGGCGGAAGACCGCGGCCTGGACCTGATCGCCGCGACCCTCACCACGACGATCGTCCAGCGCGGGGGCTGAGCACCGGAAAGCCGCCGGAACCGACGGGTTCCGGCGGCTTTCCGGCCTGCCTGGTCGCTCAGAGGATCGGTGCACCGCCCGTCACCGCGACGCGCGCCCCGGACACGTAGCTGCCGTCGTCGGAGGCCAGCAGCACGTACACCGGCGCCAGCTCGGCCGGCTGGCCGGCGCGGCCCAGCGGTACCTGCTCACCGAAGGACTTCACCTGCTCCTCCGGCATGGTCGACGGGATCAGCGGCGTCCAGATGGGGCCCGGCGCGACGCTGTTGGCCCGGATGCCCTTCGGCCCCAGCATCTGCGCCAGCGCCGCGGTCATGTTGGCGATGCCCGCCTTCGTCACGTCGTAGGGCAGCAGCTGCGGGGTCGGGCTGTCGGAGTTCACCGACGAGCTGCCGATGATCGACGCCCCCGGCTTCATGTGCGGCACCGCCGCCTTGGCCAGGTGGAAGAACGCGCTCAGGTTGATGGCGAGGGTGCGGTCCCACTCCTCGTCCGGGATCTCCTCGAGCGTCTCGTGGCTCATCTGGAAGGCGGCGTTGTTCACCAGGACGTCGATCCGGCCGAACTCTTCGACCGTGCGGGCGACCAGGGCCCGGCAGTGCGCCGGATCGGCGACGTCACCGGGCACGACGACGGCCTTGCGCCCGGCTTCCTCCACCCAGCGCCGCGTCTCTTCCGCGTCCTCGTGCTCGTTCAGGTAGGAAATCAGCACGTCGGCGCCTTCGCGCGCGTACGCGATCGCCACCGCGCGGCCGATCCCGCTGTCCGCGCCGGTGATGAGCGCCGCCTTGCCGGTCAGCTTGCCGGAGCCGCGGTAGGTGTGCTCGCCGTGGTCGGGCCGGGGCGTCATCGCGGCGGTCGTCCCGGGCGGGGTCTGCTGCTGGGCGGGCTGCTCGGACACAGTGGCTCCTCGGATGACGGGGATGGATCTCTCCTCCCGTGTTCCCGGCGGTGGGCGATTCACACGCCGTCGATTTGTCATCTTGATGATGACTTTAGGCTTGTCATCGTTTGGATGACTTGTTAAAACAGAAGTGCGTGTTGACACGAACCGTCGAAGCCCAGAAGGAGGAGGACACGATGTTGATGCGCACCGACCCGTTCCGTGAGCTGGACCGCCTCACCCAGCAGGTCCTCGGCACCGCTGGAACCTGGTCGAAGCCGGCCGCGATGCCGATGGACGCCTACCGCGCCGGCGACGAGTTCGTGGTCTGCTTCGACCTGCCCGGCGTCGCCCCGGACGCGATCGAGCTCGACATCGAGCGCAACGTCCTGACGGTCAAGGCCGAGCGTCGCCCGCTCCCCGGCGGGAACGACGTGGAAATGCAGGTTTCCGAACGGCCGCTCGGCGTCTTCTCGCGCCAGCTGTTCCTCGGCGAAAGCCTCGACACCGAGCACATCGCCGCCGACTACGAAGCCGGCGTGCTGACGCTGCGCATCCCGGTGGCCGAGAAGGCCAAGCCGCGGCGCATCGAGATCAGCGGCGCCCAGTCGGACCGCAAGGAGATCCAGGCCTGAGCGGCGAACGATGAACGACCAGATCCGTGCCGCGGCGGAGAGGATCTTCGCCGCGGCCGCCGAACTCGGCACCACCCGCCAGGAGGCGATCCTGGTGACCCGGGCGGTCCACGCGGTCAAGAAGGGCCGCCCGACCGACGTCGCGCTCACGGACACGCCGCAGCACCGGCGACGCAAGCTGGCCCACGTCGTCGGCTGCGCGCTGTGGGACCCGGCCCTCGACGCGGACGCGGTGCTCGCCGCCGTCACCGGCGCCGGCCGCACGGCGCCGCGCGAGCACCGACCCTCGGTCGCCGCCTGACCCACCGCGCAAAGCGGCGTCCGACGCTACGGCACCGGGTCGGCGCGGCGCACGGTCACCGAGGGCCCGCTGCCGGTGCCGGACAGCGGGGTCGAGCCGAACCAGTCGAGGCACACGACCATCGCGTCGTCCTCGGCCTGCTTGCCGTGGCGGCGGGTGGAGAGCTCGCGCAGCACGGCGCCGGGCACGTGCGCCGCCGGCAGGTCGGCGGTCGCCGTGACCGCCTCCGCGAGCTCGCGGTCACCGTAGAGCTCGCCGTGCGGGCCGAGCGCGTTGTAGACGCCGTCGCTGACGAAGACGAACCGGTCGCCGTCGGCCGCCTGGAAGCCTTCGAGGCTGTAGATCGTGCCGTCGAACGTGCCGAGCGGGAGCTGTTCGTCGAAGAGGATCCGCTCGGCCTTGCCGTCCCGCAGCCGCCAGAGCCGGGGCGAGCCGGCGTCGACCACGGCCACCGCGCCGGTGCCGAGGTCGAACTCCAGCAGCAGCGCGGCCACGTGTTCGGCCCCCCGGTAGTGCGCGTAGACCGCTTGGTCGGCGAGCTCGGCTTGCGCGTCGAGCGGGATCCCGGCGCGCCGGGCGTTGCGCAGCGCGTTGATCGCGAGGTTGGTCAGCAGGGCCGCTTCGCTGCCTTCGCCCATGCCGTTGATCAGCGTGACGGCGAGCTTCCGGGCCGAAGCCGACCAGTCGAAGCAGTCGCCGTAGATGGCGTAGGCGGGCTCGAGCTGGCCGCCGAGCGCGAATTCGGCGCGGGTGCAGGCGCGCCCGGGCAGCAGCTGCCACTGCATTTCCGCGGCGAGCGTCAGCCGCGAAGACCGCCGGGCCTGGATGTAGAGGTCGGTGTCGCGGTCGGCGACGAACAGCTCGTGGCCCAGCGCTTCGGCGAACCGCTCGAGCTCGGCCCACACCGGCGGTTCGGGCTCGCGGGGCAGGGTGACGGCCAGGACGCCGAGCCGGTCGCCGCGGACGCTCACCGGCAGGTAGCCGGTGACGCGGTCGCCGTCGCGGGAGAACGTGGCCGCCTGCGCGAGGAACGCCGCGCCCGGGGTCGTGCCGTCGACCGGGATCGGCTCCGCCGTGTAGGGCTGCTCGCCCACCTGGCACAGCTCGGTCAGGGCGTAGTCGGCCATCAGCAGCTCGACCGCTTGGGCACCGAAGTGCTCGCCCAGGCCCGAGCGCAGCGCCCCGGGCAGGTCGTGCGGCGGTACGTCACGCAGGAGACGCTCCACCGCCAGGGATCTGTCCAACGCCTGCCTCCTGCTCACGGGTCCGCGCGCGTCGGCGCCGCGGTCGGTTCTGTCGAGTCTGCGCCGCTCCGGCGGGCCGGTCTACGGCGAGTCGCGTGAGCTGTGCTGCCGGTTCAGCATAGGGATGCCACAGTGGACGCCGTGGATCGATCCCGCGAGCAGCCCGGCCCGGACGGGACGGCTGCCGTGTCGAGCCTCGCCCGCCTCTTCGAGTCGGTGGTGGAGGGCGAGCGGGACGTGTCGCCGCGCCCGCTTTCGGTGTCGCAGCTGCGCGCGGTCGTCGCGCTGGATCGCCACGACGGGGTCAACCTGCGGGAGCTGGCCGAGCGGCTGGGCTCGACCCCGCCGCTGGTCAGCAGGCTGTGCGACCGGCTCGAGGCGGTCGGCTTCCTCGAACGCCTGCCCAGCGCGCGCAGCCGGCGGGAGCTGACCCTGCGCCTGTCCGACCGCGGCCGCGCCTACCTGCAGGATCTGCGGGCGCGACGCCGGGACCGCGTCGAGGCGCTGCTGGCGAAGATGAGCCCGGCGGGCCGGAGCGCACTGGCCGCGGGACTGGCCGAGTACCAGACCCTGGCCGAGGCGGCCGGGCAACCCCCCGAGTTGCATCACTGACATAATTGTTGTTATATAGCAATACTTAGGTCGGCGTACAGCAGAGCGCGCCCGAACACCGGAGGAGGAGTCGGTGCTGGGCACGGACGACAGCCAGGTCCGCACGGTCTTGGCGCGCATGCTGGAAGAGGACCGGTCCGCGCTGGCCCGCGACTGGGCCGGGCAGGAACCGCGTGACGGCGACCGGAGCGGGCAGGAACTGCGCCGCGAGGCCGTCGAGCTGCTGGTAGCCCTCCGGGAGGCGCTGACCGGCACGCTGCCGGTGTCCCGGATCGTCGATCAGGACCCCGCGGTGCGGGACGCGCTGACGTCGCTGTCGGAGCGCCGGGCCCGGGCGGGCGCCCAGCCGTCGGCCACGGCCATGGCGATCCTCGCCCTCAAACGCACGATGCTGAGCGCGATCGAGCGGCACACCGACGATTCCGCCTTGCGCTACCGGGCGGCCCTGCTGGTCAACGAGCTGCTCGACAGCGCGGGCGTACTGACCTTCGAAGTCTACTCGGCCGGCCGCGAACGCATCATCCGCGAGCAGCACAGCCAGATGCTGGAGCTGTCCACGCCGGTCGTGCGGCTGTGGCGCCACGTCCTCGCGGTGCCCCTGATCGGCACGCTCGACAGCGCCCGCACCCAGGTCGTGATGAACAGCCTCCTGGAAGCGATCCAGGCGAACGAGGCGCGGGTGGCCATCATCGACATCACCGGCGTCCCGACCGTCGACACCGCGGTCGCGCACCACCTGCTGCAGACCGTCAGCGCCGTCCGGCTGATGGGCGCGGAATGCGTGATCAGCGGCATCCGCCCGTCGATCGCCCAGACCATCACGCAGCTGGGCATCGACCTCTCGCACATCGTCACCCGGGGCTCGCTGGCCGACGCGCTGGCGACCGCGATGCAGCTGCTCGGCGACAGCGCCCACCCGGGCGCGGTGACCGGGTGAACGCCGGCCTCCCGATCCTGCGGCTCGGGGACATCCTGCTCGGCGGGTTGCCGAGCGACCTGGACGACAAGACCGCCCTCGCGCTCACCGACGAGCTGACCACGCGGATCGCGAACGAAGGCATCCGCGGGGTGATCATCGACATCTCGCGGCTGGAGATCATCGACTCGTTCGTCGCCCGCGTGCTCCTGCAGCTGGCCGGCACCGGGCGGCTGCTCGGCGCGCGGATGATCGTGGCGGGGATGCGCCCGGCCGTCGCACTGACCCTGACCGAGCTCGGGCTCCAGCTCACCGGCGTCCGGACCGCCCGCAACGCGGAACAGGCGATGGAACTGCTGGGCTGGCGCCGTCCCGGCGAGGCCGCCGAAGAGGCGCCTCATGCTTCCTGACGAGCGGACCGGCCACGGGCACGACGTCCCCTCCCGCGAGCACCCCGTCCGGGTCGAAGGAGACCTCCTCGCGGCCCGCCACGCCGTGCGGGCCGCCGCGGTCGCCGCCGGCTTCTCGATCATCGACCAGACGAAGATCGTCACCGCCGCCAGCGAGCTCGTCCGCAACGCCTACATCCACGGCGGGGGCGGCACCATGACCGTCGAGGCCGTGCGGGACCCGGCCGGGCGGCTCGGGCTCCGGCTCCGGGTGCGCGACGAGGGGCCCGGGATCCCCGACGTCGACCAGGCGATGACCGACGGGTTCAGCACCGGCGCCGGGCTCGGGCACGGCCTCGGCGGCACCCGCCGGCTGGTCGACGACTTCCACCTCGACACCGAGCCCGGTCGTGGCACCACCGTCACGGTCGTGCGCTGGAAGCCATGACCGCGATCACCGCCGGCGGCACGCACCAGATCCGCGTCGACCACCCCAGCGCCGGGTACGCCGCCGCCCGCGTCGCGCGGCGGACCGCGCACGACGCCGGGCTGGCGGACGTGCTGGCCGACCGCGCCGCGGTGGTGGCGGCCGAACTCGCCGGCAACATCGACAAGCACACCGGCGGCGGTTCGGTGTTCGTGCAGCGGTCGCTCACCGGCCGCGGGGTCGACGTGCTGGCCGCCGACGACGGCCCCGGCATGGCCGACCTCGACCACTGGCTGCTCGACGGCAACACGACCACCGCCACCCTCGGCACCGGCCTCGGCGCGGTGAAGCGGATGGCGACCGAATTCCGGATCACGTCCTCGCCCACGGCCGGGACGCTCGCCGCCGCCCGCCTGCTCGACCCCGCCGCGCCCCCGTCCCGCCGCGCGATCGGGCACTTCCGCCTGGCCCGCGACGGCGAGGAGCACTGCGGTGACGCCGTCGCGCTGGCCGACGTCACCGGCAGCCGGACCGCCGTCGTCGCCGACGGGCTCGGGCACGGACCCGACGCCGCCGAAGCCGCGGACGCCGCGCTGCGCGTGTTCACCGAGAACCCGGACCGCCCGCTGTCCCACCAGCTCACGAACATGCACCGGGCGCTGCGCACGACCCGCGGGGCCGCGGTCGCGCTCGTGCGGATCGCGCCGCGGCGGCTCGAGTTCTGCGGCGTCGGCAACGTCAGCGGCGCGAGCGTCGGCGACGGTCCGTCCCGGCTGCTGCTCAGCACCCCCGGCATCGTCGGGTTCACGCTCCCGGCGGCGCCGGTCCGGCACCTGGCGCTGGCCGACGACGACGTGGTGGTCCTGCACACCGACGGCGTCGGCACCGGCTGGCGGGTCCCCGGCCGGGCCCCGGACCTGCTGCTGCTCGCCGCGGACCTCGCCCACCGGCACCGGAACGCGCGCGACGACGCCGCCATGCTCGCCCTGCGCGCGGACCGGTCCGCCTGATGCGCCCCGACCTGGCCCGGATCCGGCGGCGGCTGCGCACGGCCTGCGTCGAGGCCGGCGTGCCCGCCGACGACCGCGGGCGGCTGGTGCTCGCCGTGACCCTGCTCGCCGAGCCCGCCCTGACCGCCGGCGAAACCGTCGACGTGGCGACGGCGGCTTCGGACCGGCGGCTCGCCGTCACCGTGCGGCTGGACCACGCCGTGAGCCAGGGCAGCCGCGACGCCCTGCCGCTGCTGCCCGAGCGGGGCGACGGCGAGACCCTCACCTGGCACCTCGCCGGCGGCAGGCCCGCCTCCCCGGCGGACCCCGACGACGACCGGGCCACGCGCGAAGAGATGCTCGCGCTGATCGCCCGCGCCGACACCCTCGCCCAGGAACAGCGGGACGTGAAGCACGAGCTCGCCGAAACCAACAGCGGCGTGCTGGCGATGTACGTCGAGCTCGAACAGCGGGACGAACAGCTCCGCCGCGCGCACGCGGCCATCTTCCGCGAGCTGGAGGACGCGCTGCGCCCGCGGCCGCCCGCCGTGCCGGGCCTGGAGCTGGCCGTCCACTACTCCCCGACCGACCAGGACTCCCCGACCGGCGGGGACCTCTACGACTGGTTCGTCCTGCCCGACGGGCAGGTCCACGTGACCCTGGTCGACGCGGTCGGCCACGGCGTCACCTCGACCCGGCACGCCCTCACCGTCACCCACGCGATCCGCACCCTGGCTCTGGAGGGGCACCCGTTCCCGGACCTGATCGCCCGGGCCTCGCTCACCCTGGCCGCGATCGAGCCCGGGCTGATGGCCACGGTCCTGCTCGCCCGCGTCGACCCGGCGACCGGCCGCACCCGCTTCGCCAACGGCGGCCACCCGGAGCCCGTGCTCGTCACCGCGGCCGGGCCGGCGCGGCTGCTGCCCGCCCCGGTGCCCGGCCGCGGGGTCGGCTTCCCCGATCCGGGCAGCCGCGAGCTCGTCGAGGTGGTCCTCGGCCCGGGCGACACGGTGCTGCTCTACACCGACGGCCTGGTGGAAAGCCGCAAGGACATCGGCGAAGGCCAGGCCCGGCTCCTGGCGCTGGCCGCGATCCACCGCTCCCGGCCGGCCGCGGGCCTGCCCCGGGAGCTGGTGACCCGGATGCACGACGTCGTCCTGCACGCCGACGACACGGTCGTCCTGGCCCTGCGCCGGACGGTCGTGGCGTAGGCCCTCCGGCGCCGGGTATCCCGTCGCATGGCTATCCTGACCACGTCCGGCCGCGTGCGAGCGCTTTCCGCCGGCATCGAACGCCCGGGTCGCCCGCCCGTCGTGCTGCTGCCGGGCCTCGGCGCGCCCGGCTACCTCGTGGACACGCTGCACGGGTGCGCCGCGGCCACCCGGAGCCACCTGCTCGACGTCCCCGGCTTCGGCGGGCCGGGTCCGCTCGCGTGCGAGCCGGAGATCGAAGCGATCGCCGGTACCGTCACCGCCTGGCTGGACCGGCCGTCTGTCCTGTTCGGACACTCGACGGCCGCGCAGGTCGCCATCGCCGTCGCGGTGCGGCGACCGGACCTCGTCCAGGCGCTGGTCCTGGCCGGGCCGACGTTTCCGCCCGCGCTGCGCCGCCTCGGCCCCCTGTCCGCGGCCTTCCTGGCCGACCTGGTCCACGAGTCGCCCTCGGCGCTGCCCGGCACCGTCCCGCACTACCTGCGCGCCGGGCCGCGGCGGCTGCTGCGGATGATCCGCTCGGCCCAGCGGGACGCACCGGAACGGGCGATGCCGCTGCTGCGGTGTCCCGTCCTGGTCGTGCGCGGCCGCCGCGACACGCTGAGCCCGGAGAACTGGGCGCGTTCCCTCGCCGGCGCCGCCCCGGACGGCTCGTTCGTCACCGTGCCCGGCGCACACACCTTCCCGGCCCGCTCCGGCGGCTCGACGTCGGCGTTGATCACGGAGTTCGCCGAGGGTTAGCCGCGGTGGGCCCGGGTATGCCGACGACCCGTCGGAAGGAGGCGCTGTGCGTGCGATGGTGTACCGCGGGCCGTACAAGATCCGTGTCGAAGAGAAGGACGTCCCCGCGATCGAACACCCCGGGGACGCGATCGTGCGGGTGACGCTGGCCGCGATCTGCGGTTCGGACCTGCACCTGTACCACGGGATGATGCCCGACACGCGCGTCGGCATGACGTTCGGGCACGAGTTCATCGGCGTCGTCGAGGAAGTCGGTTCGGGGGTGCAGAACCTGAAGCGTGGCGACCGCGTCATGGTGCCCTTCAACGTCTTCTGCGGCACCTGCTGGTTCTGTGCCCGAGGGTTGTACTCGAACTGCCACAACGTGAACCCGAACGCCACCGCCGTCGGCGGCATCTACGGCTACTCCCACACCTGCGGCGGCTACGACGGCGGGCAGGCCGAGTTCGTCCGGGTGCCCTTCGCCGACGTCGGGCCGACGCTGATCCCCGACTGGATGGACGACGAAGACGCCGTCCTGCTCACCGACGCGCTCGCCACCGGCTACTTCGGCGCCCAGCTCGGCGAGATCGTCGAAGGCGACGTCGTCGTGGTCTTCGGGGCCGGGCCGGTGGGCCTGTTCGCGGCGAAGTCGGCGTGGCTGATGGGCGCGGGCCGGGTGATCGTCATCGACCACCTGGAGAACCGCCTGGAGAAGGCGCGCACGTTCGCCCACGCCGAGACCTGCAACTTCACCGAACACGACGACATCGTCGTGCACCTGAAGAAGCTCACCGGCCACCTCGGTGCCGACGTCGCGATCGACGCGGTGGGCGCGGAGGCCGACGGCAACCTCACCCAGCACTTCACCTCGGCCAAGCTGAAGCTGCAGGGCGGCTCGCCGGTGGCGCTCAACTGGTGCATCGACGGCGTGCGCAAGGGCGGCACCGTTTCGGTGATGGGCGCCTACGGCCCGATGTTCAGCGCCGTCAAGTTCGGCGACGCGCTCAACAAGGGCCTCACGCTGCGGATGAACCAGTGCCCCGTGAAGCGGCAGTGGCCGCGGCTGTTCGAGCACATCCGCAACGGCTACCTCAAGCCGAGCGACATCGTCACCCACCGCATCCCGCTCGAGCACATCGCCGAGGGGTACCACATCTTCTCCGCCAAGCTGGACGGCTGCATCAAGCCGCTGATCGTCCCGAACGCCGGCTGAGGAAGGAACGACCATGACCTACACGTCGGAGCGGCCGCCGATCGCCGAATCGAGCGACAGCCTGCGCGCGCGGATCCCGGGCTGGGGCGCGGACCTGGACCCGAAGGACCGGCCGTCGGTGCCGAAGCTGCAGTGGCAGGAGGACAAGACCGGCGCGCACTGGGAATTCCCCGAACGGCAGCCGGAGAAGTGGCCGCGGGAACGCTCGATCGAGCACGCGTTCCTGACCCCGGTCTTCGGGACCTCGTGCCCGCCGAAGGGCCTTTCCGGTGCGCTGCGCAAGTACTCCTACCGGAAGTACAGCGAAGGGCGGGCCGCGCACTGGCTGCTCCTGCTGGCCGCCGACCGGGTGGACGCCTGGGAAAGCCACCTGCGCTCGTTCGCCACGCTCCGCCCGGACAACCCGATCACCGAGACCGGCGTGCTGAGCGAGTTCACCCGGCACGGTTTTTCCTCGCGGGTGGGGAAGAAGCGCGCGGACGTCAAGCACCACCTGGTGGACCCGGTCATCGTCGCGGGCCCCTGGGTGCTGGCGGCGGGGCTGGCGTATTCGGCGGTCCGGAAGGTGGTGCGATGGCGCCGGCGGTGACCGGCCGGCGCCGGCTCGCGGCGGTGGCCGCCGCGTTCCTCGCGCTCGCCGGGGCGGCCTGCGCCCCGGCGTGCGACCGGGACGCGACCGCACCGTCGAGGACTCCGAAGGCGCAGGGGATCGCCGTGCACGGCCGGCTGACCACGCCGGTGGGCGAGTTGCCGGATGTCCGGGAAACCGGGGGGTTGTCGGGTACGGGCCCGGGTACGCACGGCTGACGGTCACCGATTCCCCTGGAGAAGGCCATGAGCCCCAGCCACGTTCCCGCCCCCACCCGCGGGCCGGGCCGCGCCACCCGTGCAGCGGGGTCGGCCGCGGACGCCGCCGACCGGCGGCTGCGCGCGGCGGCCGGCCTGCGTCACCAGTTCAACAAGGTCTTCCCCACCCACTGGTCGTTCCTGCTCGGCGAAGTGGCGCTCTACAGCTTCCTGGTCCTGCTGCTGAGCGGGGTGTACCTGACGCTGTTCTTCGACCCGTCGATGCAAGAGGTCACCTACCAAGGCGCGTACGCGGACCTGCGCGGCGTGCCGATGTCGCGGGCGTTCGCGACGACGCTCGACCTGTCGTTCGAGGTCCGCGGCGGGCTCTTCATGCGGCAGCTGCACCACTGGGCGGCACTGATCTTCGTCGCCGCCATGATGGTGCACATGCTCCGGATCTTCTTCACCGGAGCCTTCCGCCGTCCCCGCGAAGCGAACTGGGTGATCGGTGCGCTGCTGCTGATCCTGGGCATGTTCGAAGGGTTCTTCGGCTACTCCCTGCCCGACGACCTGCTCTCGGGCACCGGCATCCGCGCCACGCTGTCCGGGATCGTGCTGTCCCTGCCGGTGATCGGGACGTGGCTGCACTGGGCGCTGTTCGGCGGCGAATTCCCCGGCGACGTCATCATCCCCCGGCTCTACACCATCCACATCCTGCTGATCCCCGGGGTCATGCTCGCCCTCGTCGGCGTGCACCTCGCCCTGGTCTGGTACCAGAAGCACACCCAGTTCCCCGGCGTCGGGCGGAAGGAGACCAACGTCGTCGGCGTCCGGATCCTGCCGGTGTTCGCGTTGAAGGGCGGCGCGTTCTTCGCGCTCGTCACCGGCATCCTCGCGCTGATGTCCGGGCTGTTCCAGATCAACCCGGTGTGGAAGTTCGGCCCCTACGACCCGTCGAAGGTCTCCGCGGGCTCCCAGCCGGACTGGTACATGGGTTTCGCCGACGGCCTCCTGCGCGTCTACCCGCCGTGGGAGCTGTTCCCCGGCAACCACACGATCCCGCAGCCGTTCTTCGCCGGCGTCGTCGGCATGACGGTGCTCTTCGTGGCGCTGATCGGTTATCCCTGGCTCGAACGCCGCCTGTCCGGCGACACCGCCCACCACAACCTCGTCCAGCGCGCCCGCGACGTCCCGGTGCGCACGAGCATCGGCATGATGGCGCTCGCCTTCTACGGCGTCCTGACGCTGTCGTCGTTCAACGACATCATCGCGCTGGAGTTCGACATCTCGCTCAACGCCACCACCTGGGCCGGGCGCATCGGGCTGCTGGTCGCCCCGCCCGTGGCGTACCTGCTCACCTACCGCATTTGCCTCGCCCTGCAGCGGTCGGACCGCGAGGTGCTCGAACACGGCGTCGAAACCGGGATCATCACCCGCAGCCCGGGCGGCACCTACCTCGAGATCCACCAGCCGCTCGACGGGAAGGCCCTGAGCTACCAAGGAGCGTCCGTGCCGAAGAAGCCCAACAAGCTCGGCGCCGCCGGGCACGCGGTCCCCGGCAGCCTGCTGCGGCCCGACCCGCCGGAGGAGACCGAGGCCCTGGAAGCGGCGGCCCGCCGCGGAACGATGCGCCAGGGCCTCGGCGGCGAACCCCGGGACGGGCAGGCCCGGCCGTGACCGGCGCGGCGATGCCGTCCCGCTGGCAGATCGACATCCTGGTCTACGAAGAGGAGTACTCCTACCCGGTGCTGCTCCTGCAGCCGGCTCGCCAGGACGACCACCGCCGGCTGCTCGGGCTCCTCGCCCGGGCGGGCCTGGTCGCCCCGACGACGTGGGAGTGGGAGCACGGCCTCTGGCCGCTGGCGGCGGGCTGCGAGGTCGAACTGGCCGACGGCCCGTCCGCGGTGACGGTGCACGCCGCCGGGCACAGCCTCACCGTCGGATTCCAGTTCACCGAACCCCCGCAGCCCTGGCTCGCGGCCGCCCGCCGGCAGCGGCAGGTGCTGTTCGTGCTGCTCCCACCCCGGCCCCACGCCGGCGAAGACGCCCTGATCATCGACGACGTGAGCAGGCTGATCTTCCCCCCGGAGCGCGACGGCTGCCTGACGGGCACCATCCCGCTCGCGGGTCACTGAGCCTCGCTACGGGCCGTTGGTCAGCGAAAGGTTGAACGTGTAGCGGGACGCGCGGTAGACGTGCCAGCCGTACTCGACCACGCGGCCCGTGTCGTCGTACGTCGTGCGCTGCATGGTGAGCAACGCCGCCCCCGGCTCTTCGTGCAGCAGTTCGGCGTCCTCTTCGGTCGCGAGCCGGGCGCCGATGTTCTGCTCGGCGGCGTGCAGCCGCACCCCCGCCGAGCGCAGGAGCTGGTAGAGCCCGCGCTCGCGCAGCTCGTCATCGGCCGGGTCGATGACGCCGTCCGGCAGGTAGTTGTTCATCAGCGCGAGCGGCTCGCCGTCGGTCGAGCGGAGCCGCTTCAGCCGTCGCACATGCGTCAAGCCGGGTGCTTCAAGCAGCTCGGCGACGTCCGCGCCGGCGTCTTCGACGCGGTTGACCAGCACCGCCGACTCCGGCTTGCCGCCCAGCCCGGCTAGGTCGTCGAACAGGCTGCTCAGCCGCAGCGGCCGGGCGACCTTGGTGCGCACGACCTGCGTGCCGATCCCGCGCCGTCGCACGAGCAGGCCCTGGTTGACCAGCGTCTGGATCGCCTGGCGGATCGTCGGCCGCGACAGGCGGAGGCTCGCGGCGAGGTCGACCTCGTTGCCCAGCCGTGCCCCCGCCGGCAGCCTGCCGTCTTCGATCGCGGCGCGCAGCTGCCGGGACACCTGGAAGTACAGCGGCTCGGGACTGCCCGGATCCAGGATGATCTCGCGGCCCGCGTCCCAGGCCGGGAAGGTGACGTCCGGCTTGTTCATCCCCGGAGCCTACCGCGCTCGCCACGCCCAGCCAGGATGACCTGTTGTCCATATGTCTTGACAAAGTCTTCGGCCGCTGGAATCGTCGAAGGCGGATCGACCGGGTACTACGCGAACTGGGAGCCGAACTGTGACCGACGTGCTGCGGCGCATCGTGGCCAAACGCGTGCACCACCCGGAAGCGATCGCCGAGGCGGCCGCGAGCCGCGTGCGGGCCGAGTCGCTCTTCAACGACAAGGGCCGCGTGATGATCATCGCCGCGGACCACCCCGCCCGTGGCGCGAACGCGGTGGGCGGCCACCCTTCGGCGATGGCCGACCGGGGCGAACTGCTGGACCGGCTGTGCCTCGCGCTGGACCGCCCCGGCGTCACCGGTGTGCTGGCGACCGCGGACGTCATCGACGACCTGCTGCTGCTCGGCGTGCTGGACGGCAAGACGGTGATCGGGTCGATGAACCGCACCGGGCTGGCCGGATCGAGCTTCGAAATCGACGACCGCTTCGCCTGCTACGACGCGGAAGCGATCGAGCGGATGCGGTTCGACGGCGGCAAGGCGCTCACCCGGATCTGCCTCGACGACCCGGCCACGCCGAGCGTCCTGGAGAACACCGCGAAGGCGGTCGACGAGCTGGCCGACCGCAAGCTGATCGCGCTGGTCGAGCCGTTCCTGTCGACGTGGGTGGACGGGCGCGTCCACAACGACCTCTCCCCCGACGCCGTCATCAAGTCGATCACGATCGCCGCCGGGCTCGGCCGGTCCTCGGCCTACACCTGGCTCAAGCTCCCCGTGGTGGACGACATGGAGCGCGTGCTCGCGTCCTCGACCCTGCCGGCCGTGCTGCTCGGCGGCGAGGTCAAGGACCCGGACGCGGCCTTCGCCGCCTGGCAGCGGGCACTGACCCAGCCGACCGTGCAGGGCCTGGTGGTCGGGCGTTCGCTGCTCTACCCGCACGACGGGGACGTCGCCAAGGCCGTCGACACCGCGGTGGGGCTGCTGTGAAGGGGCACCACCACCGCCACTACGAAGTAGGAGCACCGTGAACACCATCGAACACTGGATCGACGGCACCCCCACGCGGGCGGGTTCGACCCGCACGGCGCCGGTGTACGACCCGGCCACCGGGCGGCCGCAGGCCGAAGTGCTCCTCGCCGAGCCGTCGGACGTCGACACCGCGGTCGCCGCCGCGAGCAAGGCCTTCGAGTCGTGGGGCGACTCCTCGCTGTCGCAGCGCACCAAGGTGATGTTCGCCTTCCGCGAGCTGCTCGTGCAGCACGAGGACGAGCTCGCCCGGATCATCTCGAGCGAACACGGGAAGGTGATCGAAGACGCCCGCGGCGAGATCGTCCGCGGCCGCGAGGTCGTCGAGTACGCGTGCGGCATCGCCGACGCACTCAAGGGCAGCTTCTCCGACCAGGTCTCCCGTGACGTCGACGTGCACGACTTCCGCACGCCGTTGGGCGTGGTCGCCGGGATCACGCCGTTCAACTTCCCGATCATGGTGCCGCTGTGGATGCACCCGATCGCGATCGCGACCGGCAACACCTTCGTCCTCAAGCCCAGCGAACGCGACCCGTCGGCCTCGAACCTCGTCGCACGGCTGTACGCCGAGGCCGGGCTGCCCGAGGGCGTCTTCAACGTCGTGCACGGCGACAAGGTGGCGGTCGACGCGATCCTCGGGCACCCGGACATCGCGGCGGTGTCGTTCGTCGGCTCGACCCCGATCGCCAAGTACGTGCACGAGCGCGGCACCGCCGCCGGCAAGCGCGTCCAGGCCCTCGGCGGCGCGAAGAACCACGCGGTCGTCCTGCCCGACGCCGACCTGGAGTACGCCGCCGACCACCTCACCGCCGCCGCGTTCGGCTCGGCCGGGCAGCGGTGCATGGCGATCTCGGTCGGCGTCGCGGTCGGCCCGGCCGGCGACGAACTGGTGGAGATCCTCGAACGCAAGGCCCGCGAAATCCGGGTGGGCCCCGGCACCGACCCGGCCAGCGACATGGGACCGGTCGTCACCGAGGCCGCCCGCGAGCGCGTGGTGCACTCCGTCGCCCGCGGCGCGGAGCAGGGCGCGAAGGTCGTGGTCGACGGCCGCGATCTGAAGGTCGACGGTTACGAGGAGGGCTTCTTCGTCGGGCCGTCCCTGCTGGACAGCGTGACCACCGAGATGGACGCCTACCGCGAGGAGATCTTCGGCCCGGTCCTGGTGATCGTCCGCGCCGAGACGGTCGACGAAGCGATCGCCGTCATCAACGCCAACCCGTACGGCAACGGCACCGCGATCTTCACCGGCAGCGGGGAGGCGGCCCGCAAGTTCCAGCGCGCGGTGAAGGTCGGCATGATCGGCGTCAACGTGCCGATCCCGGTTCCGATGTCGTACTACTCCTTCGGCGGCTGGAAGGACTCCCTCATCGGCGACAGCCCCATCCACGGCCCCGCGGGCGTCCGGTTCTACACCCGCGCCAAGGTCGTCACCACCCGCTGGCCGCACCCGAATGCCACCACGGCGGCGTTCACCTTCCCCACGTCCAGCTGAGGCAACCGGAACATCTTTCTCCGGTTTCCGGTACCGTGGCGGCAGCCCCGAAGGAGGCAGCCGTGGGATACCGAGGCCCGCTCCCGAAAAACGCGGTCCGCCGCGTCAACACGTGCGTCGGCACGCTCCGGACGTCCCCGCGCTGGGGACGGCTGGTCCGCCGCCACCTGACCCAGGTCACCTACACGGGCCGGCGGTCGGGACGCACCTTCAGCACCCCCGTCGGCTACCGGCGCAGGGGTGACGTCGTCACGATCGGCGTCCGGCTGCCCGACGCGAAGTCGTGGTGGCGCAACTTCACCGGCGACGGCGCTCCGCTGACCCTCGACCTCGACGACGCCGGCCGCACCGGCCACGCGGTGGCGCGCCGCGACGAAAAGGGCCGGGTCACCGTGACCGTCCACCTCGACGGCGAAGCCTAGCGGGCCATCCCGTGCCAGATGAGGTCGGCGAGGCTCGCCGCTTCGCTGCGCCAGTCGCCGTCCGGGTCGAGCAGCAGCAACCCCGCCAGGCCGCGCAGCACCACCAGCGGACCGAGGTCCGGCCGCACGGTCCCGGCCTCGACGTTCGCCTCCAGCAACGTCGAGATCGCACCGACGAGCGCCTCGTAGGCGTTCGCGGGCAGCTCGCCCCGGGACGCCGTCGCGCGGCGAAGGGCGTCGGCCAGCCCCTTCTTCGTCATCATGTAGTGCGCGAGGTGGTCGGTCACCCACACCCGGAACGCTTCTTCCGGAGCGTGCTTCTTCAGCAGCACCGGCACGATCTCCACGATCTGCCGGACCTCGCGCCGGTAGACCGCCAGGATCAGCGCCTCGGGCGTCGGGAAGTGCCGGTAGACGGTGCCGACGCCGACCTCGGCCTGCTTCGCGATCGCGTTGAACGAGACCTCGCCCGTCTCGGCCAGCGACGCCGCGGCCGCCACGAGGATGCGCTCGTGGTTGCGCCGGGTGTCCGCGCGCCGGGGACTGACCGATCCCGTCGTCATCGTCCCTCCCGGTGCTCGTGCCGTCCTGGTGAATCTAGCCGAGGGCTGGAGCAACTCCAGCGTGCGCACTTCGTTGCGAAGCGGATTGTAATCCGCTAGCCTCGCGACCGAGTGAAGCGGATGAGTATCCGCTCCCCTGACACCGCCCCACCACACCGTCGGGCTGCCCGCCCGGCTCCGCGGAAAGAGACCAGTTGGACATCTCACTCGAAGTCAACGGCAGAACCGAACAATTGGACGTCGATCCCGGCGTGACCCTCCTGGACGCGCTGCGCGAGCGCCTCGCCGTCACCGGCCCCAAGAAGGGCTGCGACCGCGGGCAGTGCGGCGCCTGCACCGTGCACGTCGGCGGCAAGCCCGTGCTGTCGTGCCTCACCCTGGCCGCGACCGTCAAGCAGCCGGTGACCACCGTCGAAGGACTGTCCACAGAGGACGGGCTGCACCCGGTGCAGCAGGCGTTCGTCGACCAGGACGCCCTGCAGTGCGGGTTCTGCACCGCCGGGCAGATCATGTCGGCGGTCGCGGCCGTCGAGCAGGACGTCGAGGACGTGCGGGAGTTCATGTCCGGCAACCTCTGCCGGTGCGCGGCCTACCCGAACATCGTCAAGGCCGTCGAGCAGGCGAGGCGGGCCGATGCGTCCCTTTGAGCTGACCGCACCCACCACCGTCGAAGCGGCGGTCGCCACGCCCGGCACCTACCTCGCCGGCGGGACCACCCTGGTCGACCTCATGAAGCTCGACGTCATGACGCCGCAGCACGTCCTGGACATCAACGAGGTGCCGCTGCGCGGCATCGACACGACCGACGGGCTGCGCTTCGGCTCGCTGGAGCGGATGAGCGCGATCGCCGCGCACCCCGGCGTCTACCCGGCGATCTCGCGCGCGCTGCTGCTGAGCGCGTCCCAGCAGCTGCGGAACATGGCCAGCATCGGCGGGAACCTGCTGCAACGCACGCGCTGCTCGTACTTCCGCGACGTCGCCATGCCGTGCAACAAGCGTGTTCCCGGCAGCGGCTGTTCCGCGATCACCGGCGCGAACCGGATGCACGCGATCCTCGGCACCAGCGAGTCGTGCGTGGCGACGCACGCCAGTGACGTCGCCGTCGCCTTGGTCGCGCTCGACGCGCGCCTGCGGCTGGCGGACGCGACCGGCACCCGCGAGGTCGCGCTCGACGGCTTCTACCGGCTGCCCGGCGACACCCCCGCCGCGGAGAACGACCTGCGCCCCGGTGAACTGATCACCGAGGTGATCGTGCCCCGGCTGGACTGGGCCGCGAACTCCACCTACGTCAAGGTGCGCGACCGGCAGTCCTACGAGTTCGCCCTGTGCTCCGCCGCCGTCGCACTGGACGTCCGGGACGGGATCGTCGCCGACGCCCGGATCGCGGCCGGCGGGGTCGGGACGGTGCCGTGGCGGCTGACGGGCGTCGAAGCGGCCCTGCGGGGCGCCCCGGCGACCCAGGCCACGTTCGAAGAGGCCGCGGCCGTGGCGGCCGACGGTGCGCGACCGCTGTCCGAGAACGGGTTCAAGGTGCCGCTGCTGAAGCGGACCATCATCCGAGCGCTGCTCGAACTGACCGAGGGGAGCTCCCGATGATCACCCGGCTGGACGCGCCGCTGAAGGTCACCGGCGAGGCCAAGTACGGCGCCGACCACACCTTCACCGGCATGGCCTACGGCTACGTCGTGCTCAGCACGATCGCCCACGGCGAGATCGAGGCCATGGACGCCACCGCGGCGAAGAGCGCACCCGGCGTGCTCGAGGTCTACACGCCGTTCGACCCGCTGACGCTGCAGACGCCGAGCATGCCGCCCTTCGGCGAGACGTGGGTTCCGTTGCAGGACAAGGAAGTCACCTACTACGGTCAGCCGATCGGCTTCGTCGTCGCGGAGACGTTCGAGCAGGCCCGGGACGCCGCGGCCCTCGTCGAAGTCGCCTACCGAGAGCGGCCCGCCCGGACCTCGCTCACCGAGCACCTGGACACGGCCGAAATGGCGCCACCAGGCATGGACGGCGCTCCCCCCGAAATCGAGGTGCTCGAAGAAGGCGTCGAATCCTTCGACGCCGCCTTGGCCGCGAGCCCGGTGGTCGTCGAAGCGACCTACACGACCGCGACGCAGAACCACGCCGCGATGGAGCCGCACTCCGCGGTCGCGGTGTGGGACGACGGCGAGCTGACCGTCTACAGCGGAAACCAGGCGTCCCACATGCAGGCGGCGGAACTGGCCATGGCGTTCGAGCTGGCCCCGGACACCGTCCACGCGATCAACCCGTTCGTCGGCGGCGCGTTCGGCGGCAAGGGGCGGACGTCCACGCCGGCGTTCCTGGCCGCGGCGGCGGCCCGCGCCCTAGGCCGGCCGGTGAAGGCGGCGCTCGCCCGCGAACAGGTCTTCACCGCGACGGCCGGCCGGGCCGCGACGGTCCAGAAGCTCACGATCGGCGCCGAGCCGGACGGCACCCTGGTCGCCCTGCGGCACGACTCGTGGTGTCACACCGACACCGCCCGGTCGTTCGTCGAACCGACGTCGCACGGCACCTCGCGCGAGTGGTACGCCACCAAGAACCTCTCGATCACCCAGCGGATCGTGCCGCTCAACGTCCCGCCGACCACGTTCATGCGGGCCCCCGGCGAGGCCCCCGGCTCGTTCGCGCTGGAGAGCGCGATCGACGAACTCGCCGTGAAGCTGGGCATGGACCCGATCGAGCTGCGCGTCCGCAACAACTCGACCGCCCCGCCCGGCCACGACCTGCAGTGGTCGAGCAAGCACCTCGACGAGTGCTTCCGCATCGGCGCGGACCGCTTCGGCTGGGCGCACCGCCCGGCGGGCATGCGCACCGACGGCGACTGGCTCGTCGGCACCGGTGTCGCCACCGCGGTGTTCCCCGCCTTGCGGTTCCCGGCCACCGTGGGCATCACGCTGCGGGCGGACGAAACCGCCGTCGTCGCGACCAGCGGCGCGGACCCCGGCACCGGCCTGCTGACCGTGCTCTCCCTGGTGGGCGCCGAATCGCTGGACATCCCGGCGGACCGGATCACCCCGCGCCTCGGCGACTCGGCCCTCCCGCCGGGCGGCATGTCCGGCGGCTCGACGGCGACGGCGAGCGCCGGCACGGCGATCATGCTCGCCGCGACCAAGGCGATCGACGAACTGACCGCGCTCGCCGCCGACCCCGGCGCGCCGTTCGCCGGGCGCCAGGTCACCTACGCCGACGGCCGCGTCTTCGCCGACGGCGACTCGATGACCTTCGGCGAGCTGCTGCGGGCCGTGGGACGCGAATCGCTCGAGGTGACCGGCACCTCGGCGCCCGGCGAGGAGATGACCAAGCACTCGTTCGCCTCGTGGGGCGCGCAGTTCTGCGAGGTCCGGGTCCACCAGTGGACGCGCGAGGCCCGCGTGTCCCGGATGCTCGGGGTGTTCGACGCGGGCCGGATCATCAACGACAAGGCGGCCCGCAGCCAGCTCATGGGCGGCATGATCTGGGGCGTGTCGGCCGCGCTGCACGAGGGCCTGGAGATCGAGGCGAACGGCCGGCTCGCCAACGGCGACTTCGCGAGCTACCTGCTGCCGGTCAACGCCGACATCCCGGAGGTCGACGTCCACTTCGTGGAGTACCCCGACACCCTGCACAACGCGGTCGGCGCGCGGGGCCTCGGCGAAATCGGCACGGTCGGCATGGCGGCCGCGGTCGCCAACGCCGTGTACAACGCCACCGGCATCCGGGTCCGGCACATCCCGATCACCATCGAGGACCTCCTCGAAGGCTGAAGCCGCGGGCGGGGCGTCGACGGCGCCCCGCCCGCGGGGCAGCCGGAATACACGGCGTCTTCGCCCGCTCGGCACCGGCGGGCCGGGCGCCGTTATCCATCCGCGACAACGCCGGAGACGATCCGCCCATGACGGCGGCCCGTCCGCGGTCCTAGGCTGACGGGCGCTTCCCCCGAAAGTCCACGAAGGGACCCTCCGCATGACCGACCCCGTCGTCCCCACCACGTCCGGCGCGGTCCGCGGTCAGGTCACCCCCGCCGGCGTGGCGCTCTTCCGCGGCATCCCCTACGCCGCCGCGCCCGACGGCGAACTGCGCTTCGCCGAGCCCGTTCCGGTCCAGCCGTGGGAGGGCGTCCGCGACACCCGGAGACCCGGGCCGACGGCGCCGCAGCGCCGTCACGACGTGCCCGGCCTCGACCTGACCCCGCTCACCGGCACCGGCTGGCGCCCGGGGCCGGAGTACCTCACGGTCGACGTCTGGACCCCGCAGCCGGGCGCCGCTTCGCTGCCGGTGCTGGTGTTCGTGCACGGCGGCGGGTTCATCGGGGGCACCGGGTCCGCCGCGGTCCACGACGGCACCGCGTTCGCCAGGGCCGGCGCGGTACTGGTGACCGTGCAGTACCGGCTGGGCATCGACGGGTTCCTCCCCCTCGACGGCGGCGCGACCAACCTCGGGCTGCGCGACCAGCTCGCGGCCCTGCACTGGGTCCAGGAAAACATCGCCGCGTTCGGCGGCGACCCCGCCAACGTCACCCTCTTCGGCGCGGCTTCCGGCGCGGTCAGCGTCGCCTGCCTGCTCGGATCGCCGCTGTCGCCGGGGCTCTTCCACCGCGCCATCGTCCAAAGCGGACACCCGGACATGGTCCGCGACGGCGTCCAGGCGCGACGGCTGGCCAAGGTGGTCGCCGACGAGCTGAAGGCGGAACCGACCGCGGAGGCACTCCGGAAGGTGTCGACCGAGCAGCTGCTCGACGCGCAGGACGCCGTCCTGCGGCCGGGCGGCGCGCCCGATCTGCGCGACGCGCTGGGGTACGACCGCGGGTACGGGCTGAGCCCGTTCCTGCCGGTGGTCGGCGACGACGTGCTGCCGCAGCACCCGGGCAAGGCGATCCGGGCGGGCGCCGGGCGCGACGTCGACCTGATCGCCGGCAGCTGCAGCGAAGAGATGCGGCTCTACCTCGTGCCCACCGGCGCACTCGAAGCGGTC
Organism: Amycolatopsis sp. NPDC051045; assembly: GCF_040682955.1. Classification (NCBI taxonomy): domain Bacteria; kingdom Bacillati; phylum Actinomycetota; class Actinomycetes; order Pseudonocardiales; family Pseudonocardiaceae; genus Amycolatopsis; species Amycolatopsis sp. NPDC051045. Next base: position 29,718 of record NZ_JBFBCC010000033.1, read on the forward strand.
ACCGACGACCAGGCCGTGGCGTCGCTGGCGGTGTCGCACCCCGACCCGGCCGGCGTGCTGACCGCCTACGGCCTCGGCTCCGGCCGGACGGCGGGCGAGGTCCTCGTCGAAGCCCTGACCGACCTGGTCTTCCGGGACGGGGTGCGCGACCTCGCCGAGCACCACACCGGCCGGACGTTCCGGTACGAGTTCGAATGGGGCTCGCCCCTGCTCGACGGCAGGCTGGGCGCGTGCCACGGGCTCGAACTGCCGTTCGTGTTCGACGCGCTGGACGTGGTGTCCGGGCCGCGCGGCCTGCTCGGCGAGAACCCGCCGCGGGAGCTGGCCGACGACCTGAACGGCGCCTGGCACCGCTTCGCCACCACGGGGTCGCCGGGCTGGCCGGAGTACACGGGCGAGGACACGATGTTCCACGCGTACTGACCGCGGCGGCGCGCCGGCGGCCCGCCGCACCGCACCGCTCGATCACCGGATCACGAACCGGTTTCCCCCCTTGCTCCAGCGGGCTGGCTCCGCGCCGGGACGGTTGACTATCCCCCCGCCGCGCTGCCAGGCTCAGGCCGCCCGGACGGCCGGATGAATGGGGACCACCGATGCCCGAGGCGGGCTCTGCCGCACCGCCGCGCACCTTCGTCCGCACGCTGGTCCGCAGCGGCACACCCGCGGAGCCGGCCGAGCCCCTTCCCGACAGCGGCGACCTCACCGCCGTGGGGGACGCGACGCTCGCCCGGGCCTCGCGCTACTGGGTCCTGGTCCCGCTGGCGTACCGGATCGCGGCGTTCGTCAAGGTGTTCATCGGGTTCACCGCCGCGAACGGCGGGCTCGGGCTCGGGCCGGTGCTGGGCGCCACCGCGTTCGCCGTCGCCGCCAACACCGTCGCGGCGGTCTGGGTGCTGCGCTCGGGCGGGCTGCGGGCCCGCGTCACCGGCCGCGCTCTCAGCCTCGACCTGGCCGTCGGCGTCGTGCTCAACTTCGTGGTGGCCATGACGGCGCCGGCCGCGGTGCAGCCGTTCGCCGTCGACGTCTCCTGGACCTGGCTCGTCGGCGCGGTCGCCATGTGGGCGGGCACGTCCGGGCTGCCCGCGGCCCTGTGGCTGTTCGCGGCGGCGGTCCCGCTCCGGGCGGCACTGACCCTGGCCGGCGGCGTGCCACTGGGCAACCAGCTCGCCCTCACGCGGTCGATCGGCTGCCTGGTGGCGCTGGCGGTGGCGATCGTGCTCGCCGTGGCGATCCTGATCCTGCTCGGCGTCGGCACGCGGTTCGCGGTGGACATCGGGCTGCGGCGCGGGCGCGAAGCCGAACGCCGCCGGACCCGGCGCATCATGCACGACAGCGTGCTGCAGACGCTCGAAGCGCTGGCCATTTCGGCGCCGGGGGACGACGCCCAGGCCGCCGCGCGGCTGTCGGAGCTGCGTTCGGTCGCCAAGGCGGAAGCGGCCGAGCTGCGCCGCCGGATCACCGAGCCGGTGCCGAGCGGGCCGACCCGGAGTTTCGCGGTCGAACTCGCCGACGTCGCCACCGAGCTGACGCGCGACGGCCTGCGCACCCAGCTCGTCGCCGCGGACTTCGCCGACGAGAACCAGGTTTCCCGGGACCGGCGCACCGCGTTGGTCGAAGCGGTCCGGGAAGCCTTGCGCAACACCGTGAAGCACTCGGGGACCAAGCAGGTCGTGCTGCGCGTGGAGGAGCGCGACGGCGGGATCGCGGTGGTGGCCCGGGACCAGGGCCAGGGCTTCGACGTCCGCGACCGGCCACCGGGCTTCGGGATCAGCCAATCCATCGTGGCGCGGCTGGCCGAGGTCGGCGGGCACGGCACGGTGGACTCGCAGCCGGGCCGCGGCACCCGCGTCACGATGTGGGTCCCCGGCTGAGACGTCCGCTGCGCTCGGGCCGCGGCGGCCGGCCGACGAGTCCGGTTCGGACACGCCGGTCTCCGCCGAGCTGGCCGGAGCTGCTCGGGCTCTGCGACCGGATCTGCGCGCCGGCCGGTGCCTAGACCGCGAGCGGCACCCGGACCGCCACGAAGTCCGGCCGGCGCCGCAGGGCGAAGCCCAGGGAGAGGTAGAGGCGGATCGCGGAGGTGTTCTCCGCCGCCGCGTGCATGATCGGGGTCTCGCCGCGCTCGCGGATCCCCGCGGCCACCGCGAGCACCAGCCGCGTCGCGAGGCCCTGCCCCCGGTACGCCGGGTCCGTGCAGACCGCGCTGATCTCGGTGTACCCCGGCGGGTGCAGCCGCTCGCCGGCCATCGCGACCAGTGCGCCGCCCCGCCGGATGCCGAGGTAGGTGCCGAGCTCGACGGTCCGCTTCCGGAACGGGCCCGGCCGCGTCCGCTCGACGAGGTCCAGCATCTCCGGCACGTCCGCGGAGCCGAGCCGCACGGCCTCCGGCTCCGGCGCCGCCGCGACGCCTTCGTCGACCAGCTGCACGCCGGGGATCTCGTCGAGCACCTCCCACCCGGACGGCGGCCGCGCGGCGGGGGCGGCGAGCACGACGACCGCCCCCGGCCCGGCGAGCCCGGCGACGTCCAGCCAGTCCTGCTCGCCGGGGTCGTCGGGCAGCGCCAGGAACGGCGCGACGTCCTCCGGGTAGCGCAGCACGCGCCCCCGTCGTTCCGCGAAGCCGGCGTGCGGGCCGGTCAGGGACGCCAGGGTCGGGTTGCCGAGCGGTGAAGCCATGGCTCCAGCATGCGGACCCCGGCGGCGGACCGCCGCCGGTCCCACATCCTGGGTGGGGGCGCCTGCTGTCTCAGCCGACCGTGGTCAGCTCTTCGTCCACGAGCACCTCGGACCCGGCCGACACCACCAGCCGGCCGCCGCCGACCTGGTAGCGGTAGTCGCCGTTCACCGCGACGAAGCCGTCGCCCGCGGCCTGGGCCGGCAACATGATGTGGGTGTCGTCGGAGGCCGCTTGCCCGCGGGCCTGGCCGTCGTAGAAGATGCGGCCGTCGGGGATCCGGCAGATCGTGACGAGCGACTTCGCGGTCTGCGCCACGAGCAGCGCCGTCCCCGCGCCGCCGGGCAGGTAGCGCGCGGCGTCCCCCGGGCACGGCTTGCCCGTCGAGGTGCTCGTCGACGTGCTCGTCGTCGGTGTGCTGGGCGGGACGGCGCCGTTCGCCGTCGTGACCACGGTCTTGGTGGTCGGCAACTCGGGCGTCGTGTACTGCGGGAACGGGCCCGACGCCGACGGCGACGGCGAGTCCCGGGTGAACAGCAGGACCCCGCCCACCGCGACGCCGGCCACCACCATCAGGGTCAGCAGCACCCACAGCGCCCGCGCGCGAGCCCGGCCCGGGGCCAGCCCCGCGCAGGTGCCGCAGCGCCGGGCCGCGGGGTCGTTGACCGCGCCGCACTGCGCACACGTCCAGGGAAAACCCGCCATCGGGCCTCCTTCGGCCCGGCGCCACGCCACGCCGGTGCCTCCATCGTCACCGACGAGGGCACCGGCTGCAACGGCTCGTGGCTAGCCGTGCACGACGTTGACCATCCAGGGGATGCCGAACTTGTCGACGCAGGCGCCGAATTCGTCGCCCCACATCTGCTTTTCGAACGGAACCGTCACGGTGCCGCCGTCGCTCAGCTTTTCCCAGTAGCCGTGCAGGTCGTCGGCGTCGTCCCCGCTGAGGCTCACCGAGATGTTCGTGCCGGGGTTGTGCTCCATCCCGGCCGGGGTGTCCGACGCCATCAGCGTGAAGCCGTTCTCGGCCTCCAGCTGGGCGTGCATGACCTTGTCCGCGTCCGCCCCTTCGGGCGAACCGAATTCCCCGAACGTGTTGAGGGTGAGTGTGCCGCCGAAGACGCCCTTGTAGAACTCCATGGCCTGCCGCGCGTCGTCGCGGAAGCTCAGGTAGGGGTTGAGACGAGAAGCCACGGCCATCTCCTTCGATCGGACGAGAGCAGCATCCTCGCAGAACACCCGGGCTGCGCCAATCAGCGGATTTTCAGCGCGCCGGTCAGAGCACGAACCGCCGCTCGGCGACCGGTTCCATCGGCAGCGCGCCGTGCAACGCGGCCCGGGCGCGCAGCTCCAGCGCCCGGTCGAGCGGCCGGCTTCCCGGCGCCGCGGTGTGGAACGTGCCGCGATCGAACAGGTACACCAGCGCGAGCTTCGCTTCGCGGCGCCCGGCCGGCTCGGCGAACTCGACGGTCGCGAACCGCAGGCAGCCGCCGTAGCCCGCCCTGGCGAGCCGGTTCGCGACGTCCACCAGATCGCCGGTCAGCACGCGCAGGTCGTGGTTGCGGCGCCAGCACCGGACCGTCGAGCGGCCGTGGAGGTCCTGCGTCACCAGCGGGTGCACCGGCAGCCGCGCCGACGTGGCGGCGATCACCTCCGCTCGGGTGCGGGCCAGCGCGTCCCCGTCCACCTGGAAGTCGACCGTGCCGCCGCCGGTGGGCGTGAGACCGAGCGCGGCACGCATCCGCGGGGCGGCCGCGGCGAGGGTGTAGAGGGACTGCAGGTGCGGGCGGGAGGTCCAGCACCGGACGAGCTTGCTGTCCAGCAGGGTCACGACGAACGTTCCTATTCTCATCTCGGAAGACGGCCGGACCGGGCGCACTGGCAGTGTCCACTGTGGACGTCAGACGCGGGGTCGCGGGGTCGGAGAGGACAGCATGCGCCCGCGCCGGGAGTTCCGCAGCGGAACCGGGCGACTACGCGGCGAACGGCACCGGGCCGCCGCCGAACGGTCATCGGTGAAGCAGTTCAGCCGATCAGCGGTATCCCTCGCCTCACGCGGTTCGCCCGACCCGGCCACCAGACATTGAGCATTGCTAATATCTGAGTCAGAGTTACATGGAGTCCATGACCGACCTCGCCGACCGGCTGCTGGGCGCCGTCCAGGGGATCCGCCGGGTGGTGCGCCGCCGGATCCGCGCCGGCGTGCCGGGCCCCCGCTGCCCGGCGCCCAGGTCGACCTCCTGCGCGTGGTGGCCGACCACCCCGGCATCGGCGTCGCCGCGGCCGCACGCGAACTGCACCTGGCGAACAACTCGGTCAGCACGCTGGTGAACCAGCTCGCCGACGCCGGGTTGCTGCGCCGCGAGGCCGATCCCGCCGACCGGCGCGCGGCCCGGCTGGAGATCACCGCCGCGGCCGCCGACCGGATGGCGGCCTGGCGCCGCGCCCGGACCGGGCTCGTCGCCGACGCCCTCGCGCAACTGTCCGGAGAGGACATCACGGTGATCGAACAGGCGTTGCCGGCGCTCGAGAAGCTCATGGGCATCCTGAAGGAGCAACCATGACCGAACCCGCGGCGGTGCGCTGCACCGGTCGGCGTTGTTCATCGCGATCTTCTACGGCATCCAGATCATCTGGGAGCGCGACGCGGGCGTGCTCGCCAAGCTCCTGGTGACCCCGACGCCACGCGCGGCGCTCGTCGCGGGGAAGGCGTTCGCCGCCGGGGTCCGCGCGCTCGTCCAGGCGCTGATGGTGCTGGTACTGGCCGCGGTCCTCGGCGTCGGGCTGACCGCGAACCCGCTGAAGCTGCTCGCCATGGCCGCCGCCCTCGTGCTCGGCTCGGCGTTCTTCTGCGGCCTGTCCATCGTGATCGCCGGGATCGTGCTGTCGCGGGAGCGGCTGATGGGCATCGGGCAGGCGATCACGATGCCGCTGTTCTTCGGCTCGAACGCGCTGTACCCGGTGGACTTGATGCCGCCGTGGCTGAAGGTGCTCAGCCACGTCAACCCGCTGAGCTACCAGGTCGACGCGCTGCGCGGCCTGCTCATCGGACACCCGCCCACCTCGGGACGGACTTCGCCGTGCTGGCCGTGGCGACGGTGGCGGCGATTTCGGTCGCCTCGGCCCTGCTCGGCCGGTTGGCCCGGTGAGGCACACGTCTCACCGAACGGAAGCTTCATCTCCCGATGCCTAATCTGGCATTCGTGAAACGTCGCCGGGGCGTGGTCCCTTTTGCCGGGTTGTGTGTGCTCGCCGGAATTCTGGTGGCCGGGACGGTGGCGCCCGCCGCCATCGGGGCGGGCCTGCTGTCGAATCAGGTCAGCGATTCCGTGAACGCCATTTCCGCGCAGCTCGCCGCGGCCGATCCGCCGTTGACCACCACGGTCACCGACCGCGACGGCACCCCGATCGCGACGCTCTACGCGCAGTACCGCCTGCCGGCCACGGCGGCCGGGATCGCGACCACGATGAAGGCCGCGATCATTGCGATCGAGGACCGCCGCTTCTACACCGAAGGCGGCGTCGACCTGCAAAGCATGCTCCGCGCGGCGGTCAACGACAGCGCCGGCGGCGCGCTGCAGGGCGCGTCGACGATCACGCAGCAGTACGTCAAGAACTACCTGATCAACGTCGTCGACCGGACCGACCCGGCGGCCCAGCAGGCCGACCGCGAGGATTCGCTCGCCCGCAAGCTGCGGGAGGCGAAAATGGCCGTCGAGCTCAACGACACGACGAGCAAGGACGACATTCTCGCCGATTACCTGAACGTCGTGGAATTCAGCGGAATGGTGTACGGGGTCGGCGCGGCGGCAAAAGCGTATTTCGGGACGACAGCGGACAAACTGACCGTGCCACAGGCGGCGCTGCTCGCCGGAATGGTGAACAACCCCAGCGTCTACAACCCGTACACGCACCCGGGCAAAGCGCTGCAGCGCCGCAACCTCGTCATCGACGACATGGTCACCAACGGCTCCATCCCCGCCTCGTACGCGGCGACAGCGAAGGCGGCCCCGCTCGGCCTGCTGCCGGACGGGCCCGTCACGCCGTCCGCCTCGTGCCTGGGCGCGGCGCCGGACGCCGGGTTCTTCTGCGCCTACGCGGAGAGCTACCTGGTGCACGCCGGGTTCACCGCCGACCGGCTGGCCACCGGCGGGTACACGATCAAGACCACCCTCGACCCGCGCGTCTCGCAGGTGGCCAAGGACGCCGTCGACGCGAACGTGCCGACCACCCAGGACGGCGTGGCCAACACCTTCGCCGTCGTCCAGCCGGGCCAAAGCGGGCACCAGGTGCTCGCCATGGTCGCCAACCGCGACTACGGCACCGACCCGGACCGGGGCGAGACGTCGACGGACATCGTCGCCGACGCGAGCAACGAGTTCGGCGCGGGTTCGTCGTTCAAGATCTTCACCTCGGCGGCGGCGCTCGTCACCGGGAAGGCGGGGCTGAACACCCCGCTGCCCAACCCGGACGGCCAGTGCTTCGCGCCGCCGGACGCCGACAGCCACACGGCCTGCTACACCGTCCACAACGACGGCCACTACGCGGATCCGATCACCCTCGCCGACGGGCTGGCGACGTCGCCGAACGTCGCGTTCGTCGGGCTCGAGAGCCAGGTCGGGATGCCCGCCGTGCTCGACATGGCGGACAAGCTCGGGCTGCGGAACACCCTCGCGACCAACGACGCCGGCCGCACGCCGGACCCGAAGTCGGGCAACCCGCAGTACAGCGAGCCGCAGTCGCAGTACTTCCGGAACCTGCTGTCGTTCACGCTCGGCAACAGCCCGGTCAGCCCGCTGGAAATGGCGAACGTCTCGGCGACGCTGATGAGCGGCGGCGTGTGGTGCCCGCCGAACCCGATCCTGTCGGTGACCGACCGGAACGGCAACGCCGTTCCGGTCGGTCAGCAGGCGTGCGAACAAGTCATCCCGACGGGCGTCGCGAACACCCTGGAAGCGGGCCTGAGCAAGGACACCACGAGCGGCACGTCCGCCGAAGCGGCCCGCGCGGCCGGCTGGACCCGGCCCGACATCGGCAAGACGGGCACGACCCAGCTGAGCGAATCGGTCGCGTTCGTCGGCGGTGTCGACGACTACGCGGTGTCGTCCATGGTCTTCGCCGACGGGCCGCACCCGCGCGAGATCTGCCCGGGCCCACCGGTGCACCTCGGCGCCTGCGGTCACGGCGCGTTCGGCGGCACGGTCGCGGCGCCGCCGTACTTCCACGCCATGAGCCGGCTGCTGGCCGGGGTCCCGGACCGGCCGATCCCCGCGGCCGACCCGGCGTACCTGGCGGCGCGGCCGTGAGCTACCGCGGTTCGAGGAAGACGAGCGGGATCTCGCGCTCGGTCTTCGTCTGGTACTGCGCGTAGTTCTTGAATTCGGCGGCGATCTTCGGCCACAGCTGCGCGCGCTCCCCGGCGTCGGCGATCCGGGCGTGCATCGGCCGCTTCGGGCCGCCCTTCAGCGAGACCTCGACGTCGGGGTGGTCGCGCAGGTTGAGGAACCACGCGGGGTGCGTGTCATCACCACCCCGCGAAGCGACGACGACGAGCGTTTCGCCCTCCTGGTGCGGCGAAGTCAGCAGCACCGACCGCGGCTGCCCGCTTTTGCGGCCGATCGTGGTCAGTTCCAGGACGGGCATGGCGACCTGCCACCCCACCCGCCCACCGGTGAGCTTGATCAGGCCGCGGTGCACGGCATTCATCGTCTTCAAGGTGAAGTTGCTCGGCATGATCCCAACCTAGCCCCGGGGCCGTTCGGCGCCGCGGTACGGGCCGAATGTCCCGTTTGCCGGGTCTTGGTCCGATCAGATCGGCAAAACCGCCCCGGCGAGCACCCATGGTGTGCGAGGCTGCGCGGCGAACAAGAGGACCGAAAGAGAGAAGACCGATGCTGATCTGGGGCTGGCGTACACGGATCTACGTGCTGGCGATGACGACCTTCTTGTGCGGCCGGTGCGGCAACCCCGCTTCGCACGCGGTGCGCAAGGCGGTCACGAAGTTCACGCTGTTCTTCATCCCGCTGTTCCCGATCAGCGTCAAGTACACCGCGCAGTGCACGTTCTGCGGGATCGAGAACCGCATCCCGAAGGAGGACGCCGTCCGCCTGCAGGCGCAGGAGGAGCAGGGCCAGGCCCAGCAGCAGGCGGCACCGGGGTACCCGCCGCACCCGTCGCAGCCGCAGGGCGCTCCGCAGGCGGGGTTCCAGCAGCCGCAGGGTTTCCAGCAGCCGCAGGGTTTCCAGCAGCCGCAGCACCCCTCCCAGCCCCAGGGTCTCCCGCAGCAGGGTCAGCACCCCCAGCAGGGACAGTTCCCGCAGCAGGGCCACTAGACCAGGACCCGGCGGTCCGACGAGCGATCCGGACCGCCCGTGCAGCCACTCACTGCCGTCCGCCCACTCGCGCGGCTCCCGCTCGGCCGCACCGGGCCCGGCATCTCCCCGCCGATCGGCAATTCCCGCTGGGCACGCGCGGCCACCGCGTGCGCGCCCAGCCGGGCCGCGTTTCCGACGGCACGGGTCCGCCCGCATGGGCGACGTCCCGCGCAAGACCACCCGTCCGAGTGAGATCCGCGGCGGCGTGGCCGGCCGCCCTCCCGCGCGCGGGCAGGGCCCGCCTGGTCCTCGCACGCGGCCCCGGACGCAGCCACTGCCGCGGTCTGCTCCCGCGCACGTCCGCCCAGCGTGTGGTCGCTTTCCAGCGCCGAGCGCGTGGCCTCTTCGAGCGCGCTCGCGACCAGGTCGTCCAGGTCCGACGGGCGGTGGGTGAGCGTCACGAGCTCCTTCTCGAACGCCGTCGGCGTGGCGCCAGGAAACCCACCCGGCCGGGTGGCGGCAGCTCGTCACGCCGGCCCGGAATTGTCGGTCCCCCGTGCTCTCCTCATCGGCGAGAGCGGTGCACCCCGCACCCGGAGGAGAAGGAGAGACCGATGGCAGGCGAAACGACGGTCACCGTGATCGGCAACCTGACCGGCGACCCCGAACTGCGGTTCACCCCGGCCGGCTCGGCGGTCGCGAACTTCACGGTCGCGAGCACCCCGCGGGTGTTCGACCGCGAGTCCGGCGCCTGGCGCGACGGCGACCCGATGTTCCTGCGCTGCAGCCTGTGGCGGCAGTACGCGGAAAACGTCGCGGAGTCGCTCGTTCGCGGCACCCGCGTCGTCGTCCACGGCCGGCTGAGACAGCGGTCGTACGACACCAAGGAGGGCGAGAAGCGCACCGTGACGGAGCTGGAGGTCGACGAGATCGGGCCGTCCCTGCGGTACGCCACCGCCAAGGTGACCAAGACCAGCCGCGCGCCGGGCGGCGAGGGCAGCAGTTCCTGGACCCCGGAACCGGTGGCGGTGGGCAACCCGCCGTTCTGATCCCCATCCGTTCGCGGCCGGCCTCCGAACGCCCGTTGACGGGGGTTCGACCGGTGCTGGACCGCCTGCGGTGACGATGAGGGGACGCTCCGGCCGGGCCCGGTGTCGAAATCCCGCCCCCTGATTCGACGCATGGGTAGACGAGGCCGAACCACGAGCGGGAGGGACCGACATGAACGGGAACGAGAAGACCGGCGCACCGGCGGCGGCGCAGCCCGTGGTCAACCACCGGATGCGGGCGATGCTCCGAGCAGTCGGCGCCGGCCGCGGCCGGGTGTCCTGCAGCAGCGAACCGGACCTCTTCATCGACGGCCTGTCCTGCGGCGACCAGTTCGCGGCCCACGCACTGGCCCACCTGGGCCTGGTCCGCGCGGCCCGCCCCGGACGCCCCGGCGAGCTAGTCCCGGCCATCCTGACCCCGGCCGGCCACGCCATCATCACCGCCGACCAAAGATCGGCCGCCTGACCAGGCGACCGGCGCGATCTTTGACAACTCCACAAAGCAACCGGCACCCGCACGGCCATCGAGTTGGCGGCAGAGAGCCGCGCTCCTCTTCGGCAGCGGCGCCCGAGCCCGCTGCACCGCGACCGGCCCGCCCGGCAGCAGCGCTCAGCCCACACCAACCACGACCGGCCCGCCCGGCAGCAAGGCCCAAGTCCGCTGCACCGCGACCGGCCCGCCCGGCAGCAACACTCAGCCCGCGGCAACCACGACCGGCCCGCCCGGCAACAGCGCCTGCCGAGCAGCAGCGCCCAGCCCGGATGCCCCGCATCCCGGTCCGCCCCCGACGCGCCCGAACCACCCCAGCGGCCACACCTCGGCCCACCCACCCGCGCAGCCGCAACCCGGCTCGCCCGGCAACCGCGCACGGCACCAGCACCTCGCCCGGCCCGCGACCGCGCCGAACCACCCCAGCGGCCACACCCCGGCTGGCCCGGCAACCCCGCCCGCCACCCAGCAGCCCCACCCCGCCAACCCCGCCACCCAGCAACCAAACCCCACCCGGCGAGCCCGGCGACCCACCACCCGGCCGCGCCCCACCGCCCGCCACCCGTGACCCCGCCCACCACGCACCGGCGACAAACGCGACTACCGTGGCCGATATGAGCAACACCGAGGCCGCCCCCGCCGAGCTCGCCTGTGGCGACCGGCCGGCGGCCACCGACCCGGACCGCCCGGCCGTCGAGGTCCTCACCCCGCGCGAGGTTCCGCTGGGCGGCCCGCGGGCCATGCGGGTCCGGCGCACCCTCCCCCAGCGGTCGCGGTCGCTGATCGGCGCGTGGTGCTTCGCCGACCACTACGGCCCGGACGAGGTCACCGGGCCGGGCGCGATGGACGTCGCCCCGCACCCGCACACCGGTCTGCAGACGGTGAGCTGGCTGTTCGCCGGCGAGATCGAGCACCGCGACAGCCTGGGCACGCACGCGATGGTCCGGCCCGGCGAGCTGAACCTGATGACCGGCGGGCACGGCATCTGCCACTCGGAGGTCTCGACCGCGGCCACGAAGACGCTGCACGGCGTCCAGCTCTGGGTGGCGCTGCCCGAGCGGCATCGGCACGCGGCGCGGGCGTTCGACCACTACGTGCCCTCGGTGAACCGGATCGAAGGCGCGGAGATCCGGGTGTTCCTCGGGTCGCTGGCCGGCCGGACGTCCCCGATCCCGACGTTCACCCCGCTGCTGGGCGCAGAAGTCGTCCTGGGCCCGGACGCCCACATGTCCCTCGGCGTGGACCCCGGCTTCGAGCACGGCGTCCTGGTGGACACCGGCGATGTCTTCGTGGCCGGCACGCGCGTCCGCGCGGCGGAGCTGGGCTACGTCGGCACCGGGATGCGCTCCTTGACCCTGAGCAACCGCGGCACCGCCCCGGCCCGCTTCCTCCTGCTGGGCGGCACCCCGTTCGACGAAGAAATCGTGATGTGGTGGAACTTCGTCGGCCGCACCCACGAGGAGATCGCCGCGTTCCGCGAAGCGTGGCAAGCCGAGTCGGACCAGTTCGGCCGGGTCACGGGCTACCCGGGCACGCCCCGGCGCCTGCCGGCACCGGCGCTGCCGGCGGTCCGCATCAAACCCCGCCGCAACCCGGTCTCAGGCCAGAAACCCGCCCACAGCTGACCCGAAGGCGGGCGCGTCGTCCAGCCACGGGTAGTGCGCGGCACCGGGCAGCACGACGGCGTGGCCGTCCGGGAACAGTCCGGCGAAGCGGGCGGCGATGGCCGGGCTGGCGATCCAGTCCAGTTCACCGGCCAGCACCAGCACCGGCGCGGTGACGGCGCCGAGCGCGGCACGGGTCGTCTCGGGTTCGAAGGCGCCGGCGGAGTTGTAGATCCGGGCGGCCGCACCGTGGCGCTGACCGGGTTCCCCGGCCTGGTGCCGCCGGGACGCAGCATCCCAGCGGCCGTAGTACAGCGGTGCGAAGGCGGCCCAGTCGGCGCTGGTCGCCGTCTTCGCGGCGATCGACTCGTAGGCGGCGGTCGCGGCGGCGAACCAGGGAGCACCGGCTCGCCGAGCCATGATCCGCCGCCGTTCGTCGACCGGCAGCTCGAAGCCGACGGCCCGCGGGCTCGGCGTGATCAACGCGAGCCGGCGCAGGCGCTGCGGGTACCGCGCCGCGTACCGGACGGCCAGGCTCGCCCCGGCCGAGTGCCCGAGCAGGTCGAACCGTTCGAGGCCGAGGTGTTTGCGCAGCGCCTCGACGTCCTCGACCTGGCGGTCGCACCGGTAGGTGGCGGGGTCGGCGGGCTCCTCGGAGTCACCGGTGCCCCGCAGGTCCAGGACGGCGACGCGCCGCCGAGCGCTCAACCCGCCGAGATCCCCGAGGTAGATCCCGGCCCGCATCGGCCCACCGGGCAGGCACACCACCGGAGGCTCGGTACCGGAACCGGAGAGGCGAAAGGCAAGCCCGGTTCCGTCCGGCGCGGAGAAGATCGCCACGTCCCGACCCTGGCATCCCGCGGCCGGCGAAACAAGCTTCCCGCGGCGGCGGGCTGCCTCCACCGAAGGCCCGGCGAAGCCTCACCGGCCATCCCGAATCGGACCGCCCGCGCGCCGCCGGCCCGAAGCGCCGCAGCCCGCATATATGGTCCGCTGACGAACGACCCGCAGGAGGCGCGCCGATGCCGACACCCCCAGCCAGCCCGACCGCGGCCGACCTGATCGTCGACGGGCTGCGGGCCCACGGCGTGGACACCGTCTTCGGCCTGCCCGGCGTGCAGACCTACGACCTGTTCGACAGCCTCGCCCGCGCCGACGGCGAGATTCGCGTGATCGGCGCTCGGCACGAGCAGACCGTCGCCTACATGGCGTTCGGCTACGCCCAGGCGACCGGCCGCACCGGCGTCTGCACCGTGGTGCCCGGCCCCGGTGTCCTCAACGCCTCGGCGGCGCTGCTCTCGGCGTACGGGGCGAGCGCACCGGTGCTGTGCCTCACCAGCGAAATCCCGCGCGCGTACCTCGGCCGCGGGCTCGGGCACCTGCACGAGATGCCCGACCAGCTCGCGACGCTGCGCACGATCACGAAGTGGTCGGCGCTGGTCGAGCACCCGGCCGAGGTCCCGGACGCGCTGGCGACGGCGTTCCGGGAAGCGGCGGGCGGACGGCCGCGGCCGGTTTCGCTGGCCGTGCCTTGGGATGTGCTGGGACTGCGCGCCCCGGCCGAAGTCATCGGCCCGCTGGCGCTGCCCCGGCCGGTCGTCGACCCGGTCGCCGTGGGGAAGGCCGCCGAACTCCTGGACGGCGCGAAGCACCCGATGATCATGGTGGGCGGTGGGGCCCGGCACGCCGCCGCCGAGGTCCGGGCGCTGGCCGAGCGGCTGCAGGCGCCGGTGGTGCCGTTCCGCGGCGGGCGCGGCATCGTGGGCGACGACCACCCGCTCGGCTTCACGTGCGTCTCGGGCTTCGAGCGGTGGGCCGAGACCGACGTCGTGGTCGGCATCGGGTCGCGGATGGAGCTGTCCTGGTTCCGCTGGCCGGACAAGCCCGCCGGCCTGAAGTCGATCCTGCTCGACATCGACCCGCGGCAGGCGACCCGGCTCGAAGCGGACGTCGCGATCGTCGCCGACACCGCCGACGCCGCGGCCGCGCTCACCGGCGCCATCGGTCCACAACGGACGGACCGGACGGCGGAGTTCACCGCGCTGAAGGCCGCTGTGGCCGAGCGCTGCGCCGACGTCGGCCCGGAGCTGGCGTACCTCCGGGCGATCCGGGACGTGCTCCCGCGCGACGGCTTCTTCGTCGAGGAGATCTGCCAGGTCGGCTTCGCGTCCTACTTCGGGTTCGAGGTGTACGCGCCGCGCACCTTCGTCACCTGCGGCCACCAGGGCACCCTCGGCTTCGGCTATCCGACGGCGCTGGGCGTGCAGGCGGCCTTCCCCGGCCGTCCGGTGGTTTCGGTCGCCGGGGACGGCGGTTTCATGTTCGCCGCGCAGGAACTCGCCACGGCCGTCCAATACGGACTGAACGTGGTGGCGGTCGTGTTCGACAACGGCAGCTACGGCAACGTCCACCTCGACCAGGAGCGGCTGTTCGAGGGCCGCGCGCTGGGCGGGCGGCTGCGGAACCCGGACTTCGCCCGGCTCGCCGAGACGTTCGGCGCGCTCGGCCTGACCGCGCGCACCCCGGACGACCTGCGCGACGCGCTGGACAAGGCGTTCGCCGCGGGCCGGCCGGCGCTGGTGCACGTGCCCTGCGAACTGGGCGTCGGCGCCTCGCCGTGGAAGTACCTGATGCCGAAGTCGGACCGCAGCTAGCCGGCGGCCAGCCGCTCCAGCACGCCGAAGACCTGGTCGACGTCGGCCGTCGTCGTCCGCCAGTTGCTGAAGGCGGCACGCAGTGCGGGGCGGCCGCCGAAGACGGTCGGGGTCAGGAACGTGGTCCCGTCCTCGGCGATGGCGCGCACGAGAGCGTCGATCCGGTCCTGGGTGACCTCCCCGGCCGGGGTGAAGCAGACGACGTTGAGCCGCACCGGCGCGAGCAGTTGCCAGCGTGGCGAGCCGTCGAGCCGCGCGCCCAGGTCCCGGGCCAGGGAGACGCAGCGCTCGACGATCTCGCGGTGCCCGGCGCGGCCGTACGCCACGAGCGAGAACCAGGCCGGGAGTGCGCGCAGCCGCCGGGAGTTCTCCGGCGTGAGGTGCAGGAAGTCCGGGGTCTCGCCGATCTCGCCGAGGTAGGCCGCGTTGTTGCTGAACACGCGCAGCTGCAGGTCGCGGCGGCGGGTGAACTGGACGGCGGAGTCGTAAGGCACGTTGAGCCACTTGTGCAGGTCGATGACCACCGAGTCGGCCTGCTCGAGGCCCGCGGTGAGCGCCGCGTGCTCCGGTGCGAGCGCGGCGAACCCGCCGAACGCGGCGTCGACGTGCAGCCAGAAGTCGTACCGCTGCTTGAGCGCCGCGATCGCGCGCAGGTCGTCGAAGTCGACGGTGTTCACGGTCCCCGCGTTCGCGACGACGACGGCCGGCCCGTCCAGCGTCTCGAGCACCTCGGCGAGTTTCGCGACATCGACGGCTTCGCGGCCCGGGAGCACCGGCACCGTCCGCAGCGCGGAACGCCCCATCCCGAGGAACGACAATGCCTTCAGGACGCTCGAGTGCGGCGAACCGGACAGCACGGTGACGGGTCCGAGCGCGGTCACGCCTTCATCGGAGACCGTCACTCCCGCCCGTTCGCCGAGCCACTCGCGGGCGATGGCCAGGCCGGTCACCGTGGACATGGTCGCCCCGGTGACGAAGGCGCCGGAGAACTCCGGGCCCAGCCCGAACAGTTCGGCCAGCCAGCCGACGGTCTCGCGTTCCAGGTCCTGCGCGGAGGAATCCATCCCGCTGGCGGGGTTCTGGTCGTAGGCGGCGGTGAGCCAGTCTCCGGCCAGAGAGGCCGGGGTCGCGCCGCCGGTCACGAAGCCGAGGTACCGCGGACCCGCACTGGCGGCGAAGCCGCCTTCCCAGCGCCGCGAGAACTCCTCCAGCGCACCCCTCGCGCCGGCGCCTTCGGCCGGCAGGGGCGCCGGGTCCACGGCAACGGGCGGGACGGCAGCCGCCCGCCCCTCCAGCCCGGCGAGCGCCTCACCCGCGAGTTTGCGGACGGAATCGAGGAGATCAGGCAGGGCGTTCAGGTCTTCGGCAAGCCTCGGGTCCATTCCCCGACGCTAGGCCGGGCCACGATCGTTGTCGCGGTCCAATCCCCCGAAACTGGCCCCGCTGCCCCGGCCGCGCAACCCCCGACCCACGTGAGGCCCCGCCAATCGCGCGAGCTGCCCGCTCAATCACGCGAGATACCCCGCCAGCCACGCGCAATGCCCCGCCGGCCACGCCGCCCGACCGCCCCGGTACGCAACCCGACCCGCTAGGCACGCAACCCGACCCGCCAGGCACGCAAGCCCACCCTCCCGGCACGCAAACCGGCCGCCCGGGCACGCATACCGACCCTCCAGTTACGCAACTCGACCCGCCAGCCACGCAACCCGACCCGCCAGGCACGCAAGCCCACCCGCCAGCCACGCGAACCGGCCACCCCGGCACGTCACCGGAGCGATCGCCGCCTCACCGCCGCGGCGTGCGTCCGGTCAACGCCGCCGGAGGCGGCGGACCCGGCTTTCGGCCGGGTCGAACGCCACCCGGCGCAACGGCCCCGCGAGCAGCAACACCACCGCCATCGCCGACAGGGCCGCCAGCACCATCGCGGCGACGAACTGGGCCGCGCCGGACGTCGCCGTCGCCAGGACCGCGAAGCCCGCCAGCACCAGCGCCGGTGGGGCCAGGAACCCCGTCAGCACCGGTACCAGCGGCACCCGGTCACCGTCGGGGCGGCGGGCGGACACCACCGCCGCCCCGGCGCAGGTGACCGCCGCGACCAGCAAGCAGCCGCCGACGGTGTCGCTCAACCGGTGCCAGCCCAGGGCCACCGCCGCTGCGGAGACCCAGGCGACGCCGAATCCGCCCGTCACCAGGGCCTGCCGGCGGAACCGGCGGGGCAGGACGATCGCGAGCGCCACCAGCACGGCCATCGCCGCGCTGACGTGCCCGCTCGGGAAGCTGTTGTGGCTCGCCACGCCGAGGCGGTCGCCGGTGCTCGGGCGCTCCAGGACGTACAGCTTGAGCAGTTGCGCCACCACCAGGGGCGCGGCGAGCAGGACCAGCGCCGGCACGCCGAGGGCCAGCCGCCTCCGCACCAGGCAGATCACCACGAGCAGCACCGCGACCCCGCCGAGCACGACCACCAGGTCGGCCTCTCGCAGCGGGGCAGCCCAGTCCACTGTGGTCCCCGCGGACTGGGCGCTGCGGACGACGCCGTTCTCGACGCCGCGGCCGGCCTCCGTGCGGACGAAGAGCAGGTAGGCCGCGACGAACGCGAGGGCGAACCCGGCCGCGCTCGCGGCGAGCACCGCCGCGCGGGACGCGGCGCGGGCCACCGGCGCGGTGCCGGCCGGGCGGGCGGCGGGAGGTGCCTCGAAGAAAATCACTGCCATGTCCCCGAGTCTGGGACGCGCGTTTCGGGATCCCGTCAGGGCGATGTCATGGTTTTGCTACAAGATCCGCCCGGGTCGCCATGACGTGCCCTTTTCCGAATAATGGCGCCGTGGCCGAGGTACTGGTGGTAGAGGACGACGCGGCGGTGCGGGAAGGCCTGCAGCTGGCCCTGCGCCGGCAGGGACACGTGGTGCACACCGCGGAATCGGGCGAACTCGGCATCGAGCTGCTCGTGCGCCACCGGCCCGACCTCGTCGTGCTCGACCTGATGCTGCCCGGCATGGACGGCTTCGAGACCTGCCGCCGGATGCGGGCGGCGGGCCCGGTCCCGATCATCATGCTCACCGCGCGCAGTGACGACTTCGACGTCGTGGCCGGGCTCGAGGCGGGCGCGGACGACTACGTCGCCAAGCCGGTCGAGCCGCGCGTGCTGGACGCGCGGATCCGGGCGGTCCTGCGCCGGGCGGTCAGCGAACGGCCGGGCGAGCCGGCCGCGGCCGAGGAGCGGCACGGCGACCTGGTGATCGACCGGGCCGCGCTCGAGGTGACCAAGCGCGGCGCACCGGTGTCGCTGACGCCGACCGAGCTGAAGCTGCTGCTGGAGCTCTCGCGCACGCCCGGTCAGGTGTACAGCCGCCAGCAGATCCTCTCCGCCGTGTGGGACCACGACTACCTCGGGGACTCCCGGCTCGTCGACGCGTGCGTGCAGCGGCTGCGCGCGAAGATCGAGGACGTGCCGGCGAAGCCGGAACACGTACAGACGGTCCGGGGGTTCGGCTACCGGTTCGGCCGGTCGTGAACCAGCGGATCCGGTCGTGGCTCGCCGGGCTGCGGCCCCGGCTGGTCGCCGCCTTCGCGGTGATCATGATCCTCGGCGCCACCGCCGCCGCGGGCGCCAGCTACGTCTCCGCGCGCCGGGCCATCCTGGAAGGCATCCAGGACCAGACGATGCTCAAGCTGCGGGACCAGATCGCCGCGTACCTGCCCACCCTGTCGATGCCGCCGTCCCAGGCCGCGCTCGACACGTTCGCGACGGCGCTCAAGTCCAGCAACGCACTCGTGGTCTACCGGGAACTGCACTCGTCGTCGGGCCCGGCACTCGACGACGTCCCGGCCGACCTGCGCCACGCCGTGGCCGCCAGTACCTACATCCAATTCCAGCGCGTCGACGTCCAGGGTTACCCGCTGTTCTTCGTCGGCGTCCCGGTGCAGACCGCCGGCGGCAGGCCGAGCGGTCTCGAGGTCTACGCGATGGCGCGGCTGACCGATCAGCAGGAGGCGATCGACGAGCTGGCCCGCAACGCCTGGAAGGTCTCCGCGCTCGTCCTGCCGTTCGCGGTGGGGCTCGGGCTGCTGGCGGCGCGGCAGGTGCTGCGGCCGGTGCGCGCGCTGAACACCGCGGCGAGCCAGCTCGGTCGCGGGCGGCTGGACGTGCGGTTGCGCGCGAAGGGGTCGGACGAGCTCGCGCAGCTGGTCACCACGTTCAACCACACCGCCGCCGAGCTGGAGCGCACGGTGAGCACCCTGCGGACGATGGAGGCCGACGCGCGGCGGTTCGTCGCCGACGTCTCCCACGAGCTCCGGACCCCGCTGGCGGCGATGAACGCGGTCACCGACGTCCTCGACGAGGACGCGGAGCAACTGCCGCCGGACACCGCGGTGGCGGCGCGGCTGGTATCGGCCGAGACGCGGCGGCTGACCCGGCTGGTGCAGGACCTGATCGAGATCTCCCGGTTCGACGCCGGGCGGGCGGAGCTGCGCCGGGAGGAGCTGGACGTCGCCGCGGCGATCACCGACAGCCTCGCCGCGCGCGGCTGGGAGCCCGGCGACGGCCTGGTCGCCGATCTGCCGGCCGGGATCACCGCGCGGCTCGACCGGCGGCGGCTCGACATCGTCGTGGCGAACCTGGTCGGCAACGCGCTGCGCCACGGCGCGCCGCCGGTCGAGGTGGTGCTGCGCCAGGAGCGCGGTGACGTCGTGCTCACCGTCACCGACCACGGGCCCGGGATCCCCGCCGACGTGCTGCCGCGGGTGTTCGACCGCTTCACCAAGGCCGACACCGCCCGCGCCCGGTCCGAGGGAAGCGGCCTCGGGCTGTCCATCGCGCGGGAGAACGCGCGGCTGCACGGCGGCGACATCGTCGCCGCCGACACCGGCGGCGGCGCCCGGTTCGAGCTGCGCCTGCCCCGGGAGGCGTGGTGAAGAAACTCGCCGTCCTGGCGGTGCTGCTGCTGGCGAGTGCGTGCGGGGTCAAACCGACGCCGGTGATCCCGGCCGGCCCTGCGCCGACCCTGCGCAGCCCCGCGAGCGACGGGCGCGGCAGCGACCTGATCCTCTACTTCGTCCTCGACGACCGGGTGGCCCCGGTGGCCCGGGCGGCCGAAGGCGTCGTGAGCGTCGAGGCAGCGCTGTCGATGCTGATGGACGGACCGTCCCTCGACGAGGAGGCCGACGGGTACACGACGGCCCTGCCGCGCCGGGCCGGGACGGTCGCCGTCACCCCCGGTTCGCGGGCGACGATCACCGTTTCGTTCCCGCTTCGGCCGCTCACCAGCGTCGGGATCAACCAGCTGGTCTGCACCGCGTTCGCGGCGCTGGCCGCCGAGGGCGGGTACTCGATCGACCGCACCATCGGTCTCGCCGGGCCGGACCTCGAGCTGCCGTACCAGACGTGCCAGGCGTGAGCGCCGGACCCGAGGTCGACTTGGCGGCCGGCGCCGGCCGGCCTCAGCCGGGGTAGGGGCGCGCCGCCCTGGCCTCCGTCAGCGACCGGGCCCACCAGCCCAATTGGTCGAGCATCGCCTTCGCCGCGACGGCCGCTCCGGCGTCGTTCGGCACGCCGTCGTCCCCGAACCGGGCGTGGGCGCCGTGGAAGCTGACCGTCTCGCGGATGGTCACGGCGTGCAGCTCCGCGAAGACCGCGCGCAGGTGCTCGACCGCGCGCAGGCCTCCCGAAATCCCGCCGTAGGACACGAAAGCGACCGGCTTGGCCCGCCATTCGGGCCGGTGCCAGTCGATGGCGTTCTTGAGCGAAGCCGGATAGCTGTGGTTGTACTCCGGGGTGACCACGACGAACGCGTCGGCGGCGTCGAGCCGCGGCGCCACCTTCGCGACCTCGGCGACGACCGTCTCCGGCGGCGCGGCGCCGAACGCCGGCATGACCAGCGGGAGGTCGGGCTCGGCGAGGTCGACGACGTCGACCTCGAAGCCGCCGTGCGCGTCCGCGACGCCGGCCAGCCAGTCCGCCACCACCGGGCCGAACCGTCCTTCCCGGACACTTCCCACGATCACCGCGACCCGCATCGGTGCTTCGGACACACTTTCCTCCTTGACAGGTGGGCATTGGCGCCCTCCGCACCAGGATGGGACTTCAAGCTGACTTGAAGTCAAGCGTGCCGCTGTGGTTGGGTGTGGATGGGACTTCAAGCTGACTTGAAGTCAAGCGTGCCGCTGTGGTTGGGTGTGGACCATGGGGAACGCCACGGCCCGGCCGCTGCCCGACCTGACGGTCGGCGAACTCTCCCGGCGCAGCGGGGTACCCGCGTCGGCTCTGCGCTTCTACGAAGACGAAGGCCTCATCCACAGCCGCCGCACCGCGGGCAACCAGCGGCGCTACCGCCGCGACACGCTGCGGCGGGTGACCTTCATCCGGATGTCCCAGCGGGTCGGCATGCCGCTGTCGAAGATCCGGGAAGTGCTCGCGCTGCTGTCCGACGACCGCACGCCCACCCGCACCGACTGGGCCCGGATCTCCCGCTGCTGGCAGGACGATCTCAACGCGCGGATCCGCCAGCTGGAACAGCTGCGCGACCAGCTGGGCGACTGCATCGGCTGCGGCTGCATGTCACTGGCCAAGTGCCGGCTCGCGAACCCGGGCGACCGCCTCGGGGGCGACGGCCCGGGTCCGCAGCGGCTCGCCGACCACCGCGGCGACGGCTACGAGGACTCCTGAGCTACCGGCGCTCGAGCAGGCCGCGGACGTACATCGCCTGGCCGGCGTGCTGGATGTCGTCGTCGAGGACGCTGATCAGGCGCACGCCCAGCGAGACCGGCGGGTCCCAGGCCTCGTCGACGATCCGGTCGAGGGAGCCGGCGTCGAGGCCGGTGACGAACCGGACGGTCTGCTCGTGGACGGCGTCGTAGTAGCCGGTGAGCAGGCCCGGTTCGTCGACCCGGACCGCCTCGACGTCGGCCGGGCGGTGGCCGTAGCCGGTGTCGCCCGCCGGGAACGGGAGGCCGAACCGGGAAAGCCAGTCCTGGCCGGTCCACACCTGCTCGGTCCCGGCCACGTCGGCGACGTGGTCGTCCTGGACCCGGGTCAGGTGCCACACCAGCCAGGCGATCGAGTTCGCGCCGTCGGCCGGCCGGGTCCCGAGCTGCTCGGCGGTGAGTCCGTCCACCGCTGCGTGCACCGTGCCCTGGACCCGGCCGAACCCGTCGACGAGCAGATCGGCCACGTTCATTCGGCTGCCTCCCGTTGCTGACACCGTTTGCCGGCGTGCGTACCCGATCATGCCCGCCGGCAAACGGTGTCCGCTAGCGCGGCAGCAGCTGGTCGAAGAACGAGCGGTAGCGGCGCAGCGCGATCCGCAGCTCCTCGGTGGCCGGTTCGCCCTGCTGCCACTGGGATTCCAGCTCGCTCTTGTGCTCGGCGAAGGTGGTGGCCAACGCGCTGATCACGGCGGCGACCAGTTCGTCGGCCTGCCGCACGGCCTGCTTCGGGTCGTCGACGAAGCCGACCTGGACGTTCTGCCAGCGGTCGCGGAACCCGGTGACCTTCTCCTCGTCGATCAGCCGCTGCGTTTCGACGTCGCCACCCGACTGGGCGGGGGTTTCCACGTCGCCGCCCGACTCCGCGGGCGTCTCGATGTCGCCACCGGACTCCGCGGGTGCTTCCACGTCGCCACCCGAGCCGGCCGGAGTGGTGTCGTGGGTGTCGTGCTGCCCGGCTGAGGCCAGGTCGGCGGTGCTCAGGTTCTGGTCGGCATCGCGCTCGTCGCCGGTGCCCGGCTCACGGAAGTCGGCCCGGTCCTGGCCGGGGACCCCGGCGGTGCTGTCGTCGCTGTCGTCCCGGAAGCCGCCGGTCTCGCGAACGTTTTCACGCCCGGGGAAGTCCTGGTCGTCCTCGGCGTTGTGCCGCGTCAGGTGCTCGGTCATGGTCAACGTCCTCCGTTTCGCTCGGTCTGCTGGTGCGCGGACGCCTGGCGTTCGGTGCCATGACCGTCGCTGTCACGACGATCGGTGGCGTGCCCCTCGGCGCTGTCGTGGTCGTTGCGGTCGTCGTCATTGCGGTCGTGGTCGTGACCGTTCCGGCGCTCGTGGTGGTCGTGGTGCTGCTCGTCGTCGGCGCCGTCGGTCAGCAGGTCCTCGAACACGGTGCGGTAGCGCACCATGGCGTCCCGGAGGTCCTCAGTGGACGCTCCGTCCCGCTTCTGCTGCGTGGCGTGCGCGGCCCGGTAGTGCTCCAGCGTCTTGGCGTGTCGCACGGAAAGGTCGGCCACCTGCTGCTCGTAGCCTTCGGTGGGGTACCCGCGTTCGGCCATCAGGGAGACCAGAACCTGGTCGGCCTCGGCGACGGCGGCGGACGGCTGATCGACGAACTTTTCCTGCACCTGCGCCCATTGCCGGGCGTAACGCTCGCGCGCCGACGCCGAAAGCGGCCGGATGTCGAGCTCCTTGTGCCGGCGTTCCCGCTCGGCGAGTTCGCGTTGTGCGGCACGAGGGCTGTCTTTTTCGGCGACCGTGCGGTCGTACTCGGGACCGAACCGCTGTTGCAGCCGTTTTCGTTGCATCTCCTGCGTCACCAGCCAGATCACGGCGCCGAGCACCGCGACGGCCACGACGACGATCAAGACGATCAGCCATGTGGGCATCGCACAAACTCCTTAAAGGATGTCAAGCCCCCGATGGTGGGGGTGTTCCCGGATTACCTCGGCCGAAAACGGGAAGGGCGCCCCGGACGCCGGGATTCGGCCGACCGGCGGCGGCGATACGGCCGGATGCCGTCACCCGGCGTAAGTAACAGCGGTAACAGCAGTCGACTAGCGCCGATACCATCATGGTGCTATCATCGATAACAGACCGAGCGAAGCGGCGCTACGGACGCCGCCCGGACGGAAAGAGAAACCGATGAGCACCCCCGACACCCGCGTCGCGATCGTCACCGGCGGCTCCCGCGGCATCGGCCGCCAGGTCGCCGAGCGCCTGGCCGCCGACGGCATGGCGGTCGTCGTCAACTACGCCGGCAACGAAAAGGAGGCCGCGGCCGTCGTCGAGGCCATCACCGCGCGCGGTGGCCGGGCGATCGCCGTCCGCGCCGACGTGGCCGAACCGGCCGCGGTCGCGGACCTGTTCGACACCGCGGAACGCACGTACGGCGGTGTCGACGTCGTCGCCCACCTGGCCGGCGTGATGAACCCGCCGACGCCGATCGCCGACATCGACTTCGAAGTCCTCGACCGGGTGCACCGGACCAACATCCGCGGCACGTTCGCGGTGGCCCAGCAGGCCGCGCGGCGGGTGCGCGAGGGCGGGGCCGTGATCACCACCTCGACGTCGGTGCTGGGGCTGAACCTGCCCGGCTACGGCGTCTACAACGCGACGAAGGGCGCGGTCGAGGCGATCACCATGATCCTGGCGCGCGAGCTGCGCGGCCGCGACATCACCGTGAACACCGTCGCGCCCGGCCCGACCGCGACCGCGCTGTTCCTCGACGGCAAGGACGAGGAGACCATCGACCGGATGGCCAAGCAGCCGCCGCTCGAGCGGCTGGGCCGGCCGGAGGACATCGCCGAGGTCGTCGCGTTCCTCGCCGGTCCGGCGCGCTGGGTGAACGGCCAGGTGCTGCGCGCCAACGGCGGCATCGTCTAACGGGTGAACCGGCTGACGATGACGTGGTCCTTGGCCGGCCCACGCACCGCCCACTCCTGCTGCCACCGCGCCGCGCCGGTCACGCGGTACTCCCCGCGGTAGTGGTCCGCGCGGCAGGGGTGGTCCGCCGTCCAGCGGCCTTCGCGCAGGTCGAGGTCGTGGAAGAAGCCGCCGTGGTCGAAGTGCACCGACGCGCGGCCGGGGCCCGCCGGGCGGTAGTGCAGGGTCCGCGTGACCGGCCCGGTGTGGCCGCCCAGCCGCAGCTCGCCCTCCTCGTGGTAGACGAGGACTCCCTCGGCCTCGGTGAAGGTGGCGGTGCCGGTGACCTCGCCCGCGGGGTCACCGTCCGCGGTGAGGATTTGCCGGTCCAGCCGCCACGCGCCGCCGAAATACGCGGCGAGATCGGGAACGGGCCAGTACTCCACCCGCCCATCCTGCCACCCGGCGGCGGGGCGGGCCGGGACTGTCGGACCCCCGCTCTATAGTCGGGCGGGTGGCAGAGACCGACCTCGCACCCGCGTCCGACGCACTGGAGATCCTCCGGCGCGTGTTCGGCTACGACAGCTTCCGCGGCGACCAGGCGGCGATCGTCGAGCACGTGATCGCCGGCGGCGACGCGCTCGTGCTGATGCCCACCGGCGGTGGGAAGTCGTTGTGCTACCAGATTCCCGCGCTGGTGCGGCCCGGCGTCGGCGTGGTGGTCTCGCCGCTGATCGCGCTGATGCAGGACCAGGTCGACGCGCTGCGCAACGCCGGTGTCCGCGCCGGTTTCCTCAACTCCACGCAGGACTACGCGGCGCGGCAGGAGGTGGAGACGGCCTTCCTGAACGGCGAGCTCGACCTGCTCTACCTGGCCCCGGAACGGCTTTCGGTCGAATCCACCGTGCGGCTGCTCGACCGCGGCAAGATTTCCCTGTTCGCGATCGACGAAGCGCATTGCGTCGCCCAGTGGGGCCACGACTTCCGGCCCGACTACCTCCAGCTCTCCGCGCTGCACGAGCGCTGGCCGGACGTGCCGCGGATCGCGCTGACCGCCACCGCGACCGAAGCCACGCACAAGGAGATCTCCGCGCGGCTGCGGCTCGACGAGGCCCGGCACTTCGTCGCGAGCTTCGACCGGCCGAACATCCAGTACCGGATCGTCGGCAAGAACTCGCCGCAGCGGCAGCTGCTGGAACTGCTGCGCACCGAGCACCCGGGTGACGCGGGGATCGTCTACTGCCTGTCGCGGAACTCGGTGGAGAAGACCGCGGAATTCCTGGTGCAGAACGGAATTCCGGCGGTGCCCTACCACGCGGGGCTCGACGCGCGCACCCGCGCGAAGCACCAGTCGCGGTTCCTGCGCGAAGACGGCTTGATTGTGGTCGCGACGATCGCGTTCGGCATGGGCATCGACAAACCGGACGTGCGGTTCGTCGCGCACCTGGACCTGCCGAAGTCGGTCGAGGGCTACTACCAGGAGACCGGCCGGGCCGGCCGCGACGGCCTGCCGTCCACCGCCTGGCTCGCGTACGGGCTGCAGGACGTCGTGCAGCAGCGCAAGATGATCGACACGTCCGAGGGCGACGAGGCGCACCGGCGCCGGCTGGGCGCCCACCTGAACGCGATGCTCGCGCTGTGCGAGACGGTGGAATGCCGCCGCGTGCAGATCCTCAACTACTTCGGACAGCAGGCGGAGCCCTGCGGCAACTGCGACACGTGCCTGAACCCGCCGGAGAGGTGGGACGGCACCGTCCCGGCGCAGAAGCTGCTGTCGACCGTCGTGCGGCTGCGCAACGAACGGCGGCAGAAGTTCGGTGCGGGCCAGATCATCGACATCCTGCTCGGCAAGGCCACGCCCAAGGTCACGCAGTTCCAGCACGACACGCTCAAGACCTTCGGCATCGGCACCGAGCTGCGCGAGCCGGAGTGGCGGGCGGTGGTGCGGCAGCTGCTCGCCCAAGGGCTGCTCGCCGTCGAAGGCGACTACGGCTCGCTCGTGCTCACCGAAAGCAGCGCGGAAGTGCTGGGCGGCGATCGCCAGGTGCTGCTGCGCCGCGAACCGGAACGCGCCGCCGCCGCGAAGGTCCGCAGCGCCAGGAAGGCCACGCCGGCGGTGGACCTGCCCGCGGAGGCGGCCCCGCTGTTCGAACGCCTGCGTGCCTGGCGGGCCGGGGTCGCGAAGGAGCAGGGCGTGCCCGCGTACGTCGTCTTCCACGACGCGACCTTGCGCCAGATCGCCACGCAACGGCCGTCGTCGCTGGCGGATCTGGGCACGGTCAGCGGGGTCGGCGAGAACAAGCTCGCCAAGTACGGCGAGGGGCTGCTCGAGGTCCTGACCGCCGGGTGACTACCGGCCGGCCGCCGGCCCCGGCCGACCCGGCTGCCCGGTCACCGAGTTGACCTTGCGGACCGCGCCGGCGATGTGGTTGTGGTACTTGCCCTTGGTCTTGTCGTCGACGAACTTCGCGGCCTTGCCGACGACCTGGTTCACCTTTTCGGGGTTCTTCTTGGCGTAGGCACGGGCCGCTCCGGCGGCGCCGGCCAGCATGGTCAGCTTCTTCATCAAAGGCACGGTGGGTCCTCCCTCATCGGTTCCGGTCATCCTGACAACGCGGACGAACCACCCGGAGGTTCCCCGTGTGACGAAGCCCAAAACCTCGGGGCGGAGCGAACCCGCCGCGGCCGGGGCCGGAAATTGCCGCGCGGATCGCCCTCGCGCGGCTCTAGGCTCCCGATCATGCGCGACCTGGCCGCCCTGCCGAAGGCCCACTTGCACGTCCACCTCGAGAGCACGATCCGCCCGGACACGCTCCGTGAGCTGGGCGACGCGAACGGCGTCGACGTCCCCGGCGAGCCGCCGGTGTTCGACGGCTTCCGCGCCTTCGCGGACTACAACGCGCTCATCCGATCGTGTCTCCAGCGTCCGGAGGATTTCGAGCGGATCGCGCGGGAGTACTGCGAAGACGAAGCCGCCCAAGGCACGCGCTACGCGGAACTCACGTTCACCGCGGCTTCGCACGGGGAACGGCTGGGCGACCCGGAAATGCCGCTGGCCGCCGTCCTCAAAGGACTTTCACAGAGCACCGGGCTCGAGTGGCGGCTGCTGCTCGACCACTCCCGGCGCCGGTCGGTCGAACGGGCCGAGCGCACCCTCGAACTCGCGCTGAAGTACGACGAAGTCTTCGCGATCGGCATGGCCGGCGAAGAGAACCACTCGCTGCGGCCGTTCGCGACGGTCTTCGAGAAGGCCCGCGCGGCCGGGCTGCACCTGCTGCACCACACCGGCGAAGACGCCGGACCCGACAGCATCCGCGAAGCGCTCGAAGTGGGCCGCACCGAACGGCTCGGCCACGGCATCCGCGTCCTCGACGACCCCGCGCTCGTCGCCGAGGTCCGCGACCGGGGCCTCGCCCTGGAGGTGTGCCCGTCGTCGAACGTGACGCTGGGGCTGGTGCCTTCGCTGTCCGAGCACCCGCTCCCCCGGCTGCTCGACGCCGGGCTGACCGTCACGCTCAACACCGACGTCCCCTCCGTCACGGGCGCGGCCCTCGCCGAGGAGTACGCCCGGATCCAGGCGGCGTTCGGCTACGACGACGCCACGATGGCCGGCTTCGCCCGCGCGAGCGTCACGGCGTCTTTCGCGCCGGCGGCGACCAAGGAAAAGCTCCTCGCGGACATCGACGCGTGGCTCACACCGGCAGCAGGCGGGTGACCAGCGTGCCGAGCTGGTGCACCGTGCGGCACTCGTGCATCTCCACGACCTCGGCGTACTCCAGCGCCGCCGAGTCCCCGGTGGACCACAGCGACCGCCGCTCCGGGTTCAGCCAGTAGACGTGCCGGGCGCGGGCCTTGATCTCGCGGACGGCGTCGAGGTTCGGGTCGCCGCCGTTGGTGCGGGCGTCGCCGAGGATCAGGACCGACGTCCGCGGGCCGACCGCGTCGAGCCAGTTCGCCGTGAACTGGCGCAGGGAGCCGCCGTAGTCGCTGTGGCCGTCCCAGCGCACCAAGGCGGCTTCGGCCAGCATGCGCGCGCCGAGGTGCTCGGGGTCGGCCGCGCCGGTGGTGACCAGGTGGGTGACCTCGTCGGTGCTGTCGACGAACGCGAACACCCGGACCTTGCCGAACTGGTCGCGCAGCGCCTGCACCAGCAGCATGGTGAAGTTCGCGAACCCCGCCACGGAGCCGGAAAGATCGCACAGCAGCACGATTTCCGGCCGTCCGGGGCGGCGGTGGCGGTAGACCGGGCGCAGCGGCACCCCGCCGGTCGACAGCGACCGCCGCAGCGTGCGGCGCAGGTCGATCTGCCCACGCGTGGTGCGTTTGCGGCGGGCAGCCAGGCGCGTCGCCAGCTTGCGGGACAACGGCTGGATGGTGCGCCGCAGCTCGGCGAGCTGGTTCCGGCTGGCGATGAGGAAGTCGACCCGGTCGGGCGCGGGCGCGATGGCGTGCTTGGCGACGCGCTCGCGGCCGCGGACCTCGGCCGCGCGGCGACGCGCCTCCGTGCGGATCTGCCCGCGGAAGCCCTCGACGCGGCGGCGGATCTCGTCGCGGTCGAGCCGGTCGGTGAACTCGCCGCGCGCGCCGCCGCCGCGGACCGCGGCCAGCACCCGCGCGATCAGCGTCTGCGGCTGGAGCCGCTCCAGCGTCTGGTGGGCGGAGAAGCCGCCACCCGGGCCGGACGCCGAGCCGTACTGGCCGAGCATGTCCACCGCGAGCCCGGCCAGCTGGGAGAGGGCCTGCCGGTCGCCGTCGGCCAGCGCGGCGGCCAGCTCCTCCCGGAGCTGCTCCAGCGTCTCCGGACGGTCTTCGCGGGCCCGCTCGGGCGCGCCGATCCCCGCCGGGAAGTACAGGTCGAACGCGGCGTCGAAGACCGCGCGCTGCCCGCCGCGGCGGACCAGGGCCGCGGCCAGCCCCTCGCGCACCAGCTCGCGGTCGTCGAGGCCGAGCACCTCCAGTGCGGCCGCGGCGTCGACGGTCTCGGCGGGTCCGGCCGCGATGCCCTGGGCCCGCAGTGCCTTGACGAACGACGCGAGCCGCTCCGGCACACCGCCGGTCACGACGCGTCCAGGACCTGTTCGAGCTTCAGGCCGGCGCCCGCCTTGACGATGTCGTCCTGGTGCTTGAGCACGACACCGAGGCTCTCCCGCACGACCCGCTCGTCCAGCGTGGACGCCCCGAGCGCGAGCAGGGTGCGCGCCCAGTCGATGGTCTCCGCGACCGACGGCAGCTTGCGCAGGTCCATCGCGCGCAGCGCGGCGATCACCCGGACCACCGAGTCGGCCAGCACGGCGTCGATGCCGGGCACCTTCAGCCGGACGATGTCCCGTTCCAGGTCCTCGTCCGGGAAGTCGATGTGCAGGAACAGGCACCGGCGGCGCAGCGCCTCGGACAGCTCGCGCGTCGCGTTGGACGTCAGCACGGCGAACGGCGCGCGCGTGGCGGTGATCGTGCCGAGCTCGGGCACGGTCACCTGGAAGTCGCCGAGCACCTCCAGCAGGAGGCCTTCGACCTCCATGTCGGCCTTGTCGGTCTCGTCGATCAGCAGCACGGTCGGCTCGTCCGAGGAGATCGCGGTGAGCAGCGGGCGGCGCAGCAGGAACTCCTCGCCGAAGATGTCGGTGCGGGCCTGCTCCCAGTTCTCGTCCCGGCCGGCGGTGATCCGCAGCAGCTGCTTCGCGTGGTTCCACTCGTACAGCGCGCGGGCCTCGTCGATGCCCTCGTAGCACTGCAGGCGCACCAGCCGCGAACCGCTGACCTGGGCGACGGCCTTGGCGAGCTCGGTCTTGCCGACGCCGGCGGGGCCCTCGACCAGCAGCGGCTTGCCGAGCCGGTCGGCGAGGAACACGGTGGTCGCCACGGCCGTGGACGCCAGGTAGCCGGCGCCGGCCAGCTTGGCCGACACGTCGTCGACGGAGGTGAAGAATCCGGTGCCCACCGCTGGCCTCCTAAGCGATCGCTCACCCGGACTGTACCGGACTCCCCGCCCGCCTCAGCGTCGTCGCCGGGCGAGGAGCTTGGCGCGGCCCATCTCCGGGCCGCGGGCGGGTGAGCTCTTCCGGGATTAGCATCGGCGCCGTGACCTACCTTGCCGCTTCCGGCCGATACGACTCGATCCCCTACCGGCGCTGCGGGCGTTCCGGGCTGAAGCTGCCGGCGATCTCGCTCGGGTTGTGGCACAACTTCGGCCACGACCGGCCGCTCGAGACCCAGCGCGCTATCACCCGCCGCGCCTTCGACCTGGGCATCACCCACTTCGACCTGGCCAACAACTACGGCCCGCCCTACGGCTCGGCGGAGGAGAACTTCGGGCGGCTGCTGGCCACGGACTTCAAGCCGTACCGCGACGAGCTGGTGATCTCCTCCAAGGCCGGCTACGACATGTGGCCCGGGCCGTACGGCGATGGGGGCTCCCGCAAGTACCTGCTGTCCTCACTGGACCAGTCGCTCGGCCGGCTGGGGCTGGACTACGTCGACATCTTCTACTCGCACCGCTTCGACCCCGAGACGCCGTTGGAGGAGACGGTCGGGGCACTCGACGCCGCCGTCCGCGCCGGCAAGGCGCTCTACGTCGGGATTTCGTCGTACAGCTCGGAACGGACGGCCGAGGCGGCGCGGCTCCTGCGGGAGCTCGGCACGCCGCTGCTGATCCACCAGCCGTCGTACTCGATGCTCAACCGCTGGATCGAGCAGGACGGCCTGCTGGACACCTTGGAGCAGGTGGGCGCGGGCTGCATCGCGTTCTCCCCGCTCGCCCAGGGCCTGCTGACGGACAAGTACCTGAAGGGCGTCCCGTCCGAGTCGCGGGCGGCCCAGGGCAAGTCCCTCGACCCGGACACCCTCGACGAGGACCGGCTGGGCCGGGTGCGCGCGCTCAACGACATCGCCGCTCGCCGCGGGCAGTCGCTGGCCCAGCTGGCGCTCGCGTGGGCGCTGCGCGACAGCCGGGTGACGTCGGTGCTGATCGGCGCGAGCAGCGTCAAGCAGCTGGAGGACAACGTCGGCGCGCTGGGCAACCTCGGCTTCTCGTCCGAGGAGCTGACCGAGATCGACGGGCACGCGACCGACGCGGACATCAACCTGTGGAAGCGTTCTTCGGACGCCTGAGCGGTCGGCGTCGACCGAGGCGCGACGGAGCTGCCGGTGATGCCGTTCGGCTCGGCGGAGGACCAGGCCCGCACCCGCGTCCGCTAGCGCGGCGACGGCAGGTGGGTCGCCTCCGGGAAGAGGTTCAGCGCCCGCAGCGCCGCGCCCAGCTCGGCGATGTCCGCCGGGTCCGTCAGCGAGCGGCCCAGCTCCTCCGTGATCCGCTTCAGGCGGTGGCGGATCGTGTTGGGGTGACAGAACATCCGCTCCGACGTCAGCTTCGTCGAGCCCTGGCAGTCGAACCACGCGCGCAGCGTCAGCAGCAGCACGTTGCGGTCGTCGCCCGGGAGGTCCAGCACCGGCTGGAGCACGTGGTGGGCCAGCTGCACCGACGCCTCCGGGGCGCTGGCCACCAGCCCGGCCAGCGGCGACTCGGTGAACTGCACCAGCCCCGGCGTCCCCGGCGTCATGCTCGACAGCGCGACCCGCGCGAGGTGGAGCGCGCGGGCGGTGTTGCCGAGGCCGGTGAACACCGGGCTGATGCCGACCCGGCCCACCGGGTGCGCTCGCACCAGGTCGACGATCGCCCCGGACGCGCTCGGGTCGCGCAGGGACACCACGCCGACCTGCAGGTCCGGCGTCAACCGCCACGCCGACGCGTGCTGCGCCGCGCGCAACCGGGCCTCGACCTGCGGGAGGGGCTCCTGGCCCAGCCGGGGGGTTTCGGCGGCGACGACGACGAACGTGCCGTCCAGGGACAGCTCGAGCACACGGGCGATGTCCCACAGCGTGCCCTCGGTCGCGGCGCCGCCCGCGAACAGCGCCTCCACCAGCGCCGAGCGCCGGTTCTGGTGCGCCACCATGACTTCCGCGGTCGTGTCGCGGTAGGACGTCGTGAGCGCTTCGGCGAGGTCGTCGATGAGGGCCCAGATCGCCGTCGTCGCGGCGACCAGGCCGGCGAGGTCCTGGGACGAGCCGCGGGCGGTCAGCTCCACGAACCGGTGCCACACCTCGGTGAGCCCGATCCGGTAGGCCCGCAGCAGCTCCGGCAGCGGCGCGCCCTGCAGGGCGCGCGCCCGGCCGGTCGCGCGGGCCTGCGACAGGTCCGGGACGTCCGAGCCGCGCAGCGTGCGCATCACGTGGTCGAGGTTGGCGCGCACCGAGTTCCGGAGTTCGGCGTGCGAGACCCACCGCGCGTCGGCGTAGACGGGCATCTCGGCGAGGATCTGCCGCACGGTGCTGTCGATCAGCTCGGGCATCTTCCGCTCGACCTCGGCGGCCAGCGAGGCGACCTTGGGCGCGTGCCCGTCGGACAGAAGCGCCTGGTAGTGCATGGAGCCCTCCGGTCCCCGGCCTCCTCGTCGAGGCCCGAGACCGACATCTAACCCGAACGGTGCGACCACGTTCGGGTGAACTTGCTACAGAAACCGCGAATGCGGAGGCTCCTGTGTAGAACCTCCGCATTCGCGTCAGGCCATTTTGGCGGCCGCGCTCTTGATCGCCTCCCGGATCCGGAAGTAGGTGCCACAGCGGCACACGTTCTGGATGGCGTCGATGTCGGCGTCCGTCGGGTTCTTCGTCTTCTTCAGCAGCGCGACCGCCGCCATGATCTGGCCGGGCTGGCAGTAGCCGCACTGCGCGACGTCCTGCTCCAGCCAGGCCTCCTGGACCGGGTGCAGCTCGTCGCCGTCGGCCAGCCCCTCGATCGTGGTGACCTCCTTGCCCGCGCACTCCGAGACCGGTGTGACGCAGGGGTTGAACGCCTCGCCGTCGAGGTGGCTGGTGCAGGCCTTGCAGACGTTGATGCCGCAGCCGTACTTCGGCCCGCGGACCTTGAGCTTGTCGCGCAGCGCCCACAGCATCGGCAGGTCGGCGGGTGCGTCGACGGTGACGGTCTTCCCGTTCACCACGAAGGTGTAGTTCGGCACGTGGGGACTCCTGTCAGCGCGGGAACGGGTCGAAGTCGACCGGGAAGGTGATCGGGAAGCTGCGGGGCTTGATCCCGGTGGCCCGGGCGTAGGCGTTGGCGATCGCGCCGACCGGCGCCGGCAGGCCGAGCTCGCCCGCCCCGCCGATGTCCGCCCCGGTGGCCGGCATGACGTGCACGGTGACGTCCGTCGGCGAGTTCTTCTGCCGCGCGTAGTGGAACTGCGAGTAGCTGCCTTCCAGCGGCAGGCCCTTGTCGATGTGCAGGCCCGCGGTGAGCGTCGTGGAGATCGCGTCGGTCAGGCCGCCGAGCATCTGCGCCTGGATCCCCCGCGGGTTCACCGGCTTGCCGACGTCGACCGCGATGGTCGCTTTCGTGACGCGCGGATATTTCGGGTCGCGCGCGTCCAGCTCGACCAGGCAGGCGGTGTAGGACTTGTACTCGCCGTGCACCGCGATCCCCTGCGCGAACCCGGCGGGCAGCTTCTTGCCCCACTCGCCGAGTTCGGCGACCTTGTCGAGCACCGCGCGCTGGCGCTGCTCCTTGATGAACTCGCGGCGGAACTGCACCGGGTCCTTGCCGAGCTTCTTGGCGATCTCGTCGACCATGATCTCCTCGGCGCCGCGGGTGTTCGCCGAGTAGACCGACCGCCACGCCGAGGTGTGGAACTTCAGCGGCACCTCGTTGAGCAGCTGCGTGGTGACGCCGAAGTTGTACGGCGACTTCACGGTCAGCAGGAACACCGTCTGCGCGAAGCTGAGGTTGCCGCCGACGGGCAGCTTCGCCGCGAACGCCGTGAGGATCTCGCCGAGGCCGTGACTCCAGTCCGTTTCGACGCTGGCGACGCGGTGCTCGAACGTGAGCACCTGCCCGAGCGCGAAGGTCGCGCGGATCCGGTGGTAGCTCGCCGCGCGCCCGCGGCCGTGGCGCATGTCGTCGATCCGGCTCCACATCAGCCGGACGGGCTTCTTCATCGCCTTCGAGATGTGCGCGGCTTCGAGGGCCGCGTCGAAGAACAGCCGCCGCCCGAAGGACCCGCCGCCCTGCTGGACGTGCACGGTCACCTTGTTCTCCGGCAGCCCCAGCTCTCGGGCGATGGTCTGCTTCGCCACGATCGGCGACTTCAGCCCGGCCCAGATGGTCGCGCTGTCCTCGCGGACATCCGCCACGGCGGAGTTCGACTCCATCGGTGCGTGACTGGCGAAGGCGAAGTCGAACTCGCCGTCGACGTACTGCGTCAGCAGCGGCGGCACCACGAACGGCAGCGCCGCGGCCCGGAGCTTCTTCTTGATCGTCTCGTCGTTCTCGCCGTCGACCGTGCCGGGGCCCCACGTGACGTCGAGGGCGTTCTTGCCGTCGAGGGCTTGCCCGAAGGTCTCGGCCATCACCGCGACGCCGGTCTTGACGACGGCGATGTCGATGATCCCCGGCATGGCGCGGACCGCTGCCTCGTTGTGCACCTTCGTGACCGCGCCGTTGATCGTCGGCGGGCGCCGCACCATCACCGGGTTGGCGCCGGGGACGTCGAGGTCGAGCGTGTAGACCTGCCGGCCGGTGACCATCGCGCGGGCGTCCTTGCGCGAAGTCGGCGTCCCGACGAGCGTGTGCGCCGACTCGTCCTTCGGCCGGATCGCGCCGACGCTCAGCCCGGAGCGCGCCGCGGGTCCGGCGAGGACGCCGTAGGAGGCGCTGCGCCCGTCGGGTGCCCACACCGCACCGTCGCGGGTGGACAGCCGGGACGCGTCGGTCCCCCACTGCGCCCCGGCCGCGGCGACCATCCGGGCGCGTGCGGTCGCCGCGGTGGCGCGGACCGGGTCGTAGAGCGAGCGCATCGTGTTGGACCCGCCGGTGAGCTGGTTGAACAGCAGCTCGGTGCGGGCGTCGGAAAGCACGACGTCGACCCGGTCGAGCGGCAGGTCCAGCTCTTCGGCGACGAGCATGGCGGTCGCCGTCGTGATGCCCTGGCCGACCTCGGCGCGCGGCAGCTGCAGCCGCGCCCGGCCGTCCGCGGTCAGCTCCAGCACGAGCATCCCGGCGGTCGGCGCGCACGACAGCGTCAGCACGTCACCCAGGTCGAGGATCTCCGCCGGCTGGGGCAGCGTGGGGACGACGGCTTCGGCGCGGGCCGGGGCGACCGCGTCGGCCGTCAGTTTGGTGGCGACGGTGAGCGTGGGTGCGGCGACCAGGTAGGTCAGGAAGCGGCGGCGGCCGACCTGCCCGGGCTCGGCGGGTTCGGTGGTGGGACTGGCCATCGGGAATCCCTTGCTGGGTGGTGGCGGGTGCGCGCCACGCTAAAGAGCCGTTGGCCGGACGTCAACGCGGAGTAGTCGGGTTCGCGCATCTCTGTGACGAGATGACAGCGGAAGCCGCCGGATGTGTGCGCCGCCACAGTGCCGGACGGCGCAACGCGCTGGCTCAGCCGGCGCCCCGGGCGCGCCGGGCCTCGATCAGGTCCTCCCGGGCGCGGGCGACGCGGGAGCGGACGGTGCCGACCGGGCAGCCGCAGACGTCGGCGGCCTCGGCGTAGGAGAGGCCGAGGACCTGGGTCAGGACGAGCACCTCGCGCCGGTCCGGCTCCAGCCCGTCGAGCAGCAGGCCGAGTTCGACGAGGTCCTCGAAGCCCGCCGCGGGGTCACGGGTGCGCTCGACGGCGGCTTCCCAGTCGGTGTCGGCGATCCTGGGCCGCGCGCCGGCGGCGCGGATCTGGTCGACGACCACCCGGCGCGCGATGGACAGCAGCCACGTCCGCGACGAGGAACGCCCGGCGAAGCGGGGGAGGCTGCCGAAGGCGCGGAGGTAGGTCTCCTGCGTCAGGTCGTCCGCCGCGGCGGCGTCGGTGAGGTGGGCGAGGAAGCGCCAGACGTCGGCTTGCGTCGCGCGGACCCACTCCTCCAGCGCGCGCCGGTCACCGCCACCGGCGGACAGGGCCAGGGCCGTGACGCGTTCGTCGTCCTCACGGTGGGTCATGATCCGTAAACATACAGCGGCGTGAAGTCAGGCGAACTTGGTCTTCGGCCGCTCCTGCCGGACGTCGTCGACGTACACGTCCACCTTCTCGTCGAGGAACGCCACCAGGCCCGCGGCCCGGATGCTCTCGGGCAGCGGTGCCGGGTAGCTCCAGGCGAGATCCTCGTGCCCGGCGACGTCGAAGTGCTCGGCGGCGCCCTTGTACGGGCAGTGCGTCACGACGTCGACCTTCTCCAGGAGGTCCATCCGGACGTCCACGCGGGGCAGGTAGTAGCGGACCGGCAGGCCGGTCTCGAACAGCAGGTGCGGCCGCACCGAGTCGGCGACCGGCACGCCGCCGACCTCGATCCGCACGTGCCGGGAGCTCGGCAGGATGTCGACGCGGACCCCGGGGTCGCGCGGGTGCGTGAAGATCTGTTCGTCCTCTTCGAACCAGTCGAACGCGCCGAACTCGAACCGGACGTGACCGCGGAGCTCTTCGATCGGCGAATCCGGGTACTCCAGCGCGCCGTCCACCACCTCGGCTCCGCCACCCTTTATCGTCGACAGAACAGCTTCTCCCCGGCTCGGCGAGTGCGAAGTCCGGCCGGAAGGGGTGAGAACACCGCTCACGACGTCCGCGCGCGGAAGGTAGTACGTGGGGTAGTACGGAACTTCCCACACCAGGAGGGGGTGCACCGTGTCCGCGACGACCTGCCCGCCGAGGAACACCCGTACCCGCTTCGCGCCTGGTGCCACGCGGACCCGGCCGCGTCCCGGAGTGCTCATGCTCCGGTCAACCGGCCCCGAAGTGAGGGTATTCCGGCCGGATCCGGGCCGGGACGGCTAGCGTGGCAGACATAACGAGAACGAGCATAACGAGAACGACAGGACGGGCACGGGTGGCCGGCGTAGAAATCCCCACGGTCGGTACCCCCGCCGGGATGCGCAAGATCAACCAGCGGGCGGTGCTCGACCTGCTGCGCCGCGGCGGGCCGGCGACCCGGCCGCAGGTGGCGAAGGACACCGGGCTGTCGAAGCCGACGGTCAGCCAGGCGCTGCTGGCGCTGGAGGCCGCCGGGCTGGCGCGCCCGACCGGGCAGACGTCCACCGGCACCGGGCGGTCGGCCGTGCTGTACGAGGCCGACCCCACCGCCGGGTACGTGCTGGGGGTCGACATCGGCCGCGAGCACCTCCGGGTCGCGGTGTCGGACCTCGGCCGCACGCTCGTGGCGCGCCGCGACGAGCGCAACACGGCGCGCTCCGGCGCGGCGCTGGTCACCGCGGTCGGGAAGATCGCGGCGGCGGCGGTCGCGGAGGCCGGTCTTTCGGCCGGCGACATCGTTGTCCGCGTGGTCGGCTCCCCCGGCGTCGCCGATCCGGGCAAGCGCTGCTTCCGGCACGCGCCGAACCTGCCGGGCTGGGGCCGGGCCGGGCTGATCGACGACCTCGAAGCCGCGCTGGGCCCGGACCTGATGGTGGAGAACGACGCCAACCTCACGGCCGTCGGCGAGTGGGAGAGCGGGGCCGCCCGCGGCGCGTCGGTGTTCGGCTGCATCACGATCGGCACCGGAGTCGGCATGGGCCTGATGGTCGACGGCCGCGTGTTCCGCGGCGCGACCGGCGCGGCGGGCGAGATCGGCTACCTGCCCTACGGCCGCACGCGCGCGGCCGACGAGCCCGGCACCCCACCCGCGCGCGGCCACCTCGAAGAGGCGACGGCGGCCCAGTCGGTCGT
This sequence comes from Amycolatopsis sp. NPDC051045, assembly GCF_040682955.1. Lineage (NCBI taxonomy): Bacteria > Bacillati > Actinomycetota > Actinomycetes > Pseudonocardiales > Pseudonocardiaceae > Amycolatopsis > Amycolatopsis sp. NPDC051045. The sequence goes on from NZ_JBFBCC010000033.1 coordinate 67,761, forward strand.
CCGCGGCGCCCGGGAACTCGGGCTGGGCACGGCGAAATCGGCCCGCGAGGTCTTCCGCCTGGCCCGCGAAGGCGACGAACTCGCCCGGCGCGCGGTGGAGACCGAAGCCGACCGGCTCGCCTACACGGTGGCCTCGGTGGCGGCGGTGATCGACCCCGAGCTGATCGTCCTGGGCGGCGGCATGGGCACGGCGGCGGACCTGCTGCTGGAACCGATCGACCGGGCGCTGCGCGCGTTCACGCCGCTGGTGCCGAAGGTGGTGCAGGGCGAACTGGGCGAGGACGCGGTGCTGACCGGTGCGATCAGCGTCGGGCTGCGGGCCGCGGAAGGGCTGGTCTTCGACCGTCGGGTGGGTGCCGCCTGACCTCGGCGAGCCCGGAGACCACCGGACGGACCAGGCGGCCGACGGGTGACGTGACGCCTAAGACCGCATCTCGTTTGGGGGTGTTGTGGGGTAGGCGATATTGTTGATCAACGATGAGCGATGTGGAGAAGTGGTGTCCGGAGCCGTTGTGGTTG
>NZ_JBFBCC010000034.1:0-63976 GCF_040682955.1 Amycolatopsis sp. NPDC051045
TCTTTGGTGGGACACCCACTCAATCGCGATCCGCGAGAGCTTGGTTCGTGTCCCGGTGGCCACCCGGTTTCCCTGGCGACTTGGAGAACTTTACACCCCGCCAGGGGGCCCGAAACAGGGGGGTACCTTAACCTCGTTCCTGCAGGTCAACGCCCTGTTTCGGGCCGCTGGGAGCCGATCAGCCGCCGAGCGCGACGCCGGCGACATTGCGCCGCCCGCGACGGACCACGAGCCACTTGCCGTGGAGGGTGTCGCTCGCGGCCGGCTTCCAGTCCTCGTCGGCGATCTTCACGTTGTTCACGTAGGCACCGCCCTCCTTGACCGTGCGGCGCGCGGCGCCCTTGCTGTCCACCAGTCCCCCGGCGAGCAGCAGGTCGACGATCGTCGGCTCGTCCGCCGGGGCGACCTTGCCGTTCGGCACCTCGGACATCGCCGCGTCGAGCGTGCGTTCGTCGAGCTCACCGAGTTCGCCGCGGCCGAACAGCGCCTGGCTGGCGTTGATCACCTGCCGGGTCTGCTCCTCGCCGTGCACCAGGGTGGTGAACTCCTCCGCCAGCCGCTTCTGCGCGGCCCGCAGGTGGGGACGTTGTTCGGTGTCCTCGGCCAGCGCGGCGATCTCCTCCTGGTCGAGGAACGTGAACATCCGCAGGTAGCGGACCACGTCGGCGTCGCCCACGTTGACGAAGTACTGGTACCAGGCGTACGGCGACGTCATCTCCGGGTCGAGCCAGAGGTTGCCCCCGCCCGTGGACTTGCCGAATTTGCGCCCCTCGGCGTCGGTGACCAGCGGCGCGGTCAGCGCGTGCACGCCCGCTCCGTCGGTCCGCCGGATCAGGTCGACACCGCCGACGAGGTTGCCCCACTGGTCGGACCCGCCGACCTGCAGCTTGCAGCCGTACTGGCGGTGCAGCTGCAGGTAGTCCTGCGACTGCAGGAGCAGGTAGCTGAACTCGGTGTACGACATGCCGTCACCCTCGAGCCGGCGTTTCACCGTCTCCCGGTTGAGCATGACGTTGATCGAGAAGTGCTTCCCGACGTCGCGCAGGAATTCCAGGGCGGTCTGCTGCCCGGTCCAGTTCAGGTTGTTCTCGACGATCGCGCCGGTCGGCGAGTCGTCGAAGTCGACGAACCGTTCGAGCTGGCCGCGGATGCGACCGGCCCATTCGGCGACGACGTCGAGGGTGTTCAGCGTGCGCTCGCCGGTGTCGCGCGGGTCGCCGATCATCCCGGTCGCGCCGCCGGCCAGCACGATCGGCCGGTGCCCGGCCCGCTGGAACCGCTTGAGCATGAGCAGCGGGACCAGGTTGCCGGCGTGCAGGCTGGGCGCGGTCGGGTCGAACCCGCAATAGAGCGTGACAGGACCCTGGTCGAGCTCGCGCCGGAGGGCGTCGATGTCGGTGGACTGCGCGATCAGGCCGCGCCAGGACAGCTCGTCGAGGATGTGTTCGCTCACGCCTGTAGATCCTCCCGCACCAGGTCAACCGACTAACTGGCGGGTCGGACCCGCCGCTTCCCGCCCCGGCGGTAGGTGGACACGGCCGGCGAGCCGTCGACCCAGAACCGCCACGGCGTGTCCATCGCCATCGCGACGCCGACGCGCGGGCCGGTGCGGATCCGCTCGGCCGGCACGCGTTCACCCACGTACAGCCGGACGGGTGACGCCGGGTCGGTCAGGTCGACGCCGTTCTGCTCCCGGTCGATGCGCAGCACCGACGTGAGGATGGCGGGGCCTTTCGCCAGCTCGCCGGTCCCCCGCGCGGCCGGGCGCCGCTTGCGGACGACGTCGACGCCCGTGACGACTTCGCCGGCGCGCAGCAGCACCGCGCCGGCGACGCCGTCCTGGGAGCCGACGATGTTCGCGCAGAAATGCATTCCGTAGACGAAGTAGACGTACAGGTGCCCGGCGGGACCCCACATGACGGCGTTCCGCGGCGTCTGACCGCGGTAGCAGTGCGACGCGGGATCGTCCTCACCGCGGTAGGCCTCGACCTCCACGAGCCGGACGCCGACGGTGCCGTCGGGACCGTCGGCTTCCAGGACCGACCCCAGCAGCAGGGGGGCCAGGTCGACCGGGTCGAGGGCCAGCTCCGCACGGGTGAACAGCCGGTCACTCACTCGATCTCCCCCTCGTTCCGTCAGGCGACCGAGCGTAACCAGTGGCTCAGTTCAGCCACTGGCGGGCCGCGGTGACACGCTCTTCGAGCCGCGCCCGCTGTTCGGCCACGCGCGCGGGCGCCGTGCCGCCCCGGGCGTCGCGGGACTTCACCGAGCCTTCGACGGTGAGGACCGCGCGCACCTCGGGCGTGAGTGCCGGGTTGATCTTCTCGAACTCCTCGTCGGTCAGCTCGTCCAGGCCGGCACCGCGGGCCTCGGCGACGCGGACGCTTTCGCCCGCAGCTTCGTGCGCCACGCGGAACGGGACGCCCTGGCGCACCAGCCACTCGGCGATGTCGGTCGCCAGGGTGAAGCCGGCCGGGGCCAGCTCGGCGAGCCGGTCGGTGTGGAAGGTGAGCGTGGCGAGCATGCCGGCGATCGCCGGGAACAGGAGCTCGAGCTGTTCGACCGAGTCGAACACCGGCTCCTTGTCCTCCTGCAGGTCGCGGTTGTAGGCCAGCGGCTGCGCCTTGAGGGTGGCCAGCAGGCCGGTGAGGTTGCCGATCAGGCGGCCGGCCTTGCCACGCGTCAGCTCCGCGACGTCCGGGTTCTTCTTCTGCGGCATGATCGAGCTGCCGGTGGCCCAGGCGTCGTCCAGCGTCACGTAGCCGAACTCGGCGGTGTTCCAGATGATCACCTCTTCGGCGATCCGGGACAGGTTCACCGCGAGCATCGCGACGGCGAAGGCGAACTCGGCGACGAAGTCGCGCGAAGCCGTGCCGTCGATGGAGTTCTCGACACTGGTCGCGAAGCCCAGCTCCTCGGCGACGGCCTCGGGGTCGAGGCCCAGCGACGAGCCGGCCAGCGCGCCCGATCCGTACGGCGACTCGGCCGTGCGGACGTCCCAGTCCTGCAGCCGCGAGACGTCGCGCAGCAGCGCCTGGCCGTGGGCCAACAGGTGGTGGGCCAGCAGCACCGGCTGGGCGTGCTGCAGGTGGGTGCGGCCGGGCAGGATCGCCTCCGGGTGCCGCTTCGCCTGCGACACCAGCGCGTCGACGACTTCCAGCGTGCCGGCGACGACTCGGCGGGCGGCGTCCCGCAGCCACATCCGGAACAGCGTGGCCACCTGGTCGTTGCGGGAACGACCGGCGCGCAGCTTGCCACCGAGGTCGGTGCCCGCGCGCTCGAGCAGGCCGCGTTCGAGAGCCGTGTGCACATCCTCGTCGGCGATCGTCGGGGTGAACTCCCCCGACGCGACGTCCTGGGCGAGCGTGTCGAGCGCGGCCAGCATGCTTGTCAGCTCGTCGTCGGTGAGCAGGCCGGCCTTGTGCAGCACGCGAGCGTGCGCGCGGGACCCGGCGATGTCGTAAGGCGCCAAGCGCCAGTCGAAGTGCGTCGATGCGCTCAACGCGGCCATGGCCTCCGCCGGGCCGCCGGCGAACCGGCCGCCCCACAGCTGCACCGGCTGCTCGTTCCCGCTCACTGTTTCGTTTCTCCTCGGTGTGTTCGTCGGTTCGGGCGAAGGTACCCGGTCAAGCCGGTCCTTCGTCTCCGGGTTCCGCCGCGGCCGAACGCTGCGCGAGCGCGTCGAAGCGCTCGGCCAGGCCCTTGCCCGTCAGGGGTTCCCGGGCGATCACGGCGACCGTGTCGTCGCCCGCGATCGAGCCGACGACCTCTTCGAGGGCCGCCCGATCGATCGCGCTGGCCAGGAACTGGGCCGCGCCCGGCGGCGTCCGCAGCACGGTCAGGTTGCCCGACGAATCCGCCGAGACCATCAGCTCGGCCAGCAGCCGCGAAAGCCGTGACGTGCCGCCCTGCACCCCGCGGACCGGGCTGCCGTCTTCGGGGATGACGTAGACCGGCGCGCCCGAGTCCGGGCCGCGCAGCTTGACCGCGCCCAGCTCGTCGAGGTCGCGCGACAACGTCGCCTGGGTGACCTCGATGCCTTCGGCGGCCAGCAGCTTGGCCAGCTCGGTCTGGCTGCGGATGGTCGTGGAGGACACCAGTTCGGTGATCCTCGCCTGCCTGCCCACCCGGCTGCCGGTCATCGCCTGCTCTCCTCGAACAGCCAGACCAGCAGCGCCTTTTGGGCGTGCAGGCGGTTCTCCGCCTCGTCCCACACCGCGCTGGCCGGCCCGTCGAGCACTTCGTCGGTGATCTCCCAGCCGCGGTGGGCCGGGAGGCAGTGCAGCACGATCGCGTCGTCCGCGGCCTTCTTCAGCAGCTCGGTGTTGACCTGGAGGGCGCGGAACGGGCCCACCCGGTCGAGCCCGTCGTTCTCCTGCCCCATCGACGTCCACGTGTCGGTGACGAGCACGTCCGCGCCGTCGACCGCCGCGTACGGGTCGGTGAAGACGGTGGTGCTGCCGCCGGTCTCGCTCGCCCGCTTCTTCGCGTCCAGCATGACGCCCTGATCCGGCTGGAAGCCGACCGGCGAGACGACCCGGACGTGCATTCCGGCGGTGGCGCCGCCGAGCAGCAGCGAGTGCGCCATGTTGTTGGCGCCGTCGCCGAGGTAGACGAGGGTGAGCCCGGCGAGCTCGCCCTTGCGCTCGCGGATCGTCATGAGGTCGGTGAGCACCTGGCACGGGTGGAACTCGTCGGTGAGCGCGTTGACGACCGGGATCGACGCGGCCGAAGCCATCGCCTCGATACGCTTCTGCGCGAAGGTGCGCCACACGATCCCGTCGACGTAACGCGACAGGACCCGCGAAGTGTCCTCGATGGTCTCTTCGCGGCCGAGCTGCATCGAGCGGCCGTCGACGATCACCGGGTGGCCGCCGAGCTGGCTGATGCCGACCTCGAACGAGAACCGGGTCCGCGTCGAGTTCTTCTCGAAGATCGCCGTGATCGACTTGCCGGCCAGCGTCTTGTTCCCGAGCGGATCGGCCTTGAGCGCGTCGGCGAGGTCGAGGATGGCCTTCTGTTCGGCCGGGCTGACGTCGTCGTCGCGGAGGAAGTGGCGAAGCATCAGTCGGAGTCCTTCGTGGTGGAGTCGAGCGCGTTCGGAAGTGCGGCGAGGAAGCCGTCCGCCTGGTCGCCGTCGAGCACGAACGGGGGCGCGAGCCGGATGGTGTCCGGCGCGACCGGGTTGACGAGGTAGCCGGCGTCCTGGGCGGCCTGGGCGACCGCCGCCGAGACGGGCTGCTTCAAGGCGATGCCGAGCAGCAGCCCGGCACCGCGGACCCCGGCGACCAGCGGGTGCCCCAGCGCCTCGACGCCCGCGGCGATGTCCTTGCCGAGCGAGGCGACGTGGTCGAGGAGGCCGTCGGCGGCGATGGTCTTCACCACGGCCAAGCCGGCCGCGCAGCAGACCGGGTTGCCGCCGAAGGTGGTGCCGTGCTGACCGGGCTTGAGCAGGTCGCCCGCCGCGCCGACGCCGATCACCGCGCCCAGCGGAAGCCCGCCGCCGAGGCCCTTCGCCAGGGTGATGACGTCCGGCACGATGCCGGCCTGCTGGTAGCCGAACCAGGTGCCGAGCCTGCCGAGGCCGGTCTGCACCTCGTCGAGTACCAGCAGCGTGCCGGTGGCCTTGGTGATCTCGCGGGCGGCCTGCAGGTAGCCGTCCGGCGCCGGGATGACGCCCGCCTCCCCGAGCACCGGCTCCAGGAAGACGGCCGCGGTTTCGGTGTCGACGGCGGCCTTGAGCGCCTCGACGTCACCGAACGGCACGTGCTCCACCCCGGGCACCAGCGGCTTGAAGGCGTCCCGCTTGGCGGGCTGGCCGGTGAGCGTCAGCGCGCCCATGGTCCGGCCGTGGAAGGCGCCCTCGGCGGCGACCACCTTGGTGCGCCCGGTCAGCCTGCTGATCTTCAGCGCGGCTTCGTTGGCCTCGGCACCGGAGTTCACGAACAGCACCTTGCCGTGGCCGGTGAGGCCGGCGACGTCGAGCAGCGCTTCGGCGAGCTCGACGGCCACCGGGTTGACGTACAGGTTCGACGTGTGGCCGAGCCGCTTGATCTGCTCGGTGACGGCTTCGACGATCGCCGGGTGCGCGTGGCCCAGCGCGTTGACGGCGATGCCGCCGACCAGGTCGACGTACTCGCGGCCGTCGGCGTCCCACACCTTCGCGCCCTCGCCGCGGACGAGCGTCAGCTTGGGCGTGCCGTAGTTGTCCATGAGGGCGGACTGCCAGTGCTGCTGACCATCCGCATTGGACTTGAAGTCGGTCACGGGAGCTCCGTTTCGGGGAAGACCATGGTGCCGACGCCGCGCGAGGTGAAGACCTCCAGCAGCACCGAGTGGGCGAGACGGCCGTCGATCACGTGCGCCCGGCGCACGCCGCCGCGGATGGCGCGCACGCACGCCTCCATCTTCGGGATCATGCCGCTGGCCAGGCTGGGCAGCATCGGTTCGAGGTGGTCGACGCGGATGCGGTCGATCAGCGACGACCGGTCGGGCCAGTTCGCGTACAGGCCTTCGACGTCGGTGAGCACCACGAGCTTTTCGGCGCCCAGCGCGGCTGCCAGCGCACCCGCGGCCGTGTCGGCGTTGACGTTGTGCACGACGCCGTCGACGTCCGGGGCGACCGTGGACACCACCGGGATGCGCCCGGCGTTGACGATGTCGAGCACCGCGTCCGGGTTGACCTCGGCGACCTCGCCGACGAGCCCGATGTCGACCTGCTCGCCGTCCACAGTGGCCTGTTTGCGTTCGGCGGTGAACAGCCGGGCGTCCTCGCCGGAGATGCCGACCGCGTACGGCCCGTGTGCGTTGATCAGGCCGACGAGTTCCCGGCTGACCTGCCCGGTGAGCACCATCCGGACGATGTCCATCGTTTCCGGCGTGGTGACCCGCAGGCCGCCCTTGAATTCGCCCTCGACGCCGAGGCGCTTGAGCATCGCCGTGATCTGCGGGCCGCCGCCGTGCACGACCACCGGACGCAGGCCGGCCAGGCGGAGGAACACCATGTCCTCGGCGAAGGCCGCCTTGAGCTCGTCGTCGATCATGGCGTTGCCGCCGTACTTCACCACCACGGTGGCACCGTGGAACCGCTGCAGCCAGGGCAGCGCCTCGATGAGCACTCCGGCCTTCTCGGCCGCCGTCGCCAGTCTCTCGTCCGCGGAAATCAGAGCCTCCTGGTTCATGAGGAGTACGCGCTGTTCTCTTCGACGTAACCGTGCGAAAGATCCGTGGTGTAGATGGTCGCCGTGCTGGTGCCGACACCGAGGTCGACGACGATCTCGACGGCCCGGCCGGTGAGGTCCGCCTCGGACCGGTCGGCGGCGGGCACGCCCTGGGCGAACAGGGTGACGCCGTTGATCGCGATCGACACCGCGTCCGGGTCGATGCGGGCCGGGACCCGGCCGAGGGCCATGGCGATCCGGCCCCAGTTGGGGTCGGAACCGAACAGCGCCGTCTTGACCAGGTTGTCCTCGGCGATCGTGCGGGCGACGGCGATCGCGTCGGCTTCGGTGTCCGCGCCGCGGACGGTGACGTCGACGTCCTTGGTGGCGCCTTCGGAGTCCGCGCGCAGCTGGAGCACCAGGTCGTGGCTCACCGCGGTGAGCACCTCGGTGAGCTCCGCTTCGGTCGGCTCGACCCCGCTCGCGCCGGACGCCAGGACCAGGACGGTGTCGTTGGTGGACGTGCCGCCGTCGACGTCGAGCCGGTCGAAGGTGACGTGGGTCGCCGCGCGCAGCGCGCGGTCGAGGGTTCCCTTGTCCACCACGGCGTCGGTGGTCAGCACCGAAAGCATGGTGGCGAGGTTCGGCGCGAGCATGCCCGCGCCCTTGGCGAAGCCGCCGACGCTCCAGCCGCTCTCGTGCTCGGCGAGCGCCTGCTTCGGCTTCGAGTCGGTCGTCATCACGCCCTCGGCGGCGTTCAGGCTCGCCTCGGCACTCGCGTCGAGGGCCTTGACCGCGGCGTCCACTCCGGACAGCACGGCGGCCATCGGGAGCCGCTCGCCGATCAGGCCGGTGGAGCAGACGGCGACCTCGATGGCCCCCACCTGCAGGACTTCGGCGACCTTCTCGGCCGTGGCGTGGGTGTCCTGGAAGCCGCCGGGCCCGGTGGCCGCGTTCGCGCCGCCGGAGTTGAGGACGACGGCCTTCAGCCGCTGCTGCTTGAGCACCTCCTGCGACCACAGCACCGGCGCGGCTTTGATGACGTTGCGGGTGAAGACGCCCGCCGCGACGTCGAGCGGGCCGTCGTTGACGACCAGGGTGAGGTCGAGCGCGCCGGAGGCCTTGATCCCGGCGGCGACGCCGGCGGCGCGGAAGCCCTGGGGGCCGGTGACGGTCACGGTGCCACTCCTACGGTGGGAAGCCCGGTGGTTTCCGGGAGGCCGAGGGCCAGGTTCATCGATTGGACGGCACCACCGGCGGTGCCCTTGGTGAGGTTGTCGATCGCGGCGACGACCACCAGGCGCCGCGCGCCGGTGTCGACCGTGACCTGCAGCTGGGTGTTGTTCGAGCCGAGGGTCGACGCGGTCGCCGGCCAGGCACCCGCGGGCAGCAGCTGGACGAACGGCTCGGCGTCGTAGGCCTTTTCGTAGGCCGTCCGAGCGGCGGCCTCGTCGACGCCGTCCTTCAGCGGGGCGCTGGCCGTGGTGAGGATGCCGCGGGGCATCGGTGCGAGCACCGGGGTGAAGGACACGGTGACCTTTTCCCCGGCGACCTCCGAGAGGTTCTGCGCGAACTCGGGGGTGTGGCGGTGGGCGCCGCCGACGCCGTACGCGCTGGCCGAGCCCATCACCTCGGAGCCGAGCAGGTTCGGCTTGAGGCTCTTGCCGGCGCCGGAGGTTCCCGTGACCGCGACGATCGTGACGTCGGGCTCGATCAGCCCGGCGGCGAACGCGGGCGCCAGGGCCAGCGATCCGCCGGTCGGGAAGCAGCCGGGCACGGCGATGCGCTTGGTACCGGCGAGCTTTTCGCGGGCGCCGGGCAGCTCGGGCAGGCCGTACGGCCACTGGCCGGCGTGGTCGCCGCCGTACCAGCGCTGCCAGTCGTCCGCGTCGGCCAGGCGGTGGTCGGCGCCGAGGTCGACCACCAGGACGTCCGGGCCGAGCTGCGCCGCGAGCTCCGCGGAGTGGCCGTGGGGCAGCGCGAGGAAGACGACGTCGTGGCCGGCGAGGGTCTCTGGCGTCGTCTCGGCCAGGACGCGGTCGGCGAGCGGGACGAGGTGGGGCTGGTGGACGCCGAGCTTCGTGCCCGCGCTGCTGGCGGCCGTGAGCGCGCCGATCTCGACCTCGGGATGGGCCAGGAGCAGGCGCAGAAGTTCGCCGCCCGCGTACCCGCTGGCTCCGGCCACCGCGATGTTCACCGTCATACGCATGATTATGCACGCCCTTGCAAGTCTAAACAAACCCGGAGTGGTGCCCGCCACCCCGCCGGAGCGGCTTGGGATGCTGGGCGGATGACGGACACCCCGGCGCGGCTGCTCGGCCTGCTTTCGTTGCTCCAGACCCCTCGAGAGTGGCCGGGCAGCGAACTGGCCGACCGGCTGGGCGTCAGCCCGCGCACCATCCGCCGCGACATCGAGCGGCTGCGCGAGCTGGGCTACCCGGTCGAGGCCAGCCGCGGCGTCGCGGGCGGGTACCGGCTGGTCGCCGGCACCGCGATGCCTCCGCTCGTGCTCGACGACGAGGAAGCGGTCGCGATCGCGGTGGGGCTGCGGACCGCGGCGGGCCAGCCGATCGACGGCATCGAGGAAGCGTCCGTGCGGGCGCTGGCCAAGCTGGAGCAGGTCCTGCCGGCGCGGCTGCGCCGCCGGGTGGGCACGATCGGCACGGCGACCGTCACCGTGCCGGCCACCGGGCCCGTCGTCGACCCGGCGCAGCTGACGGTGTTCGCCGGGGCGATCACCAACCACGAGACGGTCCGGTTCCGCTACCGCGCGAACGACGGGGCCGAGACCCGGCGCCGGGCCGAGCCGCTCCGGCTGGTCGCCGCCGGCCGCCGCTGGTACCTGGTCGCCTACGACCTCGATCGCGCGGACTGGCGGGTCTTCCGCGTCGACCGCGTCGGCGAGGCCCAGGCGACGGGCGGCCGAGCGGTCCCGCGCAGGCCGCCCGCCGCGGACTTGGGGGCCTACGTCCTCGACCGGCTCTACGACCTGGCGCCGACCTACCGGGCGGTGGCCGTCCTGGCCGAGCCGGCGTCGGAGGTGGCGCCCCGCCTCGGCGGCGCCGGCGAGCTGACCGCACTGGCGGACGGCCGGTGCCGGTGGCGGAGCCACGCGGACACCTTGGACTGGCTCGCGTTCCGGCTGCTCGGGCTGGGGTGCGCATTCACGGTCGAGGAGCCGCCGGAACTGGTGGCTCATCTGAAGGTGCTCGCGGCCCGCGCCAATGCGGGAGCAGGCGTGGTTCTGCACGATTGACCGGCCACTTCCGCGCGCGGCAGGACGCTCGGAACGAGCTTTTCCTTCCCGGTCCCGCGTCGGAGCCGTGCGGCAGCGCCGCACTGGTACGTCCACGTTTCCTCCCCTGGTCGGTCCACGAGCCGGCACCGGTGTCCGACGGTGGGCCGGTCACTCGGACCGGCCCACCGCGGCCACTCAGGCCGGTTCACCTCCGTCCAGGTCCGTGCGCCTGCTCGGCGGGACCGGCAGATAACAACCCGGGTTCTCCGGGTCGCAGCCCACGCGCGGCAGGCGGGCGCGGATGCCGCCGGGGGTGCGCTCGAAGTACGCCGCGATCTGCGCGACGCTCTCCCCCGCGAGCCACCGGGTTTCCAGCTCCGCGTCCATCTCCTCGCTCCACGGGCGGCCCTGCTGGGCAGGACGGCCCGCGGATCTTCGTTGCGGCGCGCGGCCCGCGCCGGTTGCGGACAGCAACCCGTCCGTGACGAGGTCGGCCACCGTGGCCGCCACCGCGAGGTCGAGGTCGAGGCTGCCCTCGGCGACCGGTTCGCCGCCGGGTCCGCCGGCTTCCAGGGTGATCATCACCCGCGGCGTGGGTTCGGCGCGGTCGACGTCCGTCCTGGTCGCGACCACGATCTGGTAGGTGTTGTCCTGTGCCCGGATCTCGGTCCGGCGCTCTTCGATGATCGACATGCCACGAAGCTAGCGCGCACCCCCGACAATTTTCGGCTACGCGCTGCGCACGGCCCACTTCGCTCCGAAATTGTCGGACCCCTCCCCTAACGTCCCCGGTGACCACGAACCGTCATCAGGAGGCGACGATGAGACATCGGCGGACAAGACGCTGCCCCGGTCCGGATGAACCGGACCGGGGCAGCGGGAGGGAACTTCTTCGCTCAGAAGTGCAGCAGCTGGGCCAGCGTGTCCTGCTTCTCCTGGGCAGCCTTCGCGGAGTTGTCCGACTTCTGCGCCGCGGCGCCGTCGGGCACCGGCTGCGGCACCGGGCTGCACTGGACGTCCGACTGGTTGCCGCGCTGACGCTTCGGCAGGGTGCCGGTGGCCAGGTAGTCGGCGATCTTGTCGTCCACACAGGACACGCCGGACAGCGAACCGGCGTGCGTCGTCCCGTCCGGCGCGCTGATCAGGCTCGAGCGCGGGAACCGCTTCCGCACCTCGAGGCTGCCGGCGTACGGCGTGGCGGCGTCGAGCTCTTCACTGATCAACAGCGCGCCCGCCACCTTGCTGCCGTCGATGTTCACCGGCGTGCCCGCCTTCGCCGGCCAGTACGCGCAGGGCGCGTTGAACCAGGCGTTGCCCCAGGTCTCGAAGGGGGCCTTGAAGTAGGTCAGCCAGTTGTCGACCCGCCACCTGTTCCAGTCGGTCGGCCACTGCACGTCGGTGCACTGCACGCCCAGGTACACGGCGAACCCGTTGTCGTTGCCAGGCGGGTTCGAGTCGTCGTAGAGCGCCTTCAGGGTCTGCCAGTCACCCTTGTGCACGTAGCCGTCGAACGCCTTGGCCATGTCGACCCAGCCGAAGACGTAGTAGCCGGCCTGCAGGAAGATGTCGGTCCACTCGTCCCCGCCGATGACCCCGCCCGCCGGGTTCGCGGCGAGCTTGCGTTGCGTGGCGTACCACAGCTTTTCGACGGCGTCGCCGGTCTTGCCCAGGTGGTAGACGTCGTCGTACCCGGCCAGCCAGCCGAAGTAGGTCTTGATGTTCTTGTCGAACGCGACGTCCTGGTCGAGGTTGGCCTCGTACCAGACCTTCCGCGGGTCGACGTTGCCGTCCAGCACCATCCGGCGGACGTTCTTCGGGTACAGCGTGCTGTACACCTGGCCGAGGTAGGTGCCGTAGGAGAAGCCGTAGAAGTTGATCTGCTTCTCGCCCAGCGCCTTGCGCAGGCTGTCCATGTCCTGCGCGACGTCGGTCGTCTTGAGGTGGTCGAGGATCGCGCCGTTCTTGCGGCACGCGTCGGCGTACCCCTTCGAGCGGGCGAGCCAGGTCTTCTCCAGCTGTGGCGTGGTCGGCACGTAGGCCGGCCGGTTGTAGCTGAAGTAGTTCCCGTCACAGCTGATCGCGGGCTTGCTGGACCCGACGCCCCGCGGGTCGAAGCCGATCCAGTCGTAGTTGTCCCCGGCGTGGTTCGGCACGTACTTGCCGAGCACCGACAGGCCGAGGCCGGAACCGCCGGGGCCGCCCGGGTTCACCAGCATGATCCCCTGGGACTGCGCGGTCTTGTGCTTGATCCGCGACACCGCGACGGAGACCTTCGCCCCACCCGGCCGGGCGTAGTCCATCGGCACCTCGAGGAAGCCGCACTCGGCACCCGCGGCCTTGAGGCTCGCCGACGCGCACGGGCGCCAGGCGATCGGCGCGGGGGTGAACTGCACCCCGGGTTCCGCCGAGGCGGCGGGCGCAGCGGCCATCAACCCGGCCGCGAGCCCCGCGGCGGCAATGGCGGCAACGATTCGTTTCACAGTCGTCCTTTTCGTCCGCATTCGACAGCGTTCGCCAGATTTCGACAAAACTACCGGCATCGTTGGACAATCTCGCTGACCGACGCGGCTTTCGCCATCCTTCTTTCGTCGGAACCTGCGCCGTCCGCGGAGCGCCGGAACTGTCGGTGGCCGGCAGTACGCTGCGGATCGCCGGAACCCGACAGGAGGACAGATGAGCGCGGACGAAACGCTGGTCGAAGCGATCCGAGCCGGGCTGGCCAGGTTGGCCGACCCGGCGAAAGCCCCGGCGATGCAGGCGTACATGAAGTCGGCGCTGCCCTTCCGCGGAGTGGCGAAACCCCAGCGCAGCGCACTCCTCAAGCAAGTGCTGGCCGACCACACATTGCCCGATCGAGTGACATTTTCGGCAACTGTCCTCAAGCTGTGGCGAACGGCCGAATTCCGCGAGGAGCGCTACGCGGCCATCGATCTTTCCGGGCACCGGGCGTATCGGCGGTGGCAGGATCCGGAGCTGGTGCCGGTGTACGAGGAAATGATCGTCAACGGGGCGTGGTGGGACCACGTGGACGAGCTCGCGATCCACCGGATCGGCCCGATCCTCCGGGCCCACCGCGCCCGGGTCACGCCGACGGTGCTGGCATGGGCGAACGACAGCGACCTCTGGCGGCGGCGCACGGCGATCATCTGCCAGGTAGGGGCCAGGGAGGACACCGACACCGACCTGCTCACCCGCGCGATCGAGCCGGCGATCGCCGAGCCGGAGTTCTTCCTGCGCAAGGGGATCGGCTGGGCTCTGCGGGATTACGCGAAGACGGCCCCGGACTGGGTGCGGTCCTTCGTGGACGATCACCCGGGGTTGTCCGGGCTGTCCAGGCGGGAGGCGCTCAAGCACATCGGCTGAAGCGCGGCTGCGGACGTTGTTGGAGGGTCGGCTCGGGTGCCTGGGCGATCGGCTCGAGTGCCTGGCGGGTCGGCTCGGTGCTTGGAGGGGTGACTCGCGCACCTGGGCGGTCGGCTCGGGTCGGATCGCGTGATTGGAGGGTCAGCTCACGTGATTGAGGAGTCGACTCGCGAGCATGGGGGTCGGGCGCGTGTCGGAAGGGGCAGCGGGGCTGTGGAGGAAACGCGGAAGGGGCGGGTTCCCGGTCCCTCTCCGCCTGTGGCAGGCGGAGAGGGACCGGGGCGGGTCAGGCGCGCAGGGTCGCGTTGAAGCGCTCGCCCGCTGCCGCCACTGCGGCGTCGCGAGCCTTCGTTGCCTCGTCGACCGTGAGCGTCCGGTCCGGTGCCCGGAAACGCAGCTTATACGCCAGTGAACGCTTGCCTTCGCCGACCTGCTCGCCCGCGTACACGTCGAACAGGGTGATCTCCTCCAGGAGCTCGCCCGCCCCCGTGCGCAGGACCTCGGCGAGGTCCGCCGACGGCACGTCCGCCGCCGCCACCAGGGCCACGTCCAGGAGCACCGGCGGGTAACCCGACACGCTGGGCGCCGGACGGGAGTCCGGCAGCGGGATCGCGTCCAGGTCCAGCTCCATCGCCACCGTCCGCGGCGGCAGGCCGAGGGCCTCGACCACCTTGGGGTGCAGCTCGCCCGCGTGGCCGACCGGCCAGTCGCCGACCCTCAGCTGGGCGCAGCGGCCCGGGTGCCACGGCGGCAAATCGGCCGCCTGCACCGTCAGCCGGACCCCCGCCGCCTCCGCGATCGTCCGGGCGGCCTGCACCGCGTCGGCCCAGTTCGCCTGCTCGCCTTCGCCCCACCAGCCGGCGCGGCGCCTGTTCCCGGCGAGGACCACGGCGACGTGCAGCGGCTGCTGCGGCACCGCCGCTTCCAGCAGGGCCAGCTCTTCGTCGGTCGGCCGCCGGTCGACGCCGAGGTCCGGGACCTTGAGCGGGTTCGGCGCCGGGAGCACCACCTGGCCGACGTGGTACAGCGCGACGTCCTTCATCCCGCGGGACACGTTGCGCTGCATGGTGTCCAGCAGGCCCGGCAGCAACGTCGTCGCCAGCCGGTTGCGGTCGGCCTCCAGCGGGTTTCGGACCACGACCGCGTTGCGGCGGACGTCGTCGGACGGCAGGCCGAAGGCGTCCCACACCGCGTCGCTGACGAACGGGAAGGGACGCACCTCGACGTACCCCGCCTCGGCCAGTGCCCGGGACACCGCCCGGACGCGCCGCTGGCCGTCGGTCAGCCCGCGACCGGCCGGGGCCGCCGGCAGGGTCGACGGGATGCTGTCGTAGCCCTCCAGCCGCAGCACCTCTTCGACGAGGTCGGCCGGCTGGCCGAGGTCGCCGCGCCAGCTCGGGGGGATCGCCGTGACCAGGCCCGTGCCGTCGTCGCCCGTGCCGACCGAAACCTTGCAGCCGATCTGGGAGAGCCGGCGGACCGTCACGCCACGCTGGTAGCTCACGCCCGCGACCTCGTCGGGCAGGTTGATCGGCATCACGACCGCCGGGTTCGGCTCGACCACGCCCACGTCGGTGCGGCCCGGCTGGATGGCGGCGTCGCCGTACTGGCGCAGCAGCCGGGCGGCCAGCTCGACCGCGGCCGCGCACAGCTGCGGGTCGGTGAACCGCTCGAACCGCTTGGCGGCCTCGGAGAACAGCTTGTGCCGCCGCGCGGTGCGGCTGATCGCGGCCGGGTTCCAGTGCGCGGCCTCGAGCAGCACGTCGGTGCTCTCCGCCGTGATCTCGGTGCTCGCCCCGCCCATCGTGCCGGCGAGGGAGATGACGCCGCTGTCGTCGGCGATGACCACGTCGTCCGGATCGAGCGCGCGCTCGACGTCGTCCAAAGTGGTCAGTTTCTCGCCCGCCTTCGCCCGGCGCACCACCAGGTCGCCCTGGATGGCCTTGGTGGCGAACGCGTGCAGCGGGTGGCCGAGCTCGAGCATCACGTAGTTCGTGACGTCCACGGCCAGGGAGATCGAGCGGATGCCGGCCAGCATCAGCCGCCGCCGCATCCGCCACGGGGTCGGCGCGGTCGCGTCCAGGCCGGTGACCCGGCGCAGCACGAACCGCGGGCAGCCTTCCGGGTCCTCGACGCGGACCGGCCACGCGTCGCCCTCGGCCGCCGGGACCTCCATCAGCGCCGGGTCGCCGAAGGGCACGTCGAGTGCGTTCGAAAGCTCGCGCGCGAGCCCGCGGATGGACAGCGCGTAGCCGCGGTCCGGGGTCGGGGCGAGCTCGATCACCGCGTCGTCGAGGCCGAGCAGCTCCTGGGCGTCGTCGCCCGGGCTCGCGGTGCTCGGCGGCAGCACGAGGATGCCGGTGTGGTCGTCGCCGAGGCCGAGCTCGCGCGCCGAGCAGATCATGCCGTCGCTGACCCGGCCGTAGGTCTTGCGGGCGGTGATGGCGAAGTCGCCGGGCAGGACGGCACCGGGCAGCGCGACGACGACCAGGTCGCCCTCGGCGAAGTTTCGCGCGCCGCAGATGATGCCGCGGGTCTTGATGCCGTGCGGGCCCTCGTCGAGCTCGCCCGCTTCGTCGTCGTCCTCGTCTTCGTCGTCCAGGTCCTCGTCCCCGGCTTCGTCGGCGGGCTCGCCGACGTCGACGCGGCAGAAGCGGACCGGCTTCTTGAACTCGGTGAGCTCCTCGATCTCGGCCACCCGGCCGACGACCAGCGGCCCGGTCACCGGCCCGAGCTCGCTCAGGTCGTCGACCTCGATGCCGATCCGGACGAACGCGTCGGCCAGGTCCTGCGGCGTGACCTCCTCAGCGAGATCGAGGTGTTCGGTCAGCCAGCTGACTGGGACTCGCACTACGCCTCCGTTCCGAAGGGAAGGGTGAAGCGGACGTCGCCCTCCACCATGTCGCGCATGTCCGGGATCCCGTTGCGGAACTGCAGGGTGCGCTCGATACCCATGCCGAAGGCGAAGCCCGAATACACCTCGGGGTCGACGCCGCAGGCGCGCAGCACGTTCGGATTGACCATGCCGCAGCCGCCCCACTCGACCCAGCCGGGGCCGCCCTTCTTCTCCTCGAACCAGACGTCCACCTCCGCGGACGGCTCGGTGAAGGGGAAGAAGTGCGGGCGCAGCCGCGTCTTCGAGTTCTCGCCGAACATCGCGCGGGCGAAGGCGTCCAGCGTGCCCTTGAGGTGGGCCATGGTGATGCCCTTGTCCACGGCCAGGCCCTCGACCTGGGTGAACACCGGGGTGTGCGTCGAGTCGAGCTCGTCGGTGCGGTACGTCCGGCCGGGGCAGACGACGTACACCGGCAGCTCGCGGTGCAGCAGCGTGCGGGCCTGGACCGGCGAGGTGTGCGTGCGCAGCACCAGGCCGGAGTCCTCCTCGCCGACGTAGAACGTGTCCTGCAGCTGCCGGGCCGGGTGGTCCTTGCCGAAGTTCAGCGCGTCGAAGTTGAACCACTCGGCCTCGAGCTCCGGGCCCTCGGCGACCTCGTAGCCCATCGCCACGAAGGCGTCCGCGACGCGTTCGGAGATGGTGCTGATCGGGTGCCGGGCCCCGCGCGGGATGCGATCCCACGGCAGCGTGACGTCGACGGCTTCTTCGCGCAGCACGCGCTCGTCGCGCTCCACCTGGAGCTCGGCGCGGCGGGCGTCGAAGGCCGACTGGACGGCCTGCCGGGCCTCGTTGACGCGCTTGCCCGCCTCGGCCTTCTCCTGCTTGGGCAGCGCACCGATCTCGCGGCGGGCCAGCATCAGCGGCGCGTGGTCGCCGAGGTGGGCCGGCTTGACCTCGGCCAGCGCTTCGAGCCCGGTCGCGGCGGCGAACGCCGCTTGAGCGGCCTTGACCGCCTCCTGCAGCGTCTCGGGGGCGAGGACCGCACCCTGGGCTTCGTTCTCCGTGGCTCCGGACATAACTCCTCGGCGTCCGCTGGGACTGGTCGTTCACGCTCCGCCGGACACGCGGCGCGCGAGAGGTCAAAGGCGGGAAAAGTCTATGGGATCGGGTCCGCACGCCCCCGGTCGGCCCGGGGCGCGCGGATGCACGGTCAACGCGCGCGGAACGCCCCGGCGAAGTCGACCGACGCGAACTCGCCCGGCACCACGCCGTCGGCGGCGTAGCGGTACAGCGCGGTCTGGAAGATGCCCGACAGCGTCGAGGTGAAGACGGCGACGAGCACCGACCACACGATCGCCAGGCCGATGCAGACGAACAGGGTGGCCGTGCCGCCGAGCAGGAAGCCGGCGAGCAGCAGCACGGCGTAGCCGGCGAGGCTGAGGATGAAGCCGATCAGGCCGATCCCGGCGCCGCCGGCGGCGTTCTCGCCCCAGGTCCGGCGGAACAGCTCCACCGACCGCCGGACGCCGTCCTTCACCCCGGCTCCTTCCAGCAGGACGACGGGCAGCACGAGGAAGGTCGTGAGCTGCCAGGCCAGGCCGACCAGCCCGGTGACGATCCGGCCGAGGAACCCGAACCGCTCTTCGATCGCCCGGAGGATCAGCCCGACCGTCGCCGAAACGGCGGCCCAGCCGAGGAGCGCCGGCCACCGCCGTCCGGCCGCGGCCAGGCCCGCGCCGACCCCCGGCCGGCCGCCGCGCAGCGCGACGTCGGCCTGGGAGATCAGGGCCGCGTTGAAGAAGATCGAGACGAACGCCGCGACGAGGTAGAAGGCCGCGAGCAGGACCCACGAGCCGGCGGTGAGCCGGCCGTGGTCGGTGATTTCGACGTGCGACAGGAAGAACGCCGGGGTCAGGAACGCCCCGGCGACGAAGAGCCCGGCGACGCCGGACAGGACCGTGAACCAGGTCAGGCCCTTGTGGGCGCGCAGCACCTTCAAGGAAGCGACGAACAACGCGTACGAACGAGCAAGCCTGCCCATGGATCCCCCCGAGTGGCCACAATGGATATCGCGGCAGCCTACTCGCTGGTCAGCGCCGCGCCGCCATCGCGCTGGTGTAGACGCAGACGGCCGCCGCGGTGGCGAGGTTGAGGCTCTCGGCGCGGCCGTACAGGGGGATCCGGACCGCGAGGTCGGTCCGGTCGAGGACGTCGGCGGACAGGCCGTGGGCCTCGTTGCCGAACACCCACGCCGTCGGCGCGGCGAGGTCCACCCGATCCAGTTCGGCCTCGGCGTACCCGTGGGCGGCGAACGTCCGCAGGCCCGCGGCCGAACAGGCGGCCAGCGCGGCGGGGACGTCGCGGACGCGGGCGATCGGCAGGTGGAACAGGCTGCCGGCGGCCGCGCGGACGCACTTGCCGTTGTGGGGGTCGACGGTGTCACCCGCCAGCACCACCGCGTCGGCGCCGGCGGCGTCGGCGACGCGGATCACCGTGCCCGCGTTGCCGGGGTCGGCCACGTCCACCAGCACCACCACGAGCCGGGCGGCCGGGGTCACGGCCTCGGCGAGGGGACGGTCCAGCAGCGCGCAGACGGCCACGATGCCCTGGGGCGTCACGGTTTCGCTCAGCCCGGCCGCGGCGCGGTCGGTGATCGGTGAGACGCCGACGCCGGCCGCACGGGCCGCGTCCACCAGGCCGGGGTGCTGCGCCGCCGCGCGCTCGGTGACGAACAGCTCGTGCACGGTGCCACCGGCCAGCGCGGCCTCGACGGCGTTGGCGCCTTCGGCCAGGAACCGGCCGGTCTTGTCGCGTTCCGCGCGCCGCGTCAGCTTGCGCGCAGCAACGACCCGGGGGGTCCGTTCGGTGAACGGATCCGCCCCGGGTCGGGGAAGGCTGCCGGTCAGGCCGACTTCTTTTCGGTGTTCACGTTGGCCTTGGCGAGCTCGGCCAGCGCGGTGAAGGCGGCGGCGTCGTTGACGGCCAGGTCCGCGAGGATCTTGCGGTCGACCTCGACACCCGCGGCCTTGATGCCCTGGATGAACCGGTTGTAGGTCACACCGTTCTCGCGGGCGGCCGCGTTGATGCGGGTGACCCACAGCCGGCGGAAGTCACCCTTGCGGGCACGGCGGTCCCGGTAGGCGTAGTTCAGCGAGTGAAGCGTCTGCTCCTTGGCCTTGCGGTACAGCCGCGAACGCTGGCCGCGGTAGCCGCTGGCCAGTTCGAGAGTTGCGCGACGCTTCTTCTGGGCGTTGACCGCCCGCTTGACGCGTGCCACGGGTCCATCCTGTCGATCTCAGGGGGCGAAGGGGGACGCCCCGGGTGGTTACTGCAAGTTCTGCGGGATCAGATGCCGAGAAGGCGCTTGACGCGGCCGACCTCGGTCTGCGACACCTCGTTGGTGCCCTCCAAGCGACGGGTCACGCGGCTGGACTTCTTCTCCATCCGGTGCCGGCGGCCGGTCATCTGGCGGCGCAGCTTGCCCGAGCCCGTGATCCGGATCCGCTTGGACGTCCCCTTGTGGGTCTTCATCTTCGGCATTTCAAAGTCCTCTTTCGTGCGGCGGCTCACCGGAGAACCCGGTGAGCCGCTGACATGTGCTGGTCGGCGCCTACGCCTCGGGGGCCTGCTCGGGAGCGGGCTCGGCCTTGGCCTTCGGCTTCACGTTCTTGTGCGGGGCCAGCACCATGATCATGTTGCGGCCGTCCTGCTTGGCCGACGACTCGACGAAACCGAGCTCGGTGACGTCCTCGGCGAGCTTCTGCAGCAGCCGGTAGCCGAGCTCCGGCCGGGACTGCTCGCGGCCGCGGAACATGATCGTGACCTTGACCTTGTTGCCCGCCGCCAGGAACCGCGACACGTGACCCTTCTTGGTCTCGTAGTCGTGCTGGTCGATCTTGGGGCGCAGCTTCTGTTCCTTGATGACGGTCAGCTGCTGGTTGCGCCGCGACTCGCGGGCCTTCTGCGCGCTCTCGTACTTGAACTTGCCGAAGTCCATGAGCTTGCACACCGGCGGGCGGGCCTGCGGCGCGACCTCGACGAGGTCGAGGTCGTTCTCCTGCGCCAGGCGCAGCGCATCCTCGATCCGGACGATGCCGACCTGTTCGCCGGCGGGTCCGACGAGGCGGACCTCCGGCACCCGGATTCGGTCGTTGATGCGTGTCTCGGAGCTGATGGGGCCTCCTTGGTCCAAGGAATATTCCTGTTCTCGTTCGACCTGGTGCCCACATAGCGAAGGCCCCGACACCGTTCGGTGCGGGGCCCACTCTGTTTCCGATCGCACCCGGCCGCGGAGCCGGGCACTTCACCCTGGACTTCACGTCCGGGCGAGACCGGACCCGGCCACCTGTACGGTGACGCGGGTGGGAGCGGGGCTCCACTTGCCGCCCCCGAGAACTCGGGGGCTGGTCGCACGTGGAAGGGTACCAGACGTGTCGGAACAACCTTCCCAACAGCCCCCGTATTCCCCGGACCCGCGCCACCTGGAGGACATCCCCAGCGTGGAGGTGATCAGCCGTGCCGCGGTCATGCTGCTGTCGGCCGGCGCCGAACGGCTCGGTCTCGCCGACGCCGACCCCGCCACCTCCCCGCACCGCGACCTCGACGAAGCGCGCCGCCTGATCACCGCCCTGGCCGGGCTCGTGACGGCATCCGCGGAGTACCTGGGCCTGCACGCCGGCCCGCTGCGCGACGGCCTGCAGTCCCTCCAGAAGGCCTTCCGCGAGGCCTCGGTCGTGCCTGACCTGCCCGGCCAGGGACCCGGGGAGAAGTACACCGGCCCCGTCTACTGACCTTTCACTCGTCCGGTTCTTGCCGGGCGAGCCTTCTGGTATCTAACATGTTAGATGTGAGTCTCTCAAAGGTCACCCGTCCGCTGCTGCGCGACGAGGCCTACGAACGCATCCGCCGCGCGATCGTCGACGGCACACTGCCCCCGGGCGCCCCGCTCAGGGACGCCGACCTCGCGAACGAACTCGGCCTGTCGAAGGCCCCGGTCCGCCAGGCCCTGCTGCGGCTGGCCGACGACGGGCTGGTCGACTCCAAGCCCCAGAGCTACACGCGGGTCTCCGACGTGATGTCGCGCGACGTCCTGGACGCCCGGGAGATCGTCCGTTTGCTGCACGAGTTCGCCGTCCGCCAGGCGGTCTCCCGCTGCCGCCCGGCCGACATCGCCGCGATGCGCGCGGCGAACGACCGCTTCGCCGCCGCCATCGAGGCCCGCGACATCGCGGCCGCCGTCGCGGCGGACGACGAGTTGCACGACGTCCCGGTCCGCCTGGCCGGCAACGCCGCGGTGACCGCGACCCTCGACCGCTACACGCCGCTGCTGCGCCGCCTGGAACACGCCCGGTTCAGCTCGACGCTGGCCTGGAACTCCGTCGAGCGCCACACGAAGCTCATCGACGCGCTCGAGAAGCGTGACACCGCAACGGCCGTCTCCGTGATCTCGACCATCTGGACCGACCTGCTGGAGGAACGATGACCCTGGCCGCCTTCCCGCGCTTCCCGCTGCTGTTCGGTCCGTCGCCGGTGCACCCGCTGGAACGCCTGACCGGCCACCTCGGCGGCGCGAAGATCTGGGCCAAGCGCGAGGACGTGAACTCCGGCCTCGCCTTCGGCGGGAACAAGACCCGCAAGCTGGAGTACCTCGTCGCCGACGCGCTCGCCCACGGCGCCGACACGCTCGTCTCCATCGGCGGCATCCAGTCCAACCACACCCGCCAGGTCGCCGCGGCCGCGGCGCGCGCCGGGCTGAAGGCGGTGCTGGTGCAGGAGAGCTGGGTCGACTGGCACGACCCGCTGTACGACAAGGTCGGCAACATCCAGCTGTCGCGGATCCTCGGCGCCGACGTCCGGCTCGTCGAAGCCGGCTTCGGCATCGGGTTCAAGCAGGCCTGGGCGGACGTCGTCGCCGAGATCGAGGCCGGCGGCGGGAAGCCGTACGCCATCCCCGCCGGTGCCTCGGACCACCGGCTCGGCGGCCTCGGCTTCGCGAACTGGATCGTCGAGCTGGAGCAGCAGGAGCGGGAGCTGGGCGTCTTCTTCGACACGGTCGTCGTCTGCTCGGTCACCGGCAGCACCCAGGCCGGGATGGTCGCGGGGACCGCGCTCGGCCGGGAGCGCCGGATCCTCGGCATCGACGCCTCCGCCAAGCCGGCCGAGACCCGGGAGCAGATCACCCGCATCGCGCGGAACACCGCGGAGCTGATCGGCGCCGGGGAAATCCCCGAGGTCGAGCTGGACGACCGTTACCACGCCGGGATCTACGGCATCCCGGACAAGTCCACTGTGGACGCCATCGAAACGTGTGCCCGGCTGGAGGGGATGATCACCGACCCGGTGTACGAGGGCAAGTCCATGGCGGGGCTCATCGACCTCGTCGGCCGCGGCGAGATCCCGCGCGAATCGAACGTCCTCTACGCCCACCTCGGCGGGCAGCCGGCGCTGAACGGCTACACGAGCGTGCTGGGCTGAGAGCACCCCGGGGCCGGAGCCCGGCCCCGGGGCAAGCTTCAGTCGAGCACGCAGAGCACGTCGATCTCGACGAGCAGCTCGCCCGGGAGGCCGACGTACACCGTCGTGCGGGCGGCGTGCGGCGCGTCGCCGATCAGCTCGTTGTAGACCTCGTTGAACGGCGCGAAGTGCGCGGTGTCGGTCAGGTACACCCGGACCATGATCGCGTCGGCCAGGCTCGAGCCCGCCTCCGCCAGCACGGCCTCGATGTTCTTGAACGTCTGCCGGGTCTGGCCCGCGACGTCGTCGCCGACGATCTCGTTCGTGGCCGGGTCGAACGCGACCTGGCCGGCGACCTGCAGCAGGTTCCCCTTGCGGACGGCCTGCGAGAACTTCGCCGGCGGCTTCGGCGCGTTCTCGGTGGAAACTGCCGTCTTGCTCATCAGTGCCCCTTTCCGTTCTCCGTCCATCCACTGTGGACGGAAGCTTCCTTCGTGGCGGCCCGCAGCTCGGGCACCAGCGCCAGCAGGCCTTC
This sequence comes from Amycolatopsis sp. NPDC051045, assembly GCF_040682955.1. Lineage (NCBI taxonomy): Bacteria > Bacillati > Actinomycetota > Actinomycetes > Pseudonocardiales > Pseudonocardiaceae > Amycolatopsis > Amycolatopsis sp. NPDC051045. Next base: position 23,586 of record NZ_JBFBCC010000034.1, read on the forward strand.
GTAGTCGAGCAGCACCTTCGGCACCGACATCGACGCCGCGGCCAGCACCTCGCCGCCCGTCCCCCGCACCGGCGCCGCGATGCAGTGGATGAAGTCCTCGTGCTCGGCGTTGTCGACGGCGTAGCCGAGCCGGTCCACGCGTTCCAGCTCGGCCAGGTAGGCCTCGGGGGTGGTGATCGTGTTCGGCGTCCGCACCGGGTAGTCGATCGACCGCGCGATCTCCTCGCGTCGCGCCTCGGGCATCGACGCGACGAGCACCTTTCCCACCGCGGTGCAGTGCAGCGGCGCGCGCTTGCCGATGCGCGAGTACATCCGCACCGAGTGCCGGCCTTCGAACTTGTCGATGTAGACGACTTCGCCGTCCTCGTAGCTGGCCAGGTGCACGGTGTGCCCGGTGCGCGCGTTGAGGGCGGCCAGTGCCGGCTGGGCGCTGCGCCGGACGTCGAAGGAATCCAGGGCCTGGTTGGCGAGGTCGAACATGGCGCTGCCCAGGCGGTAGTGCCGGGCGCCTTCCCGGCGGACGAAGTGGTGCTGTTCGAGGGTGCGCAGCAGCCGCAGCACCGTCGACTTGTGCACGCCGATCTCCTCGGCGAGGTCGTCGAGGGTGCGCGCGTCCTGCGCGATCGAGTTCAGCAGGGTCAGTGCCCGATCCAGGCTTTGACTCACGCGCCCACCTCGCTGACGCTCGGTGCGCCGTTCGCCGAAGACGCGGTGTTGAATGGTTCGGTCGCAAGCTCCCTCACGTGCGCACCAGGCCCTCTCCGGTCAGCCGCGCCGAACGCCACTCGTCCGGGGCAGCGTGGAGCAGGGTAGCCACGACGTTCCGGGGCAGCGGCACCCCGACGTCGTCCGAGGTGAGCAGGGTGGCGGCGGCCTGCAGGTGTCCCTGTCGCAGCCGTTCCAGTGGCTCGGCCCCGCGCAGGGTGGCGGCGAGGAACCCGGCGGCGAACGCGTCGCCGGCGCCGACCGGCTCGACGACGTCGACCTGCAGCGCGGGCGCGAACAGCGGGGCGCCCTCGACCAGCGTCGCGCCGCGCTCGCCGTGCTTGACGACGAGCGTGCGCGGTTGCGGCAGCAGGGCGCGCAGTTCCACCGGGTCACCGGTCCCCCAGACCTGCTGAGCCTCGTCGTCGCCGGTCAGGACGATGTCGGCCTGCCCGGCCAGTTCGGCGAGCAGGCCGGGGTCGCGGCCGGCCCAGAGCGCGGGCCGCAGGTTGACGTCGAACGAGATCAGCAGGTCGCCGCGGGGCATGGCCAGGAACGCGCGCACGAGCGCGAGGCAGCTGTCCGACAGCGCGGGCGTGATCCCCGACAGGTGCAGCACGCGGACGCCGCCGAGGTCCAGCCGATCCAGCAGCGACGGGCCCATCCCGGAGGCGGCCGAGCCGGCCCGGTAGTAGCGCACGGGACTGCCGCCGGCCCCGCTTTCCTTGATGTAAAGCCCGGTCGGGCGCTCCGGATCGACGTAGCACGCGCTGGTGTCGACGCCGGCCGCCGCGACTTCGCGCAGCATCGCCCGGCCGAACGGGTCGTCACCGACCGCGCTCACCCAGCCGCTGCGCACCCCCAGCGCCGGCAGGTTGCAGGCCACGTTCGATTCGGCGCCGCCGATGGTGCGCACCCACCGCTTGACCTCGTCCGGCGGGCCGGGTTCGGCGGGCACGAACAGCGCCATCGACTCGCCCACGCACAACACCTCGGGCCCGCTCGTCACTTTCCGTCTCCCTGCCCTTCACCCCGTTGACCTGTGACGACCCGGATGCTACACCTATGGCACTCAAAATGCGCAACAGTCGTTGCAACATACGCAACAGAGGTCGCCGCCGATGAACCCTTGCCACCTGGACCCCGCCGCGCTCGACGCCCTCCGCCGGGAGCGGATCGACTGGCGCTTCCGCTCGGCCGCCCCCGCCCTGACCGGGCTCACCCTCGAAGAAGCCGCGGACCGCCGGCTCAACCTGTTCACCGACGGGTTCTTCGCGCCCTTCGTCGTCCTCGACGAGGAAGCGCTCGAACACAACCTGCGGACGATGGCCGCGTGGTGCGCCGCCCGGGGCGTGGTGCTCGCCCCGCACGGCAAGACGACCATGGCGCCGCAGCTGTTCGCGCGCCAGATCGAGCACGGCGCCTGGGGCGTGACCTGCGCGAACGCCGGCCACCTGCGGATCTACCGCGCCTTCGGGGTGTCCCGGATCCTGCTGGCCAACCAGCTCCTCGACCCGGCGGCCCTGCGCTGGCTGGCCGCCGAACTGGCCGCCGACCCGGACTTCGAGTTCTTCTGCTGGGTCGACTCGGTCCGCGGGGTCGAGCTGATGACCGACGCCCTGGAAGGCGCCCAGCGCCCGGTGGACGTCCTCGTCGAACTGGGCGCCGACGGCGGCCGCACCGGCGTCCGCGACACCGCGACCGCTTTGGCGATCGCCGAGGCGGTGCAGGCCAGCCCGGTGCTGCGGCTGCGCGGCACCGGCGGCTACGAGGGCGCGCTGTCCCACGGCACCGACGAAGCCGCGCTCGCCAAGATCAGCTCCTATGTGGACGGCCTGCGTGACCTCGCGATCTCGTTCGCGGACAAGGGACTCCTCGACGGGCAGATCGTCGTCACCGCCGGTGGCAGCGCCTACTTCGACCAGGTCGCGAACGAGCTGACGAAGCCGTGGCCGGACGGCCTCGACGTGCTGCCGGTGCTGCGCAGCGGCGCCTACGTGACCCACGACGACGGCTTCTACCGCGAGATCTCCCCGCTGGGCGACCACCCGCGCATCGACGGCGTCGACTCCTTCCGGCCCGCGCTCCGGGCGTGGGCGCAGGTGACGTCGAAGCCGGCGGCCGAGCTCGCGCTGCTCACCATCGGCAAGCGCGACGCGTCGTTCGACGAGGGCATGCCCGAGCCGCAGCTGCGCCGCACCCCGGGCGGGCCCGCGGAGCCGCTCGAAGGGCACGTCGTCGCGAAGCTGAACGACCAGCACGCGTTCCTCACGCTGCCGCCCGGGTCGCCGGTCGAGGTCGGCGACTGGATCGGGCTCGGCCTCTCCCACCCGTGCACGGTGTTCGACAAGTGGCCCCTGATCCCGGTGACCGCGGCCGACGGCGAGACCGTCGTCGACCTCGTCCGGACGTGGTTCTGATGGACGTCGTCTTCCGCGGCGCGCTGGTCGCCGACGGCACCGGCGACGCGATCACGCGGCACGACGTCGGCGTCACCGGCGGCCGGATCGCGAGCGTCGCCGAGGCCGGCTCCCTGGCCGGGCGCCGGAACATCGACACCGGCGGCCTGGTGCTCGCGCCCGGGTTCATCGACATGCACTCGCACTCGGACCTGCAGCTGCTGGCCAACCCGGACCACCCGGCGAAGATCACCCAGGGCGTGACGACCGAGGTCCTCGGCCAGGACGGGCTCTCGTACGCGCCCGTCGACGACGTCGTGCTCGCAGCACTGCGGCAGCAGCTCGCGGGCTGGAACGACGACCCGCCGGGGTTCGACTGGAACTGGCGTTCGGTCGGCGAGTACCTCGACCGCCTCGACCGGGGCATCGCCGTCAACGCCGCCTACCTCGTGCCGCAGGGCACCGTCCGGATGCTCGCCGTCGGCTGGGACGACCGCCCCGCCACCGGCGCCGAGCTGAACCGGATGAAGGAGCTCGTGGCCCAGGGGCTGCGCGAAGGCGCGATGGGGATGTCGTCGGGCCTCACGTACACGCCCGGGATGTACGCGGACACCGGTGAGCTGGTCGAACTGTGCCGGGTGGTCGGCGAACTGGGCGGGTTCTACAGCCCGCACCACCGCAGTTACGGCCGCGGCGCCCTGGAGGCGTTCGCCGAGATGATCGACGTCTCGCGCCGGTCCGGCTGCCCCCTGCACCTGGCCCACGCGACGATGAACTTCTCGGTCAACCAGGGCAAAGCACCCGACCTGCTGAAGCTCCTGGACGACGCGCTCGACGACGGCTGCGACATCTCCCTCGACACCTACCCGTACCTGCCGGGCGCGACCTACCTTTCGGCGCTGCTGCCGAGCTGGGCCACCGAAGGCGGGCTCGACGCCACGCTCGCCCGCTTGTCCGATGTGGACGAGCGCGAGCGGATCCGCGCCGAGATCGAGGAGTCCGGATCGGACGGTGCGCACGGCGTGCCGATCGACTGGGACGCCATCGAAATCAACGGCGTCCGCCACGACCGCAACGCCCACCTCGTCGGGCACAGCGTCGCCGCGTCGGCCGCGGAAGCCGGCCTGGCCCCGGCGAACCTGTACTTCGACACGCTCCTCGACGAGAGGCTCGGCACGTCGTGCCTGATGCACGTCGGGCACGAGGAGAACGTCCAGGCGATCATGCGGCACCGGACGCACACCGGCGGCAGCGACGGGCTGCTCGTCGGCGCCCGGCCGCACCCGCGGGCGTGGGGCACGTTCCCGCGCTACCTCGCCCGGTACGTCCGCGAGCTGGGCGTGCTGGACCTCGCCGAATGCGTCGCCCACCTGACCGGGCGGGCCGCGCGGCGGCTGCGGCTGGCCGACCGCGGGCTGATCCGCGCCGGGTACGCCGCGGACCTGGTGCTGTTCGACCCGGACGCGGTCGCCGACACCGCCACCTTCGAGGACCCGCGGCGGCCCGCCGCGGGCATCACCCACGTGTTCGTCAACGGCGTCGCCGCCCTCGACGACGGCCGTCCCACCGGCGCCCTCGCCGGCCGTTCCCTGCGCAACCCCCGGAGAGCCCGATGATCCACTGGCTGCAACACACCACGGGCGGGCTGCTCACGCTCGCCGCCATCTCCATCGCCGTCCTGCTGGTGCTCATCATCAAGCTGCGGCTCGAACCCTTCATCGCCCTCATCGTCGTCGGCCTGCTCACCGCGCTGGCCGCGGGCCTGCCCGTCGGCACCATCGTCGGCTCGGCGCAGAAGGCGTCGGACTCCCTGCTGGAAAAGGGGTTCGGCGGCATCCTCGGGCACATCACGGCCATCATCGGGCTGGGCACGATCCTCGGGTCGATCCTGGAACGCTCGGGGGGCGCGAAGGTGCTCACCGGGGCGCTGCTGCGGTCGTTCGGCGAGAAGCGGGCGCCGCTGGCGATGGGCGTCGCCGGGTTCGTCTTCGGTATCCCGGTGTTCTTCGACATCGGCATCTTCGTGCTGGCCCCGCTGGTCTACGTCGCCGCGAAGCAGGGCGGCAAGTCGCTGGTGCTGTACGCGATGCCGCTGCTGGCCGGCCTGTCGATCACGCACGCCTTCCTGCCGCCGCACCCCGGTCCGGTGGCCGCGGCCGGGCTGCTGCACGTCGAGCTGGGCTGGATCATCCTGATGGGCCTGGCCTGCGGTATCCCGGCGTTCCTCGTCGGCGGCGTGCTCTACTCGACGTGGATCGGCAAGCGCATCACCGTCGACGTCCCCGAGGACATGGTCTTCGCCGAGGAGGAGGGCGAGCGCGAGGAGAACCCGCCGTCGCTGGGGCTGGTCGCCGCGATCATCGCCGTGCCGCTGGTGCTGATCCTGGCCGGCACGTTCGGCAGCATCTGGCTGCCGAAGGGCTCCGCGCTCGCCGGCGTCGCGGCGTTCATCGGGACCCCCGCGGTCGCGCTGACCGTCGCCGTCCTGCTCGCGTCCTGGCTGCTGGGCCTGCGGCGCGGGTTCACCGGCAAGGACCTCAACGAGCTGGCCGCGAAGTCGCTGCGGCCGGTGGCGATGATCCTGCTGGTCGTCGGCGCGGGCGCGTTCTTCGGTGCGGTGCTCTCGGCGACCGGGATCGGCAAGGCCGTGGCCGACTCGCTGCACGACGCCGGGCTCCCGGTGCTGCTCGCGGCGTACGTGATCAGCTGCGGCATGCGGATCGCGCAGGGTTCGGCGACCGTCGCCATCGTGACCACGAGCGGGATCATCGCGCCGACCGTGGCCCAGCTCGGCTACTCGCAGATCCAGCTGGCCCTGCTGGTGATGGCCATCTCGGCCGGCTCGATCATCGCCTCGCACGTCAACGACGGCGGGTTCTGGATCGTCCAGCGGTACTTCAACCTCACGGTGCCGCAGACGCTGAAGTCCTGGACCGCGCTGGAAACCGTGCTTTCCCTTTCGGGATTCGGGGTTGCGGCATTGCTCATGGCGGTGGTCTAAACCATACTGGAGCCTGTCACCGCCGAAACCCGTTGGGAGACAATGACGATGACCGGACTTTCCCGTCGTACGTTCCTCGGCGCCGCGGCCGGCGCCGGCGCGGCCACCGTTCTCGGCGCGCCGGTCGCCGGCGCGGCCACCACGGAGAAGGGCTGCTTCGCCGGAACCACCGCGTACATCGGCAGCTACACCACCGGGGCGGACGGGCACGGCCTCGACGTCACCACCCGTTCGGGCGCGGCGCTGTCACCGGTTCGGACCATCCCGGGGATCACGGACGCTTCGTGGTTCGACCGCAGTGCCGACGGCAAGACGCTGTACGTCACCAACGAAGGCAGTCCGGCCGGGTACGTCTCCGCGCTGAACACCGCCGACGCCACGAAACCGAAGCTGCTCAACAAGGTTTCGTCGGAGGGTGACGCGCCGACGCACCTGAGCGTGCACTCCGGCCAGAAGCACGTGCTGGCCGCGAACTACGGTTCGGGCAGCGTCGTCGTGCTGCCGATCCTCGCCGGCGGCAAGCTCGGCGCGGCCACGGACGTGGTCACCCACCACGGTGCCGAGCGGGACGCGCACGCGCACCAGGTCGTCAACGACCCGACCGGCCGCTGGGTGCTGGCGGTCGACCTGGGCGCCGACTCGGTGTACGTCTACGGCTTCGACGCCGGGAAGCTTTCGCTGCACCAGCAGCTGAAGCTGCCCTCCGGCGCCGGGCCGCGGCACCTCGCGTTCGACCGCACCGGGAAGTTCGCCTACATCCTGGGCGAACTGCGGGCGGAGGTGACGGTGGCCAGCTGGGACGCGGCCACCGGGACGTTGAAGGCGCTCTCCGTCGTCCCGGCCGTGCCCGCCGGGAGCACCGGCGAGCTGTACCCGGGCGAAATCATCCTGTCGAAGGACGGGAAATTCGTCTACGCCACCGTCCGCGGCCCCAACACCTTGGCCACCTTCGCCGTCTCCGGCGGCGGCGCGACGCTGAAGCTGGTGTCGTCCACCCCCACCGGCGGGAACTGGCCGCGGCACGTGGCCCTCGACCCGGCCGGAAGCTGGTTCTACGTCTCGAACCAGCGCTCCGGCACCGTCACGTGGCTGCCGCGTGACCCGGCCACCGGCCTGCCCGGGGCCGCCGCCGGCCGGCTGGCCGTCGGCAGCGTCAACTCCGTCTACTTCGCCTGACCTCAGGTCCCCTCTGGAGGCACCCCATGAGACTGCGCCGCACCCTGCCCGTCGTCGCCGGGCTGGCCCTGCTGGCCGGCTGCGCGCCCACCCAGTCCGCGCCCGCGGGCGGTGGCGGGGACGACAAGACCGGCACCGTCCGCGTCTGGCTGTTCGACGAAGCCAACCGCGCCCCGAAGGAGGCCGTGGTCAAGGAGGCGATCACCGAGTTCAAGGCGGCCCACTCCGGCGTCGAGGTCGACGTCCAGTGGGTGCCGGTCGAAGGGCGGGCCGACAAGTTCTCCGGTGCCTTCAACGACCCGGCCAACGCCCCGGACGTCGCCGAGTTCGGCAACACCGACGTCTCCAACTACGCGGCCACCGGAGCGCTGGCCGACCTGACCGGCGACCTGGCGGCGTGGCCGGAGGGCAAGGACCTCATCCCGACGGTGCTGGACACGGCGAAGTCCGGCGGCCAGACCTACGGCCTACCCTGGTACACCGGCGTCCGTGCGCTGTACTACCGCACCGACGTCTTCACCGAGCTCGGCCTGAAGCCGCCCGCGACGCTCGCCGAGCTGACCGACACCGCCCGCCGGATCCGCGCCGCCAAACCGGACCTCTACGGCATCGCCGTCGGTGGCAAGTACACCTACGCGATGCTGCCTTTCCTCTGGGCCAACGGCGGGGATCTGGCGCAGGACAACGGCGGCAAGTGGACGTCCACGGTCACCGGTGAGCAGGCCAAGGCCGGCGTGACGCAGTACGCGAACCTGCTCAAGGACGACATCTGCCCGCCCGCCCAGTGCGCCAACCTGACCGGCACGCAGAGCGTCACGGCGTTCGCCGGCGGCAAGGCCGGGATGACGATCGGCGGCGACTTCAACCACAAGGCCGTCGAACAGGGCGCGGTGAAGGGCAAGTACGCCGTCGTGCCGCTGCCGGGCACCACCGCGGGCAGCACCGCGCCCGCGTTCGCCGGCGGCAACCTGCTGGGCGTGTTCAAGGCGAGCAAGCACCGCAGCCTGGCGCTGCAGTTCGCCGAGCTGCTCGGCGGCGCGAAGTACCAGGAGAAGATGTACACCGCGATGGGCAACCTGCCGACGCTGAGCGGCGTGCAGCAGAACCTCGCGGCGACCGACCCGTTCCTCAAGCCGTTCGTCGACACCCTCAAGGCGGGCACGAAGTTCGTCCCGGCGACGCCGGCGTGGTCGAAGATCGACAGCCAGAACGTGCTGCCGACGGCCGTGCAGCAGATCGCCACCGGCGGGAAGGACCCGGCGGCGGCCTTGGCCGACGCGGCGGCCGCGATGAACAAGGCCTTCGGCTAGTGGTGGTCGCGCAAGAAGCCCGTCCCGTCACGGTGTCCACGGGGACGCCGCGACGGCGGCGAGGAGACGGCCGGGCCGCTGCGCTCTACCTCGCCCCGGCGGGCGTCCTGCTGGCCGCGCTGCTGGCCTACCCGATCTACCAGCTGGTCCTGATCTCCTTCTACGACTACGGCCAGCCGCAGGCCGCGGGGAACGCGCCGCTGGTGTTCCTCGGGTTCGCGAACTACGCCGACCTGCTGTCCCAAGCGCAGTTCTGGACCGTGCTCGGCAAGACGGTCGGGTTCGCCGCGGCCTGCGTCGCCGGTTCGCTCCTCGTCGGCACCGGGCTCGCGGTGCTGGCGAGCCGGGTGCGCTCCCTCCCCCGGATGCTGCTGTTCCTGGCCGCACTGGGCGCGTGGTCGACCCCGGCGATCGCGGGCTCCTACGTCTGGCTGTTCCTCTTCGACACCGACTTCGGCCTGGTCAACGAGGTGCTGACCGGGCTCGGGCTGCCGTTCGAGCACCACTCGTGGACCTTCGGCACGCTCGGCGCGTTCGGGCTGGTCGCCGCCGAGGTCATCTGGTGCTCGTTCCCGTTCGTGCTGGTCACGATGTACGCCGGGATCAAGGGTGTCCCCGACGAGGTCCTGGAGGCCGCGTCGCTCGACGGCGCGTCGGTGTGGCGGACGACCTGGGCGATCGTGCTCCCGATGGTGCGGCCGCTGCTGATGATCGCGACCGTGCAGTCGATCATCTGGGACTTCAAGGTGTTCACCCAGATCTACGTGATGACCAACGGCGGCGGCGTGGCCGGGCGCAACCTGGTGCTCAACGTCTACGCCTACCAGCAGGCCTTCGCCGGGCAGGAGTACGGCCTCGGCTCGGCGATCGGAGTCGTGATGACGTTGTTGCTGCTGTCGGTCACCGGGCTGTACGTCCGGACGCAGCGCCGGAGCGCGGCATGGCTGTGACCGTCCGCCGTCCCGGCCGGCTGATCGCCGAGGTCGTCACCGTGGTGATCGCGGGACTGGTCGCGTTCCCCCTGTACTGGATGCTGCTCTCGGCGGTCAAGCCGCCGGGCGAGATCCAGTCGGCGAACCCGAAGCCGTGGACGTTCAGCCCGTCCTTCGACAGCTTCTCGCGGGTCCTCACGGTGTCGGGCTTCGGGCGGTTCTTCGTCAACAGCCTGGTGGTGGCGCTGGTCGTCGTGGCGTTTTCGCTGCTGCTGTCGTTCCTCTCGGCGGTGGCACTGACGCGGTTCTCGTTCAAGGGCCGGACCGTGTTGCTGGTGATGACGCTCGTCGCCCAGATGGTTCCGGTGGAGGCGCTGACCATCCCGCTGTTCTTCCTGATGCGCTCCATCGGGGGTGCGGTGCCGGCGTTCGGGCTGAACGAGCTGGGTTCGCTGGTGCTGGTGCACCTGGCGTTCAGCCTGCCGTTCGCGATCTGGATGCTGCGCGGGTTCGTCGCCGCGGTGCCGGTGGAGCTCGAGGAGGCCGCCGAGCTCGACGGTGCGTCGCGGGTGCGGTTCACCTGGCAGATCCTGTTCCCGCTGGTGGCGCCCGGGCTGGTCGCGATCAGCGTGCTCGCGTTCATCCACGCCTGGAACGACTTCCTGTTCGCCAAGACGTTCATCATCTCCAAGACCGAGAACCAGACGCTGCCGCAGGCGATCCTGGTGTTCTTCAAGCCGGAGGACACCGACTGGGGCGCGGTGATGGCGTCCTCGACGCTGATGACGATCCCGGTGCTGGTGTTCTTCGTCCTCGTCCAACGACGGCTGGTGTCCGGCATGGCCGGCGCCGTGAAGGGCTGACATGTCGTTCGCCACCTTGCTCCCCCGCCCGGTTTCGGTGACGCCGGCGCCGGGTTCCTGCCCGTGGCCGTCCACTGTGGACGTGCGGACGGCCGAGCTGCCGGCGGAGGGGTACCGGCTCTCGATTTCCCCCTCCGGGGTGGTGCTTTTTTGCGGCGACGCGGCCGGGGAGGTCTACGGGCGGGAGACGTTGCGGCAGCTCGCGGGACCGTCCGCGTTCCGGGTGGCCGGTTTCTCGCCGTCGTCGCTGCCCTGCGGGGTCGTCGAGGACCACCCGCGGTTCGGGTGGCGCGGGTGCCTGCTCGACGTCGCCCGCCACTTCCGCACCAAGGCCGAGGTGCTCCGGTTCGTCGACCTGCTCGCGGCGCACAAGCTGAACGTCCTGAACCTGCACCTCACCGACGACCAGGGCTGGCGGTTCGAGGTTCCCGCGTTCCCCCGGTTGACGTCGGTGGGCGGGTGGCGGCCGTCGTCGATGGCCGGCAGCGGGGGTGCCCAGGACGGGCGTCCGCACGGCGGGTTCTACACCGGCGACGACCTGCGGGAGATCGTCGCCTACGCGGCTTCACGCGCCGTCACGGTCGTGCCGGAGATCGACATCCCGGGACACGCACGGGCGGCCTTGGCGGCCTATCCTTCCCTGGGGACTTCGTCGTCCTACGAAGTCTGGACGGCCTGGGGCATCAGCACTTCCCTGCTTTCCCCGACCGCGTCTACTTTGGACTTCTTCCGGCAGGTGTTCGACCACCTGCTGGAGATCTTCCCGTCCCCGGTGATCGCCCTGGGCGGCGACGAGACGCCGGGGGCGACCGACGAGCACCGCGAGTTCGTCCGGCGGCTGGCCGAGCACCTGGTGGCCCGCGGCCGCACCCCGATGGGCTGGGACGAGGTCCTGGACATCGACGAGCTCCCGCCGATGGTCATCGGCGCCTGGCGGAACGAGGAGGCGGGCCTGCGCGCGGCTGCGGCCGGGCACGACGTGGTGATGTGCCCGGAGCAGCACGTCTACCTGGACCACCGGCAGTCTTCGCATCCGGACGAGCCGATCCCGGTCGGGATGGTGCACACGCTGGAGGACGTCCACGCGTACGAGCCGGCGTTGGACGGGCCGCGGTTGCGCGGTGTCCAGGCCCAGGTGTGGACCGAGCACCTGGACAGCGTCCGGCGGGTGGACTACCTGGCTTTTCCGCGGTTGTCGGCGTTCGCGGAGGTGGCGTGGAGCAGCGGGCCACGGGACTACGCGGAGTTCCTGCCGCGGCTGCGGGACCACCACCTGCCGCGGCTGGACGCGCTCGGCGTCGAGTACCGGCCGCTGGACGGGCCGCACCCCTGGCAGACGCGGCCCGGGGTGCCGGGCCGGCCGCGCTGATCACGGCAGCAGCGTCACCGTAACCGACCGCGTCGGGCCCACGTTGCCCGCCGCGTCGATGGACCGGTACTCGATCCGGTGCCGCCCGTAACCCGGCTTCCGCTCGGAGAACGGCGACACCGTGAGGCCGTCCGGGCCGAGGTTGCCGTACGCCAGGCCGTCGATCTCCGTGCCGCGGGCGGTGAACACGTACGGCGCACTGGGGTCCGTCGGCCAGCCGGAGAACTTGTGCCAGCCGTCGCCGTCGACGCGGAACTCCGGCATTCCGTCGGCCGCCTTCAGCCGCATGGTGAACGAACCGTGGAAGACGTTGCCCTCCGCGGGCGGCAGTTCGGCCGTCGTCGTCGGGCCCGTCGCGTCCACCGTCCAGGTCAGCGTGGTGCCGCCGGTCGTGGCGGTGAGCGTGTGCGACCCGCGGGACTCCTCGAGGGCGAAGTCGGGTCCGCTCCCGGCCGGGCGCCCGTCGAGCGCCCAACGGACCTGCGGGACCGAGCCGGTCGGTTCGCCGGTTTCGACGTAGACGACATCGTGCCCGCCGACCGGCCGCGAAGTCGGCGTCGACGCCGCCACCGCCGGTCCCCCGGCGGGCGGCGTGACCACCGAGGTGTCGACGGTCCACGTGCGGGTCGCCGTCGGCCGGGCCGCCGGGTCGCGGACGAACGGCGTCGGGTCGGTCACCGTGGCCGTCAGCGTGTGCTTGCCCGGTTTGACGTGCGCGTGCCGCAGGTCGACCGCGTCGCGTCCGGGCAGCCTGGTGCCGTCGAGCGTCCAGGTGATGTCCAGGCGGTGGCTCACCGGGTGCATCGGGCGCACCCACACGACGCGGTCGGCGCCGATCGTCCCGGCCGGGGTGCCGCCGCTGATGAGCGGGGCCTTCGCCGAAATCCGCTGCGTCATCCGTTCGCGGCCGACCTGGTCGAAGGCGTACCCGAGGGTCTTCATCATCGAGTGCTTGCTGGGCCGCCAGACACCGGTCCGCGTGTACAGCCCGCCTTCGAAGCGGCCGATCGTACCGCCGGACTCGCTCGGCTCGCCCAGCCAGCGCCACCACTTCGCGCGCCGGTCACGCAGCTGCTGCTCGGTCAGCAGGGTGTGGTGGATCGAGTCGGGCTCGCTGCCTTCGTACGCGCCGCCCGGCACTCCGCGCGCGTAGTAGTCGTACTCGTCGTCGAGGCCGCCGAGCGAGTGGCCGAGTTCGTGCGGCGAGATCAACGCGGAGAGCGCGTTCCCGCCGGACGCCGTCGCGTAGGTGCCGCCCGCGCCGCCGTAGGTGGTGCTGTTGCCGAGAGCGAGGATCTGGCGGTTCGCCCGGGTCGTGCCGGCCACGAGGTCGGCGTACCGCTGGGCGGCCGCGTCGTCGACGGTCAACAGCCGCTGGACGCTCTCCGCGTCGCACCCGCCCCAGAAGCCCATGTCCAGCGGGGTGTTGCGCCGCGGCGCGGTCAGGGACGGGTCACAGTCCACACCGGACTCCGGCGAGGCGATGGAAACGGCGTAGACGTTGAAGTAGCTGCGGTAGGACTTGAACGGCTCGAGCGACCACAGGGTGCTGACGTGCCGCTCGACATCGGCGAAGAACTTCGGCTGCTCGGCGGCGGTGTAGCCGTCGCCGAGGACAACGAGGTTGAACCGCTGCGCGACCGGTCCGGTCACCTGGACCTCGGTGACGGTGGCCACCGGCTCCTCGGCGTACGCCGGGGTGGCGATCCCGAGCGACAGCACCCCCGCCGAAAGCAACCCGGCCCACTTCCGCATGACGGCACTCCCCTGGTCGGCGATCTTCCCGGTCTACCGCAGCGCTTCGGCCGCGGGAACCCGCCGTAAGTCGGGGATGCGGTATAGGCCGTTATACGCGCGTCAGCCGGTACCAGACCTCCGGCCGCCCGACCTGCCCGTAGTGCGGCTCGCGCTGCGCCATCCCGGTGTCCGCCAGGTACTCCAGGTATCTGCGCGCCGTCACGCGGGAGGCGCCGATCGCGCTCGCCGCCGCGCCCGCCGAAAGTCCTTCCGCGGCGCCGGAGAGCGCGTCCGTGATCGCTTCCAGCGTCTGGACGCTCATCCCCTTCGGCAGCGGTGGCTGCTCGGTCGTGCGCAGCGCGCCGAGGGCCCGGTCGATCTCCGCTTGGCCGGTGACCTCGCCGGACGCGTCGCGGAACTCGGCGTAGCGTTCGAGCTTCTCGCGCAGGGTGGCGAAGGTGAACGGCTTGAGCAGGTACTGCACCACGCCGACCGACACGGCCGCCTTGACCAGGCCGAGGTCGCGCGCCGAGGTCACGGCGATGACGTCGATCGGCAGTCCGGCCGCGCGCAGCGAACGGCACACCGCCAGGCCGTGCGTGTCCGGGAGGTAGAAGTCCAGCAGCACCAGGTCGACCGGCTCGCGTTCGCAGAACCGCAGCGCCTCGCCGCCGGAGTGGACCACGCCGGCCACGGCGAAGCCCGGGAGCCGCTCGACGTAGACGCGGTGCGCCTCGGCGGCCACCGGCTCGTCCTCCACCACCAGCACCCGGATCACCGGTCCGCCTCCTGCCGCGGCAGCCGCACGGTGAACACCGCGCCGCCGTCCCGCTCGACCTCGACCGTACCGCCGTAGCGGCGGACCGCCTGCCCGACCAGTGCAAGCCCGAGGCCGTGGCCGTCCTCCGCCTTCGTCGACCAGCCGCGGCGGAACACGTCGGCGCCCTCGGGCACGCCGGGGCCGGTGTCGGCCACGCGCAGCAGCAGCCCGCCGTCGTCGGAGCGGGCGGTGACGACGACCTTGGGATGGCCGGTACCGCGCACGGCCGCGTCGAGGCCGTTGTCGATCAGGTTGCCGAGCATGGTCACCAGGTCGCGGGCCTCGATGCCGAGCGAGACGTCGTCGATCACGGTGTCCGGGGTGACCGTCAGCTCGACCCCGCGCTCGCTCGCTTCCGCCGCCTTGCCCAGCAGCAGCGCGGCGAGCACCGGCTCGGCGACGGCGCCGACGACCCGGTCGGTCAGCTCCTGGGCGAGCGCGAGCTCGGCGGTGGCGAACTCGACGGCCTGCTCGGGTTTGCCGATCTCGACGAGGGAAACGACGGTGTGCAGCCGGTTCGCCGCCTCGTGCGCCTGCGACCGCAGCGCTTCCGCGAGGCCGCGGGCGGTGGTCAGCTCCCCGGTCAGCGTCTGCAGTTCCGTGTGGTCGCGCAGGACGACGACGGTGCCCTGCGCGCGCCCGCCCGAGCGGACGGCGGTCGTGCTGACCAGCAGCACGCGCGAATCCGTCAGGTGCAGTTCCTCGGCCCGGTTTTCCGCCGACGCGAACGCCTCGGCGAGCCCGTCCGGCAAGCCCAGCGAAGCCAGGTCACGGCCGACCGGGTCGGCGTCGAGGCCGAGGAGGGCGCGCGCGCCGTCGTTGCAGAGACCGATGCGCCCGTCCCGGCCGACGAGCAGCACGCCTTCGCGGACCGAGTGCAGCACGGCCTCGTGGTACTCGAAGAGGTTGCTCAGCTCGTCCGGCGCGACGCCCCGGGTCTGGCGCCGCAGCCGGGCGCTGATCAGCCAGCCGCCCAGCGCCCCGACCAGCAGGACCGCGCCCGCCACGCCGAACAGCGGCCACAGCCGTTCCCGCAGCTCCGCCGAGATCGCCCGGACGGTGATCCCGACGGCGACCAGGGCGACCACCCGGTGACCGGCGTCGAACACGGGCTCGACCGTGCGCACCGACGGGCCGAGGGAGCCGGTGTAGGTCTCGGTGAGCTCCTCGCCGCGCTGCGCCTTGTCGATGTTCCCGATGTAGTGCTGCCCGATCAGCGCCGGAGTCGGGTGCGTGTAGCGGATCCCGGCCGGGCTCATGATCGTGATGAAGTCGACGTGGGTGTGGTCCTGCACGCGCAGCGCGAACGGCTGGAGCGCCGCGCTCGGGTTCGGCGTTCCCACCGCCGCCACGACGCTGGGCGCATCGGCGACCGTCAACGCGACCGTGCGGACCTGGTCACGTGCGTTTTCGTCCACGGCCCGCTGCGCGTCGAGGTAGGCGAAGGTGATCCCGGCACCGGCCAGCACGCCGAGCACCACCAGCTGCAGCACGAGCAGCTGGCGGGCCAGGCTCCAGTGGGACCGCATCGTCGGGGGCACCTCCTCATACCAGCACACACGCACGCCGGTGTCCGAACGGGACGGTGCGATCATCACACGAACTCAATGAACACAAGTGAGCCGGATCACCGAACTCGGCCTACAGTGTCCGCAACCTGAACACCCCCGAGCTGGAGGCAACGGTGCCTACACCGACCCCCGACGCGGCACCGCGCCGTGACAAGACCCGCTACCTCTACCTGGCCGTGATCGTCGCGGTCGCGTTGGGGATCGCGGTCGGCTTTCTCTTCCCCGGCTTCGCCAAGGGCCTGAAGCCACTGGGCGACGGCTTCGTCAACCTGATCAAGATGATGATCTCGCCGATCATCTTCTGCACCATCGTGATCGGTGTCGGCTCGGTCGCCAAGGCCGCGAAGGTCGGCAAGATCGGCCTGATGGCGCTGGTCTACTTCATCGCGATGTCGACGTTCGCGCTGGCGATCGGCCTGATCGTGGGCAACCTGCTGCACCCCGGCACCGGGCTGCACCTGAACCCCGCCGACGTGAAGAGCGCGCAGAAGTCGGCCACCGGCGCCGCCGGTCCGGTCGAATTCGCCTTGAGCATCATCCCGAAGACGCTCGTCTCGGCGTTCACCGAAGGCCAGGTGCTGCAGACGCTGCTGGTGGCGCTGCTCGTCGGCTTCGCGCTGCAGAAGCTGGGCCCGAAGGGCGTGCCGATCCTGCGTGGCATCGAGAGCATCCAGCGGCTGGTGTTCCGGATCCTGGCGATGATCATGTGGGCCGCCCCGATCGGCGCGTTCGGCGCCATCGCCGCGGTGGTCGGCGCGACCGGGCTCAACGCGTTGAAGAGCCTCGCGGTGATCATGATCGGCTTCTACCTGACCTGCCTGGTGTTCGTCTTCGGCGTCCTCGGCCTCGTGCTGTGGGCCGGTGCGCGGGTGAACATCCTGAAGCTGCTCAACTACCTGCGCCGCGAGTTCCTGCTGATCCTGTCGACGTCGTCGTCGGAGTCGGCGCTGCCGCGGCTGATCGCGAAGATGGAGCACCTCGGCGTCGGCAAGTCGGTCGTCGGCATCACCGTGCCGACCGGGTACTCGTTCAACCTGGACGGCACCGCGATCTACCTGACCATGGCGACGCTGTTCATCGCCTCCGCCCAGGACGCGCCGCTGTCGATCGGTTCGCAGATCGTCCTGCTGCTGTTCATGATCATCGCCTCGAAGGGCGCGGCCGGCGTCAGCGGCTCGGGCATCGCGGTGCTCGCCAGCGGCCTGCAGTCGCACCGGCCCGACCTGGTCAACGGCGTCGGCTTCATCCTCGGCATCGACCGGTTCATGTCGGAGGCCCGCGCGCTGACGAACTTCGCCGGCAACGCCGTCGCGACCGTCCTCATCGGAAACTGGACGAAGGAGTTCGACCGCGAGCAGGCGCACCGGGTCTTCGCCGGCGAGGAACCGTTCGACGAAGCCACGATGCTCGACGAACACGAGCCGGTGAAATCCGAGCCGGAGGGCGAAAAGGTCCCGGCTTGACCCCTTGACGTTCGTGCTCACTGCCCCCGCTGAGCACGAACCACCGCGGGCCGCGGTGCGAGTCTCCCCGACCTCGCACCGCGGCCCGTTCCACGCCGAAAGCGGCCCCTTTCACGTGAAAGGGGCCGCTTTCGGCGGTTCAGCAGGCGGCGTGGCCGTCGTAAACGACGCGGGCGGCCGCGATCTCCTCGCGGTGCCGCTCCGCCCAGCCGAGCAGGCCGTTCAACGACTGGTACAGCTCCTTCGCCATCGGCGTGGCCTCGTACTCCACGCGCGGCGGGACGGTCGGGTAGATCGTGCGGACCAGCAGGCCGTCACGCTCGAGGTTGCGCAACGTCAGCGTCAGCATCCGGCGGCTGATCCCTTCGACCGAGCGCTCCAGCTCGGTGAACCGCACCGGGCCCCGCATGGCCTCCAGGAGGATGCCGATCGCCCACTTGCCGCTGATCCGGTTGATGACCTCGAGCACGGTGCAGACGTCGAGTTTTTCCGGGTCGATCTCGGTGACCTGGACAGGTACACCGATGTTCCCCTGGGACATGAAAGTGCCTCCTTCCCGGCGACCCCATGGTCACACATGATGGGCGCTGTTACAAGAAGTGCCCTGGCGACGACCAGGGGAACTCTCGACTGGAGGGGCCTGACATGGCCGAGAACCACCCCACCCGCTCCCGCGGCCTCGCGTTGGCGGTGCTGTGCGCCGCCTCACTGATGGTCGTGCTCGACAGCAGCATCGTCGCGGTGGCGCTGCCCGCCATCCAGGCCGACCTCGGCTTCACGCCCGCCGGGCTCTCCTGGGTCTTCACCGCCTACCTGGTCGCGTTCGGCGGCCTGCTCCTGATCTCCGGACGGCTCGGCGACCTGCTCGGCCGCCGGCGCGTCTTCCTCGGCGGGCTGGGGCTGTTCACCGCGGCGTCGCTGGCCGCCGGCCTGGCCTCGGACGCGGGCGTCCTGGTCGTGGCCAGGTTCGTCCAGGGCGTCGGCGGCGCGCTCGCGTCGGCCGTGGTGCTCGGCATGATCGTCACGATGTACCCCGAGCCCCGGGCCCGGGCGAAGGCGATCGGCGTCTACAGCTTCACGCAGGCCGCGGGCGCGTCGATCGGGCTCATCGCGGGCGGCGCGCTGACGCAGGCGCTGAACTGGCACTGGACGTTCTACGTCAACCTGCCGATCGGCGTGGCCGCGCTGCTGCTGGCCGTCCGGGTGGTCGAGGCCGACCGCGGCACCGGCCTGCGGGAGGGCCTGGACGTGCTCGGGGCCGTCCTGGTCACCGCCGCGGTGATGCTCGGCGTGTACGGCATTTCGGCTTCGGCCTGGGGTGCGCTGGCCGCGGCGGTCGCCCTGCTCGCGGCGTTCGCGGTGCGGCAGGCGAAGGCGCGTACGCCGCTTCTGCCGCTGCGGCTGTTCCGGATCCGCGCCGTGGCCGGGGCCAACGTGGTGATGGTGCTGATGGTCGCCGGGATGCTCGGCTTCCAGTTCGTCACGGCGTTGTACCTGCAGCAGGTGCTGGGCCTCGACGCGCTGGGTACCGGCGTCGCGTTCCTGCCGGTGCCGCTGGTGATCGCGGTGGCGTCGCTCGGCTTCGCCGGCAGGCTCGCGGCGCGCTTCGGGCCGCGGGCGGTGCTGCTGTCCGGGCTGGGCCTGGTGATCGCCGGCCTGCTGCTGCTCACCCGGGTTTCGGTCGGCGGCTCCTACTTCGCCGGCGTCCTGCCCCCGCTGCTGCTGATGGGCTTCGGCGCCGGCGCGGCCATCCCGGCGCTGATGGGACTGGCGATGGCCGACGTCGCGGCTTCGGACGCCGGTGTCGCCTCCGGCCTGATCAACACGACCCAGCAGGTCGGCGCGGCGATCGGCACGGCGGTGCTGGCCGCGGTCGCGGCGTCCCGGACGGAGAGCCTCGGTGCGGTGGACCACCGCGAAGCACTGGCGGCTGGGTTCCGGCTGGCCTACGGCGTCAGCGCGGGCTTCCTGATCGCGGCGGTCGCCCTGGGCGGGCTGGTGCTGGGCCGCCGCACCCGCCGCGCCGCGGCCCCGGTGACCCCCGAGCCGGAGCTGTGCACCGCCGATCTCGCGTGACCCGGCCCGTAACTCGCGTGATCAGAGCCGTAACTCGCGTGGCTGGAGCCGTAACTCGCGAGTTCCGGCCTGGATCACGTGAGGTAGGCACGGAGGCCACGGTGGCCCCGCCGCATCATCAGCGCGTGGTTCGCGCGGAAGAGCGGCCGGGCCACCGTGTCGAAGCGCCGCAGCAACTCCTTGCGGGCCTGGACCTCCTGGGTGATCTCCAGCAGCGTGCCCGCGCCCGCCGCGCGGACCTCGCCCGCCAGTGTCCCGTCGAGGTCGCCGCTGAGCCTGACCCGCATCAGGCCCGTGCGCTCGTCCTGGTGGTCCCGGTGCATCCGGACGACGAGCCGGAACGGCAGCCGGGACCGGCAGACCAGTTCGGCGGTGTCGTCGTCCACCCGGCGCACCGCGCGGACGTCCGACCACCACCGCGGGTAGCCGGCGAGGTCGGTGACCACGCCGAACACCCGCTCGGGCACGGTTCCGGGCAGCAGCCACGTGCTGCGGAACCGATATTGCGCACCCGTCATACTTGTCAAACCTGGGCCGAGACCAGCTTCCGGCCGTCCACCGTGACGATGTCGACCGACTTCACGTCGTCGGGCGCGACCAGCGCGGACCCGTCGAGTGAGAAGCCCTGGCTCTCCCACTTCTCCGATACCTGCCAGCTGCCGGCGGTCACCGCTTGACCTTCCTTGGTCACCACCTGGAGCAGGCACTTCTCCCCGGCTCGGACGCCCTTCACACTGACGTTCGTCCGGACCCAGCCCTGGAACGGGATGACCGACGCGGTCAGCTGCACCCCGGTCGTCGGATCCCGGCCTTCGACGTTCTTCGTACCGGGCACGTCCGTCGCCGGCCCGGGAAGCGCCTGCGGTGGTGGTTCAGCCGTCTGCCGGCCCACCAGGACCCCGCCACCGAGCGCCGCGACCACCAGCACCGCCGCCGCGACCAGGGCGAGACCCCGGCCACCCCGCCGTGGCGCACGGGCCGGAGCCACGTGCTCTTCCTCCTCGCGCACCCGGCGCAGGGTCTTCTGCAGCAGCAGATCCCCGCCCTCGGGCGGCCCGTCGAGGAACGCTTCGGGCGGCACCTCGTCGAGCGATTCGCGCAGGGCCACCAGCTCGTTCAGGTCGAACCGGCACTGCGCGCAGGTCTGCAGGTGCCGCCGCTCGAAGTCGGCCGCCTCACCCGGGTCGAGCGCGCCGAGGGCGTACGCGCCGAGCTGCGTGTGACTCTCGTCGACCGAGTTCATCGCGCCACCTCCGTTCCGCTCGAAATCATCGCTGCTCTGAGTGCTCGTAGTGCGTAGTACGACCTTGATTTCACGGTACCGGGTGCGACGCCCAGTGTTCTCGCCGCTTCGGCCACCGTCCGTCCCCGGTAGTAGATCTCCACCAGGACCTCTCGATGTTCGTTCGACAGCCCGTCCATCGCGCCGAGCACGGTCATCGAGTCGACCACGCCCTGGGCGTGATCGCGCTCGACGGACGGGGTCGGCACGCCTTCGGCCGGTTCGGCCACCTCCTGTGGCCGTGCCGCCCGGGCTCGTGCCCGGTCGGTGACCAGGTTGCGCGCGACGGTCAGCAACCAGCCACGCACCGAGCCCTTCCCGTCGTTCTGCAGGTCGTCGGCGTGTTTCCACGCGCGGACCAATGTCTCCTGGACCACGTCCTCGGCTGCCGCCCGATCACCGGTCAGCCTCGTCGCGTAGGCCAGCAGGCTTCGCCCGTGCTCGGCGTAAAGCTGCCGAATCAGGTCTTCGCCTTTGGCCTTCTTAGGCCGCCTGCCTCCGAGTGCCACCCTCGTCCTCCCGACGGTGTTCTGAGTCGGCGAGGACAGTACTGCAAGCCTGAGGGCCACCGGCGGTGCGTGCGTCGAGCGCAGCGCGACCATGGTGTTCATCGGCTGCCCGTCCTTCCTCGTTCTGCCCGGAAAACCGTCGTCTGTCAGGATCCGGCGCCGCCGGCCTTGCCGCCCGCGGTGATCTTGCTGCCGTCCGGGGCGACGGCGAACCACGTGCCGTTGGCGCCCTGGCCGTTCATGTCCCCGGCGGCCTTGTCGCCCGCGAACTCGTACAGCGGCCAGCCGTTGAGCGTGATCTGCTTGCTGCCGTCCTTGCGGGTCGCGGTGCCGACCTGGGTGTCCTGGATGCCCTTGAGCATCGGCGTGGCCACCCCGGCGAGCATCGGCGGCCACTGGGTCGCGCACTCACCGTCGCAGTTGGACGTCGGCGGCTGGGAGAGGTCCTTGTCGAACCGGTAGAGCGTCTTGCCGTCGGCGTTGGTGACCACCGCACCGACGCCGTTGACCGTGGCGACGGCGAGCATCTTGTGCCCCGCTTCACCGTGGGCCGGCCCTTGGGCGCCGTCGGCCATCTCCCCGCAGGCGGACAACGTGGCGACGGCGAACAGCGCCACAGCGCTGACGACGACCGGCCGGATACGGTTCATGACGTTCTCTCCTCGGTGAGGGCGGCACCGCCGTCCGGCGGACCTCGACACCTCAAACACGGACGGTCGCGAAAAACGGTTCAGCCGGTTTCGCGCCATTCGACGCCGCGGCGCGGGCGGATTGGTGCGTCCCGGTGATCGGCACGATCTTGTCGCCGTGCGGGCGTGGTTCCTAAGCTGAGCGCGTTCGCACCGCCGCCCCGCCGTCCCGGGAGCCGCCGTGTCCGTCAAACCCCTCGTCCTCGTGGCACTGCTGGCCGCGGGCTGTTCCGCAGCGCCCGCGCCCGCTCTCACGGCCACCCTGACTTCACCCACCGACGTGGTGCTCACGTGGCCGGACGACGGCGCCGGGCACCGCGTCGAATACGCGAACGCCCCGGCCGGCCCCTGGACGACGCTGCGGTTCCTCCCACCGCACGCGACGAGCTACCACCACCCGGACCTCATCCCGGAGACGCCGTTCCACTACCGGGTGCAGCCCTTCTCGGGCCCGGTCTCGGCGGAGACCACGGCGGGCGCACCGGCGGCTCCGGACGCGACGGGGCTGCACGCGGTGGCTTCGGGTGACACGGTGACGTTCACCTGGGCCGACCGGTCACCGGACGAAGCCGGGTTCCTCCTGGAGATGCGGCGCCCGGGCGCGCCGGAATTCGACCCGGTCGAGGTGACCGACCCGGACACGACGACCTGCGCGCTGTCGCTCCTGCCCGGCGAGGAGATGGCGGCCTACCGGCTCAGGGCGGTGCGGTACGGCCCGCTCTCGCCGGTGGTCCACCAGACCACCGGCAAGGAGCGGTAGCCGCTACTCGGCCTTGAGCACCGTCCGCAGGAACTCGCCCGTGTAGCTGCCCTCGACCTCGGCGACGTACTCGGGCGTGCCCTCGGCGACCACCATGCCACCGCCCGAGCCGCCCTCGGGGCCCATGTCGATGATCCAGTCGGAGGTCTTGATCACGTCGAGGTTGTGCTCGATCACGATCACCGAGTTGCCCTTGTCCACCAGGCCGTTGATCACGCCGATCAGCTTGTTGATGTCCTCGAAGTGCAGGCCGGTCGTCGGCTCGTCGAGGATGTACACCGTCTTGCCGGTGGAGCGCTTTTGCAGCTCGCTGGCCAGCTTGACGCGCTGCGCCTCACCGCCGGACAGCGTCGGCGCGGGCTGGCCGAGCCGGACGTAGCCGAGGCCGACGTCGACCAGCGTCTGCAGGTGGCGGTGGATGGCCTTGATCGGCTCGAAGAACTCCGCGGCCTCCTCGATGGGCATGTCGAGCACGTCCGAGACGGTCTTGCCCTTGTAGTGCACCTCGAGGGTTTCCCGGTTGTACCGCGCGCCCTTGCAGACCTCGCACGGGACGTAGACGTCCGGCAGGAAGTTCATCTCGATCTTGATTGTGCCGTCACCGGCGCACGCCTCGCAGCGGCCGCCCTTGACGTTGAACGAGAACCGGCCCTGCTGGTAGCCGCGGACCTTCGCCTCGGTGGTCGCGGCGAACAGCTTCCGCACGTGGTCCCAGACACCCGTGTAGGTGGCCGGGTTGGACCGCGGGGTCCGCCCGATCGGCGACTGGTCGACGCGCACCAGCTTGTCGACGTTGTTCAGGCCGTTCACCCGGGTGTGCCGGCCCGGGACCTGGCGGGCGCCGTTGAGCTTGTTCGCCAGCACCGTCGCGAGGATGTCGTTCACCAGCGTCGACTTACCCGAGCCGGAGACGCCGGTCACCGCGACCAGGCAGCCGAGCGGGAACGACACGTCCAGCCCGCGCAGGTTGTGCTCGCGCGCGCCGACGACGGTCAGCTGCCGCTTCTTGTCGATCGGCCGCCGGATCGCCGGCACCTCGATTCTGCGCCGGCCGGACAGGTACTGCCCGGTCAGCGAATCCTTGCTCTTGAGCAGCTTCTTGTACGGTCCACTGTGGACGATGTGCCCGCCGTGCTCGCCCGCGCCCGGGCCGATGTCGACCACCCAGTCGCTGGAGCGGATGGTGTCCTCGTCGTGCTCGACGACGATCAGCGTGTTGCCGAGGTTCCGCAGCCGGGTCAGGGTCTCGATCAGCCGGTGGTTGTCGCGCTGGTGCAGGCCGATCGACGGCTCGTCGAGCACGTACAGCACGCCCACGAGACCCGAACCGATCTGCGTCGCCAGCCGGATCCGCTGCGCCTCGCCGCCGGACAGCGTCGCCGACGCGCGGTCGAGCGAGAGGTACGTCAGGCCGACGTCGAGCAGGAAGCGCAGCCGCGCCTGGATCTCCTTGAGCACCGCGCCGGCGATCATCGTCTCGCGCTGCCCCAGCTCCAGCTCGTCGAGGAACTGGGAAGCCTCCGCGATGGACAGCGCACAGACCTCGGCGATGGACATGTCACCGCGGGTCTTGTGCTGCAGCGTGACGGCGAGGATCTCCGGCTTGAGCCGGGTGCCCTGGCAGGCCGGGCACGGCACCTCGCGCATGTAGCCCTCGTACCGCTCGCGCATGTACTCGGACTCGGTCTGCTCCTGGCGCCGTTCGAGGAACGGGATGACGCCCTCGAAGGCCGCGTAGTACGACCGCTGGCGGCCGTAGCGGTTCTTGTAGCGGACGTGCACCTGCTCGTCGACGCCGTGGAGCACGGCCTTCTGGGCCCGCGCGGGCAGGCGGCGCCACGGCGTGTCCATCCGGAAGCCGATGGTCTCCGAAAGGGACTCGAGCAGCCGGATGAAGTAGTCCGCGCTCTGCCCGCCCGACCACGGCGCGATCGCGCCCTCGGCCAGCGACAGCTCGTCGTCCGGGACCACCAGCTCCGGGTCGACCTCCTTGCGGATGCCGATGCCGGTGCACTCGGGGCAGGCGCCGTACGGCGAGTTGAAGGAGAACGAGCGGGGCTCGAGGTCCTCGATCGCCAGGGGGTGGCCGTTCGGGCAGGCCAGGTTCTCGGAGAAGCCGCGGATCCGGTGCGGGTCGTTCTCCGGCAGGTCGACGAACTCGAGCTCGATCAGGCCGTCGGCCAGCCGCAGCGCCGTCTCGACCGAGTCGGTGAGCCGCTGGCGCGAGCTCGACTTCACGCTCAGGCGGTCGATGACCACGCCGATCTGGTGCTTCTCCTGCTTCTTCAGCTTCGGCGGATCGGTGAGGGCGTGCACCGTGCCGTCGACGACCACACGCGCGTAGCCCTGCTGCTGCAGGTTCTCGAACAGGTCGACGTACTCGCCCTTGCGCCCGCGCACCACCGGCGCGAGCACCTGGAAGCGGACGCCTTCGTCCATCTCCAGCACCTGGTCGACGATCTGCTGCGGGGTCTGCTTGCTGATCGGCTCGCCGCACTTGGGGCAGTGCGCCTTGCCGGCGCGGGCGTAGAGCAGCCGCAGGTAGTCGTAGACCTCGGTGATCGTGCCCACAGTCGACCGCGGGTTGCGCGAAGTGGACTTCTGGTCGATCGACACCGCGGGCGAGAGGCCCTCGATGAAGTCGACGTCCGGCTTGTCCATTTGCCCGAGGAACTGGCGGGCGTACGCCGACAGCGACTCGACGTACCGGCGCTGCCCTTCGGCGAAGATGGTGTCGAAGGCGAGGCTCGACTTCCCGGACCCGGACAGGCCGGTGAACACGATCAGGCTGTCGCGGGGCAGGTCGAGATCCACGCCGCGGAGGTTGTGCTCGCGGGCACCGCGAACAACGAGGCGATCAGCCACGCCAGGGTCCTCTCAGGTCATTCTCAGTCATTCTCAGCTGCGGTCGCCGACCCGGTGTCAGACTGCACGGGTGGCCGCCGACCATGCTACGAGCCACCACCGACAGAAACTGGTTCCGCGTCCTTGACCTGCGGTTCTTCGGGCTTCCGGCGCGTGGTGAGCCGGCGGTGGACCGGCCGTTCCACCCACGCGGTGACCGCCCAGCCGCCCAGGACGGCGGCGGCCACGACCAGCGGGAGCCGGAGCCAGCCGGGCAGGCCGAGGTCGACGAGCTCGCGGGCCAGGATGTAACCCAGTTCCTGGTGCACCAGGTAAAGACCATACGAGATGCCCGCCAGCCAGCTGACGGCCGGGGCGATCCTCGCCAGCCCGGGCCACCGCCAGTCCGGGCCGCGGGCGGCCAGGCAGACCAGCAGGATCAGCACGGTGAACCCGATCGTGGACGGCCAGCGTTCGGCGTCCTGCGGCAGCGCGACGTGGAACGGGAAGACCTGTAGGTCCTGCGCGGCGACGGCGGCGGCGACGAAGAGCGCGATGTGCCAGGTCCCGAGCCGGCGCTGCGCCCACAGCCAGACCGCGACGCCGATGGCGAAGACGTGCAGGCGGTGCAGCCCCAGACCGTAGTAGAACGTCTCGAAGACCGGGCTCGCCGTCCCCGGCGCGAAGACGAGGAACCGCAGCGCGAGCGGCACCAGGATCAGCGCCCACAGCAGGGCGACGGTCAGCCGGTGGGTGCGCCACGACCGCGGCCACAGCAGGGCCGCGCCGGTGAAGGCCAGCAGTTGCACCGGCAGCGTCCAGTAGGAGCCGTCGAGGTAGTAGAACGTGCCCGAGCGGATGCCCCACTCCTGCACCATGCCGAGGTTGGCGACCAGGTCCAGTCCGGTCGGGATGTACCACGGCGACGGGTTCGACGGCGGCCCCTGCGGCACGCCGAACAGGAACCCGGTGAGGCCGGGCGGGTAGGGCAGGCCGCTGAAGGAGATGGCAGCCCACCGCGTGACGACGTAGGTCACCAGGACCGCGACGAAGTAAGCGGGCACGAGACGCGCGACGCGGTTCCACAGCCACCGGCGGGGATTGCCCTTGCGGAGGCCGGCGCAAACGAAGAAGGCGGAGATCACCAGCAGGATCGCGGCCCCGAACTGCGCCGTCACCCGCACGGGGTACCCCGTGAGCTCGGGGTGCAGGAGCGCGCCCTGGTGGGTGACGTGCCCGAGGATGACCGCGAAGACGGCGACGACGCGGAGGAGGTCCCAGCTGATCCGGCGCGGCGTCGGGGAGGTGGGCACGGTCGTCCTGAGGTCGGGGCTGGCGGGGTTCGCCGTGAGCCTACGTGGCGGGGCGCCCGAGCGCTTGTGCGGGTGGAACCGCTTGGAGCGAAACGACTACCGTGTGCACGGTGAACATCGTGGAGACCTACACCGGGCACGTCGACCCGGGCGGCGACGCCACCCGGCGGACCCTGGACGCGCTGACCATCACCAAGCTGTCCGTCGGCCCGATGGACAACAATGCGTACCTCCTGGTGTGCCGGGAGTCGAACGAGGCCCTGCTGATCGACGCGGCGAACGACCCCGAGCGCATCTCCGACCTGATCGGCCACGGCCCGGACCGGCCTGCGTTGAGGACGGTCGTCACGACCCACCAGCACCAGGACCACTGGCAGGCGCTGGGCGCGGTGGCCGGTGCGAACGGCGCCAACACCGCGGCCCACCCGCTGGACGCTTCGCCGTTGCCGGTACCGCCGGACTTCCTCGTGGAGCACGGGGACACGCTGTCGGTGGGCCAGGTCACCCTTTCGGTGATCCACCTGCGGGGCCACACGCCGGGATCGATCGCGCTGCTGTACCGCGACCCGGCCGGCATCCCGCACCTGTTCACGGGCGACTCGCTGTTCCCGGGCGGGGTGGGGAAGACGGCGTCGCCTTCGGATTTCGAGTCCCTGCTGGACGACGTCGAGACGCGGATCTTCGGAGAGCTGCCGGACGAGACGTGGTTCTACTCGGGCCACGGCGACGATTCGACGTTGGGCGCGGAGCGGCCGAAGCTGGCGGAGTGGCGCGAGCGCGGCTGGTGATCCCTGCGACATTCGGGTGAGATGACACCGACCTCCCGTCGCCGACGACAGTCCGGAATACGTTGGCTACCGGAAGTCACGGCGGGGAGGGTCGGTGCGTCTCACCAAGCACGCCAAGCGGGTGCTCGAGCAGCAGGCTTCGGCGCTGCTGAAGGAGAACATCCCGCAGCTCGACGCCGATCGGCGCCGGATACTCACCGGGCTGCTGGTCGAAACCGCGGGCAACTGGCGCCTGTTCGTGCGATCGGACACGCGACCGGCCGCCGACGCCTTCCTGATCGGCCCTGAGGGCCTTTTCGCCATCACGATCGCCGCCGGTCCACCGCAACGACCCGGCCTGCACGAGCTCGTGCGGCACGCCGAAGAAAGCTGTGCCGGCATCCGGGACGGCCGAGGGCGCGAACTGACCGGCAGCGCCGTCCACTTCGTCCTGATCACCCCGGGTCCCCGGGCCAGGACGGTCCCGGACGCCGGGCCGTTCCGGGTGCTCGCGGAGACGGAACTGGCGCGGCTGTTCAAGCGCACCGCCCCGCACCTCAGCCGGACCCAGGTCGAAGCGATCGGCGACCAGGCCGGGAAAATCCTCGGGGGCTATGTCCCGCTGCGCGTTCAAGCGCCCGGGCACGGCGAGGCGGCCGACGGGTTCCTGGACGGCGAGAGCCTCGTCGCGGCCGAGGTCGCCGCCGCTCAGCTGCGTCCCTTCGACTCGTGGCTGACCTTCCTGCACCCGCACCAGCGGGCGATCGTGACCCGCGACTACCGCGGGCCGGCGCGGATCAGCGGGCCGGCCGGGACCGGCAAGACCGTCGTCGCGCTCCACCGGCTGCGGCACGTCGCCCGGCGGACCGCCGGCCCGCTGCTGTTCACGACGTTCGTGCGCACCCTCCCGCCGGTCCACGAAGCCGCTTTCCGCCGCCTGGCCCCGGAATTCGACGGCCGGGCGGAGTTCACCCACCTCCACGCCTGGGTGCGCCGCTTCCTGACCGGGCGGGGGCGGACCGTCGACGTCGACCCGCGCGGGGTGCGGACCGCGTTCAGCCGCGCCTGGACGCGGCACCGCGCCGTGCTGGAGCCGATCGAGCGGCACGACGAGTACTGGCGGACCGAGATCGACCGGGTCATCAAGGGACGCGGGTTCACCACGCTCGAGGAGTACCGCCGGCCGGCGGTGCGGCGAGGGCGCGAAGTCCGGCTGGGTCCCGAGCAGAAGGCCGCGGTGTGGCAGTTCTACGAGACGTACCAGGAGATGCTCGCCGAGCGGGGCCTGCACGACTACAACGACGTGATCGACATCGCCCTCGCGGAGCTGCGGCGGCAGCCGCTCGAAACCCGCTACGCCGCGGTGGTCGTCGACGAAGTGCAGGACATCACCCTCAACGGGCTCCGGCTGCTCAAGGAGCTGGCCGGCACCGGCCCGAACCAGCTGCTCCTGGTCGGCGACGGCCAGCAGCAGGTCTACCCGGGCGGGTGGCGGCTCTCCGACGCGGGCATCCCCGTCCAGGGCCGGGGCGAGGTGCTGCGGGTCAACTACCGCAACCGCGCCGAGGTCCTGAGCTTCGCCCAGCGGTTCGACGCGCGCAACGAGGTCGACGACCTCGACGGCGCGTCCGGGGTCGCCCTGAAGAACGCGGAAGCGGGCAACACCGGCGGAACCGCGGTGTCCTGGCGCGGCACCGAGGCGGAGCTCGCGGCCGAACTGACGCGGCGGATCGCCGCCCTGCCGGCCCAGCTCGGGCAGACCGCGCTGATCCTCTTCCAGCGCCAGGACGTCGTGCGGTGCCGAAGGATCCTGCGCGAGGCCGAAATCCCCGCCCTGTCCCTCGACGACTATTCCGGGGCGCCGGACGACCACCTGAAGGTCGGCACCGTGCACCGGGCGAAGGGGCTCGACTTCCAAGCCGTCCTGGTCGTCGAATTCCCCGGCAAGCCGGGGGAAAACGTGGCCGCCGCGGACGAGGCCTCGGAACTGCGCGACCGGCAGCGCCTCGTCGCGGCGACGCGGGCCCGCGACTTCCTCTGGTGGGGTGTCGTCGAAGAGCTCACGGAAGGCACGGACACGTCCGGAGCAGCCGGGTAACGCTTGGGGCGTCAAAGCCGGCCGCCGGGCAACGCGCCGGACGAACCGGGCGTCTCCCGGTAAACCCAGCGCTGGGACTTCCCTCGGTTCTCTCCGTCAGGAGGCCCACCCATGTCCAGAACGAAGCCGCTCGCCGCCGTCATCCTGCTCCTCGCCGGAAGCGGGATCCTCGCCGCAGCCTCGCCGGCCCAGGCCGCCGCTCCCGTCATCCCCGCCCTCACGAACATCCGGACCGGGCTCAACACCGGCTTCGACCGGGTCGTGCTCGATCTCGGCGCGGGCCCCGCGCCCGCCGTTTCGTACCAGCTGGTCGACGAGCTGACCGCCGACCCGAGCGGGGAAATCGTGTGGCTCACCGGGGAGTACTTCATCAACGTCAGCGCCACCCCCGCGGCCGCGCACGACGCCAACGGGAACCCCACCTACACCGGGCCGCAGAAGTTCCGGACGCGGAACCTGAGCAACGTCATGGCCGTCGCCGTCACCGGGGACTTCGAGGCGCACCTCACCGTCGGGCTCGGCGTGCGGTCGCGGACCGCGGTGAACGTCTTCACGCTCACCGCGCCCAACCGCATCGTCATCGACGTCGCCCGCTGAGCGGACCGGGCGCGAGTGGCCCCGCGGTCACTCGCGCTCGTACGGCGTCTTCTCCCCCGCCTCGACCGCGAACGGCAGGTGGTTGCCCGCCGGCGGCAGCGGGCACGTCGCGAAGTCCGTGAACGCGCACGGCAGGTTCACCGCGCGGTTGAAGTCCAGCGTCACCGAGCCGTCCGCCGCCGGCGCCCCGACCGGCAGCGACCGGTTGGCCGCGTACGTCGTGACCCCGCTCGTCCCGTCGGTGAACAGGATGCTGAGCCCACCGTCTTTGCCGTTGAACGCGGTCAGCGTGTGCGACACCCCATCGCGGGAGAAGCGGACCACACCCGGCGCCGTGTAGACGTGGCTGAGGCCCTCCACGACCGCGCCGACCGTCGTGGGCCGCGGCGAGTCGAACGGCTCGAACCGCCCCGACAGCACCCAGGACGGCGACGGCTCGTACGCCGGGACGCCGCGGAACTCGCGCAGCACCTCGGCCTTCGGGTCGTGGACGCGGATCAGGTACCCCGAGCGACGGGCCACCTCGATCTCGACGTCGCCGGCGAGCACCCGGGTGCCGGCGCCGCTGTTGACCAGCTCGAACCGCCGGCCGCCGGTGATCGGTTCCCCCTCGTGCGCCAGCGAAGCACCGGCCGGGTCGACGTACGCCGCGTCCGCGTCCTGCCACCAGCGGCCGGGGATGCCGGGGTACTCCCGCGGGGCGTCGGTCAGCCAGTCCAGCGAAACCAGCGCCAGCCAGCCGTGCGGCTCGGCGAGATCGGCCTCGCGCCGGGCCTTCCACTCCTGCCAGTCCTGCGTGAACGTGCTCATCGCGGGCCCCTTCTCCTCGGCTACGACGGTGCCAACCCGCCGCCCGCCCCGCTATTCCGCGTCCCAGCATCCGGACTCACCCGCAGCCACGCGATTTCCCGCTCGCCGCCGGCGGGGACGACGACCCGCCGGAACGCCGGGCCGCCGTCGAGGGCGGCGTGGAACCGGTCGGAGACGATCAGCAGCTGGTCGGCTTCCGGCGTCGCCGCCAACGCCGTCTTCAGCACGTCGGCCTCGCACAGCCACGCCGCCAGGGCGACCGCCGGGCCGCCGAGGTACGGCGGGCGCAGCACGACGTCGCCGTGGTCGGCCGCCAGCCTCAGCCGCAGCCTGCCGAACTCGTTGAGGTGGCGGTTGCGGCGCCGCAGCGCCTCGCCCAGCAGCGTGACCAGGCCCGTCGCGACCCACCGCCGCGGCACCGACGGCGGGATGAGCAGGGTCGTGTGGTCGCCTTCGGGCCTGCGGTGCCACACCGGGGTGCGGTACGGCCGCGGGACGCGGTCGAACACCTCGTCCAGTACCCCGTCGAGGGTGACGCCGAGGTGCACCGCGCGGGCGGTGCGGCCGCGGCCCGGCGCGACGATCCCGATCCGGACGACGGTCGCGCCGGTCCGCATGGCGGCCTCAGTCCTCCCGCGGGTCGAACGACCACTGCAGCCCGTAGCTCAGGCCCTGGTGCAGGTCGTGGAATTCCAGCCCGACCTCCCCGACCCGGTTGACGGTCAGGGCGTCGCCCGAGTCGGCGCCGTCGTCGACCACCCGGCCCGGCACGCCGTTGAGCCGCCACACCCGCGACGGCAGTGCGGCGCGGTCGAACCGGACCCGCACCGAGAACTGCTCGCAGCGGCGCAGCGACGTCATGGCGTAGTACGGCCGCAGTGCCGTGCGCCGCGGCGTGAACCGGATGCCGTACTCGTGCCGCTGGCCGAGCCGCAGCGGGTTCGGCAGCCGCATGACGAACTGCGCGTGGCTCGCCGAAACCTGGCGCGCTTCGACGATTTCGCCGCCGAACAGCGCGTCCGCGGTGATGTCCGGCACCGGGTCGCTGCCCGGTTCGGCCGGCACGCTGAACGGCAGGACCAGCTCGTCGAGCTCGTCGACCTCCGCGACGATCCGGCGCTCCTCCTGCAGTTCCGGCGGGTCGCGGTCGAGCCGGAGCATCGCCTTCATCGACTCGACGTACCAGCCGGCCAGCGGGTGCAGGTCACCGCGGGGCGGGGGCGCGCCGAGCAGCTCGTCGAGCCGGCGGAACGCGAGGTCGATCCGGCGGCGGGCGGTGCGCGGGTCGCGGTCGAGGACGCTGGCCAGCCACGAGATCCGCCGGTCGAGGAACTCCCCCGCGGCTTCCTCGTGCAGGCCGAGCGCCGCCAGCGCGGCCAGCTTCAGGTCCGGCGGCAGCCGCCCGCACAGCTCGGTCAGCCGCAGCACGAGCTTCTGGCGTGCGGCCGCGGGCTGGTCGGTTTCGGTGATCGCGCACGCCGCCCGCAGGCAGGGGCCGATCCGCTGGTGCAGGTCGGCCGCGTCGAGACCGCGGCCGCGGCGCAGTTCGTTCAGCTCGCGCACGAACGGGAAAGTGTGCTCTTCCGTCGTCCCACCCCCCTTGCGTTCCCCTGCGGAATAAATGTCCACGTTACCAGCGGCAGTTCCGCAAAAGCAGGACAGATCACGGACATCGGCATTTGCGGAATGCCCGGCCGGCCGGCCCCCCACGAGTCGGCCGGCCGGGTTCCACCACGGGTCAGGCGGCCCCGAAGATCAGGGCCCAGATCGAGTGGCTCTCCATCAGACACACCTCCTCATCGCTGTACCCAGGCCGAGGCGGAAAGGGGCGCGGAGCCGTGGAACGTCGGCGCGGCCGGCTCCGTCGCGCTTCCGGTGGCCGCGACGAAGCCCGCGACGGCACCGACCACGAACGCGGCGAAGACCGATTTCACCAGGGTCAAAATCTTGCAGTAGACGTTCACGACAAGGACTCCCCGACCTCGCTGGAAATGAAATCCGGCCGGCGGCATCGCATTCTTTTCCGGCCGGACTCCAGCATCGCCGGGCGGCGGCGTCGCTCAGATGCCCGCTGTCACGGGTGGTGTGTGCCGTTTGGCTCAGAACGGGCGAAGGCGCGCAGGACGCGGGGCTCGCGGATGAGGAACCGGCGCCGGCCGGTCTCGACGATCCCGCGTTCCCGGAGCACGCGCAACGCTCGTGCGACGGTACGCCGGGCCGCGCCGATCTGCGCGGCGATGTCCTCCTGCGACAGCGCGTCGACGACCACGCCCTCCGGCACGGTCCGGCCGTGCTCCTCGGCCAGCCGGACCAGGACCACCGCGACGCGGCGGCTGACGTCGAAGGCGGCCGAGTCGACCCGGGCGGACTCGGCGTTGCGCAGCCGGGCCGCGACGGTCTTGATCGTCGCGATGGCGATCGCGGGCCGGGAGTGCAGCACATCGACGAACTCCGCGCCGGTCAGCTGGAAGACGGTGCAGGGTTCGATCGCGCGCACCGACGCCGACCGCGGCCGCCCGGTGACCGCCGCGAGATCGCCCAGCACCTCGCCGGGGCCGCGCAGCCCGAAGAGCACCTCGCGGCCGTCCTCGACGATCGTGGAGACGCGCACCCAGCCGGCGACCAGCACGTGGACGTGGTCGGACGGGTCGCCCTCCATGAGGACGACGTCGTTCGCGCGGAACCGGCGGCGGGTGCCCCGGGCGAGCAGGTACTCGCGATCGGCGTCGGCGAGGTAGGCCAGGAGCGCCCCCTCCGCCGTGTCGTCGTGCCCGCTCATCGCTCCCCTCCGGATCACCACCGTAACCCGGCGTGGCGGCGTTCGGCGAGCATCGCGACCGGTAGGGTCGCCGCGTGGACGTGGAGATCTACACCGACGGCGCGTGCAGCGGGAACCCCGGACCGGGCGGCTGGGGCGCGGTGCTGCGCTACGGCAAGCACGAACGCGAGCTGTACGGCGGCGAAGCCACCCCGACGACGAACAACCGGATGGAGCTGACCGCGCCGATCCGCGCCCTGGAGAGCCTGACCCGGCCATCGCAGGTGCGCGTGTACACCGACAGCACGTACGTCCGCAACGGCATCACGCAGTGGCTGCCCCGTTGGAAGAGCAACGGCTGGCAGACGGCGGCGCGCGCACCGGTGAAGAACGCCGACCTGTGGCAGCGCCTCGACGCGGCGGTCGGCGAACACCAGGTCGAATGGCTGTGGGTCAAGGGCCACGCGGGGCACCCGGAGAACGAGCGCGCCGACCGCCTAGCGGTGCGCGGTGCCCAGGAGGCGCGGGAGACCGGGAAACTCGCCGGCGCCACCTAGTCCGAAGTGGACGGTCGTGGCACAATGCCCGGGTGCCTCCCGCCTCCTGCCCGTGCGGCCTCGCCGAGTCCTACGCCGCCTGCTGCGGCCGGTTCCACGACGGCGGGCTCGCCGCGCCGACGGCCGAACTGCTGATGCGCTCGCGGTTCAGCGCCTTCGCCGTCGGCGACGCCGCGTACCTGCTGCGCACCTGGCACCCGGACACCCGGCCGCGGCGGCTGGCGCTCGATCCCGGTCAGGAGTGGACGCGGCTGGAGATCCTCGGCCGCACCGGTGGCGGGTTGCTGCACGCCGAAGGCACCGTCGAGTTCCGGGCGCACTACCGCCACCAGGGCCGCGACGGCTTCCTCGAGGAGAACAGCCGGTTCCGGCGTGACGACGGCCACTGGGTCTACCTCGACGCGGAAGCGTCCAGCGCCGATCGTTACTGATCCGACCACAGTCATGGCCGAATAGCTTCGTGGCAACAGTTACGTGCCGCGCGGGGGTCGGCTTGCTTTTGGCCGGATCGGCAAACCGGCCCCACGCACCACCGCCGTCGTGCTAAACAGTGCGGCGATGGGAAAACTGACGCGCCGCGCCCGCGCGAAGGCGGACTACTTCGGCACGCTCCGCATCACCCGCGCCGGCACCGGCGAGGAGTACGACCTGCGCAAGGCCGAGCTCACCGACACCGACGGCGCCCTCCGCGAGCTGAGCAGCAGCACGCTGGCCGACCTCGTCGGCGTCTCCACGGTGGCGTTCACCAGCGACGGCAAGCTGGTCACCGTCCGGCAGTCGTCGCTCGACTCCGTCAGCGGCCTGCTGCTCGCACCGTCGGGCAGCGGCTCGCTCGAGCCCCGCGACCTGCGCACGCCCGACGGCCGTCCCCACCGGCTGCTGCACGGCGCGATCCGCGCCGGGATGGAACGCGAACCGTGCGAGGAAAGCGGCCTCGGACCCGTCGACATCCGCTCGACGAGGCTCGTCGGGTTCGCGCGCTGGATGGAGCGCGGGGCCAAGCCTGAGTTCTTCGGCCTGACCGAGCTGGCGGTCGACAGCACCGAGGTCGCGCGGCGCCGCCCGGTCAGCGGCGAACGGCTCTACAGCGCCGGGCTGACGCTCTTCGACGTCGACCTCCCCGCGATCGGCGCCGCGCTGGACCGCGGTGTCCCGCTCAGCGGGGCACTGCCGCAGCGGATCTGGGAAGACGGCTCCCTGCCGCTCCTGCTGGCCCTGCGTGCCGCCGCGGCCTGGCAGGCCGCCCGCGGCTGAGCGACCGGGCGAAACGCCCCTGTTCCCGGCGTGACCGGGCGGCTACTATCGTCCGCAATTGTTAGGAAAGTTCCCTAACGATGCCCTGATGTCCCTCGCCGCCGTGGGTGCCTAGGAGGCGCGCTAGTGAGCTATCGGCAGAGAAGAACCCGGATCCTCCTCGCGGCAGCCGCGCTGGCCGTCGCGGTGACCGGGGCGACCGTCCCCGCCGCGACCGGGCAGGAACCGGCCAGAGCGGTGGTCGCCGCCGCGGCGCCGGCCACCGCGGTCCCCGGCTTCCTGATCCAGACGTCCGCCAAGGTCGGCGACGACTCCGCGGTCTCCAAGCCCGGCTTCGACACGGCGGGCTGGTACCCCGTCGGCCCGCGGTCGACCGTCTACGCCGGGCTGCTGGCGAACGGCAAGTACGCCGACCCCTTCTACTCGACGAACATGAAGAACGTGCCGGCCGCGGACTTCCAGGTCCCGTGGTGGTACCGCACCGACCTCACCCTTACCGACCCCACCCAGCGGACCCACCTGGACTTCAGCGGCGTGCTGTCCAAGGCCGACGTCTGGGTCAACGGGACGCGGATCGCCGACAAGACCCAGGTCAACGGCGCCTACACCCGCCACGACCTCGACATCACCGCCCAGGTGAAGGCCGGCACCAACAGCATCGCGTTCAAGGTCTACCCGAACGACCCGAACAAGGACCTGTCGATGGGCTGGATCGACTGGGCACAGACCCCGCCGGACCAGAACATGGGCATCGTGCGGGACGTCCTCGTGCGCCGCAGCGGCCCGGTGGCGCTGCGCGGCGGCCACGTCGTCACCAAGCTGCCGTCGCTGGGCCACGCCGACCTCACGGTGAAGGCCGACGTCCGCAACGACTCGGCGAACGCGGTGACGGCGACGGTGTCCGGCACGGTCGCCGGGCGCGCCATCAGCCAGGCGGTCTCCCTGGCGGCGAAGGAGAAGAAGACCGTCACGTTCCCGGTGATCGGGATCGACAACCCGCAGGTCTGGTGGCCGGCCGGGATGGGCGGGCAGCCGCTCTACGACCTCGACCTGACCGCGAGCGTCGGCGGCACGGCGTCGGACTCCTCGCACTCGAGCTTCGGCGTCCGCCAGGTGACGGCGAACAAGAACTCGAGCGGCGGCCGGGCGTACACGATCAACGGGCGCCCGCTGCTGATCAAGGGCGGCGGCTACTCGCCGGACCTGTTCCTGCGCTGGAACGCCCAAGCGGCTGCGGACAAGCTGGCCTACGTCAAGGACCTCGGGCTCAACACCGTGCGCCTGGAAGGGCACATCGAGCCCGACGAGTTCTTCGACCTCGCCGACCGGATGGGCGTGCTGACCCTGCCCGGCTGGGAGTGCTGCGACAAGTGGGAGGGCCAGGTCAACGGCGAGGAGAAGGGTGATCCCTGGACCGCAGCGGACTACCCGGTCGCGAAGGCGTCGATGACCGCGGAAGCCGAGCGGCTGCGCGACCACCCGAGCGTCATCTCGTTCCTCATCGGCAGCGACTTCGCTCCCGACGCGACGATCGAGAAGAACTACCTCGACGCGCTGACCGCCGCGGACTGGGCCACCCCGGTGGTCCCGGCCGCGTCGGCGAAGTCGTCGCCGCAGCTCGGGTCGTCCGGGATGAAGATGAACGGGCCGTACGACTACGTCCCGCCGAACTACTGGTACGACAAGGCGCACGCCGACAGCGGTGGCGCGTGGAGCTTCAACTCCGAGACCAGCGCCGGGCCGGACATCCCGACGATGGACACGCTCAAGCGGATGATGTCCTCGAGCGAGCTGGACACGCTGTGGAAGAACCCGTCGGCCGCGCAGTACCACCGGTCGTCGTCGTCGACGTTCGCCAACCTGAAGCTCTTCGGCGACGCGCTCACCGGCCGCTACGGCAAGCCGGCGAGCCTGACCGACTTCGTCCGGAAGGCGCAGCTGGCGCAGTACGAGAACGTCCGCGCCGAGTTCGAGTCGCACTCGCGGAACTTCAGCGACAGCTCGAACCCGGCCACCGGGATCATCTACTGGATGCTCAACAGCGGCTGGACGTCGCTGCACTGGCAGCTGTTCGACGCCTACCTCGACCAGAACGGCTCGTACTTCGGGGCCAAGAAGGCGAACGAGCCGCTGCACATCCAGTACTCGTACGACACCAAGTCCGTCGTGGTGGTCAACCACAACCACGACGCGGCGGCGAACCTCACCGCGTCCGTGAAGCTCTACAACCTGGACGGAACCGAGAAGTTCAACCAGGCCAAGACGGTTTCGGTGGGCGGTGACGGCGCGAAGACCACGGCGCTGACCATCGGCTCGGTGAGCGGCCTGTCGACGACGTACCTGGCGAAGCTGGTCCTGACCGACGCGGCCGGCAAGGAGGTCAGCCGGAACGTCTACTGGCTGTCCACCAAGGCCGACACGCTCGACTGGGCCAACAGCGACTGGTACTACACGCCGACGACGTCGTACGCCGACCTGTCCGGGCTGAACAACCTGGCGCAGGTCACCGTCGACACGACCGCGAACTCGGTGGCCGGCGCCGACGGCACCACGACGACCAAGGTGACGCTGAAGAACGGCACCGGCGGCAAGGTGCCGGCGTTCTTCGTCGACGCGCACGTGGTCGGCGCGGCGGGCACTCCGGTGCTGCCGGTGCGGTGGACCGACAACCAGGTCAGCCTCTGGCCGGGCGAGTCGACCACGCTGACCGCGACGTACCGGACCGCGGACCTCAAGGGCGCGAAACCGTCCGTGCGGATCGCGGGCTGGAACACCGGGACGAAGACGGTGCCCGCGGACGGCTCGGCCGGCCCGGGCGACCCGGTGGACTACCAAGCCGAGGACGCGGCGATCACCAGCGGCGTCGCGGAGTCGAACCACACCGGCTTCACCGGCACCGGGTTCGTCAACTACGACAACGCGACCGGCAGCGCGGTGGAGTTCTCCGTGACCGCGGCGGCCGCCGGGCCCGCGAACGTCGTCCTCCGGTTCGCCAACGGCACCACGGCCAACCGGCCGATGGACATCTCGGTGAACGGCACGAAGGTGGCGTCCGGGGTGGCCTTCGGCGGCACGGGGAACTGGGACACGTGGCAGACGGTCACGGTCCCGGTGACGCTGACGGCCGGGACGAACAGGATCAAGGCGACCGCGACGACCGCCGACGGCGGCCCCAACGTCGACAAGATCACCCTCTAGATCCGGACCGAGGGCGGCACTTTCACGTGAAAGTGCCGCCCTCGGTCATGCCCAGAGGAGGCGCTGGTCGCGGTCCGGGTCGGACACCGTCGTGGAGACGTCGTCGAACAGGTGCGTGACGCGGTCCGCCGGGGAGTAGCGCGGCCAGCCCGGCTCCCCGGTCGCGATGAACCGGACCCAGGCGTCGAACATCTCCGTCGCCATCGCCTGCATGCGCTCGGCCGGGAACGTGCGCCCGGCGAACAGGAACCGCCAGTTGCGGTTGCCGATGTCGTCGAACACCAGCGGCAGGTCGAGCCCGTGCGCGGCGCCGAGCCCCTTGCCGCGCGGGGCGATCCGCCAGTCGAGCCGGTACATCCAGGCGTCCGGCTGCGCTTCGGCGAAGCGGATCGCCGGGATCCACCAGTCCCCCGCGGTCAGGGCGCGGTTGCGGATCCGGTCCTCCGGCCAATCGAGTAGGTCGTTATACGCCGCGACGGCCTTTTCGACCTGGTCGGCGTCCAACACGGTCGAGCCGACGCCCAGCAGCTTCGCGCCGCCCGATTGCAGCCAGCTGAACAGGTCCTCCTCGTCGGCCGTCGTCCCGATGAGCAGCGGGACCGGGCGGACGGCGTCCGAGGGCCGCTGCGGGAGCAGCTCGTCGCCGACGACCACGCGGTAGGTCACCTTGGTGCCGGACGTCGCCGAAACCCGTTGCTGCGCCTCGAGAATTCGCGTCACCGGCAACGCCGCCAGGTCGTCCGGCGAAGCGTCCAGTTCCTTCAGGACCGCCGACGCGATCGCCGCGCCTTCGGCCGGGGTGTGCACGACCGAGCCGACGCCGGTGCCGCTCTGCACGATCGCCTGGTGGACCAGCCCGCGGGTGGCGGGCACGGCCAGCAGCGTCCCGACCGTGCGGCCGCCGTTGGACTGCCCGGCCAGCGTGACGCGGCCCGGATCGCCTCCGAACGCGCCGACGTTGTCCCGCACCCATTCGAGCGCGGCAACCTGGTCGCGCAGCGAAAGGTTCGAGTCGGCGACGCCGGGCAGGTGCAGCGTCCCGAGCACGCCGAGCCGGTAGGCGACGGTCACGACGACCACGCCCCGGCGGGCGTACGCGGACGCGTCGAACTGGTGCGGCGCGCCCAGCACGCCGCCCCCGCCGTGGATCCACACCAGCACCGGGTACGAACCGGGCGACGCGGGGGCGTAGACGTTCAGGTAGAGGCAGTCCTCGTCACCGGTGAAGCCGCGGCCGGTCAGCTCCGGCTGCGGCGCGCGGGGTGCCCACCCGGTGGCTTCCCGGACGCCGGACCACGGCGTCACGGGCTGCGGAGCCCGGAAGCGCAGGTCCCCCACCGGCGGTTCGGCGTAGGGCACGCCGAGGAAGGTCCTGACCCCGTCCCGTCCGGTCCCGCGCAGGGCGCCGGCCGCGATCTCCACCGTCGTCACGCGGCCAGCCTAAGACCGCATCTCGTTTGGGGGTGTTGTGGGGTAGGCGATATTGTTGATCAACGATGAGCGATGTGGAGAAGTGGTGTCCGGAGCCGTTGT
>NZ_JBFBCC010000035.1:0-61080 GCF_040682955.1 Amycolatopsis sp. NPDC051045
TGTGGGAGAGTAGGACACCGCCGAACTTAACCAATGGAAAGGCCCCGGTCGAGAACCCCACAGGTTCTCCCGGGGCCTTTCCCCATGCCCGAAAACCGTGTCGACCCCCCAATCGCGCGTGATGCCTCAAGCCGGCCGCGCCGGCGGCCGCCTCCTCAACGGGGACGACAACACCAGTGACGTCGTCGTCTCCCCGTACCGCTGGACCTTCTCGACCAGCTCCTCCAGCTCCGCCGTGTTCCGGCACAGCACCCGCAGGATCCAGCACTCCTCACCCGTGACGTGATCCGCCGCCACCACCTGCGCCAGCGGCAGCACCGCCGTCCGGAACCGGGGTGTGTCGAGACTCCGGACCCGGGCCCGCACCAACGCCTCGATCGGCAGCCCCAGCTTCGTCGTGTCGACGTTCGCCGCGTAGCCGGTGATCACCCCGCGCTCCTCGAGACGGCGGACGCGTTCCGTCACCGCCGAGCCGGAGAGCGACACCCGGCGGCCCAGTTCCGTGAAGCTCAGCCGGCCGTCGGCCTGCAGGAGCTCCAGCAGGCGCCAATCGACGTCGTCGAGGTGGTCCACCGCAACTCTCCCGGGTTCGCAGGGCCGGAACGGGGAAATCCCCGGCCGTTCCGGGCTTCCACGCCGATTCTGCCCTGTCCGGACCGCGCTCTCGCCAGCAGGATTTACCTCATGACCACCGCACGCACACTCACCTTCCCCGCCGCGGCACCGGAAGCCGCCGTGAAGTACTTCGGTGCCGAGCTCGGCCTCGAGGTCGATCCCGACGATCTCGCCCGGGATCTCGAAGCCCGGCGCACCGATGGCTACGTCGTCGTCGAGACCCGGGCACCCGAAGCCTTCGCCCACGCGCGCATCCCGGGGGCGATCAACTTGCCCTACCGCGACCTGACCCTCGAGACGACCGCGCACCTCGACCGCGATCTCGTGTACGTCTGCTACTGCGAAAGCACCGTCTGCAACGCCGCCACCAAGGGCGCGCTCAAGCTCGCCGAGCTCGGCTTCAAGGTGAAACGGCTCTCCGGCGGCATCACGAGCTGGATCGCCGCCGGCTACCCGGTGGAAGGAACCGCGACTCCCGGAATTCGCTGTGCCTGCTGACCTACCCTGGAAGGCGTGACCCGAATCCTGATCATCCAGCCGGACGCGTCGGACCCCCTGGGCCCCCTCGGCGACTGGCTGACCGAGGCCGGCGCGGAACTCGACGTCCGCCTGCTGCCGGAAAACGACCTGCCCGCCGACCTCGACGGGTACCAGGGTGTCGTCTGCCTCGGCGGCGGCATGGCCGCGGAGGACGACGCCAAGCACCCCTGGCTCGCCGACGTCCGGCGCCTGCTGTCGAAAGCCGCCGGCCGGCAACGGCCCACGCTGGGCATCTGCCTCGGCGCGCAGCTGCTGGCCGTCGCGACCGGCGGCCGCGTCGAGGCCGCTCCCGACGGGCCCGAGGTCGGTCCGCACCTCGTCAGCAAGAAGGACGCGGCGTGGACCGACCCGCTGTTCGCCGACCTGCCGCTCGTGCAGGACGTCCTGCAGTTCCACTCCGACGCGATCACCCGCCTCCCGCCCGGCGCCGAGCTGCTCGCGTCCTCGCCGCTTTACGCGAACCAGGCCTACCGGATCGGGCGTTGTGTCTACGGTGTCCAGTTCCACATCGAGACGACGCCCGCGGTCGTCGAGAGCTGGGCGGCGGAATGCCCCGAAGAAGCGGAATTCGCCCGCCCGGGTGCGCTCGAGCACGAAGCGTTGATCACCGTGCACGCCGACATCGAGGAGACCTGGCGTCCCTTCGCCGGGCGGTTCGTCAAGCTGGCCGCCGGAGAACTCGAGCCCGCCGCGGGAAGGCAACGCACTTTGCCGCTGGCTTGACGACAGAGGTCACAACCAGCAACACGCTGTTAACGCCGGGCGTACCCGTCAGGTACCTTGCGGGAGGAGTCCCCACAAGGGTGCGGAGGTCGGGGTGCAACCCTCGTTGCTGGTCGTGGTCGTCGTCGTCACGGCCCTCATTTTCGATTTCACGAACGGGTTCCACGACACCGCGAACTCGATGGCGACGTCGATCGCCACCGGCGCCTTGCGGCCGCGGGTCGCCGTCGCCATCTCGGCGGTGTTGAACCTG
The DNA here is from genome assembly GCF_040682955.1 of Amycolatopsis sp. NPDC051045. Lineage (NCBI taxonomy): Bacteria > Bacillati > Actinomycetota > Actinomycetes > Pseudonocardiales > Pseudonocardiaceae > Amycolatopsis > Amycolatopsis sp. NPDC051045. Next base: position 2,132 of record NZ_JBFBCC010000035.1, read on the forward strand.
GTCGGCGCGTTCCTGTCGGTCGAAGTCGCCAAGACGATCTCCAGCGGTCTGGTCGACGACACGAAGATCGGCCCGGCGATCGTCTTCGGCGGGCTGATCGGCGCGATCGTCTGGAACCTCGTGACGTGGTTCGTCGGCCTGCCGTCGAGCTCGTCGCACGCGTTGTTCGGCGGCCTGATCGGCGCCACGTGGGTCTCGGCGGGCGCCGACTCCGTCCACTTCGGAAAGATCGTCGAGAAGGTCCTGATCCCCGCCGCGGCCAGCCCGGTCATCGCCGGCCTCGTCGCGATGGTCGCCACCTACCTGGTCTACCGCTTCCTGGTGCGGGGCCGCCCGGCCACGCGCGGGTTCAAGGTCGGCCAGATCGTCTCGGCGTCCCTGGTCTCGCTCGCCCACGGCACGAACGACGCGCAGAAGACGATGGGCGTCATCACGCTCACGCTCGTCAGCGCCGGCAGCCTCCCGTCCGGCGCGTCGCCGCCGGTCTGGGTGATCATCAGCGCCGCGTGCGCACTCGCGCTCGGCACCTACCTCGGCGGCTGGCGCATCACCCACACCCTCGGCAAGGGCCTGACCGACATCGAAGGCCCACAGGGCTTCGCCGCCCAGACGAGCTCGGCGCTGGTCATCCTGGTCTCGTCGCGGCTGGGCTTCCCGCTCTCGACGACGCACGTCTGTTCCGGCGGGATCGTCGGCTCCGGCGTCGGCCGCCGGGACGCGCCGGTCCGCTGGCGGATGGCGGGCCGGATGGTCCTCGCGTGGCTGTTCACGTTGCCCGCGGCCGCGATCGTCGGCGCGATCTCCGGCAAGGTCGCGTCCCTCGGCAGTGCGGGCACGATCGCCGTCGGTGTCGCCGGGATCGGGGTGGGCCTCGGCATCTACCTCCTCTCGCGACGCCATCCCGTCACCGCGCACAGCTTCCAGGTGCCCGAGCCGACGCCCGCGGCGCCCGAGCCCGGCCGGCTCGCGGCCTGAACCGCTTTCCCCGGCTACGGTGGTCCGTGATGGCAGACCGCGCGCGAACGACCGCTTCGGCGGCGAGGTACGGCTTCACCGATTCCCGTGCCGAGGGTCAGTTGCGCGCGGCCGGCTGGTGGGCCGACGCCGGCCCGGTCGACGCGGCCGCCGACGTGCTCGCGGCGTTGTCCCGCACCGCCGACCCCGATCTCGCGCTGCGCGGGCTGGACCGGATCCGCGAGGCCGACGCTGCCGAGTGGACCGACCTCGAAGAGGAGCTCCGCGCCCACCGGACGTTCCGCGGTCGCTTCCTCAGCGTGCTCGGCACGTCGAGCGCACTCGCCGACTTCCTCGCCGCGCACCCGGAGCAGTGGCGCTCACTCACCGCGGACAAGTGCACCGACTCCGCCTGTTACCGGGAGGCCCTGCGCTCGGCTCTCCTCGGAGACGACGGCTCGATCCTCACCGGGCTCAAAGCCGAGCAGGCTCTCAAGGTCGCCTACCGCGGCCAGCTGCTCGGCATCGCCGCGGCCGACCTCGGGCACGTCGTCGAGACCGGGCTCGAGTACCCGCGCTACGCCGAGGTCGCGGCGCAGCTGACCGAGCTGGCCGAAGCCGCGTTGGCCGCCGGGCTGCTCGTCGCCGAGGCCGAAGCCGGCGCATCCGCCGGAGGCACGCTCGCGATCATCGCGATGGGCAAGTGCGGGGGCCGGGAGCTCAACTACGTCAGCGACGTCGATGTCATCTTCGTCGGCGATGGCGACCTCGGCGTCGCCACGCGGCTGGCGAGCAAGATGATGCGCGTCGTCGGGAAGGCGTGCTTCGAGGTCGACGCGGCGCTGCGCCCCGAAGGCAAGGCCGGCGCGCTCGTCCGCACGCTGGACGGGCACCACGGCTACTACCAGAAATGGGCCAAGACCTGGGAATTCCAGGCGCTGCTCAAGGCGCGTCCGGTGGCGGGCGACGCCGAGCTCGGCCGCCAGTACGCCGAAATGGTCGCGCCGCTGGTGTGGTCGGCGGCCGACCGGGAAAACTTCGTCGCCGAGGTGCAGCAGATGCGCCGCCGGGTCGAGGGCCACGTGCCGTCCGAGCACGCCGAACGGGAGCTGAAGCTGGGCCGCGGCGGCCTGCGCGACGTCGAGTTCGCCGTGCAGCTGCTGCAGCTCGTGCACGGCCGGGTCGACGCGGACCTGCGGTCACCGTCCACCATGGACGCTCTCGCGGCGCTCGGTGAAGGCGGCTACGTCGGTCGTGAAGACGCCGCCGAGCTGGGTGCGTCCTACGAATTCCTGCGGATGATCGAGCACCGGCTGCAGCTGCGGCGGCTGCGCCGGACCCACCTGTTCCCGGCGCCGACCGACACCGCCGAGCTGCGGATCATCGCCAGGGCCAGCGGGATCAAGGCGAGTGGCGGCAAGAGCCAGGGCGAGTCGCTGCTCGCGGAGTTCCGGCGGCACGGCAAGGGCATCCGGCGCCTGCACGAGAAGATCTTCTACCGGCCGCTGCTGCAGTCCGTCGCGAACGTGCCGGCCGAGGCGCTGCGCCTGACCACCAAGCAGGCCGCCAGCCGCCTGGCCGCGCTCGGCTACACCGCGCCCGACGGTGCGCTGCAGCACATCAAGGCCCTCACCTCGGGTGTCTCGCGGCGCGCCGCGATCCAGCAGGCGCTGCTGCCGGTGCTGCTCGACCTCCTCGCCGACACGCCCGATCCCGACGGCGGGCTGCTGTCGTACCGGAAGGTGTCCGAGGCGCTCGAAGAAACCCCGTGGTACCTGCGGGTGCTGCGCGACGAGGGCACGGTCGTGGAGGACCTGGCCCTCCTGCTGGGCACGTCACGGCTGGTGCCGGCCCTGCTGGTCCGGGCGCCGGAGGTGCTGCAGCTGCTCGGCGACCCGGCCCGGATGCTGGGCCGCACGCCCGCCGAGGTGGCGACGTCGCTGCGGGCCGCTGTCCGGCGCCAGCCCGGGTTGAACGCCGCCATCGCCGCCGCGCGTTCGCTGCGGCGGCACGAACTCCTGCGCGTCGCCTGCGCGGATCTGCTCGGGCTGTTCGACGTGCCCGCGGTCTGCGAAGCGCTGTCGAGCGTCTGGGTGGCCGTGCTCCAGGGTGCGCTGGCCGCGGCGTTCCGCCAGCGGCAGGCCGAACTCGGCCGGACGCCGGCGCGCATCGCCGTCATCGGGATGGGCCGGCTCGGCGGCGCGGAACTCGGCTACGGCTCCGACGCCGACGTCCTCTTCGTGTGCGAGCCGTCCGAAGGGATCTCGGACGCCGACGCCGTGAAGTTCGCGTCGTCGGTCGCGGAGACGGTCCGGAAGATGCTGGGCGCGCCGAGTTCGGACCCCGCGCTGGAGGTCGACGCCGACCTGCGGCCGGAGGGCCGGAGCGGGCCGTTGGTGCGGACGTTGGAGTCCTATCGCGCCTACTACGCGCGGTGGGGTGAGGTGTGGGAGGCGCAGGCGCTGCTGCGGGCACGGTTCGTGGCCGGCGACGACGAGCTGGGCGCGCGGTTCATCGCGATGATCGATCCGATCCGCTACCCCGAGAGCGGCCTGGACGGGACGAAGGCACGGGAGATCCGCCGCATCAAGGCCCGCGTCGAGACGGAACGGATGCCTCGCGGCGCCGACCCGACGCTGCACACGAAGCTCGGCCGCGGCGGTCTGGCCGACGTCGAGTGGACGGTCCAGTTGCTGCAGCTGCAGCACGCCCACGCGATCGAAGGCCTGCGGACGACGTCGACGCTCGACGCGCTGGCGGTGCTCCCGGGTGCGGGCCTGGCCGAACAGGCCGAGGCGGACTCGCTGAGGGAGGCGTGGCTGCTGGCGACCCGGGTGCGCAACGCGGGGATGCTGGTGCGCGGCAAGGCCGTCGACCAGGTCCCCGGTTCGGGCCGCGACCTGGCCGCGGTGGCCCGGGTGCTCGGCCAGTCGGCCGGCGACGATCCCGGCGAGTTCCTCGACAGCTACCGCCGGCTCACGCGGCGGGCGCACGCCGTGGTGGAGCACCTGTTCTACGCGAGCTGAGCGGTCGCTTAGAGTGGGAGCGTGACCGATCGCGAACCGTTCCGGACCCGGATCAAGGTCCGCCACTACGAGCTGGACACCCTGGGCCACCTCAACCACGCCGTGTACCACTCGTACGGCGAGGTGGCGCGGCTCGAGCTCTTCGAGGCGGCCGGCGGGCTCGAAGGCTTCATGAAGGCGAAGCTCGCTGCGGTGTTGCTGGAGACGCACGTGGTGTTCCGCCGCGAGCTGCGCGCGGGCGACGTCGTCGACGTGACGTGCGAGGTCAAGTTCGGCAGCGGCAAGACGTTCAAGATGGACTCGAACGTCATCAAGGTGGACGGCACGCTGGCGGCGGAGATCTCCTGCACGCTGGGGTTGATGGACCTGGAGCGCCGCAAGCTGGTGGCGGACCCACGGGTCCGCTTCGAGGCGGCGGGCTCGGACCTGAAGCGGCTGTCTCCGGCGGAGTGACGGAGAAACGCCGGTGGCGAGGGCTCTTCGCACCTCGCCACCGGCGTGTCCAGGGGCCGGACTGCTACCGGATCACACGTCGTAGTACAGGGCGAACTCGTACGGGTGCGGACGCAGGCGCAGCGGGTCGATCTCGTTCTCGCGCTTGTACGAGATCCACGTCTCGATCACGTCCGGGGTGAAGACGCCGCCCTCGAGGAGGTACTCGTGGTCGGCTTCCAGCGTGTCGAGGACCGTGCCCAGGTCGCCCGGGACCAGCTTGACGTTCTTGGCCTCCTCGGGCGGGAGCTCGTAGAGGTCCTTGTCGATCGGCTCCGGCGGCTCGATCTTGTTCCGGATGCCGTCGAGGCCCGCCATCATCATCGCCGAGAACGCCAGGTACGGGTTGCCCGACGAGTCCGGGCAGCGGAACTCGGCGCGCTTCGCCTTCGGGTTGTTGCCCGTGATCGGGATGCGGACGCAGGCCGAGCGGTTGCGCTGCGAGTAGACCAGCGAAACCGGCGCCTCGAAGCCCGGAACCAGGCGGTGGTAGGAGTTCACCGTCGGGTTCGTGAAGGCCAGCAGGCTCGGGGCGTGCTTGAGCAGGCCGCCGATGTAGTGGCGCGCGGTGTCCGACAGGCCGGCGTAGCCCGACTCGTCGTGGAACAGCGGCTGGCCGTCCTTCCACAGCGACTGGTGGCAGTGCATGCCCGAGCCGTTGTCGCCGGCGAGCGGCTTCGGCATGAACGTCGCCGTCTTGCCCGCGGCGAACACCGTGTTCTTCACGATGTACTTGAACAGCTGCAGGTCGTCCGCGGCGTGCAGCAGCGTGTTGAACTTGTAGTTGATCTCGGTCTGGCCGGCGGTGCCCACCTCGTGGTGCGCGCGCTCGATCTCGAAACCGGAGCCCTGCAGGTTGCGGACGATGTCGTCGCGCAGGTCGGCGAAGTGGTCGACCGGCGGGACGGGGAAGTAACCGCCCTTGAACTTCGTCTTGTAGCCCTGGTTGCCACCGACCTCGTCGGCGCCGGTGTTCCACCAGCCCTCGATCGAGTCGATCTCGTGGAACGAGGCGTGCTCGGCGGAGTCGAAGCGGACCGAGTCGAAGATGTAGAACTCGGCTTCGGGGCCGAAGTACACGTTGTCGGCGACGCCGTACTCGGAGATGTACTGCTCGGCCTTGCGCGCGATGTTGCGCGGGTCGCGGCTGTACGCCTCGCGGGTAAACGGGTCGTGCACGAAGAAGTTGAGCGCCAGCGTCTTCGCCTTGCGGAACGGGTCGATCCGCGCGGTCGCCGGGTCCGGCAGCAGCAGCATGTCGGACTCGTGGATGGACTGGAAGCCGCGCACCGAGGAGCCGTCGAACGCGAGTCCCTCTTCGTAGGCCTCTTCGGTGAAGGCCTTCGCGGGGACCGTGAAGTGCTGCATCACGCCGGGCAGGTCGCAGAACTGGACGTCGATGACTTCGACGTCCTCGTCGGCGATGAGGCGCTGGATGTCGTCTGGAGTAGTGGGCACCCTCGGTGACTCCTTCTCGTTCGAGCTCGTACGGCAGTGCTCTCTTCGGCTCACGCTAAAAGTGCGGTGTTGCCCGACCGTCACCCGTATGTTTCGCCGGTGTTAACGGGTGGTCGATATCGGGTATCCGACCAGGTCGGATGTGCTCCACGCCACCGGCATACCCTAGACGGGTGGCGAGATGGACCGGTGAATGGCTCCCCGGCACCGGCGACGGCGCTCCGGGCACTGATCAGGACGGCGCGCGCTGGCCGGGCGAGAAGTTCGGTTTGCCCGAATCGGGCGTCGGCTCGGCGGCGAGCGGCGGTGCCCGGCTGCTCGGGCTGATCGTCGACCTGGTCATCGCGGCCCTGGTCACGGCCATCTTCCTGCACCCCAGCCTGCAGGACGCAGCTGCGATGCAGAAGTTCAACCTCTGGTCCGGCGGCGTGTGGGCGGTCATCTCCGTCGTGTCGGCCGGCTTCTTCGGCTTCACCCCGGGGATGGGTGTCGTCGGCATCCGCGTCGCCCGGCTGGACGGCGCCGCGCTCGTCGGCCCGCTGCGTGCGCTGGTGCGGGCCGCGCTGACGTTCGTGATCATCCCGGCCGCGGTCCGCAACGCCGACGGCCGCAGCTGGCTCGACCGGCTGACCGGCACCGTCGTCATCCGGATGCGCTGAGTGCGAAAAGGCCCCCGTCCGGGTTCGGACGGGGGCCTTTTTCGTCTGCGGGTCAGCGGCGGCGGATCGTGCGCTGGACGTTGCGCATCTTCGCGCCGGCCGGCATCGGGCCCTTGGGCAGGGCCGCGCCGCGGTTGCCGAGGGCGGCCAGCTTCGCCTCGAGGGCGTCGACCTGGGCCGGCTTGAGGTTGCGGGGCAGCTTCATCAGGTAGCCCTGGAGCTTCCTCAACGGGAGCTGGCCGTCTTCCTGACCGACCGTCACGTCGTAGATCGGCGTGTCGCCGATCAGGCGGGAGACGCGCTTCTTCTCCTGGGCGAGCAGGGTCTTGACCCGGTGCGACGCGCCTTCGGCGACCAGCACCACGCCCGGGCCACCCAGGACCCGGTGCACCGCGTCGAGGTGGGTCGTCGCCGCGACGGTCTGCGTCACCTTCCAGCGGCCGCGCAGGTTTTCCAGCGCCCACGCGGCGGCGCCGGGCTGCCCGTCGGCCTTCGAGTAGACCGTCTTCTGGACGCGCCGGCCGAAGATGATCATGGCGAGCAGGGCGCCGAGCACCAGGCCGAGCGGCAGCAGCACCCACTGCGCGTCGAAGAAGAACCCGATCCCGAACGCCACGCCGGCGACGACGACGATCGACCCGGCCATCCAGGGGATGAGCCACGGGTCTTCCTTGCGCTGCATCTTGAACGCCTCGAAGAGCTGGCCACGGCGTGCCTTGCTCGCCGCGCGCTTCTCCTTCTTGGCCTGCTTGGCCGCTTCCTTGTTCTTGCCCGAGTCCCGCTGTCCCGCCATATGACCAGGATACGGCCGCGTGCCCCTGCCCCGATTCCCCGTCCCCCTCTGCGAGGATGCCGGACGTGACCGGCGTACTTTCCACCAAGAGCATCAACCGTCTGCTCGATGGCCTCGACCCCGAGCAGCGCGCCGCCGCCAGTGCCCCGAGGGGCCCGGTCTGCGTGCTCGCCGGAGCCGGCACGGGCAAGACCCGCACGATCACCCACCGCATCGCCCACCTCGTCCGGTCCGGGCATGTTTCCCCCGGTCAGGTCCTTGCCGTCACCTTCACGACGCGGGCCGCGGGGGAGATGCGGACGCGGCTGCGCGGCCTCGGCGTCGAAGCGGCGCAGGCGCTGACCTTCCACGCCGCTGCCCGCCGCCAGCTGCGTTACTTCTGGCCGCGCGTGGTCGGCGACCGGCCGTGGGACCTGCTGGAGAACAAGCTGCGGTTCGTCGGCCAGGCCGCGAGCCGCGCCAAGCTGGGGACCGAGGTCGAGGCCCTGCGCGACCTGGCGAGCGAGATCGAGTGGGCGAAGGCGTCGCTGATCAGCCCGGAGGACTACCCGGCCGTCACCGCGCGCGCCCAGCGGGACATCCCGGCACCGGCGGCGCAGGTCGCCGAGGTCTACCGGAACTACGAAGAACTGAAGAACGCCGCGCAGGTCCTCGACTTCGACGACCTCCTGCTGCACACGACGGCGGTGCTCGAGGAGCACGGCACCGTCGCCGAGGAGTTCCGGGACCGCTACCGCTGCTTCGTCGTCGACGAGTACCAGGACGTCACGCCGCTGCAGCAGCGCCTGCTGGACGCGTGGCTCGGCGGCCGCGACGACCTGACCGTCGTCGGCGACGCCAACCAGACCATCTACTCCTTCGGTGGCGCGTCGCCACGGCCGCTGCTGGAATTCACGCGGCGCTACCCGGACGCCACCGTCGTCCGGCTCGAGCGCGACTACCGGTCCACGCCCGAGGTCGTCGCGCTGGCGAACCGGGTGATCGGCGCGGCGCGGGGGCGGCCGGCGGGCTCGCGGCTGAAGCTGATCGGCCAGCGGCCGCCGGGGCCGGAGCCGCGCTTCGCCGAGTTCGACGACGAGGCGGTCGAGGCCGGGGCCGTCGCCCGCCGGGTGCGCGAGCTGCTCGACGGCGGCGTCACGGCGAGCGAGGTCGCGATCCTCTACCGGGTGAACGCCCAGTCCGAGGCCTACGAGTCGGCGCTGGCCGAGGCCGGCATCCCGTACCTGGTCCGCGGCGGCGAGCGGTTCTTCAACCGGACGGAGGTCCGGCAGGCGATGTCCGCGCTGCGGGCCGCGAGCGGGGACGTCAGCTCCGACCTGGTCACGACGGTGCGTTCGGTGCTCGCGCGGGTCGGCCTGACCGAGTCGCCGCCCGCCGGTGGCGCGGCGAAGGAACGTTGGGACGCCCTCCTGGCGATCGTCGAACTGGCCGAAGAGCTCGCTTCGACGGTCGAGGACGCGGACCTGCCGCGCTTCTGCGCCGAGCTCGACCAGCGCGCCGCGGCCCAGCACCCGCCGACGGTCGAGGGCGTCACGCTCGCTTCGCTGCACGCGGCGAAGGGCCTGGAGTGGGACGCGGTGTTCCTCGTCGGTCTCGCCGAGGGCACGGTGCCGATCCTCCACGCGGGCGACGACGAAGCCGCGATCGAGGAGGAGCGGCGGCTGTTCTACGTCGGCGTCACCCGGGCCCGCGAGCACCTGTGGCTGTCGTGGGCGCTGGCCCGCACACCGGGCGGGCGGCGCAACCGGCGGCGCAGCCGGTTCCTCTACGGCCTGGTCCCGGAGGACCACCCGGCCGCCAGGGTCGCGCGGTCCCAGCAGAAGCAGGCGGCGCCGGTCAAAACGCGCTGCCGCGTCTGCGGCGGCCCGTTGCTGGAAACCCTCGACGTCAAGCTGGGCCGCTGCGGCCGGTGCCCGTCCACAGTGGATGAAGGTCTGCTGGAGCGGCTGAAGTCGTGGCGTGGCGACCGGGCGCGCGAGCTGAAGGTGCCGGCGTTCGTCGTCTTCACGGACGCGACGCTGATGGCCATCGCCGAGCAGCGGCCGACCGACGAGGCGGCGCTGGTGTCGATCTCCGGCATCGGCGCGACGAAGCTCGAACGCTTCGGCGCGGAGATCCTCGGTGTCGTGCGGGCGTCGACGGGGTCTTGACCGCGTCCGGACCATGATCGACGCGGCGAACCCGCTGCTCGGGGGCGATCTTCGTATCTTCGAGGATTTTCCCGTTAATTGAGTTGCCCCGGTGTGGTGCGGGGCAATAACCTGCCAGTACCGAGCCCGAAGGGCTCGACTGGGGATCTACGTACAGAGCCTATGCAAGACGTGCCGCTCGGCGGCCGCGTGTGCAGAGTACAGAAGGAGGTGCCGGTGAAATGACCATCAACATGACGCTCACGAACCCGGGCACCCGTCTGTCCTGCGCCGCCGCGGAAGTTGCGGCTGCTCAGCGCCCGGGCATTGATGTGTCCGTGAGCGCTCACGAGATCCGTGGCATGCGTCGTGTCGAGCGGCGTTGGGCCACCGGTGTCGTCGTCTTCGGGACCGATGGCGTTCTCGCCGCGTACCCGCAGGCCGATCTGCCGACCGTCAAGCAGTTCCGTGTTCCGTTGTCGATACGGGAGCGAAGTTCCTGACCTAGTCAGGACACGAGGCTCACGAAGGCCGCGGAACCGGGAAACCCGGATCCGCGGCCTTCGTGCTTTTTGGCTGCACAACCCAAGAGGAACCAGCGTTGCCCAGCTCCAGCACCCAACCGAAAACCCGTACGACACAAGGAGGAACCATGTCTTCGGCCGTCGCCTACACCTCGGGTGAGGCAATATTCGCCGACCTGCTCGACCCGATCGCCGTCCCCGACGTGGCGCTGCCCTGCCGTTCCGGCGACGCGGACCTGTGGTTCGCCGAGTCCCCGGCCGAGCTCGAGCGCGCGAAGGCGCAGTGCGCCGACTGCCCGGTGCGCGAGGCCTGCCTGGCCGGTGCGCTGGCCCGGCGTGAGCCGTGGGGCGTCTGGGGTGGCGAGATCTTCGAGCGCGGTGCCGTGATCGCGCGCAAGCGGCCCCGGGGCCGTCCGCGCAAGAACGCCGCCGTCGAGCCGGCCGCCGCCAAGGCCGGCAGCGATCACCGGAGCGCCGCCGCATGAGCGTCGAACCGGTCACGACCAGGGATTACGAAGCCCACACCAGCAGCGAGCAGCTGCAGTTGACGAAGACCGAGATCGAGGAGATCAGCGAGATGTTGCTTTACGAAGAACTGTCGAGGGCCCGAATACGGGATCTGGAAGAGGGGGTCCGCGCCCAGCGGGCCCGAGGTAGCGCGCGTGCCGTACGCCGATGGACGCGAGTAGCCCGATGGGCGGCTCAACGGGCGGAGCGGTACCAGGATCAGAACTGAGCGCAGAGCCCCTGCCGCCCTTCCCAGGCGGCGGGGGCCTTCGCGCGCTTGTTCCTGGTGTTCAATGGGGTGATGTCCGGACACACCCACGACGACATCGACTGGGCGGACCGCCTCGCCCAGCTGCGCATGGCCGACACTCTCGACGCCGAAGCGCTCACGCCCGTCGCACGACGGCTCGTCGGCTCGGCGCCGGAGCGGCCGACCATCGTCGACGTCGGGTGCGGGGCCGGCGGGATGAGCGTGTTGTTCGCGCGCGAGCTCGCCCGCGGCGCCGGGGGCACTGTCGTGCTCGTCGACGCCACGCCGAAGCTGCTCGCCGAGGCGGAGCGAGCCGTGACGGGCGCCGTGGCGGCCGCCGCCGGCTCCGTCGAGGTCGTCAGCCTGCACGGGGACCTCACCGACCCGGCGCTGGCCGTTCCCGCCGCCGACCTCGTGTGGGCGTCCGGCGTGGTGCACCACGTGGGCGATCAGCAGGCCGCGCTGCGCACGCTCGCCGGGCTGCTGCGGCCCGGCGGGGTGCTGGCCATCGCCGAGGGCGGCCTCGAGATGCGGTGCCTCCCGTGGGAGCTCGGCGTCGGCCGGCCCGGACTGGAGCAGCGGCTGCTCGCCGCGCGGGCCGCCTGGTTCGCGCGGATGCGCGCCGGAATCCCGGGCAGCGTCGCCATGCCCTACGGCTGGCCGCGCGCCCTTCGCGAAGCCGGCCTCGAGGATGTCGAGTCGTTCGGCACGCTCATCGACCACCCGATGCCCGGCTCGGACCTCCTGCGCGAGTACGTGGTGCACCGCGTCGGGTGGTTCGCGGAGTCGGCCGGGGAGTGGCTCGACGCCGACGACCGCGCCGCCGTCGCCGCGCTGATCGACCCGCAGAGCCCGGACTTCCTCGGCCACCGGGACGACCTGTACCTGTTCGGCGCCAAGGCAATCCACAGTGGACGGTTGCGGTGAGCGCCCCGGAACCGGTGGGGTGCACGCGCTGCGGCCGCACCCGCACCGCCGACGACGACCCGGCTACGGCGCTCGCGTGGGTCTCCACCCGCGAGCGTGGCGTGCTGCGATGGCTGTGCCCGGACTGCGCGCGGCAGCACGTGCGGGACATCGAAGGCAAGCTGCCGGACGAGTACTGGTGATCAATTCACGCTCCTGAGTGGTCGATGCCGAGGGGTCTTGCCGCCGGGTGTCGTGGAACGGCGGATGCGCGGCAGCTCGTTGCTGCGCGAGGTCTGAATCCAAAGGCGTCTCCGGTGTGGTGGGGCCTGCGAAGGCGGGTTGCCGAGCGGGCGTCGCAAGCCAGTCGTTCGGCGTGCTGGCCGCTCTCGGGCGCGGGCTGGTGATCGGTGTGGTCGTCAGGCGGCGTCTCCGACGGGGGTCATCGGGACCGCGCGGACCCGTGGTCGGGGCGTACGGGACGCATCGCCGAATGCCCGGGCCAGCTCCTGTGCCACCTCCTGCGGGACCTGGCGCAGCTGCCGCACCGTGCAGCGGACCAGGACGATTCCCGTGGCCGCCAGGGCCAGGTGGCTGAAGCCGCCGCCGGGGCCCGGCGTGCAGCGGTACTGCCACGCCAGGCCGATCTCGTCCCACCATGCGTCGGCTTCGCCGAGGCGGCGGCCGCGGCGGTCGCAGATCGTCAGGTCCCAGCTCGGCGGCGGGAGGTGGCCCATGTCCAGCACGCGCGTGGCCAGGCCGTGGGCCTGGATCGGCCCCTCGTCGAGCTCGTGGAGCACCTTGCGGACCACCGCCGTGCCGCGCTGGGGGCCCGCGTCGAGCTCCGCCAGGAGCTCCTGCCGGTCGCACAGGCCCCAGTAGAGCGGCAACGTCAACAACTGCCGGATGTGGGCCGGGTCGGGTTCGGACCGCGCCATGTCCAGCGTCGCCCGGGCCGGCGGGGCGAACGGCAACCCGTCGACCAGGACCGGATCCGGCAACCGGGCCGTCCGCGCCGGCCGGACGCCTTCGCACGCCGTCACCCGGCAGCGGCCGGGGACCAGCAGCCGGATGTCGCTCGACGCCGGGCACGGGAACTTCACGCCGTGGGCCTGCAGTGCGTCGGCGCCGGTGATCACCACCTCCGGCCCGTAGTGCACGAGCGCGGCGTGCAGCAGCTCCCGCCGCGTCGGGGCGGTGTTGCGCAGCAGGACGACACCGGGGTGCAGGCGGCGCCACGGCCCACCGGGGCCGCAGAGCCGCCGGGTTCTTCGATCGGACACCCCCGCCCGGCGTAGCTGTTCGAGGTTCATCACCTCGCACGCGCCGAAACTACGAAGGGCGAGCGGGTCGGTGCACTGAGTAGCTGTCATTCTTCGAGCATGGCGGCTCGGCCAACCGGGTGGAACCCCGTCCGCCGCAGCTGTGGACAACTCGGCGGAATCCGTCCGTTCGCGGCCCCGCCTGTGGACAACTCAGGCGGCGAAGCCCGGCTGCCAGCGCTCCACGATCCCCCGGGCCGGGATCTCCGCGTCGAGCTGGCAAAGGATGCCCGTCGACCCCGCCGTCACCCGGTGGATCATCAGGTACTCGGGCGGCAGGTTGAGCGAACGCCCGACCCGGAAGTCGTTGCCGCGGCTGTCGCCCACCCGCCCGGCCTGCTTCTGCATCCAGCGGCGGGTGAAGTGGAACGTCGGCGCGGCCAGCGGCTCGGTGAACGGGGCCAGGTAGGCGAGCACCTCGTCCGCGGTCAGGTCGCTGTCCGGCCGGATGAACCGGTTCTCCCGCAGCAGGCGCATCAGCTCGGCGGACTCGCCGTCGAGGGCCAACCGCGTCATCTCGCCCAGGTGGCGGGGGATGCCCTCGGGCAGCCGGGCGACGCCGCCGAAGTCGATGACGCACAGCCTGCCGTCGCCGGTGATCATGAAGTTGCCCGGGTGCGGGTCCGAGTGCAGCAGGTGGACCCGTTCGGGGGACGAGTAGTGGAACTCCGCCAGCAGCCGGCCCGCCAGGTTGCGGGTCTCGCGGTCGCCGTCCGAAATCACCTTCGACAGCGGTGTGCCGCTCGCCCATTCCGTCACGACGACCTTCGGCGCGCTGGCCACCACCCGGGGCACCAGGATGCCGGGATCGCCGTCGAACGCCTTCGCGAAGGCGCGCTGGTGCTGGGCCTCGGCCTGGTAGTCGAGCTCCTCGTTCATCCGCTCGGCGAGCTCCGCCAGCAGCGGCTTGACCTCGGTGCCGGGCACGAACGCCTGGAACAGCCTGCTGAACCGCTGCAGCTGACGCAGGTCGCTGCGCAGCGCCTCGTCGGCGCCCGGGTACTGCACCTTGACCGCGACCGCGCGGCCGTCGTGCCAGACCGCGCGGTGCACCTGGCCGATGCTCGCGGCGGCCGCCGGTTCGTCGTCGAACGACGCGAACCGGCTGGTCCAGGTGCGGCCCAGCTGCTCGGCGAGCACCCGGTGGGTCTGCCGGACCGACATCGGCGGCGCGGCGGCCTGCAGCTTCGTCAGCGCTTCGCGGTACGGCTTCGCCATGTCGTCCGGCACCGCCGCCTCGAACACGCTCAGCGCCTGGCCGAACTTCATCGCCCCGCCCTTGAGCGTGCCGAGCACCTCGAACAGCTGCTCGGCGGCCTTCGCCGACAGCGTCGCGTTCACCTGCTCCGCGCTTTGGCCCGCGAGCCTCTTGCCCCAGCCGCCGACCGCGCGGCCGGCGATGCCGAGCGGGAGACTGGCGAGCTTGGCGGTACGGGCTGCACCCTTGCGCGGCATCGCGGTGTCACGATCGGCGGGGTCGCGGAAGTCGGTCACACCGGCGATTCTGCCCTGTGGCGTCGGCCGTGCGCAGCCTGCGCGCGACGTCTTGGTGGGTTACGCCTCCTGGATCACCTCCGCGCGCCGCAGCCGCACCGCGGGTGCGGCGGCCAGCCGCGGTGGCGGATGCGGCCGTCGAAGGCGTCGATCTCGAGAGTCGCGTTCCACGGCGGTGGGGCCGGCCCGGCGGGCGAGAGCAGCCGCATGGCCTGGGCGACGGCCAGCGACGCGCAGGCCTGGACCGCGCCGAGATCGGGTCGCTGGTGCCGGCCGGCGAGCTGCCCGGCGACGCGCGGCCAGCACGGGTCGAGGTCCGTGCGGTGCAGGTCGGCGCAGCGCAGGCACGAGCTGCGGCCCGGCACCACCAGCGGCCCGACGATGCCCGTGCCGTCGCGGACGCGCACCGCCATGTGCGGGACGCCGTCCTCCACCAGCTCGGCGACCAGCTCGGGAGCAGGCACGACGGCGTCGGTGAGCAGGGCCAGGTCCGGGTACCGGTCGTGCAGGCGGGTGACGCGGACGTCGGGATCGACCCGGCGGAGCAGGTCGGCGAGCGCCTGCCGCCGGGACCGGCCCAGGTCAGCGACGGTGAAGCCCGAGCCGAGGTCGTGTTCGGTCACCGCGCCGGACACCTGCAGCTCGACGTGCCCGATGCCGGCGTTGGCCAGCAGCACGGCGGCCGCCACCGCCACCCGGCCGTTGCCGTACACCGAGATGGCGGCGGCGCGCCGCCGATCGGCCATGGCCGCTTGGTGGTGCCGGGCCCGCAGCGACCAGAGCCCGGGCTCGCCGCGGAAGCCGGGACCGCCGGGGCGGCCGGCGTCGGTGACCAGGCCGAGCGCGGTCAGCTGCCGCAGCAGCGTGCGCAGTTGGCCGCGGTGTTCGCTCTCGGCGAGCAGGAGACCCTCGACGGGCTTGGTGCCGTCGAGGGCGCGCACCTTCGCGGCGAGGTCCGGGGAGAGGTTTTCGACGATCACCCCGTGGCGCGGGTCGAGGCCGATCTGGATCTCGCGCGGGCCGCGTTCCAGCACGGTGAGGCCCGGGAGCAGGGCGGGGTGGGCCGGCAGCAGGACCGGTGGCATGTCCGCGGTGTCGAGGATCATGTCCGCAGGATCGCACCCGGCGGCGACGAAGAAGCCCGTGAACGAGCCGGAACGGCCGAGTTATCCACAAGTGGATCCGACTGTGGACAACTCGGGTCTGTGACCTCGAGGCGCTCGGAGTTGTCGGTGCCTGGCCTTACCGTTGTCGGGTGGTCGAAGCACGCATGCCCTTACTGAGAGGCCGAGGGGAACCGAACCCCTCGTCGGACACACCCGGACACAAGGTCGAAGTGCGGCGCAGCCAGCGTCGGCACCGAACGGTCACCGCGTATTGGAACGACGACACGCTGGTCGTGCTCATCCCCGCGCGGATGACCAGGGCGGAGGAGAAACACTGGGTCGCCGAGATGGAGCGCAAACTGCAGCGCTCGGAACCACGTCGGCCGGCGTCCCCGAAGACGTCGGACGAAGCCCTGCTGGCGCGCTGCGCGCTGCTGTCGGGCAAGTACCTGGGCGGCACCGCGGTGCCGGCGAGCGTCCGCTGGGTGCCGCCGATGCGCACCCGGTGGGCGTCCTGCACACCGGTCGACGCGACCATCCGGGTCAGCGAACGGCTGCGCAAGGTTCCCCCGTGGGTGCTGGACTACGTCCTGGTGCACGAGCTGGCGCACCTGCGGGAGCCCGGGCACGACGCGGCGTTCTGGGCGCTGGTGCAGCGGTACCCCAAGACGGAACGGGCCATCGGGTACCTCGAGGGCCTGTCGGCCGCTGCCGGGTGGGGAATCTCCACCGAGGACTGAGCGGGTGATGGTGGCCGGGGTGATCCGTGGTTGCGGGTCACCCCGGCTTCGTCCGGGTGCCGTGGGTGAGGGCCGGTCGGCGGGTTTGCGGGTGGCTCGACGGTCGGGCGCCTGTGCCTGGAGGATCGGCTCGCGTGCTTGGAGGGTCGACACGCGTGCCTGGAGGGTCGGCTCGTGTGTCTGGAGGGGCGGCTCGCGTGCCTGGAGGGTCGACACGGGGGTGGGTGCGTGAGCGGGGGCGGGTAGGGAAACGGGCGCCTCGCTCGTGCGAGACGCCCGGTTCCAGGGTGCTGCTCAGCTCTTGGCGTCGCCGCCCTCTTCCGACGGCGGCTCCTCCTTCTCGCGCTCTTCGCGCTCCGAACGTTCCGTGCGCTCCAGCTCGGCCATCGGGTCGAGGTCGTCGATCGAGCCGGCTTCGCCCACTCGGTCGGCGAAGTCGATCGGCTCGTCCAGGTCCTCGGCCGTCGGCATCAGGTCCGGGTGGGACCAGAGGCCGTCGCGCTTCTCCAGGCCGTGGCGGTCGCCCACCAGCTTCCACAGCGCCGAGGCCGCCCGCATCCTGCGGGGGCGCAGCTCCAGGCCGACCAGCGTCGCGAACGTCTGTTCCGCCGGGCCGCCCGTTGCGCGGCGGCGGCGCAGCGTCTCGCGCAGCGCGTCCGCTCCCGGGAGGCGGTCGCCGACCGCTTCGGCCACCACCACGTCGACCCAGCCCTCGACCAAGGCCAGCAACGTCTCCAGGCGGTTCAGCGCCGCCTTCTGCTCTTCCGTCGTCTGGGGCTCCAGAAGCCCCGACGACATCGCCTCTTCGATGCTCGCCGGGTTCGCCGGGTCGATTTGGCCGGCCAGCGACTCGAGCGCCGAGGTGTCCACCGAAATGCCGTGCGCGAACTCCTCGACCGTCGCCAGCAGCCGCTGCGGCAGCCACGGCACGTGCGTGAAGAGGCGCTGGTGCGCGGCCTCGCGCGCGGCCAGGAACACGAGGATCTCGCTGTTCGGCAGCTCCAGGCCCTCGGCGAACTTCTCGATGTTCGCCGGCAGCAGCGCCGACGTGCCGGCCGGGGCCAGCGGCAGGCCGATCTCCGTCGAGGTCAGCATCTCCGACGCGAGCTGGGCCAGCGCGTTGCCGAGCTGGGAGCCGAAGGCCATCCCGCCCATCTGCCCCATCATCTGCAGCAGCGGGCCCGCGGCCTGCTTGGCTTCCTCCGGCAGCGCCTCCATCCAGGCGCCCGAGACCTGCCGGGCCACCGGGTCGCACAGCCGCTGCCACGTCGGGAGCGTCTTCTCCACCCAGGAGCGCGGCGACCAGGCGACCGCCGACGTCGCGCCGGCCGGGAACACCGTCCCGGCGTCGAGCCACAGCTCGGCCAGGTGGGCGGCGTCGCGCACCGCGGCGTTCGCGTCGTCGCCGCCGCTGAAGCCGAGCTTGCTCTCGCCGGTGTTGCCGGCGCTGCCCAGGGTCTGCAGGGCGATCTGCTTGGCGAGGTCGTAGTTCACCGGCCCGCTGGAGCTGCCCGCCTGGCTGAGCATCTGGCCCAGCTGGCTCAGCATCTGCCCGAGCTGGTTGAAGGCCTCGGCGCCGGACTGCTGCCCGCCTTCCGAGGGGTCGTTCTCACCTCGTTTGTCGGGATCGGAAGGTCCGAAGCCGAACGGGGGTTTGCTCATGTGTCCACCGTACGCGGGTCGGCGGTCGTCGAGCGCGTCAACCGGACCCATGTGCGTGGCCTTCACCGGGAAGCGAACACGGTCACCGTACGCTGTCGGTCGTGACCAAGTCTTCCGAGGAGACCGCCCCCGCGAAGAGCGCTCCGGAACCGGCGGCGGAGCCGGCCGGCGAGGCCCGGCGGATGACCCGCCGCGGCTGGACACTGGTGGTCAGCGGCTCGCTGTTCCTGATCTTCGTGGTGCTCGGCTCGGTCGTGCCGGTGCCGTTCGTGGCGATCAGTCCCGGCCCGACCTACGACACGCTCGGTCGCGACGCGGCGGGCAACCCGGTCATCCAGGTCACCGGTCACGAAACCCATCCGACCACCGGTGAACTGCGGATGACGACCGTCTCGCTGCACGACGGCGTCACCCTGTTCCAGGGCCTCGGCTTCTGGGCGAGCGGCCGGTACGCGCTCGCGCCGCGCGAGGAGTACTTCAAGCCGGGCGAGACGAGCGAGCAGGTCAAGCAGGAGAACATCCAGCAGCTGCAGGACTCGCAGACGAACGCCCAGGTCGCCGCCCTGCGCAAGCTGGGCTACCCGATCAAGGTGCTCGCGAAGCAGATCGTCTCCGGCAGCCCGGCCGACCACGTGCTCTCCCCGGGCGACCGGCTGATCACCGTGAACGGCAAGAAGGTCGTCGAGGCCGCCGACGTGCGGGCCGCGCTCGCCGGCACCCTGCCCGGCCAGACCGTCCAGATCACCTTCCAGTCGGACGGCCAGCCCGAGCGGACCGTGCCGCTCACCCTCGCCGCGCGCCCCGATCGCAAGGAGGGCTTCATCGGCCTCACCGCGGTCGACCGCGCCGACGCGCCGTTCACGGTCAACATCTCGCTGCAGGACGTCGGCGGCCCGTCGGCCGGGCTGATGTTCACCCTCGCCATCATCGACCGCCTGCAGTCCGGCGACCTCGCGGGCGGCCGGCACATCGCCGGCACCGGCGAGATCACCGAGACCGGCGAGGTCGACCCGATCGGGGGGATCTCGTTCAAGGTCGTCGGCGCCCGTGAAGCAGGCGCTACCGACTTCCTGGTGCCCGAGCACAACTGCGCCGAGGCCAAGTCCAACGCGCCCGCCGGGCTCAACCTCATCAAGGTGTCCACACTGGACGACGCGCTCGCCCAGCTGAACAACCTGAAGGCGGGACGGCCGACGGCCTCCTGCTAAGGCTGCAGCGTGGCCTTCAACGCCTCGACCAGATTCGGGGCCAGGTCGGGGCTTTCCACGATCTCGTCCATCGCTTCGTCCGTGCCCTCGGCCGTGCCGATCCCGCGCAGCCGCATCACGCAGGCGCCTTCCCCCTCGCGCAGGACGGCCGCCACCAGGCGGGCCTCCGTCCGCTGCGGGTGGTCGGCGGCCGCGCGGCGCAGGCTGTCCGCGTCCGCCTCGGCGACGTCCGGCAGCTCCGACTCCGAGCCGGGCGGCAGCACGATGATCTCCTGGGCCAGCGCGCACCCGATGACCAGGTCCGGCCACGCGATCCGGCCCAGCGCCTCGGCCAGGTCGCCCTCGGGCAATGCCTCCTGGGCCACCGGCGTCAGCGGGTTCGCCCGGTCCAGCTGCCCGGCCAGCTCCGGCTGCTCGTCCAGCAGCGCCGCCGTCGGCACCAGCGCGAACAGCTGCGGCGGCTGGTCCCAGCCACCCGCGGCCATGAACTCCTCGATCTCACGGGCGAGCGCGGCCACGCCGGCCTGTCGCGCTTCGTTCGCTGCCATGCGCACATCGTGTCAGGCCGGCCGGCGCGTGGTCGCCGCGAGTCCGCTTTGGGCGGGTCCCGGGAACTTCCCGGGGCATCCGTAGAGTTAGGGAATCAGGGGGCGCACGCGCCCCTGCTCAAGTGTTGACGAAGACAGGAGCGTGTGCCGTGGCGACTCGGCCCCCGGTGAGCCTGCCGAAGCTGTCCCGGCGGAGCCGGATCCTCCTCATCATCGCCGCGGTGATCGTGCTGGCGCTGTTGCTCGGAGCCCGCCTCCTCGACACGTACGTCGACTGGCTGTGGTTCGGCGAAGTCGGCGCACGGCCGGTGTTCACCACCCAGGTGCTGACCCGGATCGTGTTGTTCTTCGCCGTCGGGTTGCTCGTCGGCGGGGCGCTGGCGATCAGCCTGATGATCGCCTACCGCAGCCGCCCGGTGTTCGTGCCGATCTCCGGCGCCGACGACCCGCTGGCGCGCTACCGCTCCGCGATCGTCGCCCGCATCCGCCTCTTCGGCGTCGGCATCCCGGTGCTCACCGGCCTCATCGCCGGCCTGTCCGCCCAGGCGGACTGGCAGGTCGTGCAGCTGTTCCTCAACGGCACCTCGTTCGGCCAGACCGACCCCGAGTTCGGCAACGACGTCGGCTTCTACGCCTTCGACCTCCCGTTCTACAACTGGCTGCTCGGCTGGCTGTTCATCACCGTCGTCATCTCCTTCTTCGGCGCGCTGATCTCCCACTACGTCTTCGGCGGCATCCGGCTGGCCGGCAAGGGCGGCCAGCTCGCCGGCCCGGCCCGCGCGCAGCTCGCCATCACCGTCGGGCTCTTCGTGCTGCTGAAGGCGGTCGAGTACTTCTTCGACCGGTACAATCTGCTGCTGTCCGATCGCGGTGCCCCGCTGTTCATCGGCGCCACCTACACCGACCTGAACGCGGTCCTGCCGGCCAAGCTGATCCTGCTGTGCATCTCGGCGATCTGCGCGGTCGCGTTCTTCGCCGGCGCCTTCCTGCGCAACCTGCAGCTGCCGGCGATCTCCCTGGTGCTGCTGATCCTGTCCGGCATCCTGGTCGGCGTCGCCTGGCCCGCCATCCTCGACCAGTTCTCGGTGAAGCCGAACGCCAACGAGAAGGAAGCGGCGTCCATCCAGCGCAACATGGACGCGACCCGCCGCGCCTACGGCCTCACCGACGTCCAGTACCAGCCCTACACCGGCAGCTCCGCCGCCACCCCGGACCAGCTCAAGGCCGACACCGGAACCATGTCCAACATCCGGCTGCTCGACCCGAACATCCTTTCCGACACCTTCACCCAGCGCGTCGGCCGCGAGAACTTCTACGGCTTCCCGGCCAAGCTGGACATCGACCGCTACACCGTCGGCGGCGTGACGCAGGACTACATCGTCGCCGCCAAGGAGATCAAGACCGAGGGCCTGACCGGCAACCAGACCAGCTGGATCAACAAACACCTCGTCTACACCCACGGCAACGGCTTCGTCGTCGCGCCCGCCAACACCATCGACCGCGCGGTCAAGGACGCCAACTCCGACGGCGGCTACCCGATCGCCACCACCAGCGACACGCAGAACCCGGCGGGCGCCGGCGCGCCCGCAGTCGGTCAGACCGGCATCGAGGTCAAGGAACCCCGCATCTACTACGGCGAGCTGTCCGCCGCGGAATCCGACTACGCCATCGTCGGCGGCACCTCCGGCAACGCGCCCGGCGAGTACGACACCACCACCGACCGCTACACCTACAAGGGCACCGGCGGTGTCGCCATCGACAACTGGTTCAACCGCCTCGCCTTCGCCGCCGAGTACGGCGAACGGAACATCCTGTTCTCCGACGCCATCGGCGACAACTCGAAGATCATGTACAACCGCGACCCGCGCGACCGCGTCAGCAAGATCGCCCCGTGGCTGACCCTCGACGGCGACCCGTACCCGGCGGTCGTCGACGGCAAGATCCAGTGGATCGTCGACGGCTACACCACGCTCAACAACTTCCCGTACGCCCAGCAGACCCAGCTCGGCGCGGCCACCAACGACTCGCTCAACGGCGTCGCCCGCCAGGCCAACAGTTCCATCAACTACATCCGCAACTCGGTCAAGGCCACCGTCGACGCCTTCAACGGCAACGTCACGCTGTACTCGATCGACGACGAGGAACCGGTCCTCAACGCCTGGGAGAAGGTCTTCCCCGGACTCGTGAAGCCCAGCTCCGAGATCTCCCCGGACCTGCGCGCCCACTTCCGCTACCCCGAAGACCTCTTCAAGATCCAGCGCGAGCTGCTGTCCCGCTACCACGTCAGCAACCCGCAGGAGTTCTACTCCCAGCAGGCCTTCTGGAGCGTCCCGCAGGACCCGACCGCCGAAGGCGGCTCCAACCCGGCCGCGGCCGGCGCCGCCAACCAGCCCGGCTACTACGTCCTCGCCGACGCCCCGGGCCAGAACAAGCCGACGTTCCAGCTGACCAGTTCCCTCACCGGTCTCCAACGGCAGTACCTGGCGTCCTGGATGTCGGTCTCCTCCGACGCGAACGACTACGGGAAGATCCGCGTCCTCCAGCTACCCAGCGCGGCCACCGGAGCCAGCCAGGTCGACGGTCCCGTCCAAGTCCAGAACCGCTTCCAGAGCGACCCCCGCGTCGCCCAGGACCGCACCCTCTTCAACAACCCCAACGTCACCCCCATCTACGGCAACCTGATCACCCTCCCGGTCGCCGAAGGCTTCCTCTACGTCGAGCCCGTCTACATCCGGCAGCGCAACCAGACCAGCTACCCGCAGCTGGCCCGCGTCCTCGTCTCCTACGGACCCAAGGTCGGCTACGGCGCCACCCTCCAGGAAGCCCTCGACCAGATCTTCGGCCCCGGCACCGGCGAAGCCACCACCACGCCACCCCAAGCCGGACAGCCGACGACACCCACGACGACACCCACCACCACCCCGACCACGACACCCCCCAACACGAGCGGCGGCAACGCCGCCCTCGACCGGGCCGTCATCGACATCCAATCGGCCATCGCCAAGCTCAAGGCAGCCCAGCAATCCGGCAACTTCGCCGACCAAGGCGCCGCGCTCGCCGCCCTCGACGCCGCGGCCAAGGCCTACGAAGCAGCCAAGACCGCGGCACCCGGAACGAGCACCCCGCCGCCCAGCAGCCAGCCGGGAAGGTGACCTCGCTTACCCAAGGGGCACCTGCTTTGCACCCGCCGGAAAGGCAGGCGTAAGGTAGGTGTCACGACGCGGGGTGGAGCAGCTCGGTAGCTCGCTGGGCTCATAACCCAGAGGTCGCAGGTTCAAATCCTGTCCCCGCTACAGAGGTTGGGAGGGGTGTGCTCGCCAAAATCGGCGGGCCGCCCCTCCTTCGCATTGCCCTGGGGGTCGGACCCCCAGACCCCCGCCAGGGGGGCTTCGCCGCCCCTGGACCCCCCGGTGTGTGGATCCGTCGGGTGGGGAGTCGTGGTGTTCCGTCGGGTGGGGAGTCGTGGTGTTCCGTCGGGTGGGGGGTCGGCGCCTTTTTCAGGTGAGCCAGGGTTCTGTTGCTCCTGTTGTGTTGGCTATGTAGCCGTCTGGGCGGACTAGGACCCTTGTCAGGTCGGGCCAGGGGAGCGTGGGGGTCTCCGCTACGACTACCTCTGTGTGTGGGGTTGGGGTTGGGGTTTTTGTCAGTAGGACGAACTTTCCTTTGTGGAATAGGGTGCTTGCGTGGCCGTTGTTCAGGGGGAAGTCCGGTAGGCGGGATCCTTCGGCCGGGTGGTGGGCTTTCGCTGGGGTGTAGCGGATGTCGAGGCCTGAGACCATTCCTGATAGGTGGTGCTGGACTTCGGGGAGCGTTGCCAGGTCGTGGAACAAGCTTCGGAGGGCCAGCTGGTTCGCGTTCAGGGGGATCAGGGCGTTCTGGGCCGCTATGTTGTTCAGGACTCGGTTTGCCACGGGGCGGCGCTCTGCTTCGTACGTGTCCAAGAGCGTTGCCGGCGCTCGGTTGCGTAACTCGGCCGCCAGCTTCCAGCCCAGGTTCATGGCGTCCTGGATGCCCAGGTTCAGGCCCTGGCCCCCTGCCGGGAAGTGGATGTGGGCCGCGTCTCCGGCCAAGAGGACTCGACCCACCTTGTAGTTCGCCGCCAGGCGGCTGTCGTCCGAAAAACGGGATGCCCAGCGGATCTCCGCGATCTCCGCTTCGGGGCCGAAGCGTTCGTGGACCGCTGCGCGGACTTCTTCGTCGGTCACCTCTGCTCGGAGGTTTTCGGGGCGGTTCAGGCGGTCGCCGAAGCTGATGCGGTACAGGTTCGGTTCGTTCAACGGGATCACGCCGACGAACTTGCCCGGACTCCGCGACGTCACCATGTTGCCCATCGAGCGCCACTCCGTCGGCGCTCCCGGGGGCGTCGCCTTGAACAGCACGTCCGCCGACACGCCGTGGCCCTCGCCCTCGATCCCCTCGAACGGCATGTTCAGTGCCTTGCGCACCGCGCTCCGGCCGCCGTCGCAGCCGACCAGGTATGCCGCACGGACACGCACGTCGCCTGCCGCCACCGTGACGCCGTCGGCGTCCTGGGAGAAGCTGGTGAGCTCGTGGCCGCGACGCACGTGCACGCCCTGCTCCGCCAGCCGCTCCTCCAGCGCCGCCTCGACCTCCGCCTGCGGGATGCCCAGCTGGTACGGGTGCCGGGTGTCCCAGCCGGTGTAGCCCACCGGGATCACCGCGAAGTGTCCGTCCGCGACAGTCGCGAACGAGCGGTGCTCGGCGCGACCCAGCAAGCCCCGCAGATCCAGGACTTCCGCAGTCCGCGGCTGCAGGTTCAGCGCCTTCGACAACCCCGTTCGCTCGTGCATCCGCTCGAGCACCAGAACGTCCACTCCGGCCAGTGCCAGCTCGTTCGCCAGCATCAACCCGGTCGGCCCCGCCCCGGCGACGACCACCTCCGCGGTCAGCTCGTCCATCCCCAGCTCCTTAACAACGTTAAATTGACCTGGACCGAGGATGCCCTTAACATCGTTAAGGTGTCAAGCCGGCACCGCGAGGAGACTGCAGAACATGGCCCTGACCAGGCAAGACATCGCGCGATCCGGGCTCAAGCTGCTCAACGAAGTCGGGCTCAACGGGCTCACGCTCCGGCTGATCGCCGCCGACTTGGGGGTCAAGGCGCCCGCGCTCTACTGGCACATGAAGAACAAACAGGAACTGCTCGACGAGATGGCGACGCAGATGTACCGCGACTCCGTGGCGGACCGGCGGCCGCCGGCGTCCCTGGGGGAGTGGGAGGCCGCCGCGCACAGCGCCCGCGCGCTGCGCCGGATGATGCTCTCCTATCGCGACGGCGGGAAGGTCTTCGCCGGCACCTACCTCGGCGATGCGAGCCTGGTCGGCGAGCATCCGCTACGCCGGAGCATCGAGGCCGGGCTGGACGAGGCCCGGGCGAGCCGGGCGACCTTCACCGTCTACTGCTTCGTCATCGGCTACGTGATCGAGGAGCAGGCCGTCCGGCCCATGCCGGGCGAGTTCGACGAGCGTTATCGCGAATCGGCCGGCGAAGCGGTATTGGGAGACGCCGACGCACGGTTCGAGGACGGCCTGTCGATGGTCCTCAGTGGAGCCCGTCAGTGGCTTGCAACCGAGTAAGCCCAGGTCAACGGACTTTGGGGACCCCGGTGCAACCGCCTCGAGGGCGCCATGTAATCTTCTTCAAGTAAGACAACGGCGCGGGGTGGAGCAGCTCGGTAGCTCGCTGGGCTCATAACCCAGAGGTCGCAGGTTCAAATCCTGTCCCCGCTACAAAGGTAAGAGGCGTGTGCGAACGGAAAACGTTCGCCACGCCTCTTTCTCATTGTAATGGGGGTCGAACCCCCAAACCTCCGCCAAAGCGGCTCGGCTCGCTGGGATCCCCCGTCGCGGTCGCCCTTTGCTACGAATCTCGTGATACGTGTCGCGGGTTGCTGTGGTTGCGGTGTGTGTTCGGGGTGCGGCATGCCGGGGAAAGCCGTCTGGCGAACTCACCTGGCTGGAGGTGCCGGGGCGGCTTGGGTGCGTCTGGTTGGACCAAAGCCCGTCCGGAACGGTTGCAGAGCGTATCCGGGTCCACAGTGGACCCGGTCGCATTGGGCCGAACGAGGGGATCTCACTAGCCACAATGGACAGAACCGCTGACCACTGTGGACACAGCGGCCGATAAGTGGGAATCTAGGTGGCGTGTCCGAATTGAATGCAACAGCCGCCGCCCTGCTCGGTCTGCTCCACGACGGTCCCGCCACCGGCGGGCAGCTCGTCGCGGGAGCGGGTGAGCGATTCGGCGCCTTCTTCAGCGTCACCCGCAGCCAGGTGTACCGGGAGCTCCCGGCGCTGTCCAAAGAAGGTCTCGTCCGGCTCGGCAAGCAGGGCCCGCGCTCCAGCCAGCAGTACCTGATCACCGCCGCCGGCAAGAAGGCCTTCAAGGCCTGGCTGACGTCCGAGGCCGGCCCCGACCACCTGCGCAGCCCGCTCATCCTGCGGCTCGTGCACGCGGGGTCGCTGACCGCGAAGCAGCGCCAGGCGCTGCTCGAGTCGGCCCGGTCGAGCTACAGCCAGCAGCTCGACGACGCCAAGGCGGCCACCAAGGCGGCCGAGGGGCCCTACGAAAAGGCCGTCGCCGAGTTCGCCCAGGCTCAGGCCAAGGCCGCGCTGAAGCTGCTCGACGCCATCCCCGCGGCCTGAGGTTCGCGCGCCCACGACCGGTCCCCGCAACCGGTCGTGGGTTTTGCCGTAACCTTGACAAACGTGAGTGATGAGTTCGACGCGGCACTGAGGGACCTGACCGGCAAACTGACGCAAATCGAGTCGGTGATGGACCTGGACGCGCTGCGTGCCCAGGTGGCCGACCTGGAACAGCAGGCTTCGAGCCCCAACCTCTGGGACGACCCGGAGGCGGCGCAGAAGGTGACCAGCCAGCTGTCCCACCGGCAGACCGAGCTGCGCCGGATCAGCGAGTTGCGCCAGCGGCTCGACGACCTCGGCGTGCTGTACGAGCTCGCCGAAGCGGAGGGTGACTCCGCCAGCATGGCCGAGGCCGAGGCCGAGCTCACCCACCTCGGCAAGGACATCGACGGCCTCGAGGTCCGCACGCTGCTGTCGGGCGAGTACGACGACCGCAACGCCGTCGTCACCATCCGGTCCGAGGCCGGCGGCGTCGACGCCGCGGACTTCGCCGAGATGCTGCTCCGCATGTACCTGCGCTGGGCGGAGCGCCACGGCTACCCGACCGACGTCTACGACATCTCCTACGCCGAAGAGGCGGGCATCAAGTCGGCGACGTTCAAGGTGACCGCCCCCTACGTCTACGGCACCCTCTCGGTCGAGCAGGGCACCCACCGGCTCGTCCGGATCTCGCCGTTCGACAACCAGAGCCGCCGCCAGACGTCGTTCGCGCACGTCGAGGTGCTGCCCGAGGTCGAAGAGGTCGACCACGTCGACATCCCGGAGAAGGACATCCGGGTCGACGTCTACCGCTCGTCGGGCCCCGGTGGCCAGAGCGTCAACACGACCGACTCCGCGGTCCGCATCACGCACATCCCGACGAACATCGTCGTCTCCTGCCAGAACGAGAAGTCGCAGCTGCAGAACAAGGCGGCCGCGATGAAGGTCCTCCAGGCCCGGCTGATGCTGCGGAAGAAGGAAGAGGAGCGCGCCGAGATGGACGCGCTCAAGGACGGCGGCTCCAGCTGGGGCAACCAGATGCGCTCCTACGTGCTGCACCCGTACCAGATGGTCAAGGACCTGCGGACCGAGTTCGAGGTCGGCAACCCGTCGGCGGTGCTCGACGGCGACATCGACGGCTTCCTCGACGCCGGCATCCGCTGGCGGAAGCAGACCGCCTGATCGGCGCAAGGGGTAGGCGCACGACCGCTCACCGTGCGCAAACGCCCCTTGCTCCACTCGGGTGGACCGGGCAACCGGGGCTTCACGAGACCGGTGGGTAGTATGCCGAATCGTGATCCGGCTCGAAGAGGTTTCCAAGGTCTACAAGACCTCGACGCGGCCCGCGCTCGAGCGGGTGTCCGTCGACATCGCCAAGGGTGAGTTCGTCTTCCTCATCGGTCCCTCGGGCTCGGGGAAGTCGACCTTCCTCCGGCTCCTGCTGCGCGAAGAAGTGCCGAGCAAGGGCCGGGTGGTGGTGTCCAACTTCGACGTCGCCAAGCTGGCCCGCCGCCGGGTCCCCCGCCTGCGGCAGACCATCGGCTGCGTCTTCCAGGACTTCCGCCTGCTGGCCAACAAGACCGTCGCGGAGAACGTCGCGTTCGCCCTCGAGGTCATCGGCAAGCCGGGCCCGACCATCAAGAAGGTCGTCCCCGAGGTGCTGGAGCTCGTCGGCCTCGACGGCAAGGCGGACCGGCTCCCCAACGAGCTTTCCGGTGGTGAGCAGCAGCGCGTCGCGATCGCGCGCGCGTTCGTGAACCGCCCGCTGGTGCTGCTCGCCGACGAACCGACGGGGAACCTGGACCCCGACACCAGCCAGGACATCATGCTGCTGCTGGAGCGGATCAACCGCACCGGCACGACCGTCCTGATGGCGACCCACGATCACTCCATCGTGGACTCCATGCGGCGCCGAGTCGTCGAGCTCCAGCTCGGCCGGGTGATCCGCGACGACGCCCGCGGCGTCTACGGCATCGGTCGCTGACCCCCCGCACCCGCGACCACCCCGCCCGCAACGACCCCGACCCCAAGGACCTGCACCCGCCATGCGCGCCAGTTTCGTCTTCAGTGAGGTAGTCACCGGCCTGCGCCGGAACGTCACGATGACCATCGCGATGATGCTGACCACGGCCGTGTCGCTCGCCATGCTCGGCGGCGGCCTCCTCGCCGTGCGGACGATCGACAAGATGAAGGCCAACTTCCTCGCCGACGTCGAGGTTTCGGTCTACCTCACCGACGACATCAGCGGGGGCGACAAGAACTGCACCCAGTCGCTGTGCCAGTCGCTGCGGACCTCGCTGCAGAGCAACAACGGTGTCGAGTCGGTCGTGTTCGAGAACCGCGACCAGGCCTTCGACCGGTTCAAGAAGATCTTCGAGAGCCAGCCGGAGCTGGTCGCGCTCACCGGTCCCGAGTCGCTGCCCGCGTCGCTGCACGTGAAGCTGAAGGACCCGGACCGCAGCGACGCGATCGTGCAGGAGTACGCCGGCAAGCCGGGCGTGCGGAAGGTCGACGACCAGAAGAAGTTCCTCGACCGCGTCTTCAACGCCTTCAACGGCGTCCGCAACATGGCCTTCGGCGCGGCGCTCATCATGGCCGTCGCCGCGCTGCTGCTGATCGCCAACACGATCCAGGTGTCCGCCTTCACCCGCCGCACCGAGGTCGGCATCATGCGGCTGGTCGGCGCGACGCGGTGGTACACGCAGCTGCCGTTCCTCCTGGAGGCGGTGGTCGCCGGCGCGGTCGGTGCGGTCCTCGGGATCATCATGCTGGCCCTCACCAAGGCGAGCTTCCTCGACTCGGTGTTCACCGGCGACGTCTTCCCGAAGATCACCATGCTGGAACTGCTGTTCCCGGTCGCGCCGATCCTGCTCGGGGTGTCCGTGGTGATCTCCGCCATCACCGGTTACGTCACGCTGCGGCTGTACGTCCGGCACTAGCTT
This sequence comes from Amycolatopsis sp. NPDC051045, assembly GCF_040682955.1. Classification (NCBI taxonomy): domain Bacteria; kingdom Bacillati; phylum Actinomycetota; class Actinomycetes; order Pseudonocardiales; family Pseudonocardiaceae; genus Amycolatopsis; species Amycolatopsis sp. NPDC051045. The sequence goes on from NZ_JBFBCC010000035.1 coordinate 31,497, forward strand.
GCCGTGCCGGTCCAAAACTGGCTGCTTGTCCCACCCGGAATCACGTAGAGTGGTCGTATGCCCAAGGAACGTGGCCAGAAGGTGATCGTGTCGAACCGCAAGGCGCGGCACGATTACTCCATCCTCGACACCTACGAGTGCGGTCTCGTGCTCGTCGGCACCGAGGTGAAGAGCCTGCGCGAGGGCAAGGCATCACTGGCGGACGCGTTCGCGACCGTCGACGACGGCGAGGTCTGGCTGCGCAACGTGCACATCCCGGAGTACACGCAGGGCACGTGGACCAACCACACGCCGCGGCGGACCCGGAAGCTGCTGCTGCACCGGCGGGAGATCGACAAGCTCATCGGCAAGATCAAGGAGAGCGGGCTCTCGCTGGTGCCGCTGTCGATGTACTTCAAGGACGGCAAGGTCAAGGTCGAGATCGCGCTGGCCCAGGGCAAGAAGGCCTACGACAAGCGGCAGACGCTCGCCAAGCGCGACGCGGAGCGCGACATCAGGAAGGCCATGGGCCGTGCGCTGAAGGGCCGGTTCACGGAGTGACGCACGGCCCGGCCGACGACAGTGATGTTGCGCGCTGGACGGCGTCGCTGGGCCTGCCGGGCCTGGTCGACCTGCACGTCCACTTCCTGCCGAAGCCGGTGATGGACAAGGTTTGGGCGTACTTCGACCAGGCCGCCACGCACTACGGCACCGAATGGCCGGTGCACTACCGGACGTCCGAAGAGGACCGGCTGGCCACCCTGCGCTCGCTGGGCGTGCGGAAGTTCGCGCCGCTGGTGTACCCGCACAAGCCTGGGATGGCGCGGTGGCTGACGGACTGGGCGCTGGAGTTCGCTTCGCGCGTCCCGGACGCGGTGCCGACCGGCACGTTCTACCCGGAGCCCGGCGCCGGGTCCGCTGTGGACGATGCGCTGCGCGCCGGCGCCCGGGTGTTCAAGGCGCACGTGCAGGTGGGCGCGTACGACCCGCGTGACGACCTGCTGAAGCCGGTCTGGGGCGCGCTGGCCGACGCCGGCGTCCCCGTCGTCGTCCACTGTGGACACGGTCCGTTGCGGGGCGACTTCACCGGGTTGCCGGTGTTCGAGGAGGTCCTGGCGCGGCACCCGAACCTGACTGCGGTGCTCGCGCACGCGGCGATGCCCGAGTTCGGCACCGCGTTCGACCTGATGGCGAAGTACCCGCGGGTGCACCTGGACACCACGATGGTCGGCGTGCCGTTCGCCGAGGCGATGGCGCCGCTGCCGCCGGACTGGACGGCGCGGCTGGCGGAGTTCGCCGGCCGCGTCGTGCTCGGCACCGACTTCCCGAACATCCCGTACTCGTACGCGACGCAGCTGCAGGCGATCGCCGGCTGGGCGGCAGCCGACGACCGCCTGGGGGAGCCGTTCCTGCGGGCGGTCCTGCACGACACCCCGCTGCGGCTGCTCACCGCCTGACGCCGCGCCGGATCAGCGGATGCCCTGGGCGCGTTCGGTGACCGCCACCGCGCGGCCCAGCAGGTCGGTCACCGGGATCTGCCGGCCCGCCAGGAGGAACCCGGCCGTCGCCAGGACCACCCACGGCACCGGGCCGCGGGCGATGCCGTCCGACAGCGGGGCGAACCCGTGCGCGGCCAGGCCGAGCAGGCCACCCGAGACCATCAGCCCGGCCGCGACCAGCTGCGGCACCTTCGCCGTGACCACCGTGGTGTCGCGCTGCATTTCGAAGTGGGCGAACAGCCGCAGCAGCCCGAACAGCACCATCCCGCACGCCGCGAACCACGCGGGCGCCATGACCAGCCAGAACACCGTCCCCGGCGCCGGCGTCTCGTAACCGAGGCCGTACACCGTCACCCCGGCCACCACGACCAGCGCCGGCATGTGCCAGAGGTAGACGGTCATGAACCGCGCGCCGAGCCAGCCGAGGGCGTGGCCGACGCCGGGGCGCGCCGCGAGCGCGTTGAGCTGCGGGCGGAAGGCGAGCAGCAGGCCGATCTGGCCGACGGCGAGGAAGGCGAGCAGCACGGTCGGCGGGCTCATGTTCGACACCGGCGCACCCGGCATGCCGATCATGCTGGCCGGGTACGGGCCGAACGCGACCATCAGCGCCGTGACGCCGAAGCCGGCCGCCGACAGCGCCAGCGCGCCACGGCGGGTCAGCGAACCGAGGCGGCCTTCGACGTAGTGGAAGCCCAGCTGGTGCACCGCGACCCAGACGAACACGGCGTTGGCGTACCCGACGAAGCCGACGTCGTTGAACCGGGCGACGTCGACGAGCACCCCCGCCACCGCCATGACCAGCGGCACCTTCAGACCCCAGCGCCGGTGCGCGGCGGCCATGAGTGGCGTGACCAGCACGACGAGCACGTACACCGCGAGGAACCACAGCAGCTGCGCGGCGATCGCACTGGCGACCTGCAACGGCTGGGGCGGCACGCCGAGGCCGCGCAGGAAGTCCGGCATGACCAGCCAGACCGCCATCAGCGGCAGCACCGGCACCATCAGGCGCTTGATGCGCCCGGCGAGCCACTGCTGCGTCGACCGGGCGCGGCGGAAGGAGATCAGGTTGGCCGCGCCGCCGGCGAAGAAGACGAGCGGCATGACCTGGCTGAGCCAGGTGACGACCCACCAGCCGGGCGTCGCCAGCGCGTTGCCGGTCGCGAGGTGCCCGCCGGAGTAGGACAGCACCGGCATGGTCCAGTGCTGGGCGATGACGGCGAGGATGGCCCCCGCCCGGACGACGTCGAGGAACCGGTCCCGGCCCGGGGTCACCTGGCTTGTCTGCATGCGTTCAGCCTGGCCGCTGCGAGCTGGGAAAACAGCGGTGCTGACCGGCCTGTCCGGGCTCCGGTTCACCCCCGGTGGATGCGGGGGTTTTCCCTACCTCAGGCCGTCCGGCTCGGGTTCGTGCTGAGCGGCGGCGAGGCGGTACTCCCAGCCGTGCTCGGTGAGGCCGAGCTCGTAGCGGGTCTCGATCTTCGGGCCGCCGTGCAGGTGGATGTGCCGGATGACGGTGCCGGGCACCGGTTCGGCGTCCCCGAGCTCCTGGACGCGGCCGTCGAGCGGTCCGCCGAAGAAGCGGACGCAGCGGGTCTCGTCGGCCATCTGCGCGCTCCTCTCGACGGCGTCCGCTCATGGTAGGTGAGCAGTCCCGGGGGTGCCGCCCGCGGAACGGGTGACCCTATGTCCACCCTACGGGAGTTTCGGTCACCGACCGTCGCCGATCAGCGACCGAGATAGGTGAGGACGGCCCGCACCCGGCGGTGTTCTTCCGCGCTCGCCTCCAGGCCGAGCTTCGAGAAGATGTTGCCGATGTGCTTCTCGACCGCGCCGTGCGAAACCACCAGCGAGTTCGCGATCGCCGTGTTCGACAGGCCCTGCGCCATCAGGCCCAGGACCTCGGACTCGCGGGCGGTCAGTGCGTCCAGCGGGTTGCGGCGGCCGCGGGCCATCAGCTGGGCGATCACGTCCGGGTCGATCGCCGTGCCGCCGCCCGCCACGCGGCGGACCGCGTCCAGGAAGTCCGCGACGTCCGCCACGCGCTCCTTCAGCAGGTAGCCGACCCCGCCGGCGCCGCCGGAGAGCAGCTCCACGGCGTAGGACTCCTCGACGTACTGCGACAGCACCAGCACCGGCAGCCCCGGGATCTCCTTGCGGGCCGCCAGCGCCGCGCGCAGTCCCTCGTCGGTGAACGTCGGTGGCATCCGGACGTCGACGATCGCCAGATCAGGGCGGTGTTCCTTGAGCGCGCCGAGCAGGTCGTCCCCGTTGTCGACGGCCGCGACCGTCTCGATGCCCTCGTCAGCGAGCAGGCGGGTCACCCCGGCCCGCAGCAGCACGGCGTCCTCGGCGATGACTACCCGCATCCGGCCCCCAGGTTCGTGGATGAACGGGGTCCAGCCTATTCACCACTGGCAGGGGAGGTCAGCCCGGATGACGGTCGGCCCGCCCACCGGGCTGACCACGGTGATCACGCCGTCGATCGTCGCGGCGCGGTCGGCCAAGCCGGCCAGCCCGCCGCCGGGGCGCACCTCCGCGCCGCCGTGGCCGTTGTCGGTGATCTCGACGACGACGTGGTCATCGGTCCGCCACACCTTCACGCCCGCTTCGGTCGCTCCGGAGTGCTTCGCGATGTTCGTCAGCGTCTCGCCGACGATGAAGTACGCCGTCGTCTCCACCGCCGCGGGCGGCCGCGGGTCGACGGCCACCGTGACGTCCACCGGGATCGGCGACTTCGCCGCCTGCGCCGACAGCGCCGCGTCCAGCCCCCGGTCGCCGAGCACGGCCGGGTAGATGCCACGCGCCAGGTCACGCAGCTCCGACACGGCGAGCTTCGCGTCCGAGTGCGCCTCGTCGATCAGCTCCCGCACCAGCTGCGGATCCTGGTCGAACTTCGCCTTCGCGCGCCCCAGGCTCATCGCGACGGCCACCAGCCGCTGCTGCGCGCCGTCGTGCAGATCACGCTCGATGCGACGGCGTTCGGCCTCCGCCGCGTCGACCCCACGGGCCCGCGACGCCTGCAACCGCTCCGCCTTCTGCTCCAGCCGCTTCGTGCGATCCGTCCCCAGCAGCGCCAGCGCCAGCTCGCCGTGCAGCCAGCCCAGCCACGGCGTCACCCAGATCGCCATCGGCAGCAGCACGACCGACGCCAGCGCGATCGCGAACTCCGCGCACGCCAGCGGGAACGCCGCCATCAGGTAGGCCAGGTCCCGCCACGTCGTCGGGTCGCTCAGCCGGGTGACCCACCGCCGCACCAGCGCCAGCCCCTCGACCGGGCGGCGCTCCACCGGCGGCAGCGGCACCTGCAGCATCTTGCCCGCCCAGGCCCGCTCGCGGTCCCCCGACCAGCGGACGAAGCCCGTCGTCGCCAGCAGGATCGGGAACCCGACCCAGATCACCGCCGTCGACACCCCCACCGCGATCCCGACCACGATCAACACGAACTGCAGGAGCCGGAAGACGAAGCTCACGATCATGTACACGATCGTGCGAGCCGGGTGCGGCCGCAGGTGCTCCGGTTGTTGCGCGTCGCTCATCCCGCCACCAGGTTCTTCTCTTCCGCGTTTTCCCACCAGCGCTCCATCCGGCGGCGCTGCGCCACCGTCGGACCCAGCAGCGCATACGCCAGCCGGGCGTGCGCCCCCGCCAGCGCCCTGGTCAGGGCCACGGACAACGCGACGAACAACACCCCCAGCGCCGCCCACGGTAGCGCCTCCACCGTCGAGTCCACGGTCAGCCACGGCACCTCCCAAGCCGGGAAGTGGTACTCCCCGCCCGGCAGCCACCGGAAGTAGACCGGCAGCCCCACGAGCGCCAAACTCGTCGCCCAGAACGTCGTCACCAGCACGAACTCGACCAGCCCCACCGGAAAGAGGAGAGCGAAGTAAGCCAGGTCCCGCCAGGTCGACGGGTCCTTCACCCGGCCCTTCCACCGCGCGGCCTGCTTCCCGGCCGGCAGTGGCAAGTACGGAAGGTCGATGTGGCGGTCCAGCAGCGCGTAGACCCGCGCCCGCTCCAGCCGCGCGGCCCCCCGCACGGCCAGCACCACCAGCGCGAGCAGACCCACCCCCACCCACACCACCGCGGTCCCCACCCCCGCCGAGACGAACGACGTCAGCAACGCGAACGCCACCACCCCCAGCGGCAGGTTCATCAGCAAGAACACCACCGAACCGACGAACGGCGGATCCCGCCTCTCGCTCACCATGACCGCGCTCCCTTCGTCCCACGACGCCGTACCAGCATCGCGTTCCCCCAGCGCAGGCGACATGGTGCGAGCGGGCATCCCCGCGGTAGGGCTGACCCCACCCCACCCGGACCAAAGGAGTGGCGCGGGGCGTTATGATGAACAGGTTGTGATCCCGACAAGGGGGTGAACGGTTTCGACTTTGGACGTTGAGTCAGGGGAAGCGTGCCGGTGCAGGCGAGAGACCACCGTAAGCGTCATCGCAAACCAATAAGCGCCGACTCCAGTCAGCGCGAGTTCGCCCTCGCCGCCTGAGCGAGTGCGACTCTGTCGGCCCGGGTTCGCCTCCGACCCGGGTACCGGCATCAGTCAGGAGGCTCAGCGGCTGTCCCGGCCACGGGGAACAGTCGTGAAGCAAACAGTGGCTGGGCTCGTCACCTCAGCTTGTTCGCGTGATTGAGGGAGCCAAGCAGAGACGTAGCGGACTGCGCACGGAGAAGCCCTGTCGAGACGCCAGAGGACCCGGGTTCAATTCCCGGCACCTCCACTTCGAGAAGGCCCACGCCCCTTCGGGGCTGGGCCTTCTCTTTGTTCTCGGGTGTTTTTTGGGGGTCGGACCCCCAAGCCCCCGCCAAGGGGGCTTCGCCCCCCTGGACCCCCCGTGTGGGTCACCTCCCAGCCCGATCCGGGCTTCGTGCTGTCAGGCCGGCGAAGTCGTTTGTGTTCCGGCCGGGCTCTTGGGCGGTGCCGGGGGCGGGGGCGGGGTCGGGGTGTATTGGGGGGCTTTTGGTGGGCGGGTGGGGGGCTTGTGTGGGGGGCACTTGTGGGTGAAGTTGGTGTTAATGGCATGCTTGGGGTCCGACCATGGCTCCGCACCCGTGGGGTCGGAAGTAGGTGGCCAGATGACCTGGGCCCGACGTAGTGGCAGCTCGATCGCCAATGACGAAGACAGCCGGATGGGCGTTATCCGGGCTGAAGAGGCGGTGCGGCTGGGCGAACAGAACGATCGCGCCGTCATCACCGTTGCCGGCCACTCCTCCGATGTTCGGGACTGCACCGAACTGCTCGCGATGCTCGGCCTCGACGCCGGGCGGCGGCAGCGGACCGCCTGACCCCCGTCACACCAGGTCGGCGACGTGGACCACCTTGTTCCGGCCCGTCGCCTTCGCGTGGTAGAGCGCGGTGTCCGCCGCGTCCAGCAGGCGCTGTAGCGAGGTACCCGCCGTCGGGTAGACCGCTATGCCGATCGAGACCGACAGGCCCGTGATCGACAACTGGCCCGCCGGCACCTGCAGCGCGCTGATCGCCCGGCGGATCCGCTCCGCCACCGCGCCGATGTCCGGCTGCGCGATACCCGGCAGCAGCACGACGAACTCTTCACCGCCGAACCGGCCCACCGCATCGCCGCGGCCCCGGACCGCCGAGATGATCGACTGGGCCACCGCCCGCAACACCGCGTCACCCGCCAGATGACCGTACGTGTCGTTCACTTGCTTGAAGTGGTCCAGATCCAGCATCAGCAAGCCGAACGTGCCCCGCTGGCGGGCGGCGGCGGCCAGCGTCCGCTCCGCGAGCGCGTGCCAGCCGCTCGTGTTGTACAAGCCGGTCTTCTCGTCGCGGTGGGCCGCCACCTCCAGCTGCTTCACCAGCACCGTCCGGTGCAGCAGCAACAGCGGTGGCACCACCAGGACCACCAGCCCCGGCAAGGTCGCCAGGGCCAGTGCGTTCAGGGCACCCAGACAGAGCGTCGCCACCTCGAGGCCGTTGTCCGACCACGTGCCGAACAGCGCCTCCGGCGTCCGGCCGACTTCCCGGCGCGCCGGCAGCACCAGGAGAGCGTTCACCGCGAAGAACGCCACCCCCGCGGCCGCGATCGCGAACGTGCCGAGCCAGCTGTGCGCCATCGCCGCGCGGACGTCGCCCAAGCCGGCCAGGCGCAGCACCGACTGGGCCGCGTAGCACGAGAGCACGATGATCGCCGCGTTGCTGACCGTGCGGGACGCCGGTACCCGCTGCAGGCGGTACCAGCTGCGGACCGCCAAGTGGGCGTACAGGCCCCCGACCAGCACCGCCAGCAGCAGCGGGGGCAGCAGCAGGATCCCGGCGAACGTCCAGACCGACGTCATGTTGATGTGCGGGGTCCCCGACACCCGGCGGCGGATCCGCTCCACGCGCCGGCCCGTCTCGGACTGCGCCACCCCGAGGACCAGCAGCACCGCGAGGATCGACAGCGTGCGGCGGTCCACCGCGATCGGGGACGGCCGCAGCGTCAGCACCACCGCCACCACCTCGCTCACCAGGCAATACACGATCACCCGCGGCCCCTGGCGCCACAGCGCCCAACGCCGCGGTGCCACGAGCACGTCACGAAAACGTGGCACAGAGCGCGAAATCCCGCCGCCGGTCCGCATACTCATGGTGTCCGGCCGGTGACAGAGCCGGTTCGGCTCGAAGTGGTGAAGGGAGGCGCACCATGTGCGGACGCGACAACTGAGGTCATCGTTCCTCCAGCCTGACCCGGCGCCACGCCCTCGCGATCGGCACGGCCACCGCGGCACCCGTCGCCCCGGCCACGGCGATGGTGTGGGCCGGGCCCAGTACTTCGGCCAGCCCGCCCGCCGCGGCCGCGCCGACCCCTTGCACGGTGATCAGCCCCGCCGAATTCACCCCGGCGCACTGGGCGCGGTGCTCGTCGGGCACCCGCCGCATGAACGACACTGTGCCCTGGATGTTGTACCCGGTGGCCAGTAGCCCGGACGCCGCCAGCAGCACCACCGACACCACCAGCCCCGGCCGGAACACGAACAGCACCAGCGGCAGCCCCGCCGCGATCCCGAGCAGCCCGAGCACCCGCACCTGGACGTGCTCCGGGACCGCCTTGCCGAACACGAACCCGCCGAGCACGCTGCCCGCCGGATCCGCCGCCATGAGCAGCCCCACCAGCGTCGCGCCCGCGCCGATCCCGGCCGCGTACGGTGCGGCCAGTGCCTCCGGCACGACGTAGAACCCGGCCAGCCAGTTGAGCGCCACCAGCGTCCGCAGGGCCGGGTCGCGCCAGATCAGCCGGATGCCCGCGCCGGTCGTGGAAAGCCAGGCGGCCCGGACGGCCTGGGCGATCGCCGCGCGCCGCCGCACGCCGGTGACCAGGAACAACGCCGAGAGCAGGAACGTCGCCGCGTCCAGCGCCAGTGCCGCGGACGGCGTGAGCGCGGCGATCAGCGCCCCACCCCCGGCGAACCCGGCCAGCTGCGCGCCCTGGATCGTCACGTTCCGCAGGGCCATCCCGACCAGGTACCGCTCGCCGGCCAGGACCGTCGGCAGCAGCGCCTGCTGCGCCGCCTTGAACGGCCCGCCGAGCGCCGTCATCACCGCGACCAGCACGCACAGCACCCACAGCGGGACACCGGGGACGGCGATGACCGCGACCAGCGCGGCGCGGGCCAGGTCGGCCGCGACCATCACGTCCCGCCGCGGCCACCGGTCGCCCGCGCCGGCCAGCAGGATGCCGCCGAGCAAGGAAGGCACGTACGTCAGGGCGTAGGTCAGGCCGGTCAGCGTGGCGGAAGAGGTGCGCTGGTAGACGAGCACCGCGAGCGCGACCCTGGCGAGCTGGTCGCCGCAGACGGACAGCAGCTCGGCCAGCCACATCGCCCGGAACTCGGCGACAGCGAGCACCGCGCCGAAACCCGCTTTCGTCACGCGTGCGTCATCCATCGCCGGCGCCCCTCGAGACCGCTGTTCAGCCACGGTAATCACCGAGCGGAACGGAATCGAGCCGTTCGGTGACAGTTGCCCCGTTCGCACCAGCACGTCAGCCCGGGTGGCCGCCGATCCGGGTGGTCAGCTCGGCCGCCGTCGCCGCCACTTCCGCGGCGAGGTCCGGCCACGTCTCGGCGCACGGCTCGGCCGCGCAGTGGTGGCGAAGGGTGACGCTGATCGCGGCCAGCGGGCGGGCGCCGTGGTCGAAGACCGGGCAGGCCACCGACGCGAAGCCGGCCGTGACGTGGCCGTCCTCGACCGACCAGCCGAGCCGGCGTTCCGTGGTGAGGGTGCGGCGCAGTTCGGCCAGCGTGCGCGGGCCGCGGCCGGTGCGGAGCACGAACGCCGCCGCCGAGGGGAACAGCGCGCGGACGTGCGGGGCCGGCAGGTGCCGCAGGACCGCGCGGCCGGACGCGGTCAGCTGCGCCGGCAGCCGGACGCCGACCTCCGTCACCAGCGTCTCCGGCCGCGCCGGGCGTTCCTTGATCAGGTACAGCGACTCGTTGCCGTGCAGGACGCCGAGGTGGGCGGTGTGCCCGACGCGGTCGACCAGCTTGCGCAGCAACGGTCCGGCCAGGCGCTCCAGGGGGTCGTGGCGCAGGTAGGCCGAGCCCAGCTCGAACGCGGCGATGCCGAGGCCGTAGCGGCGTTCCGCGGGCAGGTGCACGACGAAACCGGCCGCCTCGAGCTCGTTGAGCAGGTGGTACGTGGTCGAGCGGGGGAGTTTCGCTTCCCGGGCGATCGCCGCCGCGGTGACCGGGCCGGGCCGCGTCGCCAGCAGGCGGAGCACCGCCAGCCCGCGCCGCAGCGCCGGCACCTCACTGCTGTCGCCCACGGCCCGAGCCTAACGTCTGGCATACCAGACAGAACCACCCGTTGAGGCATCCCACCAGCGGGAAGGACGTTGTCCAATGGGCCCATGCCGGAAAAAGTGCTCCTGGGCCCGGACCCCTTGACCGCCGCCCAGGTCGTCGACGTCGCCCGCGGCCACGCGCCCGTCGGGCTCACGGATGCGGCCGAGAAGAACCTCGCCGCGACCCGCCAGCACATCGAGAACCTCGCTCACGCCGTCACGCCCACCTACGGCGTCTCGACCGGGTTCGGCGCGCTCGCCACCCGGCACATCCCGGTCGAGAGCCGGACCGCGCTGCAGCGGAGCCTGATCCGCTCGCACGCCGCCGGCGCCGGGCCCGCCGTCGAGCCCGAGGTCGTGCGCGCCCTGATGCTGCTGCGGCTGCGGACCCTCGCGAGCGGCTACACCGGTGTCCGGCCGGGCACCGCGCAAGCGCTTGCGGCCCTGCTCAACGCCGATATCACGCCGATCGTCCACGAGTACGGCTCGCTCGGCTGCTCCGGCGATCTCGCACCCTTGGCCGCCGTCGCGCTCGCGCTCATGGGAGAGGGCGAAGTGACGTACCGCGGCGAGACCGTCGAAGCGGCAGAAGCGCTGAAACACGCCGGCATCGAGCCGGTCGTCCTGGCCGAGAAGGAGGGCCTCGCCCTCACCAACGGCACCGACGGCATGCTCGGCATGCTCCTGCTCGCCGCCGCCGACCTGCACCGGCTCTTCGACATCGCGGACCTCACCGCCGCGATGAGCGTCGAGGCGCTGCTCGGCACCGACCGTGCCTTCGCCGCCGACCTCCAGGCCCTGCGCCCGCACCCCGGCCAAGCGAAGTCGGCCGCCCGGATGTGGAACGCGCTGCAGGGCTCGAAGATCGTCGAAAGCCACCGCGGGCCGGACTGCAACCGCGTCCAAGACGCCTATTCGCTGCGCTGCGCCCCGCAGGTCCACGGCGCCGCGCGCGACAGCCTCGCCCACGCCGAGCTCGTCGGCGAGCGTGAGCTGATGTCTGCTGTGGACAACCCGGTCGTCCTCGCCGACGGCCGCGTCGAGTCCAACGGCAACTTCCACGGCGCGCCCGTCGGGTACGTGCTCGACTTCCTGGCCATTCCGGTCGCCGACGTCGCCAGCATCGCCGAGCGCCGCACCGACCGGATGCTCGACAAGGCGCGCTCGCACGGCCTGCCCCCGTTCCTCGCCGACGACCCCGGCGTCGACTCCGGCCACATGATCGCCCAGTACACCCAGGCCGCCGTGGTCAGCGAGCTCAAGCGGCTCGCCGTCCCGGCGTCCGTCGACTCCATCCCGAGCAGCGCCATGCAGGAGGACCACGTCTCCATGGGCTGGTCGGCCGCGCGGAAGCTGCGCAAGGCCGTCGACGGCCTGACCACCGTGCTCGCCATCGAGCTGCTGACGGCGGCCCGGGCGCTGGACTTCCGCGCGCCGCTCGAGCCGTCGCCGGTGACCGGCGCGGTCCGCGATCTGCTCCGCACCAAGGTTCCGGGCCCCGGCCCGGACCGGCACCTGGCGCCCGAAATCGCGGCCGCCGAAGAACTCGTCCGCTCCGGCGCCGTCCTCGACGCCGCCCGTCTGGAGGTCTGAGAATGTCCCGCGTCGTCCGTGCCGCCCGCGGCACCCAGCTCACCGCCAAGTCGTGGCAGACCGAAGCCGCGCTGCGGATGTTCCACAACAACCTCGACCCCGACGTCGCCGAGCGGCCGGAGGACCTGGTCGTCTACGGCGGCACCGGCAAGGCCGCCCGGAACTGGGCCAGCTTCGACGCCATCACGCGCGAACTGACCACTTTGGACATCGACGAGACGCTGCTGGTGCAGTCCGGCAAGCCGGTCGGCGTGTTCCGCACGCACGAGTGGGCGCCACGCGTGCTCATCGCGAACTCGAACCTGGTCGGCGACTGGGCGACCTGGCCGGAGTTCCGCCGCCTGGAACAGCAGGGCCTGACCATGTACGGCCAGATGACCGCGGGCTCGTGGATCTACATCGGCACCCAGGGCATCCTCCAGGGCACCTACGAGACGTTCGCCGCCGTCGCCAGGAAGAAGTTCGGTGGCTCGTTGAAAGGCACGCTGACCGTCACCGCCGGCCTCGGCGGCATGGGCGGCGCGCAGCCCCTCGCCGTGACCATGAACGACGGCGTCGCGCTCGTCATCGAATGCGACCCGCAGCGCGCGCACCGGCGCGTCGAGACCCGCTACCTCGACGAGGTGGCCGACGACCTCGACGACGCCATCGCCCGCGTCACCCGAGCCAAGCGGGAGAAGCGGCCGCTGTCGGTCGGCGTCGTCGGCAACGCCGCCGAGGTGCTGCCGGAACTGCTGCGCCGCGGCGTCGAGGCCGACATCGTCACCGACCAGACGTCCGCGCACGACCCGCTGTCGTACCTACCCAAGGGCATCGGCGTCGACGACTGGCACGACTACGCGGCGAAGAAGCCCGACGAGTTCACCGACCGCTCGCGCGAGTCGATGGCCGACCACGTCGACGCCATGCTCGGCTTCCTCGACCGCGGTGCCGAAGTCTTCGACTACGGCAACTCCCTGCGCGGCGAGGCCAAGCTCGGCGGCTGCGAGCGCGCGTTCGACTTCCCGGGTTTCGTACCCGCCTACATCCGCCCGCTGTTCTGCGAAGGCAACGGCCCGTTCCGCTGGGCGGCGCTCTCGGGCGACCCCGAGGACATCGCCGCCACCGACCGCGCGATGCTCGAGCTGTTCCCGGAGAACGAATCCCTCGCCCGGTGGATCCGGCTCGCGGGCGAACGGGTGGCCTTCCAGGGACTTCCGGCTCGGATCTGCTGGCTCGGCTACGGCGAACGCCACCTGGCGGGCCTGCGGTTCAACGAGATGGTCGCCAGCGGGGAGCTCAAGGCCCCGGTCGTCATCGGCCGCGACCACCTCGACTCCGGCAGCGTGGCCTCGCCGTACCGCGAGACCGAGGGCATGGCCGACGGCTCGGACGCCATCGCGGACTGGCCGCTGCTCAACGCGTTGGTCAACACGTCCTCGGGCGCCAGCTGGGTGTCGATCCACCACGGCGGCGGCGTCGGCATGGGCCGGTCCATCCACGCCGGACAGGTCAGTGTCGCCGACGGGACGCCGCTGGCCGCGCAGAAGCTGGAGCGGGTGCTCACCAACGACCCGGGCATGGGCGTCATCCGGCACGTCGACGCCGGTTACGACCGCGCGGCCGAGGTCGCCGGCGAACGCGGCGTGCGCGTGCCGATGCGGGAGGGCGAGTGAGCGCCTCGGGTCTGCTGGGCGAGCTCGCCGACGTCGGGCGCGACCCGAAGCGCGGCGGCTATTCGCGGCACGCGTTCGACGCGCCCGAGCAGGACCTGCGCGCGTGGTTCGGCGAGCGCGCGCTGGGCCTCGGGCTCGACGTCGACACCGACCACAACGGCAACATCTGGGCGTGGTGGGGCCCGCCGGGGCCGGACGCCGTCGTCACCGGCAGCCACCTCGACTCCGTCCCCGGCGGGGGTCCCTTCGACGGCCCGCTCGGCGTCGCCAGTGCTCTGTCCGCGGTCGAAGCCTTGCAGGCGCGCGGGTTCCGACCCGACAAGCCGTTCGCCGTCGTCGTGTTCGCCGAGGAGGAGGGCGGCCGGTTCGGCGTCCCGTGCCTCGGCTCGCGGCTGCTCACCGGCACGATCGACGCCGACAAGGCGCGGCGGCTGCGAGACGCCGACGGCGTGACGTTCGCCGAGGCCGCCGCGAAGGCCGGGTTCGACCCCGCCCGGGTGGGACCGGATCCCGGACGGCTCGGCCTGATCGGGAAGTTCCTGGAGCTGCACGTCGAGCAGGGCCGGGGACTGATCGACCTCGGTTCGCCGGTGGCGCTCGGCAACACGGTGATCGCCCACGGGCGGTGGCGGTTCTCCTTCACCGGCCAGGGCAACCACGCCGGCGCGACGCTCCTGGCCGACCGCGCCGACCCGATGCTGCCCGCCGCCGCGACGGTCACCGCCGTCCGGCGGCTGGCGTCGAGCGTCCCGGACGCGCGGGCGACCGTCGGCCGGCTGGTGCCGACCCCGGGCGGCACCAACGTCATCGCGTCCACTGTGGACCTCTGGCTCGACGCGCGGGTGCCCGGGGCGGCCACGCCGGCGCTGGTCGAGGACATCGCCCGCGCGGCGGACGCGGCCGCGCGGGAGGAGGGCTGCCGGGTGACCGTGACCCGGGAGTCCTATTCGGACGACGTCGTGTTCGACGACGCCCTGCGCCGCGACCTGGGCGGGTGGCTCGGCGGTCCGCCGGAGCTGCCCACCGGCGCCGGCCACGACGCGGCGATCCTCGCCGGGTTCGTCCCGGCCGGGATGCTCTACGTGCGCAACCCGACCGGCATCAGCCACTCGCCGGAGGAGTTCGCCGAGGCCGGCGACGTCGAGGCCGGGGCCAGTGCGCTGGCCACGGTGCTGGAGCGGCTGGCGCGATGACTTTCTGGTGTGCACAGGCCTGGCTCCCCGGCGGAATCGCCCGCGGGGTGCGGATCGACGTCGCGGACGGCCGGATCACGGCGGTGACGCCCGGCTCCCCGCGCGCGGGGACCGTGCTCGAGGGACTCACGCTGCCCGGGTTCGCGAACGGGCATTCGCACGCCTTCCACCGGGCGCTGCGGGGGCGGACGCACCACGAGCGCGGCACGTTCTGGACGTGGCGGGCACGGATGTACGCGCTGGCGTCCCGGCTCGATCCCGATGCGTACTACCGGCTGGCGCGGGGCGTCTACGCCGAGATGGTCCTGGGCGGGTACACCAGCGTGGGGGAATTCCACTACCTGCACCACGCCCCCGGCGGGAAGCCGTACGCCGACCCGAACGCGATGGGGCAGGCGCTGCGGCAGGCCGCGGCCGACGCCGGGATCCGGCTGACGCTGCTCGACACGTGCTACCTCACGGGCGGGATCGGCGTCGAGCCCGACGAAGTGCAGCGGCGGTTCTCCGACGGCTCGGCCGAGGCGTGGGCGGAACGGGTGGCCGCGCTGGAGGAAGACGACGGGTTCCGGGTCGGCGGGGCGATCCATTCGGTGCGGGCCGTTCCGGCGGATCAGTTGTCGCTTGTGGACAGCGCGCGCGTGGTGCACGTCCACCTTTCCGAGCAGCGAGCCGAGAACGAGCAGTGCCTCGCCGCGTACGGCCGCACGCCGACGGAACTGCTGCACGAGCGCGGGGTGCTGACCGACCGGCTGGTCGCCGTGCACGCGACCCACCTGACCCGGCCCGACATCGAACGGCTCGGCGCGGCCCGCGCTCGCGCGTGCTTCTGCCCGACCACCGAACGCGACCTCGGCGACGGCATCGGCCCCGCCCGCGCGCTGCGCGACGCCGGTGTGCGGCTCAGCGTCGGCAGCGACAGCAACGCCGTCGTCGACGCCTTCGAGGAGACCCGAGCCCTGGAACTGGACGATCGGCTGGCCAGCGAAGAGCGGGGCCGGTTCAGCGCGGACGAGCTCCTGGAAGCGGGCACCGACCACGCGGCCGTTGGCTGGCCCGAGGTCGGCGTGCTGTCCGCGGGCGCGGGCGCGGACTTCGTCACGGTGGCCTTGGATTCGGTGCGGACGGCCGGGATCGAGCCTTCGGGGGTCGTGTTCGCCGCGTCCGGTGCCGATATCCGGCACGTCGTCGTCGGGGGCCGTGAGATCGTGCGGGACGGCGCGCACCAGCTCGTCGAACGACCCGAAACCATCCTGGCGAAGGAGATCGAAGCACTGTGGCCCTCCTGATCACCGGCATCGGCGAGCTCACCACGAACGATCCCGGCTTGGGACGGCTCAGCGACGCGGCCCTGGTTCTCGACGGATCGGCAGTCGCCTGGGTGGGGGCCGCGAGCCAGGCGCCGGACGCCGACGAGCGCGTCGACGTCGAAGGCCGCGCGGTGCTGCCCGGCTGGGTCGACAGCCACACGCACCTCGTCTTCGCCGGTGACCGCACCGCCGAGTTCGAGGCGCGGATGGCGGGGAAGCCCTACACCGCGGGCGGGATCGCGACCACCGTCGGCGCGACGCGGGAGGCCTCCGACGAGCAGCTGGCGGCGAACCTGCGTCGCCATGTCGACGAAGCGGCCCGGCAGGGGACGACCTGCCTGGAGACGAAGACGGGCTACGGGCTGACGGTCGCGGACGAGGCGCGCTCGGCCCGGATCGCCGGGGAGGTGGCCGACGAGGTCACGTTCCTCGGCGCCCACCTGGTGCCGCCGGGTGCCGATCCGGAGTCCTATGTGGACCTCGTATGCGGGGAAATGCTCGACGCCGTCGCGGGAAGCGTGCGTTGGGCGGACGTGTTCTGCGAGACCGGTGCGTTCGACGAGGCGCAGTCGGCGAGGGTGCTGAAGGCGGCGGCGGAGCGCGGGCTCGGCCTGCGCGTGCACGGAAACCAGCTCGGCGAGGGCCCCGGCGTGCGGCTGGCCGTGGAGCTCGGCGCGGCGAGCGTCGACCACTGCACGTACTTGAGCGATGCCGACGTCGAGGCCCTGGCCGCGTCCGGCACCGTGGCGACGCTGCTGCCCGCCTGCGACCTGTCGACCCGCCAGCCACTGGCCCCGGCCCGGCGGCTGCTCGACGCGGGGGCGACGGTGGCGCTGGCCAGCAACGCCAACCCGGGCAGCTCGTACACGACGTCGATGGCGTTCTGCGTCGCGACGGCGGTGCTGCAGATGCGGATGACGATCGAAGAGGCGGTCTGGTCGGCCACGGCGGGCGGCGCTCAGGCGTTGCGCCGCACCGACGTCGGCGTCCTGCGGCCCGGCGCGCGGGCGGACGTCCACGTGCTGGACGCGCCTTCGGTGACCCACCTGGCGTACCGGCCGGGGGTGCCGCTGACGCACTCGGTGTGGCGCGCGGGTGTCCGGGTCACAGTGGCAGGGTGAACGGCGTGCACGCCGGCGGGTAGGCCGGGTCCAAGGCGTGCAGGATCAGCCCCGTGACGTTCGGGTCGATCGCCTGGCTCAGGTGCCCGGCCGCGTCCGCCGCGCAGAAGTCCTGCAGGACGATGTCGGTGGTGCCCGGTTCGCCGAGGATTCCGCTGGTGTAGGGCGTGACCACCTCGTCGTGGCGGCTGACGATGCTCGTGTACGACGGACCGGGGACGTGGACGCCGCCGCGGGCGAGGTCGTCGAGGAAGGCCGACGGGGCCAGGTACTCGGTGCACGCGCCGCACGCCGTGCGGAGGATCGCGCCGAGGCCGGGTACCGACGTGAGCAGGGCCTTGGCGAGCGCGTCGAGGCCACCGAGGGTGGTGCCGCGGTAGTTCGCGCCGAAGCCGACGAAGTGGGCGACCTTCGCCGCACCGCCGAGGAACTTCAGGTAGTACGCGGGCATCGTGCTGCCTTCGGAATGCCCGACGATGTCGACCTTCGCCGCGCCGGTCGAAGTGCGGACCCGGTCGACGAACCGGCCCAGCTGCGCGGCACTGTCGCGCATCGACGCGAGCCCGCCGACGCCGGGGCCGAGGATGCCGGTGCCGTAGGTCAGGGAGAACACGCAGTAGCCCTGGGCGGCGATCTTCGGCGCGTGGAAGGACCAGTTGACGGCGTCGTTCGCGCCGAGGCCGTGCACGAGGACCACGGGCTCCGGGTGCGTGGCCGACGGACGGCAACCCCAGTCGTTCCAGCCGCCGCCCGGCGCGGCTTCGGCCACCGCCGGAGCCGCCACACCGAGGGTGATGGCCGCGACCAGAGCGGTCAGGATTCGCTTGGCACCGCCGTTGGTGTCCCGCATTCCGTTGCCTCCGATTACCCGTCAGTAGGTGACGCAGATCATGATCGGTCACAGATCAGGGGAGGCGAGCTGGGAAAATGCTCAGAGTTGGCCGGCGTTCGTTGTGACGGGTGACAACGACGGCCTGCGGCTCGCGGTGACGATCCCGGCCAAGGCGACCAGGCCGCAGAGCCACGCGAACCAGTCGCCGAAGCGGGCGTACGGGGTCTTCCCCGGGCCGAACGGGACCTCGGCGACGACCACCGAGAACGCGCGGTCGCCGGTGTGGGTTTCGGCGAGCACGCGGCCATGGGCGTCGGCCAGCGTCGGTGTGCCGCGGGCGGCGCTCCACGCCACCGAGAAGCCGTTCTCGACGCCGCGGATCAGTGCCGTGCGGCTGTGCGTCCAGCCGTCGACGTCTTCGTCGGACGCCGGGATGAGGACCAGGCCCGTGCCGGCTTCGCCGTATTCCCTGCTGGGGTCGGCGAAGTTGACGTCCATGCACACCATGAGCCCGATCCCGGCGAAGCGGGCGAGCTCGGTGCCGGAGGCGAGATGGTTCGAGTCCCCGTTGTGCCACTTGCGGTATTCGACCGGGGCACCGGACGGCGGCACGGCGAGCGCGGCGTTGAACCGGCCGTCCGGCGTGGTGTCGAGGACGCCGGTGACGACGTCGAGGTTCCGCGTGCGAGCGACGTCCGTGAAGGCCTCGACGAGCCGCGGCCGGCTGGTCTGGTCCACCGCGAAGGCGGCCTCGGGGAGCACGACCGCCTGGACGCCGCCGGGCAGCCGGCCGATCTGGTCCACATAGGACCGGATGAGCGCCTGGCCGTCCGGCGTGGCGACGTCGACCGCCCAGCGGTTCTGCGCGGGGGCGATCAGGGCGACCCGCGCCGAGGGCCCGGTGAGCGGCGGGACGCTCACGAAGGTGAGCGCACCCAGGACCGCGGCCACGGCGACCAGCCCGCTCGCCCGGGACCGGGCGCGGCGGCCGGGGGCGAGGGCGGCGGCCACCGCGGCCGGGACGAACAGCACCAGGAACTCCACGCCCCAGCCCCCGGTGACCGCGGCGATCCGCAGCACGGACGGCCGGTCGGCCTGGGTGGTCATCAAGGTCCCCATGACGCCGGTCGGGTTCAGCAGCGAAACGACGTAGAGCGCCACGGTCCACAACGCGGGCGCGGCGAAGGCGGCGAGCAGCGCGTGATCGCGCCGGACCAGTGACCGGAAGAGCCCGGCGCACACCGCGAACAGGAGCGCACTCCCGCCCAGGATGCCCAGTGCGGCCGGCCGCGGGATGGAGAGGGAATGCCAGAAGTAGCTCCAGCTGCCGGCACTGCCCGCGAGGTAGGCGACGAACGCGCAGGCGAGCGCGGCGGCGCCGCGGACGCGCGGGGCGAGCAGCAGGATCGGCAGCGGCGCCAGCCAGGCGAGTTCGGGCAGCGGGTCCAAGCCCGTGCCGAAGAAGAACAACACGGCCGACGCCGCCGTCGCGACGATCGCCCACCCCAGCTTGGTCATCGTGACCCCTTTCGCCCGGTTCCGAGGGTTCCAGGCGGCACGGGCGAAGACACTGGGCTGAACCACCGGGTTTTGGTGGGGTTTACCCCACCCCGGTTCCTGGGGAGTTCCGGAAGCCGTCACCGGAGAGGGCGGCTACGGGATCTCCTTGATCGTCGCCTGAACGCGGTCCCGGAACCCTTCGGGCAGGCCGGAGAGCATCGGTTTCAGCGTCGCGCGCCGCGCCTCGCCCAGGTGGTTCAGCAGGTCGAGCGCCGGCGCCCAGAGGTCCTCGTCGGCGCTCGCCGCGGTCAGCAGCCGGCCGAGCCGGTGGGCCGGGAGCAGGCCGATGACGTGGTCGATGCGGCGCTTGTCGTCGAGCACGAACGCGATCCGCAGCAGGCCGGGATCGTCGATCTGCTCCAGGGCCCGCCGCACCGTGGGGTCGGGCAGGTGCCCGACGAACCGGCCGAGGGTGATCCAGTCCTCCTTGCGCGCCAGCTCGACGGCGACCGCGAGGACGGTGTCCAGGGGGATGCGGGTGATGATCGCGTTGGCGCGCCGCGGGTCGAGTTCCGCCGCCACCTCGGCGAGGAACCGGGTACCGAGCCGCTTGGCGACGTCGACGCCGCGCGTGACGTCGACCAGCCCGGCGATCCGGGCGCACAGCAGCGGGCCGAACACCTTCTCGGCGATCTTGGCGAGCACCCCGACGGGCACGACCCGCGCCGCCAGCGCCATCCGCTGCAGCGCGGCCGCGTTCGCGTCGAACAGCGTGTCGGTGACCTGTTCGCGGAACGCCCGCAGGTCGTCGGTGTCGACGCGCGCGAGGTACCCGAGCCGCTCGGGCTCGACGCCGAGGACGCGCGCCAGCTTCAGGATCTCGGCTTCGGCCCCGTAGTTCTCCGAGGTCCCCGTGTGCTCCGACGTCACAGGCCCACCGCCTTCCGGACCGCTCCGCGCAGCAGCGCGGGGACGTACCGAAGGCCTTCTTCGCCCGCTTCGGCGAGCGCTTTCGCCTGCCGTCTGCGCGCGTCGCGCAGCGCGTCGGCGAGGTCCTGCCGCTCGTGCTCTTCGAGGGCCTCGATGCCTTCGGGGAGGTAGCCGCCCAACTGTTCGGCGAGGGTGCGCTCGGCCATGGTGGATCATCATGCAACACCACGGGCGCTACCGTGCGGATATGCGCATCGAGACGTCCACCGTCCGTGTCGGCGAACTGTCCGCGTACCTGGCCCGGCCGGACGGCGGGGCGGCGTCCGGGCTGCTCCTGCTGCCGATGATCACCGGGATCGGGGAGCAGGTGCGGGCCTGGGCCGGCGAGCTCGCCGGCCGCGGGATCACGGCGCTGGCCTGGGACGTCTTCCACGGCGCCAGCACCGACAACACGTCCCGCGAAGACCTCGGTGCGAAGCTCGGCGACCTGCGCGACGAAGCCGCGCTCGCGGAGCAGACCGCGTTGCTCGACCACCTGCTCGGCGACCTCGGCTGCACGTCGGCCGGTGTCATGGGGTGGTGCCTCGGCGGCCGCTTCGCGCTCCTGCTCGCCGCCCGTGACCAGCGGCTTTCCGGGGTCGTCGCCTACCACCCGACGGTCCGCGACCCGGCGCCGCCGAACCACGACCTCGACGCTGTCGCTTTGTCGACAGAGATCACTGCGCCGGTGCTCGTCGCCTACCCCGAGGCCGACTCGGTCGTCTCGCACGAGACGTTCTCCCGGCTGCAGACGGCGTTGCAGTCACGGCCGCGCGGCGCGACGTTCACCCAGCACTTCCCCGGTGCCGAACACGGCTTCAGCGACTCCGCGCGGCACGGCACCGAGGTCAACGCCGAGGCGTTCGCGCTGTCCTGGCCGCAGACCCTGGCGTTCGTGGACACGCTGAAAGGTTGACTTTCGGCAGTGGTCGGCCGCCGGCCCGCCTTGTAGCTTCGAACCCGTGCGGGAGGTGACGAAGCGCAGGTGGCGGTGGGTGCTCGACGTCGGCGTCGGGCTGTTCCTCGCGTTCACCGTCGTCGTGGGCACGCTGGAGAGCCGGTCGTACGGCGAGCTGGCCGGCGGCCTCGCCGTCGTGGCCGGCTCGGTGGCGACGGCCCGGCGGTACCCCGCCCTCTCGCTCGGCGTCGCCTTGGCCGGTGCGCTGGCCGTGCCGTTCCCGTACGGCGACCGCGTGCCGGTGTGGGTGGTCTTCGTGCTGGTCGCGATGAGCTACCAGGCCGGGCTGCGGATGCCGCGCGCCCGTCCCGGGATCCTGACCGGGGTGGCTGTCGCGGTGCTCGGGCTGCCGCTGGCGCTGCTCGTCGGGCCGGACGGCCTCGGTGACTGGGCGGCGATGGTGGCGATCCTCGTGTTCGCCGGGCTGTCGCCGTGGCTGCTCGGCCGGTACGTCCGGGTGCGTGGCGAACTCGCCCGCACGGGCTGGCGCCGGGCCGAGGAGATGGAGAGCAGGCAGCGGCTGGTCGCCGGGCAGGCGCGGCTGCGCGAACGCGCGCGGATCGCCAGCGACATGCACGACTCGCTGGGGCACGAGCTGAGCCTGATCGCCGTCCGCGCCGCCGCGCTGGAGGTCGCGGGCGGGCTGGACGACGCTCAGCGCGACGCAGCCGCGCAGCTGCGGACCAGCGCCGCGGCGGCGACCGACCGGCTGCGCGAGATCATCGGCGTGCTGCGTGAGGACGCCGCACCGGTCGAACCGGTGCAGGGCGACCTCGCGGAGCTGATCTCCCGGGCGCGGGCCTCCGGGCTGCACATCGAGTCCACAGTGGATACGGCGGAGGCGCCGCCGATGGTCGCCCGGGCCGCCTACCGCGTGGTGCAGGAAGCCCTGACGAACGTGGCGAAGCACGCGCCGGGCGCCGCCGTCACGGTCCGGGTGGCCAGTGCCGGCTCGCGGACCGACGTCAGCGTGGTCAACGCGCCGCCGCCCGCCGGGCCGTTGCCCGGGGCCGCGTCCGGGCACGTCGGGCTGATCGGCCTGCGCGAGCGCGTCCGGCTCGTAGGCGGCTCGCTGCGGGCCGGTCCCCACGGCGGTGGGTTCGCCGTCACCGCGACGCTGCCGCACGAGGCCGCGCCGGGCGAGTTGCCGGAGGTCGCCGACGACGACGAGGCCGGGCCGTCGACGTCGGCCCAGGCCCTCGAGCTGGCCCGGCGCGACGTGCGGCGCAGCCTGATCCAGGCCGTCGCCGTCCCGCTCGCCCTGTTCGGGATGCTCCTCGCGATCGCCGGAATCGCGTTCCTCTACCAGTGGACCTCCTCGGAGCTGCCCGGCCCGGCCTACGACGGACTGCGGATCGGGCAGCCGCGAGCCGAACTCGCGTCGCAGCTGCCCGAACGCGAGCGCGTCGCCCGCCCGGTGCGGGGCGAGCCGCCGCTGCCGGCGGTGCCCGGCGTCGCGTGCGAGTACTACGGCACCGGGAGGTCGTGGCTCGACAACGACTACGCCGCCTACCGGCTGTGTTTCGCCGATGGGAGACTGGTCGCCAAGGACAGGTTCGCCGAGGGGGCACCGTGATCAGGGTCGTGCTGGCCGACGACGAAGCGATGATGCGGGCGGGGGTGGCGGCGATCCTCGGTGCGGACCCGGAAATCGAGGTCGTCGCCGAGGCCGCCGACGGCCGGGAAGCGGTTTCGCAGGTGCTGGCCACGCACCCGGACGTGGTGCTGCTGGACATCCGGATGCCGGGACTGGACGGCCTCGGCGCGGCCGCCGAGATCCGGCGGCTGCTGCCGGCCACTGGCGTGATCATGCTGACCACGTTCGGGGAGGACGACTACATCGAACGCGCTCTGGGCCTCGGCGCGGGCGGGTTCCTGCTGAAGTCGGGCGATCCGCGGGAGCTGCTGGCCGGCATCCACGCCGTCGCCGGCGGGGCCGCGTTCCTTTCGCCGAAAGTGGCGCAGCGGGTGATCGCCCGGCTCTCCGGCGGGCAGCTGGCGCGCGCCGCGGCGGCCCGTGAGCGGATCGCCGCGTTGACCCCGCGCGAGCGGGAAGTGCTGACGCTGCTGGGGTCGGGACTGTCCAACGCGGACATCGCGGCGAAGATGTTCGTCGTCGAGGGCACGGTGAAGGCGCACGTGAGCACGATCCTGACCCGGCTCGGGGTGAAGAACCGGGTGCAGGCGGCGATCACGGCGTACGAGGCGGGACTGGTCGGGGGAGACGCGGCGGCCGCCACCCCGTGATCCCCGCGCCGGCGCGGGCGGTCGCCTTGGCCGGGAGGACCTTCAGCAGGGCCGTGCGCAGTCCCGTCGCGACCGGGTTGGTCAGCTGCGGGCCGAGCCTGCCCATCCGGACGGACTCGCGGACGACCTTCTGGCTGCGTGGCCGTCGCTGCCGGTCGTAGCTTTCGAGCGCGGCTTTGACATTGTCCTCTGTGGACATCGTGTGGGCGAGCACGACGGCGTCCTCGATGGCCTGGCAGCCGCCCTGGCCGAGGAACGGCGGCATCGCGTGGGCGGCGTCGCCGAGCAGCGCGATCCGGCCTCGGGTGAACGTCCCGAGCGGGGTGCCGAGGTAGTAGAGGTCGTGGTGCAGCACGGCTTCCGGCGGAGTAGCGGCCAGCAGCGCCGGGATCGGCTCGTGCCAGTCGCCGAAGGTCTTCTCGAGGTCGACGGGCCGTGCGCCCGGTTCGGCGACGGACGAGATCCACCAGTAGACGTCGCCGCCGGTCAGCGGGAGGACGCCGATCTCGATGCCGCGGCCGAAGCTCGTGCTCAACCTCGCTCCGGGGTGGTGCGCGACGCCACGGAACGCCGTGCTGCCCGCGTACACCGGCTCCGGGTGGTCCGGGAAGAGCGCGTGCCGGACCCGGCTGTGGATGCCGTCGGCCGCGACGACGAGGTCGGCGCGCAGTTCTCCGCCGGTGAAGCGGACCAGCCCGTCTTCGCCGGCTTCGATGACTTCGGTGCCGGTTTTCAGGCTTTCGGCCGGGACGGCGTTCCGGAGGGCGGCGATGAGGTCGCGCCGGTGGATCGCGCCCAGCGGCCGCCCGTGCCGGCGTTCGAACTCGGCGCCGTCGTAGCGGGCGATCCGGCGGCCACGGGGGTCGCGGAACCCGCCTTCTTGCTGGGGGGCCAAGCGGTCCCCCAGGTCGACGCCGAGTTCGTCGAGGCAGCGCAGGGCGTTCGGCCACAGCGAGATCCCGGCGCCGACGTCGCCGAACTCCGGGGCTTTCTCGAGGACGGTGACCGTCCAGCCGACCCGGTGCAGCCCCACGGCCGCCGCCAGTCCGCCGATGCCGCCGCCGATCACTATCGCGTGCATATCGCCTCCTCTGCAGGTGTAGAGAACTCTACACCTGTAGAGTGCGGTTGTGGAGCGACGGGATGTGATCGGCGACGCGGCGATTGCGGTGCTCGCGGCGGAGGGGATGCGCGGCTTGACCCACCGCGCGGTCGACCGCGCCGCGGGACTGCCGGCGGGATCGACGTCGTACTACGCGCGCACGCGGGCGGCGCTGCTGGAGCTGACCATCGCGCGGATCGTCTTCCTGGACCAGGCCTCGCCGTCGCCCGGCGGCGACCTGGCGGAGTTCATCGCGGGCTACGCGCACGAGGCGATCACTTCGGGCCGGACGCGGATGCTCGCGCGGTACGAGTTCGCGCTGGAGGCCACGAGGCGCCCGGAGCTGCGAGCGGTGTACGACGAGGGCGGCCTGCTGATCCGCCGCCAGGCGGCCGCGGCGCTCGCGGCGGCCGGTTCGGCGGACCCGTCCCGGCACGCCAGGGTGGTGGTGGACTGGATGGAGGGGACGATCTTCGGCGCACTGGCGGGAACGGGCTCTCTGGCGCCGCCGACGTTGGAGTCGCTGGTCACGAGCGCCCGGGAGATCCTGGCGGGGATCGGCGTCGGTTAGCCGGTCGTCCCCAGCCCGGCCGTGAACGCGGTCAGGAGGGCTCGGCCGAAGTCCCACCGGCCGAGCCGGCTCGCGCTGTTGAGGTGCCCGGAGTGCCCGGCGCTGATCCGGTCCAGCCGCCGGGCCGCGCTCCACCCGCGGCCGGCGTCCGGGCTGTACGGATCGTTCTCGCCGGCCACGACCAGCCCGGGGATCCCGAGCGGCTCCGGGGCCAAGCCGGTGAACGTGCCGGCGGCGGCCGGGAACGCGGGTGCGGTGTCGTCGGGCGGAGCGACGAGGAACACGCCACCGGCGGCCGCGGGGTGGCGGGTGACCCAGGCGGCCGCGGCGAGGCAGCCGAGGCTGTGTGCGACCAGCACCACATCGCCGGGTCCGGCCCGGCCGACGGCGTGGCCGATGGCCGTGCACCAGTCCGCCAGGTCCGGCTCGTCCCACGACGCGGGGGTGATGCGTACCGCGGCGGATCCCCACTCCGCCTGCCAGAGACTTTGCCAATGCTCCTCGTCCGAGCCGCCGATTCCGGGGATGATCACGTAGCGCATGGCGGCCACTGTGCCGCACCGACCGGTGAACTTGGCTCGCCGCCGATGAACGGAAGGCAGATGGGGAACGAGACCTCGGCATCATTCGACGCGATCGACCGGGAGATCCTCGCGGTCCTCCAGCGGGAGGGCCGGCTCGGGGTCACCGAGCTCGGCCGGCGGGTCAACCTCTCGCAGCCGGCCGTGACGGCCCGGATCAAACGCCTGGAGCGGTCCGGGGTGATCACCGGCTACCGGGCCGTCGTCGACCCGGCCCGGCTGGGCCTGCCGATCCACGCCGTGATCCGGCTGCGGACCACGCACGCCCGGATCGCCGCTTGCCTCGAACACTTCGCACGGGTGCCCGACATCGTCGGCGTCTCGCGGCTCACCGGGGAGGACTGCTTCCTCCTCGACGTGCACTCGGCCGGTGCCGGGCGCCTGGAGGAGGTGGTCGACGGCATCGCCCGGTTCGGCGCGGTCACCACGTCGCTCGTTCTGCGAAGCTACGAACCGAAGGCGCTCCGGCCCACGGAAGAGTCCGCGCGGTGACACCGGAGCGCCTTCGACGTCAGGCGTCGCGGCGGCGCAACACCGCCGCGCCGGCCAACAGGGCCGCCGCGGCCCAGGCCGCGCAGATCACCAAGCCCACCCACGGTGCGTACGGTGCGACCGTCATCGTGATCGGGTTCGGCTGCCCCGCCTCGACCATCGCGTTCACCCCCGCGATGCCCGGGAAGTACGGCATCGCCTCGGACAGGCCCAGCGACGCCACGATCAGCGGCAGCGGGACCAGCAGCACGATCACCGACACCAGCGTTCCGGCCGCGCTGCGCAGGGCCCAGCCGATTCCCGTGCACAGCAGGCTCAGCAGCGCGAAGTACCCGCCCATGCCCGAAGCCGTCGTGAAGCCCGCTTCGAGCGTCGTCGGCAGGCCGTGGCCGTGCATCACCGCCCCGGCCAGAGCCATTCCCGCACACGACAACAGCACTCCGTAGGCGAAGAGCACCGGCGCCAGTACCGCCGCCTTCGCCAGCACCACCCGGGAGCGCACCGGCGTCCACAGCAGCGTCGAACGGATGCCGCCGCCGGCGTACTCGCTCGTCACGAACAGCGTGGCCAGCGCGATCACCGCGAACTGGGTCAGGTAGAAGCCGCCGCCGAGCGCGATCATGTGGGCGCCCTGCGGCTGGTCGCCGACGCGCTGGGCGATGGCCGACAGAGTGCCGTAGCCCAGCATCAACGCGGTTCCCGTCACCAGGCACCACCACGTCGCCCGGACCGACCAGAACTTCGTCCACTCCGCGGCCACCGCCCCGGACAAGCCGCCCCGTACTCCGGTAGTAGTCATGCCGACACCCCGTATTCCACCGAAGAAGCGGTCAGTTCCATGTACGCCTGCTCGAGGGACGCCGTCTGCTCGGCGAGCCCGTGCACGCGGATCCCGAGCTCGTGCACGAGGTCGCCGACCCGGGTGACGTCGAGGCCGTCGACCACCAGCTCGCCCGGCTCACCGGGGTGGGTCAGCCCGCCCTCGGCACGCAGCCGCCGGTCCAGCGCGTCGCGGTCGCCGTCGGCCGGGACGCGCACCGACACCGTCGTCCGCGAGTTGCCCGCGATGAACTCCGCGACCGGCGCGTCGGCCAGCAGCCTGCCCTTGCCGATCACCACGAGGTGGTCGGCGGTCAGCTGCATCTCGCTCATCAGGTGGCTCGAGACGAACACCGTCCGCCCCTCGGCCGCCAGCGACCGCATCAGCTGCCGCACCCAGCGGACGCCGTCCGGGTCGAGGCCGTTGACCGGCTCGTCGAACAGCAGCACGCCGGGATCGCCGAGCAGCGCGCCCGCGATGCCCAGCCGCTGCCCCATGCCGAGCGAGAACTGGCCGGCCCGCTTGCCGGCGACGTCCGAAAGCCCGACGGTCGCCAGCACCTCTTCGACGCGGCTCGCGGCGATGCCGTTGCTGCGTGCCATGGCCAGCAGGTGCTTCCCGGCGCTGCGGCCGGGGTGCAGGGCCTTGGCGTCGAGCAGCGCGCCGACCTCGCGCAGCGGGTGCCGCAGCTCGGCGTAGCGCCGCCCGCCGACCAGGACCTCGCCCGCCTGCGGGTGGTCGAGCCCGACGGTCATCCGCATGGTCGTCGACTTCCCGGCGCCGTTCGGGCCGAGAAACCCGGTCACCTGGCCCGGGGCGACGTCGCAGGTGAGCGCGTCGACGACGGTCTTATCCCCGTAGCGCTTCGTGAGCCCTCGAAGCGTGATCATTCGTTCCTCCCGGTTTCGCCTGTACCGGGAGTCTGGGGTTTCCGTGGTGGCGGAGGCATCGGACGACGGTCGCGGGCCACCCCCGACTTTCGGCAGGGGCCTAGGCGATCGCCGCCTTGAAGTCCGGGCACTCGACCAGCGGCACGTGGTCGCAGGTCGCGGCGTGGCGGAGGCTGTCGCGCATGCGGGTGAGCCGGGCGATGGCGTCGTCGAGCTCGGTCGCCTTGACCGCCATCCGGGCGCGCAGCGCGTCGTCGCTCGGCGTCGCCACGAGGAACCTGGCGATCTCCGCGATCGTGAATCCGGCTCCGCGCGCGCAGGCCACGAGATCGAGGCGGCGCAGGACGTCCGGGTGGTACGTGCGACGCAGGCCGTTGCGGCCGGCCGGTTCGACGAGCCCGCGCTTCTCGTAGAACCGCAGCGCCGACGGCGCCAGACCGGACTTTTCGGCGACTTCGGCGATGTCGAGCAGGGTCATCGCGACCTCCAGGCGAGAGCTTGACTTGAAGCGTAGTTCAAGTCGGACGATGACGGCATGAAGATCCACCACCTCAACTGCGGGTCCGTGCGGCAGATCGAAGCCCCCGGACTGCCCACCGCGCACGCGGTCAACCACTGCCTGCTCGCCGAAACCGAGCACGACGGCCTCGTGCTCGTCGAAACCGGCCTCGGCCTCGACGACGTCCGTGACCCCACCGCCACGCTGGGGGGCGACTGGGTCACCATGGCGCAGCCGTTGCTGACCGAGGACGAGACCGCCGTCCGGCAGGTCGCCCGGCTCGGCTTCGCGCCCGAGGACGTGCGGCACGTCGTGGTCACCCACCTCGACGTCGACCACTGCGGCGGCCTGCCCGACTTTCCGGACGCGCGGGTCCACGTCCTCGCCGCGGAGCTGGACGCGGCGCTGGCCGAGGCACCGAGCTTCCGGTACCGGCCGGCGCACTGGGCGCACGGCCCGAAGTGGGAGACCTACGAGCCGCCCGCCGGCGACGACTGGTTCGGCTTCGCTTCGGTGGCGCTGACCGGCGTCTCGGCGGACATCCGGCTCATCCCGCTCGGCGGCCACACCGCGGGCCACGCCGGGGTAGCTGTGCACGACGGCACGCGCTGGTTGCTGCATTGCGGGGACGCGTACTACTACCACCGCGAACTGGTGGCCGACCCTGAGCCGCACCCGGTGCTGGACGTCGTCCAGACCGGCTCGGAAGTCCATCACGACCTGCGCCTGGGCACGCAGGCCCGGCTTCGCGAGCTGGCGCGGCGGCACAGCGACGAGGTGACGATCTTCAGCGCCCACGACCCGTGGGAGCTGGCGCGCCTGGAGCGTGGCTGACCCGCGTCCGGGGTGACCGGGCGTATTCCTCGAGGGCGATCCGCGGGCTCTAGGTGTGATGTCCAGGGACGTTGTTCCGGGTTGGGCGGTGACGGCCTGTCGTGCTGACAGGTGAAGGCCTCCGGTTGTGAAGTGGAGCTGTCT